>SCPB01000033.1 GCA_005502445.1 Microbacteriaceae bacterium X2B
GGGCGGGAAGCACGAGATCGCCAGGGCCCGTCGGGGAGAACGTCGTGAGCAGCTCCTGCTCGCCGCGCACGACCGTCGCGAGTCGTCGGATGCCCTCGCGGATGTCGATCGGGGTCGGGTAGCAGTACGACAGTCGCAGGTTGGCCCGCCCGCTGCCGTCGGCGAAGAACGCCGTCCCGGGCGTGTAGGCGACGAGCTCCTTGACCGCGCGTGGCAGCATCGCCTTCGCGTCGAGACCGTCGGGCATCGTCACCCAGACGTAGAAACCGCCGTTGGGGAGGGTCCAGTGCAGATCGGGCAGGTAGTGCTCGAGCGCGTCGATCATCGCGTCGCGCCGATCCCGGTAGAGCACGCGGAAGGTGTCGATCTGACCCTTCCAGTCGGAGTTGCCGAGGTAGTCGCTCACGATGAGCTCGTTGACGGCGCTCGGCGAGAGGATCGCCGACTCGGCGGCGAGCACGAGCTTCTCGCGGATCGCGTGCGGAGCGAGCGCCCAGCCGATGCGGAACCCCGGGGCGAGCGTCTTCGAGAACGAGCCGAGGTAGACGATGCCGTCGGTCTCCACCGAGCGCATCGCGTGCGGGGCGGGGCGGTCGAACCACAGCAACCCGTAAGGGTTGTCCTCGATGATGAGCACGCCCTCGCGGCGGGCGATCTCGATGATCTCGAGCCGTCGCTCCCAGCTCAGGGTCACCCCGGCCGGGTTGTGGAAGTTGGGGATCAGGTAGAGGAACTTGATCGACCGGCCCTGCGCGCGCAGGGCGGCGATGCGCTCCGTGAGCGCCTGCGGGATCATCCCGTCGTCGTCCATCGCCACGTGCGCGACCTCGGCCTGGTAGGAGCGGAAGATTCCCATCGCCCCGACGTACGACGGCGATTCGGCGAGCACGACATCCCCGGAGTCCAGGAACAGCTTGGCGATGAGATCGAGCGCCTGCTGCGAACCGGTCGTCACGACGACGTCGTCGACGCCGGCACGGACGCCCTCGAGCGCCATGATCTCGAGGATGTGCTCGCGCAGCTCGGGCGTGCCCTGCCCCGAGCCGTACTGCAGCGCCCTCGCGCCCTGCTCGCGCATCACGCGCTCCATCGAGGCGGTGATGCTCTCGAGCGGCAGAGCCTTGACGAACGGCATGCCGCCCGCGAGCGAGACGACCTCGGGGCGGGATGCCACGGCGAAGAGAGCTCGGACCTCGGAGGCGCTCAGACCGGCGGTGCGGTCGGCGTACAGCCCGTACCAGGGGTCGAGGTTGGTTCCCTCACGGGGAATCGTCATGGCTCACCACCCATCAAGCGGTCTGCCCGAGGCGGCAGTGCCCTCAAGAATACGGGCAGAATCGCGAACGGCCCGCCCCGGAAGGAGCGGGCCGCGCGAGAACGCGGGGCACGGATGCCCGTGATCGGTCGTTCGGGTTACTTCAGGTAGTCGGCGAGGTCGGCCTCGAGCGCCGGCTTGGGCTTCGCGCCGATGACGGTCTTGACGACCTGGCCGCCCTTGAACACCTTCATCGCCGGAATGGAGGTGATCTGGTACTTCATCGCCGTCTCGGGGTTGTCGTCGACGTTGAGCTTGACGATGTCGATCTTGTCTGAGTGCTCGGTCGCGATCGCGTCGAGGATCGGCGAGACGGCGCGGCAGGGGCCGCACCACTCGGCCCAGAAGTCGACCATGATGGTCTTCTCGCTGTTCAGGACCTCGGCCTCGAAGGTGGCGTCGGTGACGTCGCGCGTGCTCATGATGGGGCTCCTTGGGTTCTCGTGGTCGGTGGTCAGGCGGTCGCGGTCGCGGTCTCGCGGCTCGCGTCGTGCAGGGCTTCGAGGTAGTGCTGCGCGTCGAGTGCCGCGACCGTGCCGCTGCCCGCGGCGGTGACGGCCTGGCGATAGGTGGGGTCGAGCACGTCGCCCGCGGCGAAGACGCCCGCGATGCTCGTTCGCGAGCTGCGCCCCTCGACGGCGATCGTGCCGTGCTCGGTGAGGTCGAGCTGGCCGTGCACGAGGTGCGTGCGCGGGTCGGCGCCGATGGCGATGAACAGACCGCTGAGGTCGAGGGCCGACTCCTCCCCCGTCACGGTGTCGACGAGGCCGACGCCCGTCACGAGGTCGGTGCCGTAGATGCGCTGCACGGTCTTGTCGAACAGGAACTCGATCTTCGGGTCGTTCTTCGCGCGATCCTGCATCGCAGCGGAGGCGCGCAGCGTCTCGGAGCGGTGGATCACGTAGACCTTCTCGGCGAACCGCGTGAGGAAGGTCGCCTCCTCCATCGCCGAATCGCCGCCGCCGACGACCGCGACGGTCTTCTGACGGAAGAACGCACCATCGCACGTCGCGCACCACGACACTCCGTAGCCGCTCAGGCGCTCTTCGTCGGGCAGGCCGAGCTTGCGGTAGGCCGAGCCGGTTGCGTAGATGATCGCATGGGCCTCGTGCACGTCGCCGTTGCCGAGCGTCACGCGCTTGACCGGTCCCTCGAGCTCCAGCGAGACGACGTCGTCGAAGACGATCTCTGCGCCGAAGCGCTCCGCCTGCTGCTGCATGCGCGTCATGAGATCCGGCCCCATGATGCCCTCCGGGAAGCCCGGGAAGTTCTCGACCTCGGTGGTCTTCATGAGCTCCCCCCCGAACTCGACCGAGCTCGCGATGACGAGCGGTTCCAGGTTCGCGCGTGCCGCGTAGATCGCGGCGGTGTAGCCGGCGGGGCCGGAGCCGATGATGATGACGTGGCGCATGAGCAGTCCTCACGAGGTCGAGGCCGGGCGCGAGTGCGGCCGACACGGGTGACAACTCATCCTAGATCGGCGGTATTCCGCTCGCGGCCCTGTTCACCGGGCGTTCAGCGACCGAGCCGGGCGCGCACGAGGTCGAGAGCCCGCGTCGCCTCGGGAACCCGCATCAGAAGCAGCAGCGCGCCGTAGGCGAGCACCATCGGCACGGCGATGAGGCCGATGCTCGCGGCGGCGCCGCCGATCGAGTCGCGCGCGAATCCGGTCTCGCCGAAGCAGCCGAGCGACCAGGCGATCACGAGGCCGATGAGCAGGGCGGGCACGGCGGCGGCGGCGAACTGGGTCATGCGGCGCGCGATGAGCGCGGCATCCAGCCCCCCGAGACGACGGCGCAGCACGATGCCGCCCAGCACCATCTGGAAGGCGCCGGCGGCCGAGGTGACGAGGCCGATGCCCGGCACGATCCAGGCGGTCGGCAGCAGGCCGCAGAGCAGGGCGCCGGTGATGAAGAAGGCGGTGTGCGCGAGCTGCAGCCAGAACGCGGTGCGCGTGTCGTCGAGCGCGTAGAGCACGCGCTGCATGACGAAATAGACGCTGAACGGCACGAGCCCCACGACGAAGGCGATGAGCACCGTGGCGATCTGGTCGACGGCTCCCCTGTCGAAGATGCGGCCGAAGGGCACGGCGACGGCGACGAGGCCGATCGTCGCGAGGGTCATGAACAGCCCCGTGATGCGGATCGCCTCGGTCGTGTCGGCGCGCACCGCCCCGGTGTCGCGGTCGCGCGCGTGAGCGCTCATGCGCGTGAGGTACGCGGTGACGAGCGAGACGACGACGACCGAGTGCGGAAGCATGAACAGCAACCAGGCCGTGCGCATGACCATGAGCGAGGCATCGTCGGCGGTCGCCGCCTCGGAGGCGACGCGCGTCTGCACGATGCCGCCGAGCTGCATCACGACGATCATCGCGAAGACCCAGCCGGCGGCCCGGCCCGTCGCGCCGAGGCCGACGCCGCGCCACCGGAACTCGGGCCGGTAGCGCAGTCCCGCGCGCCGCCAGAACAGCACGAGCACGAGCGCCTGCGCGGCCACTCCGAGCGTCGCGGAGCCCCCGAGCACGGCGATCATCTCGGGCGACCAGGCGGATGCCCGGGTCACGTCGGCGTCGAACATCGCGCCGAATGCGACGAGGCCCGCGATCGCGACCACGTTGTTGATCGCCGGCGCCCACGTGAACGGCCCGAACACGCGGCGCGCGTTGAGCACCTCCCCGAAGAGCGTGTAGAGCGCGTAGAAGAGCACTTGCGGCAGGCACCAATAGGCGAAGGCGGTCGCGAGCGCGAGCTCCTCGCCGGTGAAGCCGCGGCCCCCTCCGTCTGCCGAGGCGGCGTAGAGGCCGACGAGCAGCGGCGCGGCGAGCGTCGCGACGACCGCGGCGATCAGGAACACGACGAGCCCGAGCGTCACGAGCCGGTTGATGAAGCCCTGCCCGCCGTCGTCGTGCATGCTCGCGCGCACGATCTGCGGCACGAGCACGGCGCTCAGCACGCCGCCGGCGACGATGGCGTAGATGTTGTTGGGCAGCTGGTTGGCGAGCGCGAAGGTGTTGGCGCCCGAGCCGATGGCGCCGATCGTCTGGGTGAGCATGACGGCGCTCACGAAGCCGAGCAGACGCGAGACGATCGTGCCAGCGGCGAGCACGAGGCTCGCCTGTCCGACGCCGCCCGTTCGCTCCGCCGCGGCGTCCTCGACGCGCGGGTCGTCCGGGTTAGCGTCCTCCATCGCCTCGCCGGGGGTGCTCACGAGGTGATCCTGTCACCGTCGGGCACGCGCCCCACCGAGGGGGGTGTGCGGCGCGTGCGGCGGCGGCGGATGTCCCGGGCGAGACCGAAGGCGAACAGGCCGACGACGAGCACGGCCAGCACGACGACCGCGGCGGTCTCCCACCCCGCCTGCAGGTTGAGCAGCACGGTCGTCGGCGAGCCGATGGCGCGGCTCTCGCCGTCGATCAGCGAGACGGTGATCTCGACCTCGCCGTTGGTGAGCGACTGAACGGGGACGAGGGCGCGCGTCTGCGACTGCGGCTCGACGAGCGCTTCGACGGTGCGATCCTCGACGCGCAGCTGGCCCGTCGCGGCGTCGACGCGCACGAACACCCGGACCGGAACATCGAGACCGTTCTGCACGGTCACCGGCAGGGACGAGCGGTCGGCGAGCAGCAGGATGGGGCCTTCGACGATCTGCACGCTCGATCGCAGCTCGCTCGATGCGGTGAGGAACCGCGCCGCCGCCGCACTGGACTCGTCGCCCCAGCCGAGCGAGAGCGCGGCGAGCAGCTCGAGACGGCGCGCATCGGTGATCGAGGTCGGCTCGAGGGCGATCTCGGCGAAGACGCGATCGGCGGCCTCGGCGTCGAGCATCCGCGCGACCTCGAGCAGCCGCTCTTCGCTGGGCTGCGCGTCGACGATGCCGACCTCGGGGGGGCGGGATGCTTCGATCGCGGCCACGAGGGAGCCCCCGCGCGACCAGGGAAGGGCCTCGATCGCCCCGAGAAGCTCGACGAGGCGCAGCGAGTTGCCGAGCCGCTCGCGACCGAAGGCGATGAGCGATGCCGGGGAGGCGTCGGCCGTGCTCGAGGCGGCGATGAGTGCCGAGACGCGCGCGAAGGCCGCCTGCCACTCCTGCTCGGTGGTCGCGGCGGCCGCGTCGCGCGCGGCGCGCGAGAGTGCGTCGTCGGCGCGCACGACACGCAGTCCGCCTGTGCGACCGACGAGCCCGGGGTCGGCGTCGAGACTGCTGCGACCGAGGATCACGGTCTCGCCGCCGGATTCCTCGAGAACGCCCAGCGCGGCGGCCGTCGCGCTGCCCTCGCGCGGCCAGGCGACCGCGTCGAGGTCGTGCGGCCACGCACTCAGCTCGGCCGCGGTCGGCGCCTCCTCGGCGAGCCGGCTCGGGGTCGGCGTGGGCGACGCGGGCTCGGCGCTCGTCGAGGGAGAGGGGTCGGATCCCGCCGCATCCTCGGAGCTCTGCTCGTCGACTCCCCCGTCGAGCACGCTCGCGTCGACCGCTGTGCCCGCCCCCTCGACGGGCGGCAGGGGAACCCCCCGCGCCTGCGCCGTCGCGATCGGGTCGGCGTCGGCCCAGGCGAGGGCGAAGGTGTCGTTCGGGATGAGCGCGAGCCGGTCGAGGAAGGCCGTGGCCGACTCCGGCGCCGCCGTGCCGAGCGCGCGGATCGAGGCGATGATGCGCGGGTCGACGCCGATCGCGACGGGGCGGCCCGCGACGGCCTCGAGGGTGCGAACGAGCACGCCGCCCGGCGCCGTGAGCACCGCGAGATCGTCCGCGGCGAGGAAGGCGTCGTCGAAGCCCGGCGCCGTGAGGGGGATCACCGTCAGGGTGGTCGAGGGCGCGGGGCTCGTCCCGTCCGGAGTCCACACGACGGCCGAGCGCGCCGTGCCCAGAACGGATTCCCCCGCCTGCACGGTGACCTCGACGAGGCGCGGTCCCCATGCTCCGCCGAACGCGACTGCATCGGCGGCGACGGCGAGGTCGATCGCGGAACTCGATCCCGGCTCGAGCGCGGGCACGGCGGCGGTCGCCACGGATGCCGGTCGAACGCCGGTGTCGCCCTCGCCGAACCACGCGGCGAGCCGGTCGGCCCCCGCGGGCTCGCCCGCCGCGATCGCAAGAGTCGCGATGCCCGCCGGGGTCGCCTCGGTCGAGGAGTTCGTCGCGACCGCGCGCACCGAGAGCGCGCCTGCTGGCCGGACGATGCCCGATTCCGCGGGGGCGACGGTGATGACGAGGCCGCTCGTCGCCTCGTCGCCGCGAGCGGATGCCGCGGCGGGCGACGACGAGTGGCCGGCGACGCCGATCGCGAGGCCGAGAGCACCGATCAGGAGGGTCGAGAGCAGCGCTCGCACCCGGGTCGCGGGAACGGCAGAAGCCCCTCGCACCCGCTCGGCCGACATGCACGGAAGTCTAGACTCTGGTGACTATGCAGAGCGTGGCGGAGGCCCTCGACCGGCTGCGGGCTCTGGCCGCCGCCGAGCCGCTCGCGACCCTGGCCGCACGGTTCGAGGCGGCCGGGCACGAACTCGCCCTCGTCGGCGGCCCGGTGCGCGACGCGTTCCTGGGCCGCCCGGTGAACGACCTCGACCTCACGACGAGCGCGCATCCGGACGACATCGTCGCGATCGTCGCGCCGGTCGCGACGGCGCACTGGGACATCGGGCGCGCCTTCGGCACGATCGGGGCGCGCATCGGCGGCCACACGGTCGAGATCACCACCTATCGCTCCGACGCCTACGAGGCCGACTCCCGCAAGCCGGTCGTCGCTTTCGGAGACACGCTCGAGGGCGATCTCGTGCGTCGGGACTTCACCGTCAACGCGATGGCCCTGCGCCTGCCCGGGCTCGCGCTCGTCGACCCGAGCGGGGGGTTCGACGACCTGCTCGCCGGGCGGCTGCGCACTCCCGTCTCGCCCGAGCAGTCGTTCGGCGACGACCCGCTGCGCATGCTGCGAGCGGCGCGGTTCGCGGCGCAGCTGGGCCTCTCGGTCGACGACGCGACGCTGCAGGCGATCGAGGGGATGCGCGATCGTCTCGGCATCGTCTCGGCCGAACGCGTTCGCGACGAGCTCGTCAAACTGCTCTCGACCTCCGCTCCGCGGCGCGGCCTCGAGCTGCTCGTCGCGACGGGCCTCGCCGAGCTCGTGCTGCCCGAGCTGCCCGCCCTGCGCCTCGAGGTCGACGAGCACGCCCACCACAAGGACGTGTACGAGCACTCGCTCACGGTGCTCGATCAGGCGATCGAGCACGAGCGCGCGCGCGGCGCGGCGGCGGATGCCCCCGCCGACGTCGTGCTGCGCCTCGCGGCCCTGCTCCACGACATCGGCAAGCCCGCGACGAAGAAGGTCGAGGCGGGCGGAGCGGTGACCTTCCACCACCACGACATCGTCGGCGCCAAGCTCGCGCGCAAGCGGCTCACCGCGCTGCGGTTCGACAAGGAGACGATCGTCGCGGTGAGCCGGCTCATCGAGCTGCACCTGCGCTTCTTCGGCTACAGCGACGCCCCGTGGACCGACTCGGGCGTGCGCCGATACGTGCGCGACGCCGACGAGCTGCTCGAGCGACTCCACATCCTCACCCGTGCCGACGTCACGACCCGCAACCGCCGCAAGGCCGCTCGCCTGCGCGGCGCGTACGACGAGCTCGAGCGGCGCATCGCGGCGCTCGCCGAGCAGGAGGAGATCGCGGCGATCCGGCCCGACCTCGACGGCGAGCAGGTCATGGCGATCCTCGGGCTGCGACCCGGGCCGGTCGTCGGCGAGGCATACCGGTTCCTGCTCGAGCTGCGCCTGGAGGAGGGGCCGCTGGGCGCGGAGGAGGCCGAGCGGCGATTGCTGGCCTGGTGGCAGCGGCGCGCCACCGCCTCCTGAACTGGCGCGCAGCATCCCTCATCGACTACGCTGGGCAGGTTGCCCGGGGCCCTGTCCCCAGTGGGCGACTGATGCCATACCCTCCTGCTGCAGATCGCCTGCAGCCGTTCGAGTCCGAAGGAGGTGGGTGAGTCATGCATCAGTACGAGTTGATGGTGATCCTCGACCCCGAGATCGACGAGCGCACGGTCGCTCCGAGCCTCGACAAGTTCCTCAACGTCATCCGCAATGACGGTGGGAACATCGAGAACGTCGATATCTGGGGCCGTCGTCGCCTCGCATACGAGATCAAGAAGAAGACCGAGGGCATCTACGCCGTCGTGAACTTCACCGCGAATCCCGCGGCCACGCAGGAGCTCGACCGGCAGTTGAAGCTCAGCGAGGCCGTCATGCGCACCAAGGTGCTGCGCGCCGAGGAAGCCGTCGCCCGCGTCGCCGCCTTCGAGGCGAAGGCCGCGGAGAAGGCCGCGTCGAAGTCGGCTCGCGAGGCCGCCGCGGCGAAGGCCCCCGCCGCCAAGGCCGCGGAGTAGTCGTGGCCGGCGAGACGATCATCACCGTCGTCGGCAACCTCACCGCCGATCCCGAGCTGCGGTACACGCAGAACGGGCTCGCCGTGGCGAACTTCACCATCGCGTCGACCCCCCGCACGTTCGACCGCCAGGCGAACGAGTGGAAGGACGGCGAGGCGCTGTTCCTGCGCGCGAGCGTGTGGCGCGAGTTCGCCGAGCACGTCGCCTCCTCGCTGACGAAGGGCTCGCGCGTCATCGTGCAGGGCCGCCTGAAGCAGCGATCGTACGAGACGAAGGAAGGCGAGAAGCGCACGAGCATGGAGCTCGAGGTCGACGAGATCGGCCCGAGCCTGCGCTACGCCACCGCCCAGGTCACCCGCACGTCGGGCGGCAGCGCCATGGGTGGCGGCCGAGGCGGCAGCGCCGCGGTCGCCGACGAGCCGTGGGGTGCTCCTGCGGCCTCGGGCCCGAGCGCCGCGAACGCCGGGGACGTGTGGAACACGCCCGGCTCCTTCTCCGACGACACCCCGTTCTGATCCGGTCGAGCACCGGCAGCTGATTTCGTAAAGGACAACCACTATGGCTGGCAAGAGCAGCGGCGACCGCCGCAAGCCTCGCGGCGGCAAGGGCGCGAAGAACGCAGCCCCCGCGAAGGCGATCCGGGTTGGCATCATCGACTACAAGGATGTCGCCACCCTCCGCAAGTTCATCTCCGAGCGCGGGAAGATCCGTGCTCGCCGTATCACCGGTGTCTCCGTGCAGGAGCAGCGCCTCATCGCCCGCGCCGTCAAGAACGCGCGCGAGATGGCCCTGCTGCCGTACGCGGGCGCCGGCCGCTAAGGGGGCCGTGATGTCGAAGCTCATTCTCACGCAGGAGGTCACCGGGCTCGGTGCCCCCGGCGACATCGTCGAGGTCAAGAACGGCTATGCGCGCAACTACCTCATCCCGCAGGGCTACGCCGTGGCGTGGACCCGTGGCGGCGAGAAGCAGGTCGACCAGATCAAGGCCGCCCGCGTCGCCCGCGAGCACGCCACGATCGAGGAGGCGCAGGACCTCAAGGCCCGTCTCGAGGCCAATCCCGTGAAGCTCGCCGTCAAGGCGGGCGCCGAGGGGCGCTTGTTCGGCTCGGTCAAGACCGCTGACGTGGCCGCGGCCGTCGAGGCCGCGGGCGTCGGCTCGATCGACAAGCGGCTCGTCGAGCTCGTCGCGCCGATCAAGGCGGTCGGCACCCACGAGGCGATCCTCAAGCTGCGCGACGGCATCGTCGCGACGATCACCCTCCAGGTGGTCGCGGCGAAGTAGTCGCTCGAATCGCACGCACGGCGCCCCCGGGTCTCACCCCGGGGGCGCCGTCGTCTGCGGGGACTGTCTGGGGGGACCGGCCGCGGGATGCCCCGGCCGCCCGTCCGGCGGCGCGATCCGCGCCCCGCCAGAAGGCGCTCATTACCTGCTTCACCCGCTGGAGGCAAGAGATAAGCACCACTCTTGTGCACAGGCATGACCCCCGTTCGGGGAAGTCTGAAGCTGCAGTTGAACCGCGTTTCCCCACACATCGTGTGGAAAGAGAAAGTCCTGATCAACGAAGTTTTTCACGCTGATATCGGCGCGAACCCCACAGGGCTCTCCACAGGCTGTTCACACGGGCACCGGCGTTTCTCGACACCTCTCCACAAAGTTATCCACAGGCGTGGTTGAGGGGTGCTCGCCGCGCTGCCTAGGGTGAGGCCGTGTCCACCCCGGACAGCGCCCGGCACCGTGTCGCACCGCGGTTGTCGGGGGTCGGCGGTACACCTGAATCCAGCACGTCATCGCGCTCGCAGAACGGGAGGCTCCTTCGTGTCCATCGCGCACATCGGCAGCGCTCTCGACTCCCGCGGCTCCGATTCCCGCGGCTCCGAACGCGTCCCGCCCCACGACCTCCTCGCGGAGCAGAGCGCTCTCGGCGGCATGCTCCTGAGCAAGGACGCGGTCGCCGACGTCATCGAGACCGTGCGGGGCATCGACTTCTACATCCCCAAGCACGAGGTCGTCTTCGAGGCGATCCTCACGCTCTACTCCCACGGAGAGCCGACCGATGTCATCGCGGTGACCGATCAGCTCACCAAGGCCGGCGAGCTGTCGCGCGCGGGAGGCGCCGACTACCTCCACACGCTCACGGCGATCGTCCCAACGGCCGCGAACGCCGGCTTCTACGCCTCCCTCGTCGCCGAGAAGGCCGTGCTGCGCCGACTGGTCGACGCCGGCACCCGCATCGTGCAGATGGGCTACGCGAGCGAGGGCGAGGTCACCGACCTCGTCAACAACGCCCAGGCCGAGATCTACGCGGTCGCCGGGGGCACGCAGGCCGAGGACTACGTGCCGCTCACCGACGCCGTGAACGAGGCGATCGACGAGATCGAGGCCGCCCGCGGTCGCGACGGCTCGATGACGGGCGTGCCCACGGGCTTCGCCGACCTCGACGCGCTCACCAACGGCCTCCACGCCGGTCAGCTCATCCTCATCGCCGCCCGCCCCGCGCTCGGCAAGTCGACCGTCGCGCTCGACTTCGCCCGCGCGGCCGCCATCAAGCACGACATGCCCACGGTCTTCTTCTCGCTCGAGATGGGCCGCAGCGAGATCGCCATGCGCCTTCTCTCGGCCGAGGCCTCCGTGCCGCTGCACGCGATGCGCAAGGGCACGCTCGAATCGCGCGACTGGACGACCATCGCCTCGACGCGCGGCCGCATCAACGACGCCCCGCTCTACATCGACGACAGCCCCAACATGACGCTCGTCGAGATCCGCGCCAAGTGCCGGCGGCTCAAGCAGACCGTCGGTCTCAAGATGGTCATCATCGACTACCTGCAGCTCATGACGAGCGGCAAGCGAGTGGAGTCGCGCCAGCAGGAGGTCAGCGAGTTCTCCCGCGCCCTCAAGCTCATGGCGAAAGAGCTGCAGGTGCCCGTCGTCGCGCTCTCGCAGCTCAACCGCGGCCCCGAGCAGCGCGCCGACAAGAAGCCCGCGCTGAGCGACCTGCGCGAGTCGGGCTCGCTCGAGCAGGACGCCGACATGGTGATCCTGCTGCACCGCGAGAGCGCCTACGAGAAAGAGAACCCGCGCGCCGGAGAGGCCGACTTCATCGTCGCCAAGCACCGCAACGGCCCGACCGACACCATCACGGTCGGCTTCCACGGCCATTTCTCGCGCTTCGCCGACATGCCGCGGGTCTGACAGCGCTCCGCGATCTCGCGCCGCAGGTCGCACTCGGCTCGCCACCGTAGGCTGGGCGAGCCCCCACCGACCCCGGCGGCTCCCGCGCTGCCCGAAGGACCTCATGGCGACCATCGACCACACCGCACCACGCGCCCTCACCCGGGCGACGCTGCTGCGCGCCGCGCCGCTCCTGGTCGTGGGCCTCGTCCTCACCTTCACCGCCGACCACTCCGCGCGAACCGGTCTGCTCGCGCTCGGCGCGCTCGGTGCGGTGAGCGCGATGGTGCTGGGCGGCTCGGCGCTGCGGCTGCCCGCCGGCGAGGCGCTGCGATCGCTCCACGCCGGGCTCGCCGTCATCGCCGGCATCACGGGTCTCGTCTCGCTCGCTCGCTCCGACGCCGGGCTGCCGTTCCTGCTGCTCGTCGTCAGCGGCTACGCCGTGCTCTCGGGCGCGTGGGAACTCGTGTGGGGCATCCGCCGCCGCGGCGCGCACGCCTTCGCGCGCGACGCGGTCGTCGTCGGCACCGGCACGCTCGCCCTCGCCGTCATCGTCGCCGTCATCGACGAGCCCGTCGCGGTCGTCGGTTTCCTCGGCGCGTACGCCATCGTCGTCGGCGTCTTCCTCGTCATCGCCGCGCTCAGCCTCACCGGGGGCGCCTCGCAGAAGGAGCACTCCCCCTCATGACCGAACCCCGCCGTCGCGAGCGCCTCCGACCGGGCGAGCTCGTCGGCTTCGCCGCCGTCATCGCCCTGTTCGCCGGCGGCACGATCCTCGCCGTCACGCGCGACGCGGGCTTCGCCACGATCGTGCTCGGCGCGACCTTCGTGATCGACCTCCTGGTCATCTCGATGCTCATGCTCGCGATCACGCCGAACAAGCCGATGGACGGCGAACCGCCCCCCGGCACTCCGCACGATTGACCGCTCGTCGCACGGTTCGGTCGACGACGAACCGGGGATGCCCCGCGCGCGTCAGTCGGAGCCGCGGCCTACCCGGCGCGCGAGCTCGGCCGCGACGCCGACGTAGCCCGCGGGCGAGAGCGCCCGCAGCCGCCGCTTGGCCTCGTCCGAGACGTCGAGGCCGTCGACGAAGGCCCTGAGCTCGTCGCCGCCGACGCGATGGCCGCGCGTGAGCTCCTTGAGCATCGCGTAGGGGTCGGCGATCGACGAGCGGCCCGCGGTGACCTCGCCGCGGATGACCGTCTGGATCGCCTCGCCGAGAACCTCCCAGTTGCCGTCGAGGTCGCGGTCGAGGGCGTCCTGGTCGAGGGCGATCTCGCCGAGCCCTTTCAGGATGTTGTCGAGCGCCAGCAGAGAGTGGCCGAGGCCGACCCCGATGTTCCGCTGAGCGGATGAATCGGTGAGGTCGCGCTGCAGGCGCGAGGTCACGAGCGTCGCCGCGAGCGAGTCCAGCACCGCGGCCGAGAGCTCGAGGTTCGCCTCGGCGTTCTCGAAGCGGATCGGGTTGATCTTGTGCGGCATCGTCGACGAGCCCGTCGCGCCCGGCTGCGGGATCTGCCGGAAGTAGCCCATCGAGATGTATGTCCACACGTCGGTGCAGAGGTTGTGCAGCACGCGACCGACGTGCGCGACGCGCTGGTAGAGCTGCGCCTGCCAGTCGTGCGACTCGATCTGCGTCGTGAGAGGGTTCCAGCTGAGGCCGAGGCCCGTGACGAACTCGCGCGAGCTCGCGACCCAGTCGTGCTCGGGATCGGCGGCGAGGTGCGCCGAGAACGTGCCCGTCGCCCCGGAGAACTTGCCGAGGTACTCGATCTCGTCGATCGAGGCGAGCAGCCGCTCGATCCGGTGCACGAAGACGGCGAGCTCCTTGCCCATCGTCGTCGGGGTGGCGGGCTGGCCGTGAGTGTGCGCGAGCATCGGCGCATCGGCGAAGGCGAGCGCCCGCTCGCGCAGGGCATCCACGACGGCGCGCGCC
This sequence comes from Microbacteriaceae bacterium X2B, assembly GCA_005502445.1. Classification (GTDB taxonomy): domain Bacteria; phylum Actinomycetota; class Actinomycetes; order Actinomycetales; family Microbacteriaceae; genus Microcella. The sequence continues at coordinate 13,798 of SCPB01000033.1, forward strand.
CGCGGCATCCACACCTCGACGATCGCCGCGCGAACCGTGAGGGCGTAGGCGAGGTTGTTGATGTCCTCGCTCGTGCACGCGAAATGCGTGAGCTCGGCGATCGCACCGAGGCCGAGCTCGGCGAGCCGGTCGCGCACGTGGTACTCGACGGCCTTGACGTCGTGCCGGGTCACGGCCTCGCGGCGAGCGAGGGCCTCGATGTCGTCCTGCCCGAAGTCGACGACGAGGAGGCGCAGCCGCCTCTTCTGCTCCTCGGCGAGGCGGGGGGCGCCGAAGAGCTCGCGATCGGTGAGGTGGATGAGCCACTCGACCTCGACCTGGATCCGGGCGCGATTGAGTCCCGCCTCCGAGAGGTGCTCGCCGAGCGCGGCGACCTGCTCGCGGTAGCGGCCGTCGAGCGGGCTGAGGGGCTGGGGGGCGAGGCTCATGAGGCTCCCTGTCGGATTCCGGGTTCGAGTTGGCGGAAGAGAGCGGTGCAGGCCCGCTCGATCATGCCGAGCACCGTGTCGAACATCGCGGCGTCGGAGTAGTAGGGGTCGGGCACGTCGAGCAGCGCCTCGTTGTGCGCCGGATCGAAGGTCATGAGCAGGTGCACCTTGCTGCGCGCGTCGTCGTCGGGGGCCCAGGTCTTGAGGATCCGCTCGTGCGTGCGGTCGAAGGCGATGATGAGGTCGAGGTCGGTGAACCAGCGGCTCTCGAACTGCCGGGCTCGGTGCACCTCGCCCTCGTAGCCGTGCTCGCGCAGGGCCGCGAGCGTGCGCGGATCGCTCGGCTCGCCGACGTGCCACTCCCCCGTTCCCGCCGACCGCACCGAGACCAGGTGCTCCCAGCCGCGCTGGCGGATCAGCTCGCCGAACACGGCTTCGGCCATCGGCGACCGGCAGATGTTGCCGGTGCACACGAAGCAGATGCGGAACACGCCGGGCTGCCCGAGATCCCGGTCGAAGCTCATTCCCCCATCATCCCCCACTTCCCGCTCCTCCACAGCGCGGAAAGCGGCGGTCGGATGCCCCGATCGCGTTCCGCCGCATGCCCCGCCGACCGCTCTGCCGCATCCTGAAATCCCGGCACGGGTCGGTGAGGAGGTACCAGGTGGGATCGACGCCCGCATCCGCGGTCGAGCAGGTGCACGAGCTGCGCCGCCGTGAGCTCATCGTCGCGGCGGTCGCGGAGCAGGTGGAGTCGGTCATCGTGCGCGTGCGATCGATCGCCGCGGAGGACGACTGGCGGGGGCCGGCGGCCCGGGCCTTCTCGGCGGCGCTCGAGCGCCGGCTGCACGGCCTCGCCGCCGCGCGGCGCTCGCTCGATGTCGCCGGGCAGGCGCTCGTCGGGGCGCGCTATCGCGCCGAGGAGCGCGCGACCGCGGCGGCGCTCGTGCCCGCGGGCGGCGGCGATGGCTGAGCCGCTCGTCATCGGCGGCGGCGGCTCGACCGCGGTGGCCTCCGAGACCCTGCTGGTGATCGAGGAGCGGCTGCGGTCGTGTGCGACGACGTGCGGCACGGCCGCCGGGCGCCTCGTCCCCCTCACCGGGGCGCTACCCGGAGACCGGTGGAACGGCACGGGCGCCGAGCTCGAGCAGGCGATCGCGGCGCTGCGCACCGAGGCCGATGCGCTGGAGTGGCTCACGATCGGGCTGCGTACCGCGATCGACGCCTACGGCTGGGCCGAGTCGCGGGCGCGCACCTGGCTCGAGAACGCGATCGCTCCCGTCGCCTCGATGGTCGGATTCCTCGCCGGTCGGCTCGCCATCCCCCTGCTGCCCTCGGTGCTGCCCGTCATCGCGATCGCGGCCGGGGCGTGGATGCTCCTGCCCGCCGCCTCGCGCGAGGGCTTCGAGCGCAGCGGCCGCGCGGGCGCCGAGCGGCTCGGCGGGCACCTGCTCGACGCCCCCGAGGTCACCGGCGCCCTCCGTCTGCTCACGACCGTGGCCGATGAGGCGGGACTCGCCGCTCTCGGCGTGCCGCCGGGGATGGTGAATGCCCTGCACGGGCTGGGCGTCGGCTCGGTCGCGACGACCGCCGGCGCCCTGCTCGGGGTCGGCGTGCTCGCGGGCGACCGCGGGCGCGCGCCCGTCACCGTCGCGCGCCTCGCCCCGATCGCTCCCGTCGCCTCCCCCGAGGGCGTCGCCGAGCGCATCGCGCGCATCCCGGATTCCGACCGGCCCGTGCGCGTGGAGCGGTACCCGGGCCCGCGCGGCGACCGCTTCGAGGTGTACATCGCCGGCACCGCCAGCGGCTCCGATGGCGGCGCGATCGTCGAAGGCGGCGAGAACCCGTGGGACATGGCGAGCAACATCGCCCTGATCGCCGAGCACGACGCCTCGTCGCTGCAGGCGGTGCGGCAGGCGCTCACCGACGCCGGCGCCGGCGAGAACACCGAGGTCGTCTTCACCGGCTACTCGCAGGGCGCGGCCGTCGCGACCCTGCTCGCGGAGTCGGGCGACTACGCCACGGCCGGCCTGGTCGTCGTGGGCGCGCCGACCGGCGGCATGCCCGTGACGGGCGACTACCCCGCCGTCGTCCTCGCGCACGACGACGACCCCGTCACGGCGCTCGGCGGGCCCCAGCAGCCGACCGCTGCGGTGCTCGTCACGGCGCCGCGCGGCGACGGAGAGTGGCGCGACGGCGACCCGGTGATGGCCGGGCACCAGCTCGCCGCCTACCGCGAGACCGCGCCGCGCGTCGACGCCTCCGGCGCCCCGCTGCTGCGCGACACGATCGCCCGGCTGCCGGGCGGCGACGAGGGGATGGAGGGCGAGGCGCTGCGCTACACGGCCCGGCGACTCGACGCGGGCGAGAGGTGCGAGTGAGCGACTGCGCCGCGCCGGCAGCGTGCGCCGCGCCGACGGCGCATCAGCGGGCGCGACCGACGAGCGGGCGCAGCAGCACGCCGATGAGCCAGCTCAGCAGTCCCAGCACGATCGCGCCGAGAACGCCCCACCAGAAGCCGTCGACGACGAGCCCGAAGCCGATAAGGCTCGAGATCCACGCCACGAGCAGCAGCAGCAGCGCGTTGACGACGAGGGCGATGAGCCCGAGCGTGAGCAGGTAGATCGGGAAGGCCACGATGCGGATGAAGTTGCCGACGACGGCGTTCACGACCCCGAAGATGAGCGCGACGAGCAAGTACGTCAGCACCGTCGCGAGCGTGTCGTCGGGCGAGTACGACACGACCGAGACCCCGGCCACGATGAGTGTCGTGAGCCAGAGGGCGAGCGAATTGATGAGCAGCCGCACGAGGAATCGCTTCATGAGGCCACTATGCCGCCCCCGGCGGCGCCCCGCCACCGCCTCGTCGGGGCGAGTGGCGGAGGCGGGCGCCGTATCCTGGCACGGTGACCGAGCCCTCCCGTGCGACGCCGCCCGTGCGGCTCCGCCCCGAGATCGTCGCCATGCAGCCCTACCGCCAGGGCCGACCGGCAGCGCCGCAGGCCTTCAAGCTCTCGAGCAACGAGAACCCCAATCCGCCGCACGCCGCCGTCGTCGCGGCGATCGCCGAGGCCGCGACCTCGATCAACCGGTATCCGGATGCCACGGCCGCCGTCGTGCGCGACCGCCTCGCAGCGCGGCACGGCGTGACCGCCGACGAGATCATCGTCGGCGCCGGATCCGTGAGCATCCTCGCCCAGCTCATCACCGCCGCCGCGGGCCGCGGCGACGAGGTCGTGTACGCCTGGCGCAGCTTCGAGGCCTACCCGGGCCTCGTCACGGTCGCGGGTGCGATGCCCGTGCCCGTTCCGCTCACGGCCGAGTCGCGCCACGACCTGCCGGCGATGGCGGCGGCGATCACCGATCGCACGCGCCTCGTCATCGTGTGCACCCCCAACAACCCCACGGGCACCGTCGTCGACCGCGACGACTTCGAGCGCTTCATGTCCGACGTTCCGGGCGACGTGCTCGTGCTGCTCGACGAGGCCTACGCCGAGTTCGTGCGCGACCCGGCGGCGGTCGACGGCGACGCGCTCATCGGCCGGTGGCCGAACCTCGTGATCCTCCGCACCTTCTCGAAGGCCTACGGACTGGCCGGGCTGCGGGTGGGCTACGCGATCGGCGAGAGCAGCATCCTGGATGCCGCCCGTGCGACGCAGATCCCGCTCTCGGTGACGGGCACCGCGCAGGCGGCGGTGCTCGCCGCCCTCGACCACGAGGCGGACCTCCTCGAGCACGTCGCCGAGCTCGCCGATCGTCGCGACGCCCTGCTCGCGGCGCTCCGCGAGCAGGGCTGGGCGGTGCCGCCGAGCGAGGGCAACTTCGTCTGGCTCGCCACCGGCGCGCAGACCGCCGCGATCGCCGAGCGGTTCGCCGAGGCCGGGGTCATCGGGCGCGCCTTCCCGCCCGAGGGCATCCGCATCTCGATCGGCGAACCAGAGTCTGTGCCCACCCTCCTGCGAATCGCGGCCGAGGTTGTCCGCACCCTCTGAGCGGGTGCGCAGGGCCCGGCCTAGAGTGGACTCCATGTCCCTTACGGCCGAGACCCTGCAGCTGCTCGCGCCCGACGGCCGACTCGTCGAGAGCGACCGAGCCGAGCAGTACCGGCCCGTCGTCGACGGCCTCGACGACGAACTGCTGCGCAGCTTCCACCGCGCCATGACGGTCATGCGCGCCTTCGACGTCGAGGCCGGCAACCTTCAGCGTCAGGGCCAGCTCGCGCTGTGGATCCCGAGCCTCGGGCAGGAGGCCGCCCAGGTCGGCTCGGGCTACGCCGCCCGCGCGCAGGATCACATCTTCCCCGCCTACCGCGAGCACGCCGTCGGCCACATCCGCGGGCTCGACGTCGTACGGATCATCGCGATGCTCCGCGGGCTCACCCACGGCGGCTGGAACCCGGAGGAGGTCGGCAACTTCCACCTCTACACGCTCGTGATCGGCTCGCAGTCCCTGCACGCGACCGGGTACGCGATGGGCGTGCAGTTCGACGGGCTCGTCGGCACGGGCGACCCCGACCGCGACACGGCGGTCATGGTGTACTTCGGCGACGGCGCCACGAGCCAGGGCGACGTCAACGAGGCCTTCGTCTTCGCGCAGAGCTATCAGACACCGCAGGTGTTCTTCCTCCAGAACAACCACTGGGCGATCTCGGTGCCGGTGAGCGTGCAGTCGCGCACACCCCTGTTCCACCGGCCGGCCGGATTCGGCATCCCCAGCGTGCAGATCGACGGCAACGACGTGCTCGCGAGTTACGCCGTCACCGCAGAGAGCCTCGACGCCGCCCGCTCCGGTCAGGGGCCGCGCTTCATCGAGGCCCTCACCTACCGCATGGGCGCGCACACGACGAGCGACGACCCCACGAAGTACCGCGAGAGCGCCGAGGTCGAGTTCTGGCGCGAGCGCGACCCGATCAGCCGCTTCGAGGCCTACCTGCGGCACCGCGGCGAGGGCGAGGCCTTCTTCGCCGAGGCCGCCGCCGAGGCCGCCGACTTCGCGGCCGATGCCCGCCGCCGCACGCTCGCGCTGCAGCCGCCCGAGGCCTCGAGCATGTTCGCGCACGTCTACAGCGAGCCGCATCCGGTCATGGATGCCCAGCGCGAGTGGCTGCGCGACTACGAGGCCGCCTTCGAGGGGGAATCATGACCGGCACGCTCGACACCTCCGCCGAGACCACGGCCGCGACGGCCGGGCCGACCGCAGGCGCCGCTGCCGCCGCTCCGGCGGCCCCGCACGCCGTGCCGGCCACGGGCATCCAGACCATGACGATGGCGCGGGCTCTCAACCGGGGCCTCGCCGCGGCTCTCGCCGCGGACGAGAAGGTCCTGCTCATGGGGGAGGACATCGGGCCGCTCGGCGGCGTGTTCCGCGTGACCGAGAACCTGCAGCGAGAGTTCGGCGCGCATCGGGTCATCGACACGCCGCTCGCCGAATCGGGCATCGTCGGCACCGCGATCGGCCTCGCGATGCGCGGCTACCGGCCGGTCTGCGAGATCCAGTTCGACGGCTTCATCTTCCCCGGCTTCGACCAGATCACGACCCAGCTCGCGAAGCTCACCGCGCGGCACGAGGGCGCGCTGCGCCTGCCGGTCGTGATCCGCGTGCCCTACGGCGGCCACATCGGCGCCGTCGAGCATCACCAGGAGAGCCCCGAGGCCTACTTCGCCCACACCCCCGGCCTGCGGCTGGTGAGCCCCGCGACGCCGCACGACGCCTACTGGATGATCCAGGAGGCCATCGCGAGCGACGACCCCGTGCTGTTCTTCGAGCCGAAGAGCCGCTACTGGCCCAAGGGAGAGGTCGACCTCGACGATCCCGGCGCGCCGCTGCACGCGAGCCGCGTCGTGCGCACGGGCACCGACATCACCGTCGTCGGCCATGGCGCGATGGTGAGCATGCTGCTGGATGCCGCCGCTCTCGCCGAGCAGGAGGGCACGAGCATCGAGGTGGTCGACCTGCGCTCGCTGAGCCCGATCGACTACGGCCCGGTGCTGGAGTCGGTGCGCCGCACCGGTCGGCTCGTCGTCGCGCAGGAGGCCCCGGGCGGCGTGAGCGTCGGCAGCGAGATCGCCGCGACCGTCGCCGAGAAGGCCTTCTACTCGCTCGAGGCGCCCGTCATCCGGGTCTCGGGCTTCGACACGCCCTTCCCCCCGGCCAAGCTCGAGGGCGTCTACCTGCCCGACGTCGACCGCATCCTCGACGGCGTCGACCGCGCGCTGTCCTACTGATCCGCCCACCTCAGGAGTCCCCATGAGCGTTTCCGAGTTCCCGCTCCCCGACGTCGGCGAGGGTCTCACCGAGGCCGAGATCGTCTCGTGGCGGGTCAAGCCCGGCGAGACGATCGCCGTCAACCAGGTGCTGTGCGAGATCGAGACGGCGAAGTCGCTCGTCGAGCTGCCGAGCCCCTTCGCCGGCACGGTCGACGCCCTGCTGGTCGAGGAGGGGCAGACGGTC
>SCPB01000034.1 GCA_005502445.1 Microbacteriaceae bacterium X2B
GCGCAGAGGCGCCCGTCGCGCCCGTCGCGGAGCCGACCAGCGCGGAACCCGAGACGAGGGCGGCGCCGGCCGCACGCCCTCAGGGCGCCCGCGCCGCCGCGCGCGCCGCCGGGTCCTCCGCGCCCGCCGTCGCGCCGGTCGTCGCCGCCGCGGTCGCCGCCCAGCCGCCCGTCATCGTCACGACCCCGGCGAGCGCGCTGCCCGCGATGACCGGCGCGACCGCCGTCGCCGGCGACCCGGCTGACGCGGCGCCGTTCTCCTTCCCGGGCGACTACCCCATGTCGGCGAGTGTGCTGCAGATGCCCGTGTCGACGCCCGTGCCCAGCGAGTCGACGGCGGTTGTGGCGCCCGAGTTCGACGCGCTCGATCCCGCCAGGAGCGCGTCGGTCGCGCGTGCGGCGGTCATCGCCCCGGCGACGCCGGCTCCTGCAGCGGCCGCGGCTCCCGCGCCGCGCCCGGCGAGCGTCGAGCCCGCGCTGTCGCCGCTGGCCGGTCTCACGGGCCCGCAACGCGTTCAGTCCGCCGTTCCGCTCGTGCAGCCCCCGGCTCCCGCTCCGGTTCGGGCCGCGACGGCCTCAGCCGACTTAGATGCGATGCTCGCGATGGCGCCGCCGCCCGAGGCGGGCACCTCGGCCGCGCCCGTGTCGAGCCGACCGGTGGCCGCTGCGCCGACGCGCATGGCGCCGCCGTTCGCGCATCCCGACAGCCCCGTCGAAGTCAGCGGCGCCGTGGGCGCCGAGCCGCCGAGCGTCGTGAGCTTCGCGCAGCCCGGAGCGGACGCGGACGCCGGCTCCGCCGACTTCGGCCCGATGACGCGCACCTGGCCCGGCTCGGTCGCGGCGCCGCCGCAGCGGACGCTGCGGTCGTCGACGGGCGCAGTCTGGATGCTCGCGCTCGTGCCGCTCGTCGCCGCCCTGGTGCTCGCGCTCGCGAACCTGGAGCGCATCATCGCGGCACTCCCGGTGCTCGAGCCGCTCTCGATCGCGCTCGGGCCGCTCGACGTGGTCGCCGGGCTCGTCCCCGCCGCAATCGCGCCGTTCCTCCCGCTCGCCGGAGCGGCCATCGGCTGGCTCGCCGTCGTGCTGATCGCGGTCGCCGATCGTGCTCGACTGCGCTCGTTCGGGCACGGCACGCGCCCCTCGATCCTCTGGGCGCTGCTGCTCGGCCCGCTCGCCTACCTCATTGCCCGCGCTGTGGCGCTCAAGCGCGGTGCGGCACCGGTCTGGGTCTCGGCGGTGGTCTCGATCGTCGTCGGCGCGGCGGTCGGCGCCGCGACTGTGCTCCTGCCCACCGTGGCGACGTCGGAGCAGCTGCGCTCGATCGAGCAGCTCATCGCGGCCGATCTCGCGGCGCAGCAGCTGCCGGCAACGGTCGTCTGCCCAGACGGAATCCTGATCGGCACCGGCGTGAGCTTCACCTGCGAGGCGCGCGACGACCTCGGCGTCGCCGGTCTCGTATCGGTGACCGTCACGGACCCCTCGACGGTGGAGTGGGATGCGCGGTTCCCGCAGGAAGCCGCCGCCGGGTAGTGCGACGCGTCGTCCACGCCGCTCGGCGGAGCGGCGCTGGGCGGAGCGGCGCTCAGCCGGGCGACGCCGCCCAGCGCGCGACCTCGGCGAGCAGCAGCGGGTCCTCCAGCACGCGGAAGTGCCCGACGAGGGGAAGTTCGATGTTCGTCGCCCCCTCAAGCCGGCTCGAGGCGGGGATGTACTGGTCGAAGCGGCTGAAGATCGACACGATGCGCGCGTTGACGCCGGTTGCGGCGTCGAGCGTGCGGATCACGGGGCGGTCGGGCGCGAACTCGCGCCACGCGGAGACGGCGTAGCGCGCGAACGGAGTGCCCGGGAAGGGCGTGTTGACGGCGATGAGCCGGGCGATGCGCTCGTGCTCATCGTCGACGGTCATCATGTGCTTGCCGACGAGCCCGCCCTTGGAGTGCCCGACGATGACGACGTCGCGCAGGTCGAACTCGTCGAGGTGGCGCTGCACGAGTGCAGCGGTCACGCCGATGGGGTGGCGGTTGAAGCCGAGGTGCTCGACGTAATGCACGGGGTGTCCTTCAGCGGCGAGCCGCTCGCCGACGGGCTCGAGGTAGTGCCACGTCTCGAAGACCCCCGGGATCAGCAGCACGGGGGCGCGGTCCGCCGTGCTCGGCTCGGGAGGCCGCATGCCCATGCGGATGGATCTCCACCGGCGGCGGGCGACGTAGCCGTAGTCGCGGATGATGCCGCCGGCGCGTTCGAGCATGCCGGCAGTGTGCCGCACGGCCCTGGTCGTCACCAGGGGGATACCCCGCCGAACGCCGACCGGCCTAGGGTCGAGCCATGAGCGATGCGAGCGCGGCCTCACCGTCGAACACGGCCTCCGGTTCTCCCGACGCGATCGTGGTCGGCTCGGGGCCGAACGGCCTCGCGGCGGCGGTCACGCTCGCGCGGGCGGGGCTCGAGGTTCTCGTGCTCGAGCGCGCGTCGACGATCGGCGGCGGGGCGCGCAGCGGGGCGCTGACGATCCCCGGGTTCACGCACGACCTCGGTTCGGCGGTGCATCCGCTCGCGCTGTCGTCGGGCTTCTTCCGGCGATTCGAGCTGCAGAAGCGCATCGAGCTGCGGGTTCCTGAGATCTCGTACGGGCATCCGCTCGATGGGGGCCTCGCGGGTCTCGCCTACCGCGATCTGGAGCGCACGGTCGACGCGCTCGGCGCCGACGGGCCGGCGTGGCGGCAGCTGTTCGCTCTGCTCGTGCAGAACGCGCACCGAGTGGCGCAGTTCACGGGTTCGCCGCTGCTGCAGCTGCCGCGTCACCCCTTGACGGCGCTGCGCTTCGGCCTGCGCGCTCTCGAGCAGGGTCTGCCGTCGTGGAACGTCCGCTTCGCCGAGCCCCTCGCCCCCGCGATGCTGGCGGGGCTCGCGGCGCATTCGATCCGCCCGATGCCGAGCCTGTCGACGGCGGGCGCCGCCCTCGCTCTCGGCACGACGGCTCATGCGCGCGGCTGGCCGATCCCGGTGGGCGGCTCGCAATCGATCACGGATGCGCTCGCCGACGATCTGCGCGCGCACGGGGGGTCGATCGTCACGAGTGCGGAGGTCTCGGACGTGCGCGACCTGCCCGCCGCCCGCGCGGTGCTGTTCGACACGAGCCCGCGCGCGCTCGCCCGCATCGCCGGCGATCGCCTGCCGCTGCGCTACCGACGCCGGCTGGAGGGCTTCGCGTACGGCAACGGCGTCGCGAAGGTCGACTTCGCGCTGAGCGGTCCGGTGCCGTGGACGAACGAGGAGCTGCGGAGCACGCCGACCCTGCACCTGGGCGGCTCGCGCGAGGAGATCGCGGCGGGCGAGGCGGAGGTCGAGGCGGGCGGTCACCCGGAGAGCCCGTACGTGCTCGTCGCGCAGCCGACCGTGATCGACGCGAGCCGCGCGCCGGAGGGGCAGCACACGCTGTGGGCGTACACGCACGTGCCGCACGGGTCGACGGTGGATCGCGAGGCGGCGATCGTGGCGCAGATCGAGCGATTCGCGCCGGGTTTCCGGGAGCTGATCCGGGCATCCTCGAGCCGCACGGCGGCGCAGATGCAGCAGCAGAACGCCAACTACCTGGGCGGGGACATCGCGGTCGGCGAGCCGACCCTGGGGCAGCTCGTCGCCCGACCGGTGCTCTCGACCGACCCGTGGCGCACGCCCGCGCGCGGGGTGTACCTGTGCTCGTCGGCGACGCCTCCTGGGCCGGGCGTGCACGGGCTCGCCGGCTACTACGCGGCGCGCTCGGCGCTCAAGCACGAGTTCGGGTACGACGCGCACCCGTATCTGGGCACGGGGGCGCCGCGGTAGAGATGAGCGGACCGGCTCTCGGTGTGCGTGGCCGTCGGCCGGCGCCGGCGGGGCGGGAGCCTGGGCGAGATCGTTCGGCTCATTCCCCCGCGTCGAGGAGGCGCAGGAAGGCGCTCAACTCGGCGACGGCTTTCGGGGTGCGCGGCAGGTGGTCGACGAGGGCGGGCGAGTGCACGAGGTACGCGGCCCATTCGGCGCGCGAGATGGCGACGGTGAGGCGGTTGCGCAGGATGAGGAACTCCATGCCGCGGGGGACGTCGTGCGGCGATGAGGCGGCCATGCTCACGATCGCGATCACGGCTTCTTGCCCTTGGAACGTGTCGACGGTGCCGACGCGGGCGCCGCGCAACCCGGCGGCGTCGAGGTGCTCGCGCACGAGCTGCTGCTGAGCGTTGTACGGCGTGACGACGATGATGTCGGCGTCGGTGAGGCGGCGGGTGGGGCCTTGAGGGGTGCCGTCGTCCCGCGTGCCGGGGTTCCAGGTGCGGCCCAGCAGCTCGCGGATGGTCTCGACGACGACGGCCGCCTCCTCTGCCGACTCGGTGGCGTTGCCGTGGTGGACGACCGGGATGGGGTGCAGCCCGGGGGCGATGCCGTCGAGGTGGCGCGTCTCGGCCGTGGGGTGGGCGTGCAGCCTGCTCTCGTACGAGAGCGCGCTGACGACGTCGGCGAGGGCGGGGTGCATGCGCCGGGTCTCGGCGAGGAAGTAGCCGAGCTCGCCCGGCAGCACGTCGTGACCCTCGCTCAGGAACCCGAGGGCGGAGCCGTCGATCGGCTCGGGGTGCGTGCCCTGGCTGACCTGGGGCAGCTGCTGCGGGTCGCCGAGCAGCAGCAGGTTGCGGGCGCTGACGCTCGCGGCGATCGTGCTCGCGAGCGAGAACTGCCCGGCCTCGTCGACGACGAGCAGGTCGAGGCTGCGGCGAGCGACCTGCGCGGGGTTGGAGTGGTTCCACGCGGTGCCGCCGATGACGTAGCCGGCGGGCTGCTCCGCGGTGAAGAAGGCCAGATCGGCGGCCTTGCCGAGCACCGTGTAGCGTGCGGTGGCGCTCGCGGTGTCGCCGTCTTTGGGCGCTTTGCCGACCTGCGCGGCGGGAACCCCTGCGTCGATGACCGCGTCGAGCACGTGCTCGACGACGGCGTGGCCCTGGGCGACGACGCCGACGCGCCAGCCGTGCTCGGTGACGAGCCGGGCGATGACGTGCGAGCCGAGGTAGGTCTTGCCGGTGCCGGGCGGGCCCTGCACGGCGAGGTAGGAATGGTCGAGGGCGAGCAGGTGCTCGACGACATGATCGATGACGTCTCCGCCGGCGCGCTCCACGGCTGGCGGCACTGTCGCACCAGGCCCTGAAACAGGCGGCACGCGTCGCAGCAGGTCGACCATCGCGTCGCGCGGCCAGTCGGGCTCCTCCCCCGCCGTGAGAGCCGTCACGAGCGCGCCGCCCCACTCTTCGATGGCGGGCTTCTGCTGGCCGGGGTCGGGCGGCGGAGCGGGGGTGAGCGCGACGGGCAGGTCGTCGTACTCTTCGGCACCCGCGAGCAGGGTCTCCTCGATCGTGACGCTGTCGGGACCGGCGGCGAGCAGCGTGATCGGGCGGGCGGGTCGCACCCAGGGCGTGCGCGAGCCGGCGGCGATCGGCCCGGGCGGGTCGTAGAGCGCGTAGGGCTTCGAGCGTCCGCCGATCGAGGGTCGGCTTCCGGGCGCCCACGTTCCGCGCAGCAGCACGTGCCGCCGCGGCACGCGCTGCCTGCCGGTCTTGTGCCAGTCGGCGACGACGAGCCCGTCGAGCGTGCTGCGGCGCGCGGCCGCGCTCTCGCCGAGGGCGGCGTCGACGTCGAGGGCTCCGTCGACGACGAACACGTCGCGGGTCTCGGCCCAGTCGGCGAGGGGTGCGACGAGGCGGTCGAAGTGGCCCCACCAGTAGCTCTTGTGCTCGCGGCGGTGGTAGTCGATCGCGGCGGCGGCGTAGGCGAGCGCTGCCTGATCGGCGGTGCGGTGCGGGCCGCCCGGCGCGGCGGTGCGGTGCGGGTCGGCGGGCGCGGCGGCGAGGGCGAGCAGGCTCTCGCGCAGGGGCGAGGGCTCGATCTCGCGCACGGGGGATGCCTCGGCGCCGTCGAGCGCGCTGCTGCGGGTGGGCACCTGGTGCTCTCGCGCCGCGTCGAGCAACCAGTCGCGGAGATTGCGGGTCGAGACGCAGTCGACGCGGTTGTAGTCGGCGATGGCGGCGAGCATCCGCTCGGTCTCAGCGGTGTCGCCCGCCTCGCGGGCCGCCATCGCGCGGGCGTACTCGTCGACGGAGGCGCCGCCGTCGGCGACGTCGGCCCCGGTGCGGGCGTCGGGCTGGTAGAGCGGTTCGAGCTTCTTGATCGAGTAGCTCGACGAGCCGAGTCGCAGTGCCGCGCGCACGATCGGGTAGAGGTCGACGAGCACGCTCTCGCGCAGCAGCTGGTCGACCTCGTCCTCTCCGATGCCGTGGCGGGCGGCGAGGCTCAGCAGGTGGGTGCGCTCGTAGGCGGCGTAGTGGTAGACGTGCAGGTCGGGGTGCTGCGCGCGACGCTCGCGCAGGTAGTCGAGGAAGGCGGCGAGGGCCGCGCCCTCTTCGGCGTGGTCGTGCGCCCAGAAGGCGCGGAAGGCTCCGTCGGCTTCGACGAGCCCGAAGAGGTAGTCGAGCCCCCAGCGCGGGGTGCCGGAGGCGTCGGGCTCGCTGTAGAGCGGGTCGCCTTCGAAGTCGAAGAAGATGTCGCCGGTGCTCGGGTCGGGCAGCGCGGCGAGGGCGGCGGGGCGCACCCACTCGACGGGCGGCGGCTCGCCCGCACGGGCCCGCTGCTGCAGCCGGGCCTGCGTGCGCAGGCTGTCGAGGGTCGTGGCGCCGATGCCGTCGACGGCAGTGCCGGGCGGGGTCTCGGCGAGCTCGTCGAGGGTCTCGATGCCGGCGGCGCCGAGGCGGCTCCACTGGGTGCCGGTGAGGCCCGCCACCTGCCAGACGTCGCGCCGCGACTCGATCTCGTGGGAGCACCAGGCGCATTTTCCGCAGTGGGCGTAGCGGGCATCCCGCCACTGGGCCGCGATCGGGTCGTCGTGCCGGCCGCGGATGAGGGCGATGAGGCGCGCGCGGCGCTGCCGGTAGACGGGCGCGATGTCGGCCAGGCGGTGGATGCTGCGGCTGCGGTCGCCGAGAATCAGATCGACCTCGTCGCTGACGCCCAGCTGCAATCGCTGCACCTGTTCGGCGTAGGCGGCGAGCTGCAGCAGCGCCGTGACCTTCGCGCGGCGGGCGAGCTTGCTGTCTTGCACGCGCCAGAGCGCGGGGTCGCCGTTCGGCTCGGTGGCGCCGTCGGACGGGGGCCGGTCGCGGCCGAGCCTGTCGCGCACGATGAAGTCGGCGAATCCGAGGAAGGCGATGTCGAGGGCGGTGCTGTCGGCGCCCGTGCTCGTGCCGGTGCTCACGCGTTCCGGGGCGAGGTCGTGCTGCTCGTCGAAGAAGGTCGCCTGGAAGACGATGTCGGCACTCTCGTCGCGCAGCGCGGCGAGCGACTCGGCGGCGCGGGCGCGCAGGCCCTCGCGGCTCGTGCGCTCGGGGCGCGCGATCTCGATGACGCGGGCGCTCGCGCGGTAGTCGTCGAGCACGGTCGCCTCGTGCGCGTCGCCGAGCCGTGCGGCGCGCTCGAGCATCGCATCGGGCTCGTCGGCGATCGCTTCGATGCGCCCGAGCTTCGCGTCGAGGGCGCGCGCGAAGCCGAACCCGCACTCGGAGGCGCGCGTGAGGTCGCTCGCCGAGATGACGAGGAGCGGGCTCGCGCCGTCGGTGAGCAGAAACATCGCTCGCCTCCTTCCGCGTCGACTCGGGCGATGCTCAACACCCTAAGGGCGCGCCCCGACATCGGTGCAGGTCGCGCGTAGCCGGCCGCCGTCGCCGTACTCAGGCGCGCAGCATCGCCGCCGCGAACGCCCGTCCGCCGGGGGTCGCCTCGCCGATCTCGCGGCGTCGTGATCCGCGAGCGAAGACCCCGAGGTCGATGAAGAGCGCCCAGGTGTCGTGGGTGAGGTCTCGAGCGTCGAGAGCATCAAGGGCAGTGCCGTCACGATGCCTCCAGCCGAGCTCCTCGAGGCCGTCGGCGACCGCGGAGAGCACGGCGTCGGCGTCGGCGTGCCGCGCGGCGCAGGCCTCGACGGCGAGCAGGAGCGCAGCATCCCTCGCCGCGCCCTCGAGACCGCGCTCGACGGCCGCCGCAGCGGCGCTGCGCCACAAGGAGACCGGATCGGCGAGCGCGCGGCGGCCGGCCGCCGTGAGCAGCAGCCGGCCTTTGGCCAGGCGGATGAGGCCGAGCCGTCGCGCGTTCGCCCGCAGGTCGGCGATCGCGACGGTGCGGTCTTCGCGGTTCATCGCGCCGACGTCGCGCCACTCCCAGTCGAGCTCGCGCATGGCGTCGCGCACGACGACGGGCGGAAGCCACCCGGCAGCGGTCAACGTGATTCCCTCGTCGCCGACGCGACGCAGCAGCCAGAGGTAGGGCTCGAGCATGCGCACCCTCGTGGCGTCGTCGACCTCGGGCGCGTCGCGCAGTGCGGCGTCCGCGAAGGCGCGGAGATCGGCGCCGAGCGTACCCGGCAGGCGGTGGACGAGCTCATCGAGCGCACTCGTCTCGGTGCTCGGTGACCGGCCGAGTCGGCTCAGCGCGTCGTTGATGCCGTCGACGTCGACCGCCTCGGGGTCGAAGCCCGCCCACGGCCCGCTCACCCAGTCGGCCCAGTCGCGCATGTGCTGGTGGTCGTCGGCGGCCGGATCGGCCAGCGTCGCGAGCAGCTGCTCGTATCCGCCGATGCCGCCCGAGTCTTCCAGCGGTCCGCGTCGCTGCCCGCGAACGACGATGGCAGGAGCATCCGCCGCCGGATCGTCGAACGCCTCGATGAGCTCGATGCGATGCACCCAGCCGTCGCCGAAGTCGTACTCGTAGTACAGCAGCCCACTACCGACCTCGAGGGCCCGGGCGATGCTGATCTCGGTCTCGGACTCGCCCTCGTCGCCGTCGTCGCGCAGCCAGAGAGGGATCCAGCGACGCGGCAACGGCATCATCGTCCGGAGCGGCTTCCGGCCCGCCCAGGGATCCTCCGTCAGCCACGCGTGCAGGTGCCGGTCGCGCCAGCCGAAGGCGAGCTGCAGGATCGGATGCACGCGGTCGAGCGCGAGGTCGGCGTCGAGTTCGATGAGGCGCCAGATCTCGGGATCGCTCCCGGCGATGCTGACTCGGATGCGCAGGCGGGGTCGAGAGGCCTCGGTCACGCATTCACGGTACTGAAGGACGAGGGTTCCGAACAGCCTCGCCCGCTAGACCTCGAGCACGCGCCGCAGCCCGGCGTCGACGTCGGTCAGAAGCGGCCGCGTGAGGCGGCCGACGGGCTCTGAGAGGTGGCCGCGGTCGAGGGTGACGAGCTGCATCGGCAGCACCACCGAGTCCTTCGGCAGCCCGGTGACGACGGCCGGCGCGAAGACCGCCCCCGGAACGGCGGCGAGCGCGGTGCTGCTCGAGAGCACGGCGACGATGACGGTCTGCAGCCGGGAGCGGGTGTAGGCGTTGCTCTGCACGACGAGCACCGGGCGGCGCTTGGCCGGGCCGTGGTCGACGATCGGGCCGAGGTCGACCCAGCAGATGTCGCCACGGGCGATCACCAGTCGTCGCCCTCGGTGAGGGCGTCGAGTCGCTCGAGGCCCGCGCGGCCCACGGCGTCATCGGTGCGGTAGCCGGCCGCCTCGAGGGCGCGGTCGATGTGCTCGCTCGACCGATCGGCGTCGAGCGCGTCGAGATAGTGCTCGAGGGCCGTGGCGTAGAGCTGCGAGCGACTGAGGCCGTGCTCGGCGGCGTGCGACTCGGCGCGTGCGAAGAGCGGATCGGGCAGCGAGATCGCGATCTTCATGCGCGAAGTATAACCGGGTATGACCCGGGAGCGCGGGCGGGCTCGGCCCGCGGTCACGGCCCTCACCCGCCGACGGCGTCGAGCGCGGGCTGCGGCGGCTCGTGCCCCCGCACTCCCCTGGTGTGGCTGATGAGCACCGACCGCAGGCGGACGCCCGCGCGGTCGGATGCCTCGGAGACGACGCGCATCCACTCGCGATCGATGCGGTTGGGGTCGGGGCCGCCGCGCCGTTCGAGGCCGAGGATCAGCTCGGTCGCCGGCAGGGCGCTCGCGACCGACTCGATCAGGCGCGCGAGGCCGCCGATCGACTCGGGGGGCGGGCGGCGCGGCAGGTCGTCGCAGGGCATGCTCATGCCCTGGCCGCCGAACGGGCTGGGCGGGAAGAAGAGCCACAGCTGCCAGCGCAGCGCGGGGCCGAGCGCGAACGCGAGGCGCTCCTCATGCGTCTCGAGGTCGTCGATGGTCACGGGGCGGTAGGTGCGAAAGGCGCCGGTCATCGCTCGAGGATGCCCGCCTCGCGCTCGCCGCGGCTCGACCCGCGCTGCTTCTGTGGTGCGCTCGCGCGGCCCTGCAACTGGGGAGGAGCCGCGGCGCGCCTCAGCTCGACTGGTTCGGGTGGTGGAACTCGCGCAGTCCGCGCCGCACGGCCCTCCAGATCACCGTGTAGAGGAGCCAGAACATCAGAACGAGGAGACCTGCGTAGACGATGAAGAAGAAGACGATGGCGACGATGCCGAAGCCGGCGAGCCCAGAGTAGTCAGTGTCCATAGCGAACACATTCTCAGGTGCCTAAGGGAGGCGCGCCCCCGCGTTCGGGGGTGCGAGCAAGAGGGCGACGGCGACCGAGACGACGAGGTGGATGCCGGTGGCGGCATCCGACGAATCACGTGACGCTTCCGCTTCAGGTTCTGGCTTGTCCTCCGTCGGTGCGCTGCAGCAGTCCCGTGCCCTATTTGCCGTGTGCCTCGCGTGGCGTGTGCCGCGCAAGGCACATTGGCGAGAACCGCAACCGGCCCCCGATAGCGCGAACCGTCGCGACCAATGGATGCCGAGACCAGCACTGGGCGTCGAATGTCTGCTCCGGCGTCCGCCCGTACCACTGTCGTCCCTCTGACCGCCGCAGCGCGAAAGGCCGCTACAACGTCTACGACGACGCCATCGACCGCGAGCGCGGGCTGCTGTTCTACTCGTGGGCGCAGGGGCCGCTCAACGCCGGCGACAACCGGAAGCTGCACGTCGCCTTCGAGCAGCGCGCGCCGATCATCCTGTTCGAGAAGCCGCTGCCGAACCTCTATGCGCCCGTGTTCCCGGTCTCCGTCATCGACGTGCTGCCCGACCGCCGCCAGTTCGTCATCGACCTCGACGAGAGCGGAGTTCGCGCCACCCCCGCCACGACCCTCGACAAGCGCTACGTCGAGCGCCTCGTCCGCACGCGCGTGCACCAGCCCGTGTTCCGCGCGCGCGTTCTCAGCGCCTACAACAAGCGGTGCGCCGTCTGCACCCTCAGATACGCCGAGCTGCTGGATGCCGCACACATCCTTCCCGACACCGACGAGCGCAGCCTGCCCGTCGTCACGAACGGCATGGCGATGTGCACGATCCACCACGCGGCATACGACCAGAACTTCCTCGGCGTCAGCCCCGACTACGTCGTGCACATCAACGAGCGCCTGCTCGCCGACCGGGACGGGCCGATGCTGCAGTACGGGCTGCAGGCGATGGACGGCAAGGCGCTCGAGCTGCCGACGAGCCGTGCCGACCGCCCTGATCGCGAGTATCTCGCCGAGCGGTTCGCGGGCTTCGGACTCTAGATGTCCGGGCCTCGACCACCTCTCACGACTCATCGACCTCGAGCAGCCAGGCTAGGGCTTCGCGACTCAAGAGAGTCGACCAGACGACTTCACCGGGCTCGAGAGGGAGATGCAAGGGACTCGTCGGCTCGACTTGCCAATCCTCGGCCTTCACGCCAGGCATGGACCCGAGCGTCAAGACAATGAAGTCTGTCTCGATCACGGTGCGGAAACTGATCGCAATATATGCCTGGCCGTCGTCGAGTACGCGGATTCGGAGCTGGACATCGCGATCTCCGAGTGGGAAGACGACCACTTGGCCCGTGCGCAAGGCCTTCGACGCAGACTGGCGAAAGATGCTCGCAATCCGAACAGCACTCGTGGCGACCATTTCGGCTGATAGTCGCCGCCAGTCCCAATCGATGGGCAGCAGGGAATCCGAAACGCCCCTGAGTCGCTCGAGACGCGCGTAAAAGTCTCGCTGCGGCGAATCTTCAGCACGAGTCCCAGCGTCACCGATCCACCAGCGACACTCCGGGTGCCCCTCGGGAAGATCCCGACGGTCGAGTTGAGCGGCGACGCCGCGGAATCGCCCGTGCTTGACCTTCCACCACACCCGATCAGACAAGGTGAGTACGCGTTCGGATGCGCCGGCACGAAGAGCTTCCGGCAACGACTGCGCCTTCACGATGAGCTCATGCTCGAGTTCCTGCAGGAATCGAGTCAGCGGCGGCAGTGCAAGGTCGAGCGCATCGAGCACTCGGCGCGTGGGGCGCACACCCTCGCTCGGGTTGACGGTCATGCCAGGAGGTTAGCGACCAGCTCCGACACCGAAACCGCCCAGTTCGTCGAGCTCGTCACGACTCAGACCGGTCAGTTCGCTCACGAGCGACGGAAGCGATCCGTCGAGGCGAGCGAGCGAAGTCCGCACCGACGCGGTGAGCTCCTCGCGATGATTCTCGATGTACTCGCGGATCGCCGCGTCGACGATGTCTTTCTTGGTCCGCCCGAAGTGGTGGGCGGCGTCGGAGATGAGCTCATCGGTCTGAGCTGAAACCTTGATGGGACTGGTGACGGGCATGACCTGGCCCTTTCGCGGGCAATGGAGTACCGGAGTACCTAATGATACTCCACGAGGCTGGTCAACCGCGAGAGTCCAGCATTCGATGCAGGTACCCTTCGCCGACCACGGGAATGCCGTAATCGCGAGCCTTGCGGGCTTTGCCTGAAAGCGAGTCGGGATCGGCCGCGACCACGAGGTCGACCTTTCTCGAGACTGCCGCGGCAACGCGATAACCGGCTGCGCCGAGAGCCGTTTCGAGCTCGGCACGCGGGCGAGACATTTCACCGGTGAGTACGACGACTGCACCCGTGGCAGGCAACTGGGCGATGACCACGGGCATGCCGGCCCGCTC
Source organism: Microbacteriaceae bacterium X2B (assembly GCA_005502445.1). Taxonomy (GTDB): domain Bacteria; phylum Actinomycetota; class Actinomycetes; order Actinomycetales; family Microbacteriaceae; genus Microcella. The sequence continues at coordinate 12,941 of SCPB01000034.1, forward strand.
CGTGAGCGCCCCGGTCGCGGCGAACGTCGAGCTCGCCGTCGGCGACGGCGACTGCAGCGCGGCGCTGAGGCGAGCATCCGAAATCTGCAGCAACTGTCCAACCGCGACGAGGTCCGAGATCTCAGCGGCGACAAGCGCCCCGTCGGCCCAGGCAAGGGCGACGAGCTGGTCGAAATACTCGTCGTGAAGGTGCGCGGCGGTCTCGCGGCCGATGCCCCACCCGTCGGCGAGGGCGACGAGTTGGCGTGATTCGTGCTCCGACAGATGCCGATCGATGAGGCAGCGATCGAGCAATGCCAGGTACTCGACGTGCGCGTCGGGTCCAGAGTGATCGGGCATGCGCTCGGCGATGCGCTGCAGGAACGGCACGGATGCGGCCTCCATCGTCCGCGGGCGCCACGCGCCTCCTTGCGCGAGCCGAGCATCCACGGCAGGCCAGTCGGTCGACAAAGCGTCATCGACATGGCGGTACCAGAATTCGCGATCGGTGCTGGTCCTGTAACCGCCGAGCAGCTCAGCGGTGGCGCGCGCGTCGACGAGCGCACGATGCGCACCGACGAGTGCGATATCGAACGCGGCGCAACAATCGGCGAGGCTGCGCCCGGCTCCAGGGATCAATTCGCGCGCGAGCTGCATCGTGCACAACACCGGGGCCGCAGGCGGCAGCGGCATTCTCGCGCGTGCCAACTCGGTCTCGAGAAAGCGCCGATCGAAAGACGCGTTGTGCGCAACGAGCACCCGCCCGCTCATCAAGTCGATCAAACGGGGTGCGATCGTCTCAAAACGAGGTGCGTCGATGAGGTCGACCGCGCGGATCCTGTGCACGTGCTCAGCGCCCACGTGCCGCACCGGGTTCACCAGGGTGTCCCACTCCCCAGTGATTGTGCCGTTCTCGTCAGCGTGCACGACGGCAACCTCGATGACACGATCACCGCCGCCCGGGAACAGGCCCGTCGTCTCAAGATCGATGATCGCGAAACCCGGACCGGCCATGGTGCCCTCCTGCGAGTGATGGTGGTGAGGGTGAGACTACCTCAGCCGGGAAACACCCTCGCGCTCACGCACCCCGCAGCCTCATAATGAACTCACTTCATCGCGCTGCACCCGACTCAGAGCTGCGAGGACCACCCATGACGACCGACTACGGCCAAGCACCCCCGGCACCCGGCTGGTTTCCCGACCCCACCTTCCCCGGGCAGGAGCGCCGCCGGGACGGCTCCGCGTGGACGGACGAGGTGCGCGACTCCGCGCGAACGAAACTGGTCGACCCGCGCGAGCTCGCGAGCCCCGAGCAGGTGAACGCGGCGATCCTCAGCGCCGAGGCGTTCAGCGAGCTCGTCGACCTCGCTCCCCCGCTGGCCGGAACAGCGCACCCGCCCACGATCGAGCAGACGATGCGGCAGGCGCTGGCGCCCCGCAGGCCCTCGACCACACGGCGAATCGTGTCTGCTGCGCTGATCGTCGTCGCGGCGGGGCTGGTGGCGGCACTCCTCGCTCTGCTCGTCAGCGCGACGGCGTAGCGTAGACGCGGCGCCACGGCGCCGGGCACCCCCTTGCGGCACTCGCACCACGGGTCTTGACTGGCCTCCCCACGTCAACGAGGAGGATCATCATGTCAACCGTCGCCCGCGTCACCACCATCACGTCGCGTTCCGACTCGAGCTTCGAGGACGCCGTGCGCACCGGCGTCGAGCGCGCGAGCAAAACCCTGCGCAATGTCTCGGGCGCCTGGGTCAAAGAGCAGAAGGTCGATGTCGACAACGGCGCGGTCAGCGCCTGGCAGGTCACCCTCGAGGTGACCTTCGTGCTCGACGACTGAGCGCGCTGTCGCGAGAGTCAGCCGAATGGCAGGGGCGAGGGCGCCGAGGCGGCCTTGCCCCAGTCGAACCCGTTGGCGAGCGAGTCGACGAGCTCGGTGAGCTCCGCCTCGTGCTCGCTGTCGGCCTCGACCAGCATCGTGTACACCCGGTTCGCTCCGGACTGCGAGGCGAAGCCGACGAAGTCATCGGCGTCGAGCGCGATGCGCGCGGCGACCGCGGCGACGGCGGTGTCGAAGTACTGCTGCATGATCTCGCGCTCGTCGACGCGCTCCTGGATGATGCGGCCGCCGAACCGGCTCACGGCGGTGAGGCCGAAGCTCTGCCACAGGATGTACCCGTGGCGATCATCCCAGGCCTCGGCGAAGGCGGTGGCGACCGACGTCCAGTAGTACGAGACGAGGCGGGTCAGCAGTCGGGCGCCCTGCTCGAGCTGAAGCTGTGAAGCAGAGTGCGGCCCGCCCTCGATGGCCGCGAGCACGACCTCGGGCGGGAAGCACTGCGCTTCGACCCTCGGCATCTCGCGCATGGTGATCGAGATGATCGCCTTCAGTGCGCTGTAGGTGATGGGCTCGACGGCTCCGGCTCTCTTGGCGTTCTTCTTCGAACTCGGCAGGTGCACCTTGCCGTCGAAGACTGCGCCGGGTTTGACGAGCTCGGCGGCGATCCATTCAGCGCGTCCGCCCGAGCTGTGCAGCAGTTCGGCGTCGTCGGGGCGCGGTTCGACGGTGGCGACCGTCGCGATCGTGAACACCGGAGCGGCGTCGTCGATCGAGTACGTCGGGCGGGCAGAGCCCTCGAGGCGGGTGCGCGGGCGCGCAGGGGCGATGTCGGTCATGGTGCATCCCATCGGGGTTCCGTCGGGTGCTCGGAGGGGTGGTTCGGGTGCCGAGAACGGGACTGGGTGCGGGTATTCGGGTGGGGCGCCGCGCGCGGGTACGCGAAGCGTTCTCGCTATTCTGCGGCATCGGTGGCGAGAAGGACACCCCTATAACGGGGGGCTCGCCCATGACGGGATGCCCGGTGCGCCTTCCGGGGCCGGCCCGCGTCGCCTGCCGCGCGGCGTCGCGCTATTCGATCGGAGTCGGCACGAACCACGGCGGGTAGACGGCGACCTTGGCGGTGAGTCCCGCGGCGCCGAGCGACTTCTTGACCTCGTCGCGTCGCCTGTCGTTGGCGACGGCGACGAGCGCGACGCTCGCGAGCGGCACGGTGCCGGGAATGAGGGCTTCGGCAGCCTGCATGACGGTGTCGTCCATGGCGGCGCGGGCGAGCATCCTCTTCGCAGCGTCGGGGGTGCTGCCGAGGGCAGTTGCCCGGGCGGCGGCGTCGCCGTCGGTGACGATGAGCCGGTCGGCGACGGTGGAGATGTCGACGCCCAGCACGACGAAGTCGACGGCAAGGGCGCGGCGGGCGGCGTCGCTCCAGGTGGGTCCCGCGGCGCCGTCCTGCACCTCGGCCCACCAGGTCGCCTTGGGGCTCAGCGAGAAGGCGACGCAGTCGAGTACGGATGCCTCGGCGGTCGCCTGCGCGGTCGCGCGCAGTTCGCGGGTGATCTCGCTCGCGAGCACGACCTCGGCCTCGGCGTGGGCGTCGACGCTCGGGCGCAGCTCACCGGAGTCGAGGATGGCGGGCAGGTTGCGCACGTGCGTGACGTGGAAGATGCGCTTGGGCAGGTTGCTCGCGCGCGGCTCGGGGGCCTTGGCGCCGTTCGAGTTCGCGGCGGGAGTGCGCAGATTCGTCTTAGGAGCCTTCGGCGCGCGCTTGACGGCGACCTTCTCGGGCTCGGGCGGGGGGAAGCATGAGGCGCACATGCCGGGCTCGAAACCGTGAATGCACTCTTCCATGTACTGCTGCTCCCTCGTCGACATCGGGTTTGTGGCCCAACCCCTCAACGGTACGCGGGATTCGCCCGGCATGCGGACAAGGCGGGCTCGGGTTGCGCTGGCGCCGGTGTTTCCGGGTCGGGGCGGGGGGCGCGCAGCGAGCACCGGAACGGGTAGTTCGGGCACGAGGCTCGCCGCCTGCGATACTCGAGCCGATGAAGGCGCACGAGACGGTGATGGGATGGGTCACGGCCGAGCTGCAGAGCGGCCGGCTGTCGATCGGCGACCACCTGCCCGGGGAGCGCGCGCTCGCCGAGACGCTGGGCGTTTCGCGCGGGTCGCTGCGGGAGGCGCTGCGGGTGCTCGAGGCGATCGGCGCGATCCGCACCTCCACCGGCTCCGGGCCACGCTCCGGCACGATCATCACCGCCTCGCCCGGGCAGGCGCTCGCGCTTTCGCTCAACCTGCAGCTCGCCACCCGCCACGTCGAGCACGCGCACATCTACGAGATGCGGCAGCTGCTCGAAACCTGGAGCGCCGAGCACGCCGACCTCGCGACCGGCGACTGGCCGACCGCCGAGCGGCTGCTCGCGCGCATGGACGACCCCGACCTCTCGGTGCCCGACTTCCTGCAGCTCGACGCCGAGTTCCACGTGACGCTCTCGCGCACGGCCGGCAACCCGCTCATCAGCACGCTGATGGATGCGCTCCGCACCTCCATCGCCGACCACACCCTCGCCCGCGCTGAGGCGCTCCCCGACTGGGAGGCGACCGCGACACGGCTGCGTGCCGAGCACCGAGCGATCTACGAGCGGATGCGCGCCGACAACCGGGAGGGCGCGGCCGCGCTGCTGCGCGAGCACATCCGCGGCTACTACCTCGAAACCTCGCGGGGGGCGACTGACGAGAGCGCCGTGACCGACGCGCCGTCGTAGCCGGACGCATGCGATCAGCCCGACGCGCCCGGCGCGTCCGCCCCGCCCCAGCCACCCCGCGCTTGACGCCCGCGCGCCGATTCCCCTATCCTCACTGTGGTCAGACCACACGGTCAGACCACAGTTGATGTTTCTCAAAGGAGAGAACCCGTGGCCAGCACACCCGTCACCTCCGAGCCGCAGCAGCCGCAGCGCCTCAACTACCGAGTCCTCTTCGGCAGCCTCAGCGGCAGCATCATCGAGTGGTTCGACTTCCTCGTCTATGGCACCGTCGCGGCGCTGGTCTTCAACAAGATCTTCTTCCCCACCGAGGATCCGTTCATCTCGACGCTCCTCGCCTACGCGTCGTTCTCGCTCACCTTCTTCTTCCGCCCCATCGGCGGCGTCATCTTCGCCCACATCGGCGACCGCATCGGCCGCAAGAAGACGCTCTTCCTCACGCTGATGCTGATGGGCGGCGGCACCGTCGCGATCGGCCTGCTGCCCGACTACAGCGCGATCGGCCTCTGGGCGCCGATTCTGCTCGTGCTGTTCCGCATCCTGCAGGGCATCGGCATCGGCGGCGAGTGGGGCGGCGCGCTGCTGCTGGCCTACGAGTACGCGCCCAAGGAGCGCCGCGGCCTGTACGGCGCCGTTCCGCAGATGGGCATCAGCCTCGGCCTGCTGCTCGCCTCCGCCGTCATCGCACTGCTGACGCTCATGCCCGAGGACCGGTTCCTCTCTTGGGGCTGGCGCATCCCGTTCGTCGCCAGCGTCGTGCTGGTCTTCATCGGCCTCTGGATCCGCAACGGGCTCGACGAGACGCCCGAGTTCAAGCGCATCCGCGATACCGGCGCGCGCCTGCGCCTGCCCATCAAGGAGGTCATCACGAAGCACTGGGGCGCCGTGCTCGTCTCGATCGGCGCGAAGGCTGCCGAGACCGGCCCGTTCTACATCTTCGGCACCTACGTGATCGCCTACGCCACGAACATCCTCGACGTGCGCCAGAACACCGTGCTGTTCGCCGTCGCGGCCGCGGCGCTCGTCGCCACCGTCTGGATGCCGTTCTTCGGCCACCTTTCCGACCGCGTCGGCCGCGCCGTGCTCTATCGCCTCTCGGCGCTCACCACCATCGTGCTCGTCGTGCCCTACTTCCTGGTGCTGAACACCGGCGAGACGTGGGCGATCTTCGCGGCCACCATCTTCGCCTTCGGCTTCCTCTGGGGCAGTGTCAACGCGATCCTCGGCACCCTCATCGCCGAGAGCTTCAGCCCGGAGGTGCGCTACACCGGCGCCACGCTCGGCTACCAGGTCGGCGCCGCGATCTTTGGTGGCACCGCGCCGCTCATCGCCGCCTGGCTGCTCGAGGTGAGCGGCGGCCAGTGGTGGCCGATCGCCGTCTACGTCGCGATCTGCGCTGGTCTGTCGGTGATCGCCTCGTTCTTCATCAAGCGCGTCGCGCACGTCGAGACTGAGCACGGCGAGGCCCCCGCCGAGGCCGCCACCGAGGCCGCGCCCGCTGGACGCTGAGCGCCGGGCCGAACCAGACGCATCCGCCCGTCTTCGCATCCAGACTGAGGAGCACCATGAAGCGCCAACTCCCCCGCCTCCGTGAGCTCGCCGAGGTCATGCAGTTCAAGAAGCCCGAGCTCGACGGCCGCAAGCGCCGGCTCGACGCCGCGCTGACGATCGACGACCTGCGGACGATCGCGAAGCGCCGCACCCCCGCGGCCGCCTTCGACTACACCGACGGTGCGGCCGAGGGCGAGCTGTCGCTCCAGCGGGCGAGGGACGCTTTCCAGGACATCGAGTTCCACCCCGACGTCCTGCGGCCCGCCGAGCACGTAGACACGTCGACGACCGTGCTCGGCGGACCGAGCGCCCTGCCGTTCGGCATCGCGCCCACCGGCTTCACCCGCCTCATGCAGACGGAGGGCGAGACGGCCGGGGCCGGGGCGGCGGCGGTTGCCGGCATCCCCTTCACGCTCTCGACGCTCGGCACCACCACCATCGAGGACGTCAAGACGGTCAACCCGCGCGGCCGCAACTGGTTCCAGCTGTACGTGATGCGGCAGCGCGAGATCTCCTACGGGCTCGTCGAGCGTGCGGCGGCGGCCGGCTACGACACGCTGATGTTCACCGTCGACACCCCGATCGCCGGCGCCCGGCTGCGCGACAAGCGCAACGGCTTCTCCATCCCGCCGCAGCTGTCGCTGAAGACCATCGTGAACGCGATTCCCCGCCCGTGGTGGTGGTTCGATTTCCTCACCACACCGAAGCTCGAGTTCGCGTCGCTGTCGACCACCGGCGGCACCGTCGGCGAGCTGCTGAACTCGGCGATGGACCCGACCATCTCGTACGACGACCTGGAGACCATCCGCGCGATGTGGCCGGGCAAGCTGGTCGTCAAGGGCGTGCAGAACGTGCCCGACGCCGTGCGGCTGATCGACGGCGGCGTCGACGGCATCGTGCTCTCGAACCACGGCGGGCGTCAGCTCGATCGCGCCCCGGTTCCATTCCACCTGCTGCCGCAGGTCGTGCGCGAGGTCGGCCGCGACGCGACCGTGATGGTCGACACCGGAATCATGAACGGCGCCGACATCGTCGCCTCGGTGGCGCTGGGGGCGAAGTTCACGCTGATCGGACGGGCCTACCTCTACGGCCTGATGGCGGGCGGGCGGCAGGGCGTCGACCGCACGATCGCGATCCTGCGTTCCGAGATCGAGCGCACCATGGCGCTGCTCGGCGTCGCGTCGCTCGAGGAGCTCGAGCCGCGCCACGTCACGCAGCTGACGCGCCTCACGCCGGTCGCGCGCGACGCGGCGCACGTCGGCTGACCCCCCTGTGCAACCAGCCGAGTCCCGGCCGCGCCGTTGGTCCTCCCCACGGAGGGGGCGCGGGTGAACCCTCGCCAGCTGTGGACAACGCCCGAATCCGACGGATACGCTGCCTACTGTGTCCGAGTGACGTCCCCGCGCCTGCCCCTCACCGCCCTGGCCGCCACCGC
>SCPB01000103.1 GCA_005502445.1 Microbacteriaceae bacterium X2B
CGCCCGGGTCACCCGCGCCCCCGCCCGCCGGCGTCGGCGCGCGCGGCTACCGTAGTGACCGTGACCGGCCCCCTCGATGCGAAGCTCGCCGCCGCGCTCGGCGACCGCAGCGCGAAGGCCCTCGAGCGCGCCTTCGGCATGACGACGGTGGGCGACCTGCTCGCCCACTACCCGCGCCGGTACGCGCGCCGCGGCGAGCTGACGGCGCTGAGCGAGCTGCGGGTCGACGAGTCGGTGACGATCGTCGCCGAGATCCTCGGCGTCACCGAGCGCAGCATGCGGGCGCGCAAGGGGTCGATCCTCGAGGTGTCGATCGGCGACGGCCGGGGCATCCTCACCCTGACCTTCTTCAATCAGGCCTGGCGCAAGACCGAGCTCGTGAAGGGGCGCCGCGGCGTCTTCGCGGGCAAGGTCGGCGACTACCGCGGAACCCGCCAGCTCGCCCACCCCGACTACGAGCTGTTCGACCTCGACGCCAACCCCGACGAGGCGGATCAGCAGAAGTGGGCGATGCAGCCGATCCCGATCTACCCGGCGACCTCGACGGTCACCAGCTGGCAGCTGCAGAAGGCCGTCGCGGTCGCTCTCGACACGCTCGGCGAGCTCGACGACCCGGTGCCCGCCGACGTGCGGCTCGACCGTCGCCTGCTCGGCCTCGCGCAAGCGCTCGAGTGGATCCACCGCCCCGACGACGACACCCAGTGGCGCCGCGCGCGCGACACCCTGCGGTTCCACGAGGCGTTCCTGCTGCAGGCCGCGCTGCTGCAGCGCCGCGCCGTCCTCCGTGAGCAGCCGGCCGAACCGAGACTGCCGGGCGACGAGCTCGCGGGCTTCGATGCCGGGCTGCCCTTCCGCCTCACCGACGACCAGACCCTCGTCGGCGAGGAGGTCGCGCGCGACCTCGCCTCGGCCGTGCCCATGAACCGCCTCGTGCAGGGCGAGGTCGGCTCGGGCAAGACGCTCGTCGCCGTGCGGGCGATGCTCACGGTCGCCGAGGACGGCGGTCAGAGCGCCCTGCTCGCCCCGACCGAGGTGCTCGCCGCCCAGCACCTGCGCAGCATCGCGAGCGTGCTCGGTCCCGATCGCGCCGCCCGGATGCGCCCGGTGCTGCTGACGGGGCAGCTGAGCGCGGCCGAGCGGCGCAAGACGCTCCTCGCGATCGCGAGCGGGGCATCCCGCATCGTCGTCGGCACCCACGCCCTGCTCGGCGACCAGGTGCAGTTCGCCGATCTCGGTCTCGTCGTCGTCGACGAGCAGCACCGCTTCGGCGTCGAGCAGCGCGAGAGCCTGCGCCGCAAGGGCGCCGTGCCGCCGCACGTGCTCGTCATGACGGCCACGCCGATCCCGCGCACGGTCGCGATGACGGTATTCGGCGATCTCGATGTCTCGACGATCACGACGCTCCCGGCGGGGCGCAGTCCGATCGTGAGCCACGTCGTCCCGCTCGCCGACCCCGGCAAGGCCGGCTGGGGCTCCCGCGTGTGGCAGCGCCTCGGCGAGGAGCTCGCCCACGGTCGCCAGGGCTTCGTCGTCGTGCCCGCGATCGACCCCTCGACGCCCGAGGACGACCCCGACGCCCTCGAGCC
>SCPB01000035.1 GCA_005502445.1 Microbacteriaceae bacterium X2B
CCGCAGTAGCGGTCGTAGGATGCGGGGGTGCGGATCGCGGTCATCGGTGCGGGGGCGGTCGGCGGCACGCTCGCCGCGCTCTTCGCTCGCGCGGGCCACGAGGTTCTCGTCACCGCCCGGAGCGAGCAGGGCGCGACGATCGCGCGCGAGGGGATCGCCCTCACCGGCGCCTGGGGCTCGTCGATCGCCCGCGTGGCGGTGATCGAGCGCGTCGACCCGCCCGTCGAGCTGCTCGTGCTCGCGACCAAGACGCACGACTCGGCGGAAGCCCTGACCGCCGCGCTCGGCTGCGACGGCGCGCCCGTGCTCGTCGTTCAGAACGGGCTCGGCGGGGCCGACGCCGTGCGGGCGGCGCTGCCACGATCCCCCGTCGCGATCGGCCTCGCCCTGTTCGCGGCGAGCCTCGTCGGGCCCGGCCGCGTGGAGGTGACGGCGGGCGCGCCGCTGACCCTCGGCGGCGATGCCGCGGCCGTCGCCGTCGCCGCACCGCTGCTGCGCGCGAGCCTTCCGGCCGACGTGACCGTGATCGACGACGTGCTCGGCGCGCAGTGGACGAAGCTGCTCGTCAACCAGGTCAATGCCCTGCCGGCGATCACCGGCCGCAGCGTGCAGCAGGTCGTCGCCGACGACGGCCTGCGCCGCGTGCTCGCGCAGGGCATGCGCGAGACGGTGCTCGTGGGCCTCGCCCTCGGCGCCGGGTTCGCGCCGCTGGGCTCCATCGGGGAGCGCGAGATCGAGCGACTGCGGTCGGGCGACCCGGCCCAGGCCGAGCTCGTGCCGCGATCGCTGGCCGCGGGCATGGGGTCGGTGCCGAATCCGGCGTCGACGCTGCAGAGCATCCGTCGCGGTCGCGCGACCGAGATCGATGCGCTCAACGGCGCGGTGGTGGATGCCGCGGCGCGCGTGCGCGTCGCGGTCCCGGTGAACGCCGCCATGGTCGCGCTCGTGCACGAGGTCGAGCGCTCGGGCAGGTTCCTCACCCCCGCCGAGGTGCTCGCCCGCGTCGACAATTCAGGAGTTCGCGCGGGCGACTGAGGTGCTCGGCGCGGCAGCACGCAGCAGCACGCGGCACCGGCCGTGGCTCGTGACGCGATCTCCTGAATTGTCGACGCGACTGGGCCGCTGCGGCGCGGGCAAGAAGGCGGGCCGGCCCCCACCACAAGGACCGGCCCGCGAGACACGAGGCGAGCGCTAGAGCATCGCCTTCGTGTGCCAGACCGTCTTCGTCTCGACGAAGGCGGTGATCCGCTCGAGAGAGGGCGCGGGCGCCCCCGACACGGGCGGCAGGACGCGCTTGAGCGTCTCGGCGGCGCTGATCTGCAGGTCGATCCAGGCGGTTCCGTCGCCGATGGAGCCGGCGCCGGCGAGGTCGAGGGCGTTGACGTCGGCGTGCGAGGCGAGCCAGGGAGCGAGCTCGGCGGGCGAGCCGGTGAGCGTGTTGACGACGCCGCCCGGAACGTCGGAGGTCGCGAGCACCTCCGCGAGCGAGATGGCCGAGAGCGGCGCGGCCTCGTTCGCGACGACGACGGTCGTGTTGCCCGACAGCACGACGGGCGCGACCACAGCCGCGAAGCCGAGCAGCGAGACGCCGGTGCGCTCCTGCGGCGCGATCGCCGCGACGACGCCCGTGGGGTCGGGCACCGAGAGGTTGAAGTACGGGCCAGACACGGGGTTGCCGTTGCCGGCGACCTGCGCGTACTTGTCGGCCCACCCCGCGTACCAGACCCACAGGTCGATCGCTGCGTCGGTCTGCGCGCCGGCGACGGCGGCGGTCACGCCCTCCGACTGCACGATCTCGTCGACGAACTGCGCACGGCGCCCCTCGAGCAGCTCGGCGATGCGGTACAGCACCTGGCCGCGGTTGTAGGCCGTCGCGCCCGCCCAGCCGGGCTGCGCGGCGCGAGCGGCGACCACGGCATCCCGCGCGTCCTTCCGCGAGGCGAGCGCCGCATTGGCGAGGAACCGCCCCGAGGGCGAGGCGACCGCGTAGGTGCGGCCGCTCTCGCTGCGCGGGAACTTCCCGCCGATCGCGAGCTTGTAGGTCTTGGGCACGGCGAGCCGGCTCACTTCGACACCGCCTTCCGGGTCTTCTGCGCGGATCGACCGCGCACCGATCGGGTGGATGCTCCAGCCGATGCCGCGGGCGGCTGCCAGCCGCTCGCCTCGAGGTAGGCGGCGAGACCGTGCCGGCCGCCCTCGCGGCCGTAGCCCGACTCCTTGTACCCGCCGAAGGGCGACGCGGGGTCGAACTTGTTGAAGGTGTTGGCCCACACGACGCCGACCCGCAGCCGGTCGGCGAGGGCGAGCATCCGCGAGGCCTTCTCCGTCCAGATGCCGGCCGAGAGGCCGTACGGGGTGTTGTTGGCCTTCGCGACGGCCTCCTCGGGTGTGCGGAACGTCAGCACCGACAGCACGGGGCCGAAGATCTCGTCGCGCGCGATGCGGTGCGAGGTCGAGACGTTCGTGAAGATGGTCGGCGCGAACCAGTAACCCGAGGAGGGGATCTCGCAGGCGGCCGTCCAGCGATCGCCGCCCTCCTGCTCCCCGATGTCGCTGAGCGCACGGATGCGATCGAGCTGCTCGCGCGAGTTGATCGCGCCGATGTCGGTGTTCTTGTCGAGCGGGTCGCCCAGGCGCAGCGTCGACAGGCGTGTCTTGAGCCGGTCGACGACCTCGTCGTGCACGTTCTCCTGCACGAGCAGGCGCGAGCCGGCGCAGCAGACGTGGCCCTGATTGAAGAAGATGCCGCTCACGATGCCCTCGACGGCCTGGTCCATCGCGGCGTCCTCGAAGACGATGTTCGCGCCCTTGCCGCCGAGCTCGAGCGTGAGCTTCTTGCCGGTGCCGGCTGCGGCACGGGCGATCTCGCGGCCGACCGGGGTCGAACCCGTGAAGGCGACCTTGTCGACGTCGTCGTGCGAGACGAGCGCGCGGCCCGTCTCGCCCGCGCCCGTGATGATGTTCACGACACCCGCGGGCAGGTCGGCCTGCTGGCAGATCTCGGCGAACAGCAGCGCCGTGAGGGGCGTCGTCTCGGCGGGCTTGAGCACGACGGTGTTGCCGGCGGCGAGGGCGGGCGCGATCTTCCACGCGAGCATGAGCAGCGGGAAGTTCCACGGGATGACCTGCGCGGCGACGCCGAGCGCGCGCGGGTTCGCGCCGAGGCCGGCGTACTCGAGCTTGTCGGCCCAGCCGGCGTAGTAGAAGAACCAGGCGGCGACGAGGGGGATGTCGACGTCGCGCGTCTCCTTGATCGGCTTGCCGTTGTCGAGGCTCTCGGCGACGGCGAGCTCGCGCGAGCGCTCCTGGATCAGGCGCGCGATGCGGAACAGGTACTTGCCGCGATCGGCCCCCGACATCGTCGACCAGGTGCGGTCGTAGGCGCGACGGGCCGCGGCGACGGCGCGGTCGACGTCGGCGGCGTTCGCCGTCGCGACCTCGGCGATGCGCTTCTCGGTCGCGGGGCTGATCGTCGCGAACGGCTCGCCGCGGCCGTCGACGAACTCGCCGTCGATGAACAGCCCGTAGGTCTCGCGCAGGTTCAGGATCGCCGTCGACTCGGGCGCGGGGGCGTATTCGAGGAAGCTCATGGTCTAGTCCACCGTCACGTAGTCGGGGCCGCTGTAGTGGCCGGTCGTCATCTTCTGGCGCTGCAGCAGCACGTCGTTCACGAGGCTCGAGGCTCCGAATCGCCACAGGTGCGGGGTGAGCCACTGCTCGCCGACGGTCTCGGCGACCGTGACGAGGTACCGCACGGCGTCCTTCGAGGCGCGGATGCCCCCGGCTGGCTTCATTCCGATCGTCTCGCCCGTGAGGCGGTGCCAGTCGCGGATCACCTCGAGCATGAGCAGCGTGACGGGAAGGGTCGCCGCAGGGCTCACCTTGCCCGTCGAGGTCTTGATGAAGTCGGCTCCGGCGAGGATCGCGAGCCAGGATGCGCGGCGGACGTTGTCGTACGTCTGCAGTTCGCCGGTCTCGAGGATCACCTTGAGGTGCGCGTAGCTGCCGTCGGCGCGACGGCAGGCTTCCTTGACGGCCACGATCTGGTCGAAGACGAGCCCGTACCGCCCCGAGAGGAAGGCGCCGCGGTCGATGACCATGTCGATCTCGTCGGCGCCGGCGGCGACCGCCTCGCGCGTGTCGGCGAGCTTGATCGCGAGGCTCGCGCGACCTGAGGGGAAGGCGGTGGCGACCGCGGCGACGCTCACGAGGCCCTTCTCGGGGTCGCCGTGGTGCGCGCCGAGCGCCTCGACGGCGTACGGCACCATGTCCCCGTAGACGCACACGGCCGCCACCCGCGGGCAGCTCGGGTCGCTCGGGTCGGGCATGACGGCCTTCGCGACGAGCGAGCGCACCTTGCCGGGGGTGTCGGCGCCCTCGAGGGTCGTGAGGTCGCACGTGCGAATGATCGTGTCGAGGGCCCAGGCTTTCGAGCTCGTCTTGATCGAGCGCGTGGCGAGGTCGGCGGCGCGGGCCTCGAGGCCGACGGCGTCGACGCCCGCGAGGCCGTCGAGGTGCAGCCGCAGGGCCTTCTCGGTCAGGTCGCCTCCGAGCAGCCGCACGGCGCGGTCGGCCGGGGCGAGCGCGACCGGGTGGTCGATGGTCATGAGGGGGGCCCTCCAGCAGGGATGTCGTGGTGGCGATCCGGATCGGTCGCCGGTGCAGCGCCGGCGTCGCCGTCGGCCTCGTCGAGCAGGGCGCGGGCGGTGTGCTCCTCGGTCACGATCACCGAGCACAGGCCGTGCGTGACGATCGCGCGCGCGATGGGGTGCTTCGCCTCGCCGCCGATGACGAGGATGCTCGTCGCGGCGGAGCGCAGCTCTTCGAGGCTCAGCCCGAGCGTTCGGGCGTCGAGCTCGGGGTCGGCGATCGTGCCGTCGGCGGTGATGTAGCGGCCGATGACGTCGCCGACGGCGCCGCGGGCGACGAGGGCGACGATGTCGTCGGCGGTGAGGTACCCGCTGTCGACGTGCACCGAGGTCGTGTCGGCGACGCCCGCGCTGAACAGATAGGCGGCCGCGCCGCGCGCCATCTGCACGACGCCGCCGACCGTCCGGTCGCCCTCGATCGCCTTCTTCGTCTCGAGTCGCTCGAGGATGGCCGGGCTCGGCAGCAGGGTCGCCTGACCGCCGGCCTTCTGGGCGATCATGACGGCGGTGCTCGCGGCCGTGCCGGGACGCTTGGAGAGACTCACGCCGCCGTTGATCTGCACGACGTTGACGCCCGTCGACCAGCCGACGGGCAGCGCCTCCGCGACCTGGTGAAGGGTTCGGCCCCAGCTGACGCCGAGCAGCCGGGGCACGGGCCGCATGCTCACGAGGTAGTCGGCGGCCGCTTCGGCGACACGCGCCTGCAGCTCGACCTCGTCGAGCGGCGCGGGCACGACGATCGCGTCGCGGAGGCCGAACCGGGAGCACAGGTCGCGCTCGAGGGCGAGGCGCCGGGCACGCGGGTGCACGATCTCGATGCGGATGATGCCGCGCTCACGTGCCTGGGCGAGCAGCCGACCGACTTTCCAGCGCGTCACGCGCAGGATCGCGCCGATCTCATCCTGGGTCTTGTGCTCCTCGTAGTAGAGCTCGGCAGCGCGGACGGCGAGCAGCTCGTTGGCTGCGGCGCTCTCCGTGGACACCATGGTTCTCCGTCGCTCGAGGGGTGGTTCCCCTCCAGGCTAGGCGCGCGCGCTCATCACGCCCAACATATGTTGCTGACCTGCTCAGATGAGCAGAGGGCGCGATCGCGCGCTCATCCGGGCCGCTACGCTGAGACCACCACCGCGCGCGTCGTTGCGCCCGCCCCGGAAGGACCCGCCCGTGACCGACTACGCCCTCGCCGTCGACCTCGGAGGAACCAAGGTGGAGGCGGCGCTCGTCGACGCCTCCGGGCAGCTTCTCGCGGGATCGCGGCATCGCCGCCCCACGGGCGCGAGCTCCACCTCGCAGCAGCTCGCCGCATCCGTCACGGAGGCCGTCAAGGCCGCACTCGAATCGGCGAGCGGCCCCGGCGTCGCGCTGCTCGGCGCCGGCATCGGCTCGGCGGGCCCCATCGCCGGTCGCACGGGCAACGTCTCGCCCCTCAACCTCGCCGCGTGGCGCGACTACCCGCTTGGCGAGCTCGTCGCCGACCTGCTGCCCGTCTCGCTGCCCGTGACCCTGCGCATGGACGGCATCTGCATCGCCCTCGCCGAGGTCTGGGTCGGCGCCGCGCAGGGCGAGTCGAACGTCATGGGCATGATCGTCTCGACGGGGGTCGGCGGCGGGCTGATCCTCGACGGCCGCACGATCGCGGGGCCCTCGGGCAACGCCGGGCACATCGGCCACGTGCAGGTCGCGGGCTTCGACGACCGCTGCGCGTGCGGCGCGCGCGGCTGCCTCGAGGCGATCGCCTCCGGCCCCCGCACGGTCGCCTGGGCGCAGTCGCAGGGCTGGCGGGGCGCGACGGGCGAGGAGCTCGCCGCCGCGTCGACGGCCGGGGATGCGACGGCGCGCGCCGCCATCGAGCGCTCGGCCACCGCGGTCGGCCGGGCCATCGCCTCCGCCTCGGCCCTCGTCGACCTCGACGTCGTCGCGATCGGCGGCGGCTTCAGCCACGTCGCCGACGACTACGTCGACCTCGTGCAGGCGACCGTCGCCGGCCACAGCGACTTCGGCTTCGTGACCAAGACCCGCGTCGTCGCCTCGGGGCTCAGCGGCGAGGGGCCGCTCATCGGGGCCGCGGCGCTCGTGCACCACGCGCACCTCGTGCCGTAGCGCGGCAACCGCCGGGCGTCGCGGCGGGCGCTTCGGCGGGCGCTCGTGAGGCCGCCCCCGCGCGACCCTAGAGGCCTCGGCGCTCGAGCTCGTCGTCGATGACCTCGCCCGAGCGCAGCAGCGGCACGGCCGCGAGCGTCGCGAGGGCGGCGGCGATGAGCACGAGCAGCGCAGGGGTCCAGCTGCCCGTGAGCGACCGCAGCAGGCCGAGCGCGAGCGGCGCGACGGCGGCGATCGCGTAGCCGACGGCCTGCACGAATCCGCTCACCGTGACGGCCCGATGCGCGGTGCGGCTGCGCAGCGAGATGAGCGCGAGGCACATCGGGAAGAGGATCTGCCCCGCGCCGATCGCCGCGATCCAGAGCGGCGTGGCGAGACCCGGGGCGACGAGGAGCCCGCCGAAGCCGATCGCGAAGGCCGCCGCACCGCCGACCATGATCGGCGCGGGCGAGGTGAGCCGCGCCGTGACCACGGGCGTCACGAGCGAGAGCGGAAGGCCGATGATCGCGAACAGCCCCAGCAGGGCGCCCGCCTGCCCCGAGTTCAGGCCCGCGACATCCTGAAGCAGCAACGGCAGCAGCGCGAAGGTCGAGTACGCCGTGATGCTCGAGACGGTGAACGGGATCGTGATGCCCCAGACGGTGCGCGAGCGGGCGAGCCGGCCGAACTGGCTCGGGTCGGGCTCGTCGACGGGGTCGGCGTCGAGGCCGGAATCGGGGTCGGCCCCGGAATCGATCGCGGCCCCCGCGGCGACGACCGCGATCGGGGCGGTCACGACGGGATGCGGCGGGCGGATCGCGAGCGCCACCCACGGCACGAGGGCGAGCACGGCGACCGCACCCCACAGCGCGAGCGAGAGGCGCCAGCTCGCGGCGTCGGCGATCGGCACGGCGACGAGCGCCGGCACGGCCGTCGAGATCGACATCATCGTCGCGTAGGCCGCCGTGACCGCGCCGATGCGGTGCGGGGCGTAGCGCTTCACGGCGGGCGGCAGCAGGATGTTGCCGAAGCCGGCGCCCGCGAGCACGAGCAGCGTGCTCAGCAGCAGGCCGAGGTAGTCGGCGGACGCCCCGCGCAGCAGGTGCCCCGCGATCATCGCGCCGACGGCGAGCATCAACGCGCGCTCGAGACCGATGCGGTGGGCGACCCACGGCGCGACGAGGCCCGAGACCGCGAACGCGACGGGCGGCACGACGCCGAGGAGCCCGATCGCGGCGGCGTCGAGCGGGATCTCGGCGTCGATGCGCCCGGCGAGCGGCGACAGGCCGGCGACCGCCGTGCGGATGTTGAGGGCGATGAGCAGCACGCCCAGCACGCCCAGGATCCGCCCACCGCGCGGCGAGAGGGTCGGGGCGGGCACCCCACGATCCTAGGCGGCGCCTACAGTGTGACCGTGAGCGACTGGGGCCGGTACCTGCCGATGAGCAATCGGCGCCGCGGCGACGAGCAGGAGGTCACTGCGAATCGCGCGCGCGAGACGGCCACGGTGCTGCGCGCGCTCGCCGCGCTTCTCGAGGCGCGGCCCGGGCTCGTGTCGCGCCCGCTCGCGGCGGGCACCGTCGAGGATGCCCTGCGCACCCTCCTGACGCGCGTGCGGCTGACGAGGTGGCAACGCCTCGCCGCCGCGCTCGGGGCCATCGACGTGCCGAGCGCGGAGGTCTCGGCGATCGACGGCGGTCGACTCGCGGCGGCCGTCCGCGCCGAGGCCGAGCGCTTCGACGCCGCGGGTGCGCGAGCCTCGGTCGCGACTCTCGGCGCGGCGGTCGTCACGGCGCTCGAGGTGGCGGAGGGCATCCCGCAGCCGATCGCGATCGAGGCGACCACGCTCGGAGCGGTCGCGCTCGATCGGGCTCTGCGCGCGCCGCTCGAGCGCCGCACCGTCGTGCGGGCGCGCACGCTCGTGGCGAGCGACGGCGACTGGCGCGTCGGCACGGGACCGGAGCTGAGGGCGCCCGGCGCGGCGATCGTGCTCTTCCTGGCCGGGCGCGGGCCGCTGCCCGGGCACGAGCCAGGTGCGCCCGCGCCCGCGCCCGACGACGACATTTCCTGAGATCACTTCCGCATATTTACTGAGTTCTGCTATTTTCCGCTTCGACGACGGACATGCCCGTCGGATCGACTCGAGAGTCGGGGGACTCGCGTGCGAGTGATGCCATTGACGCAGGTTCGTGCGCGGGCCGGCTCTCGGATGGCGCGCGCCGCCGAGGAGGAAGCCCGCCTGCTGTTCGGCGGCCGATGGATGCCCCTCACCAGGGCCCTGACCTTCATCGAGGGCACCCTGGACGAGGTGGTCGAGGCCTGGATGGGCTGGCGCGGCACAGCAGTGCTGAACCGCACCGGCTACCCGATGCGCGTGCGGCCCATCTGCGGCGACCTGGAGCAGCAGCTCCGCCAGCTGCTGCCCTTCGTGGGCCCCATGTCGCGCAAGACCCTGTTCACCCCCACCGCAGACCCGATCCCCGACGCCGCCGTCCCCGGCGGACCCTGGGTCTGCGTCCTGAACGACAACTGGGTGGCAGGCGGCGCCAAAGATGCCGCCGGAGGCTTGACGCCGCGGGGGCTCCGTGCAATCACGGTGGAGAGCTCCCCGAGCAGCCTGGACGTGGAGAAGAACACCGGCTTCTACGGCCTGCACCGCCTCGGCGTCCACTGGCACGACCCCACCGAGAAGTTCGGCACCGGCGGGCGCAGCATCGGCATCGCCCAGTTCGACAACATCCGCACCTGGAACTTCGTCGACCACGGCGAGCCGCTGCCCTTCGAAGACACCCGCCACTACACCGCCAAGAAAGTCCAGGACCGCTTCACCCAGCAACTGCTCATCCAGTACTGCGCCGCCCTGGGCTTGCGCCCCTTCGACGCAGACTTCTACGCCCCCGACCGCGTCGGCGTCCTCATCGAGGACACCAGCCCGCCCCTGAAAGGCGCCTGGCAGGCAGACCTCGCCGCCCGCCGCTCCGGCCGCCCCGTCGAGGAGATCGGCCAGCCCATCCCCTGGCCAGAACCATGACCCGCCGCAGCCGGGCGCTCGCGCGCGGACCGCGCCACCGCCCCGATCAGACCGTCGAGGCCGCCTGCTCGAGCACCGCGCGGATCTCGCGCTCGTCGAGCCCCATCTGCACCGCGAGCGCCTCGGGCGAGGGGAACGCGCGCATCTCGCGCATCCAGCGCACGAACTCGAGCTCGACGACCTTGCCGTAGAGGTCGAGCGTGACGTCCATGGCGTGCGCCTCGACGGTCGTCTCGAGCACGTCGCCGAAGGTCGGATTCACGCCGACCGAGGCCGCCGCGGGGTAGCGCACGCCCTCGACGTGCAGCCACGCGGCGTACACGCCGTGGGCCGGGACGTACCCTTCCGCGTTGTGCGCGAGGTTCGCCGTCGGGTACCCGAGACCGCGACCGCGCTGGTGGCCGGGAACGACGAGCGAGCGGATGCGCGGGCGCCGGCCGAGCGCCTCCGTCGCCTCCTCGATGCGGCCGGCATCGAGGGCCTCGCGGATGCCCGTCGATGACACCCGTCGCCCGTTCTGCTCGCACACGTCGTCGACGAGGCAGACGGCGAAGCCGAAGCGCCCGCCCGCGGCGCGCAGCGAGTCGACCGTGCCCGCGCCCCGAGCCCCGTAGCGGAAGTCGGCGCCGACGACGACCTCCGCCGCCCGCAGCCCGTCGACGAGCACGCGCTGCACGAACCGCTCGGGCGACCAGCTCGCGAGCTCCCGCGTGAACGGCAGCACCACGACGAGGTCGGCACCGGCGGCGACGAGCGCCTCGGTCTTCTGCGCAACGCTCAGCAGCGGGGCGGGCGCGCGCTCGGGAGCGAGAACGGCCGCGGGGTGGCGGTCGAAGGTCACGACGACGACGCGCCGATCGCCCGCCCGCTCGCGCATGCCCGCGATGACCGCGCGGTGCCCGCGGTGCACCCCGTCGAACTTGCCGATCGAGACGATCGAGCGCCGGTCGTCGAGCGGCAGCCCGTCGAGTCCGTCGAGGATGCGCGGCGCGCTCACGCAGGCGCCTCGAGCGAGCGGCGCGCCCTCCGCACCCGGCGCAGCCAGAGCAGGCCGAGCACGGGCAGCGCGAGCGGGATGAACAGGTAGCCCTGCCCGAAGCGCGACCAGACGGTGTCGTCGGGGAAGAGCCCGGCATCGACGATGCTCAGCACCCCGACGACGAGAACGCCGAGCAGCTCGAACCCGATCGCGACTGCTGCGACACGAAAGGCCGTTCGGCCGCGAGTGACGAGCGCGACCGTGGCGACGACGTAGACGAGGGCGGCGACCGCCGAGAGCGCGTAGGCGACGGGAGCCTCGGAGAGCTTGGTCGCGATCTGGTAGCCCGAGCGCCCGCTCGCCGCGAGGGCGAGGATCGCGTAGACGACGACGAGAACGCGGCCGATGCCGGAGGCGGTCGGGCGGGGTTCCTCGGTCACGGAGTTCAGCGTAGGTCAGGATCGCTGAGCGTCGTCGCCCTCGGCCGCGCCGGCACGAGGGTCGCGCGAGTCGATCGCGGGGGCCGACGGCGCGCTCGACGCATCGGGCTCGTTCGACAGTTCGGCCGCACTCGACGCGGCGATCGCGGCGCGCTGCGAGGGCAGCGGGGCCGCGCCCGGAATCGGCGCCGAGAGGGTGCGCAGGAAGCGCCGCGCGAAGTGCCGCCGGGCCGAGTGCAGCACGGGAGCGGCGAGGGCCAAGACGGGGTTCGCGGGCCGGGCGAAGCTGCGCACCGTGAGCCAGACGCCGCCGTCTGCCTCGCGCTCGAGCAGGAAGGACTCCTCGCCCGCAAGCGGGTTGCCCGGCAGCGTGCCGACCGCGTACAGCACGCGGTTCTCGGCCTCGTCGCGCAGCACGATGCGCCCCGGCATGCCGTAGAGCATGCGGCCGCCCAGGGCGGCACCGACGAGGATCGTGTCACCCGGCCGCAGGTACCGCTCGCCATCGGGCGAGAACTCGTCGTCGGGCACCTCGAGCGTCGCGGCCTCGACCGGGTCGCCGTGCTCGTCGTAGCCGATGGGCACGTAGTGAGCGGCATCCTGATCGCCGGCGGCCGGGATGATGCGGACGGCCATTCCGGCGCCGCGGTAGACGCCGGCCGTCAGCAGCTGCTCGACGGCGTACTTCCAGCGCGCCTCGCCGTGGCCGACGCGGCCGCGCAGCTCGAGCGGCCGGTAGCCGCGCGGCGGGTACTGCATGAGGTCGACGGCCTGCGTGCCGCCGACCGAGCCGTAGGTGACCGTGCGCTGCGCGAGCGGGAGGCGCGGCATGGCTACCTCTTCTCCTTCTTCGACTCGGTGTCGCCCGAGAGCGCGGCGATGAAGGCCTCCTGCGGCACTTCAACGCGGCCCACCATCTTCATGCGCTTCTTGCCCTCCTTCTGCTTCTCGAGCAGCTTGCGCTTGCGGGTGATGTCGCCGCCGTAGCACTTGGCCAGAACGTCCTTGCGCATCGCGCTGATCGACTCGCGCGCGATGATGCGGGCGCCGATCGCGGCCTGGATGGGCACCTCGAACTGCTGGCGCGGGATGAGCTTCTTCAGCCGCTCGGTCATGAGCACGCCGTAGGCGTAGGCCTTCTCGCGGTGCACGATCGCGCTGAATGCGTCGACCGCCTCGCCCTGCAGCAGGATGTCGACCTTCACGAGGTCGGCCTCCTGGTCGCCCGTCGGCTCGTAGTCGAGGCTCGCGTAGCCGGCGGTCTTGCTCTTGAGCTGGTCGAAGAAGTCGAAGACGATCTCGCCGAGCGGGATCGTGTACTTGATCTCGACGCGGTCCTCGCCGAGGTAGTCCATGCCGATGAGCGCGCCGCGGCGGCTCTGGCAGAGCTCCATGATCGTGCCGACGTAGTCCTTCGGGGCGAGGATCGCCGCCTTCACCATGGGCTCGCTCACGCTCGCGATCTTCGCCCCCGTCGGGAACTCGCTCGGGTTCGTGACGGTGAACTGCTTCTTGTCGTCGGTCGTGACCTCGTAGGTGACACTCGGGGCGGTCGAGATCAGATCGAGGCCGAACTCGCGCTCCAGTCGCTCGGTGACGATCTCGAGGTGCAGCAGGCCCAGGAAACCGCAGCGGAACCCGAAGCCGAGCGCGACCGAGGTCTCGGGCTCGTAGTTGAGGGCGGCGTCGGAGAGCTTGAGCTTGTCGAGCGCCTCGCGCAGCACCGGGTAGTCGCTGCCGTCGATCGGGTACAGCCCCGAGAACACCATCGGCTTGGGGTCGGTGTAGCCGGGGAGGGCCTGCGAGGCCGGTTTCTGCGCGTTCGTGACGGTGTCGCCGACCTTCGACTGGCGGACATCCTTCACGCCCGTGATCAGGTAGCCCACCTCGCCCACGCCAAGGCCCTTGCTCGGGGTCGGCTCGGGGCTCGACACCCCGATCTCGAGCAGCTCGTGCGTCGCGCGCGTCGACATCATCTGGATGCGCTCGCGCGGGCTCAGCCGCCCGTCGATCATGCGCACGTAGGTGACGACGCCGCGGTAGCTGTCGTACACCGAGTCGAAGATCATCGCGCGAGCGGGCGCGGCCGGGTCGCCCGTCGGCGCCGGGATCTGCCGCACGACCTCATCGAGCAGGCCTTCGACGCCCATGCCCGTCTTGCCGCTCACGCGCAGCACGTCGTCGGGGTCACCGCCGATGAGGCCCGCGAGCTCTTTCGCGTACTTCTCCGGGTCGGCCGCCGGCAGGTCGATCTTGTTGAGCACGGGGATGATCGTCAGGTCGTTCTCGAGCGCGAGGTACAGGTTCGCGAGCGTCTGGGCCTCGATGCCCTGCGCGGCGTCCACGAGCAGGATGGCGCCCTCGCACGCGGCGAGGCTGCGGCTGACCTCGTAGGTGAAGTCGACGTGACCGGGCGTGTCGATCATGTTGAGGGCGAAGGTCTGCGGCTTCGCGCCCGACGGCGCGCCCGGCTCCGCGAGCGCCCAGGGCATGCGCACCGCCTGGCTCTTGATCGTGATGCCGCGCTCGCGCTCGATGTCCATGCGGTCGAGGTACTGCGCTCGCATGTCGCGGTCGCTCACGACGCCCGTGATCTGCAGCATGCGGTCGGCGAGCGTCGACTTGCCGTGGTCGATGTGCGCGATGATGCAGAAGTTGCGGATCAGCGTCGGGTCGGTAGCCGCGGGGGCGAGCGGCGAGAGGGCGCGAGGAGACATGTCGGGCCATTCTCCCACGGCACGCGCGGGGCCCGTGAACCGGCGAGATGCCCGGGGCCGGGCATCCGCATCGCCGATCGTCGCGAGGCGGCGGCCGACGCGCCACGCGCACGATTGTCGCGAGCGCTCGCCGACTGGTAATGTTGCCTGCTGGCTTGCGTGTCGCCGAAGCCCTCTCTCTTCCGACACGGATCGCGGCTGGGAACAGTTCGCCACCGGGCTCCGCGCCCAGGCACCCCCACCCCGGCCGCTTCACTCACACCGTTCCTCTCGAAGAAAGACAGTCATGGCGAACATCAAGTCGCAGATCAAGCGCATCAAGACCAACCTGAAGGCCCAGGAGCGCAACAAGGCCGTCAAGAGCGAGCTCAAGACCGCCGTGCGCCGCACGCGCGAGGCGATCGTCGCCGGCGACAAGGAGAAGGCCGCCGAGGCTCTCGTCGTCGCGACGAAGAAGCTCGACAAGGCCGCGAGCAAGGGCGTCATCCACAAGAACCAGGCCGCGAACCGCAAGTCGGCCATCGCCAAGCAGGTCGGCGCCCTCTAGGTCGTCACCGCGCGGCGCCCTGTGCGCCCGCGCACCGCGCGTCACGCGTCACGCGTCATCGGAGCCCCGCTCAGCCCCACGGCGAGCGGGGCTCCGTCGTTCTGCCGTGGCGCGGAGCGCCCCGCTCTCTCGTACTCCCGTCGACAATTCAGGAGGTCGTGGCGACGTGGCCGCGAGCACTCTGTCGTCGCTCGCGTCGACAATTCAGGAGGTCGCCACTGCGGAAGGCGAGCGACACGACGAACGCCGAGCTGTTCAGCGGGCTGCAGAGGGTGGCCCGAGCTCGGTCTCCTGAATTGTCGACGGAAGTACGGGGTGCGGACGTGCGGGCAGGTGCACAACCCGGAAGCGCAGACTCCTGAATTGTCGACGAACGTACGGGCTCAGCGGCAAAGCGAGGTTCAGGCGGGGGCGGGGGCAAGGCCGCGGGCCGCGATGACGCGCACGACGGTCTCGAGGGCGTAGACCAGATCGCGGCCGGCGCCCTTGACCTGAGCGTCCGCCTCCGCGACGGCGAGGATCGCCCGGCCGAGGCCGACCTCGTTCCACCCCTGGAGGTCGCGCCGGGCGCGGTCGATCTGCCAGGGGGCGAGGCCCAGCTGACCGGCCAGTTGCCCACCGGACCCCCGCGAGCCGCCGACCTTCGCCATCGTGCGCAGCTTCATCGCGAAGGCGGCGACCATGGGCACGGGATCCGCTCCGGTCGCGAGCGCGTGGCGCAGCAGTGCGAGCGCCTCGCCGTACCGGCCGGCGATCGCGGCGTCGGCGACGGCGAAGGCATTGGTCTCGACGCGACCTGCGTAGTACTTCTCGACCACCGCGGCGGTGATCTCGGCATCCGTGTCGGCGAGCAACTGCTGGCAGGCGCTCGCGAGCTCGGCGAGGTCGTCGGTGAAAGCGCTCACGAGCGCGCGCAGAGCCGCCGGGGCGATGGCACGGCCTGCGTGCCGGAACTCGGCGGCGGCGAAGTCGGCGCGGTCGGAGTCGCGCTTGAGCTCGGTGCAGACGATCTCGATGCCGCCGCCGTCACCGGCGCGGATCGCGTCGAGCATCCTCTTGCCGCGCACTCCCCCGCCGTGGCGGAGGAGCACGACCGTGTCGTCGGCGGGCGCGGCCAGATAGTCGAGCACGTCGGCGAGGAAGGCGTCGCTGCACTTCTCGACGTTCTCGACGCGGATGAGTCGCGGCTCGCCGAACAGCGAAGGGCTCGCGAGGGTCAGCAGTTCACCCGCCGCGTAGCCGTCAGCGCTGAGATCGTGCACCTCGAGGCTCGCGTCGCGTTCGCGCAGCTCATCGCGCAGCAACCGGCTGGCGCGGTCCGCGAGGAAGGCCTCCGGCCCGCTGAGGAGCACGACCGGCGCCGGTCGGATCTCGTGCCAGGCGAGCTGGGGGATGCGCGCCGCGCTCTTCGCGCCGGGCTTGCCGCGCGACGGGGCTGCCATGATCCTCCTGAAGAGCTGTCGAGGCGGGGACTGGCGCGATGTCGCCCGCGTTCGAGCGCGGCACGATCGGGCCGATCGGGTCGCTCGCCAGCCTATCCGCCTACTCCGACATCACCAGCTTCGACGTCGCCGTCTCCGAGGCCACCCGATCCTGCGCCACCCGCACCCACGCCCCCGGCGACGCCGACTGCCCGGCGGCGCGCTCCGTCCACACCCGCCACTCCGGAGGCCCATCGGCCCGCGGCTCGCTCGACGGCGCGACGAGCACGAGACCGTGCTCGTCGCTGCGACGCACCGCGCCCCCCGCATCGTCCACTGCGTGGATCGCCTCGGCGGTCGGGTGGCCGTAGGTGTTGTCGGCGCCGACGCCGATGAGCCCGATCGCGGCGCGCGCCGCGCCGTAGAGTTCGGGATCCTGGTCGTTCGACCCGTGGTGGCTCACCTTCACGACGTCGACCGGAGCGAGGCGCACGCTCGCGCGCAGCGACTCCTGCGCCGAGCGGCCGAGATCCCCGAGCGCGAGCATGCTCGGGCAACCGCACCCGGCATCGCCACGCCACTCGACGACCACACTCGCATCGTTGCCCGGTTCGATGCCGCGATGGCCGGGCGGCCACAGCACCCGCCAGCGGTAGTCGCCGAGCGCTCCGCTGCGCCCGGCCGCCACCGACTCGACCCGGGCGCCACCGCGACGCAGCGCCTCGACGATCGACTCATCCCGCTCTCCATCGGTCGGACCGACGATGACCGTCCCGACGCGACCGATGACGACCTCGATCGCCCCGACGTGGTCGGCGTCGAAGTGGGTGAGCACGAGGAGGTCGATCCGGTCGATCCCGAGCACTCGCAGGCACGATTCGAGCCGCTCGGCGTCCATGCCGGTGTCGGTGAGCGCGATACGCCCGGCCGACCGAACGAGCACGGCGTCGCCCTGACCGACATCGCACTGCGCGATCGCCCAGTCGGTCGGTCGGCCGAGCCCGCGCAGCGCCGCGACGCCGGCCGTCGCCCCGGTGACGCCGACCAGGAGCGTCGCGGTCGCGAGCGCGATGGCCGCCCGTGCGCGCCCGGTCGCGATCGGCTGCGGGATGCCCGCCGCGATCAGCCCGCCGGCGACGAGCACGGCGAGCAGCAGTGCACCCGCCGCTCCCTCGGGCCACGGCACGACGGCGACGGGCAGCCCGCTCGCGACGCCGGCGATACCCGCGATCCACGAGGCCGGCACCCACGCGACGGCGGCGAGGACGAGCCCGACCGGCGGCAGGAGAGGAGCCACGAGACACGCGAGCATGCCCACGATCGTCGCGACGGGCGCTGCCGGCGCGGCGAGCACGTTGGCGACGACTCCGGCGAGCGGGATCTCGGGCGCGAGCAGAACGAGCACCGGCTGACAGGCGAGCTGCGCCGCGAGCGGCACGGCGATCCACAGCGCGATCGTGCGCGGCATGACGGTCGCGAGCCGGTCGGCGAGCGGCCCGGCGAGCACGAGCAGCGCGGCCGTCGCGAGCACCGAGAGCGCGAAGCCGTACTCGCGCGCCGCCCACGGGTC
The DNA here is from genome assembly GCA_005502445.1 of Microbacteriaceae bacterium X2B. Lineage (GTDB taxonomy): Bacteria > Actinomycetota > Actinomycetes > Actinomycetales > Microbacteriaceae > Microcella. Next base: position 17,434 of record SCPB01000035.1, read on the forward strand.
GAGCACGATGATGCCGAGCACGGCCGCGGCGAGCACGGGAACGCCCCGGGCCGGCCGCCCGCTCGCGACCGCGAGCAGCACGATCGCCGCCATGACGGCCGCGCGCACGACGCTCGGCTCGGGCGTCACGAGCACGACGAAGCCGCCGAGCGCGGCCAGGGCCGCGCCGACGCGAACTGCCCGCCGCCATCGCGCGATCGCACCGATGCCGAGCACGAGGCCCACGACGATCGCGCAGTTCGCTCCGGACACCGCGGTCAGGTGGCTGAGCGACGACCTCTTCATCGCGGCATCGAGCTCGTCGTCGACCGCGGAGGTGTCTCCGATGGCGAGTCCGGGCAGCAGGGCGGCCCCCGGCCCCGGCAACCGAGCGGCCACCACGAGGAACCGCTCCCGCAGGCCGTCGGCCGCCCCGATGAGCGGCGGCGGAGTCGCCACCAGCCGCAGCTCCCCCACCGGCCGAGCGAGCGCGACCCTGTCGTCGCCGGGTTCGAGCGGGATGATCCGCACGCGCCCCTCGAGCCGCGTGCCCAGCGGCAAGCGCTCCCCCGCGTCGAGTCCGAGCACGCGTACCGGCACTCGAACAGCGACGGACGTTCCTGCTCCGCCGATCGGCTCCACTCGCTCGAGCACGGCATCGGCGCTCGCGTCGTCGCCGGTCGCGGTCTGTTCGAGCGCGATCACGCCGACGAGCGAGCCCCCGCGCTCGATCGCGTCGGCGACGGCATGGGGAGCGCGGGCGGGGGCGAGCAGTGCGATCGAGAGCGCGACGACGCCGATCGCGACGACGGCCGGGATGCCCGCCGCCGTCCACCCTCCGGCCCGCCTACGCGCGCCCCGTCCTGCGATCGCGGTTCCGGCCGCGAGCACCGCGAGCAGCGCGCCCGCTGCCGCGGCGGCTCCTCCGGCGGCGTTGGGCACCCCGACGAGCACGATCGCCGCGAGCCAGCCGCTCAGCGCGGGCAGCGCGAGTCGCGCGTCGAGGCGCGTCGGGGTGCCGAGTCCGGCGTCCTCCCCGACCTCGCCGCGTGCGACCACCGAGTTCACCCCGCCGGCCGCGCTCACACCGTGACCTGGTCGCGGAAGCCTGCGAGGGTCTTCTCGCCGATGCCCGACACCGCGAGCAGCTCGTCGACGCTGCGGAACGGGCCGTTGGCCTCGCGCCAGGCGATGATGCGCGAGGCGAGGGCAGGGCCGACGCCCGCGAGGGTGTCGAGCGCGCTCGCGTCGGCGGTGTTGATGTTGACGAGCCCGGACTCCGCGGCGCCCGCGCCGGCCGCGGCGCCCGCGGCGCCCGCGGCGCCG
>SCPB01000036.1 GCA_005502445.1 Microbacteriaceae bacterium X2B
CGTCGTGGTCGACGCCGACGGCACGGTGCTCGGCAAGTACCGCAAGCACCACATCCCGAACCTCGACCGGTTCTGGGAGAAGTTCTACTTCCGCCCCGGCAACCTCGGCTACCCCGTCTTCGACACCGCTGTCGGCAAGGTCGGCGTGTACATCTGCTACGACCGGCACTTCCCGGAGGGCTGGCGCGAGCTGGGCCTGGGCGGCGCCGAGATCGTCTTCAACCCGAGCGCCACGAAGCCGGGCCTGTCGAATCGCCTCTGGGAGCTCGAGCAGCCTGCCGCAGCCGCCGCGAACCAGTACTTCATCGGCGCCAACAACCGCATCGGCACCGAGAGTGACGAATTCGGCGACCTCGCCGTGACCTTCTACGGCTCGAGCTACTTCGTCGACCCGCGGGGCAACTACGTCGGCGAGATCGCGAGCCAGGATCGGACCGAGATCGTCACGCGCGACCTCGACCTGGGCCTGATCCGCGAGGTGCGGAACTCATGGCAGTTCTACCGCGACCGCCGGCCGGAGTCGTACACCGCCACGACCCGCCCCTGACCCCTCGCACGAACCGACACGAAGGAGTGACTCGCGTGAGCACCATCCTCATCACGGGCGGAACGGTCGTCAGCGCCACGGGGCGTGGGGCGGCCGACGTCCTCATCGACGGCGAGCGCATCGTCGCCGTGCTCGACCCCGGCTCGACCCTGCTCGGGCACGACCTGACCGCGGCCGTCGATCAGGTCATCGACGCCACCGGCAAGTACGTCATCCCCGGCGGCATCGACGCCCACACCCACATGGAGCTGCCCTTCGGCGGCACCGCCGCGATCGACACCTTCGAGACGGGCACGATCGCGGCCGCCTGGGGCGGCACGACGAGCATCATCGACTTCGCCGTGCAGACGGCGGGTCAGAAGGTGTTCGACGGCCTCGCCGCCTGGCACGAGAAGGCCGCCGGCAACGCCGCGATCGACTACGGGTTCCACCAGATCGTCGGCGGCGTCGACGAGGACTCGCTCGCCGCGCTGCCGAGGCTCGTCGACGAGGGCATCACGAGCTACAAGATGTTCATGGCCTACCCCGGCGTCTTCTACGCCGACGACGCGCAGATCCTCCGCGCGATGCAGGTGGCCGCCGAGCACGGGCTCCTGACGATGATGCACGCCGAGAACGGCCCCGCGATCGACGTGCTCGTCGCCCAGCTGCTCGCCCAGGGTAAGACCGACCCGTACTACCACGGCGTCGCTCGCGCCTGGCAGATGGAGGAGGAGGCCACGCACCGCGCGATCATGCTCGCGAACCTGACCGGCGCGCCGCTCTACGTCGTGCACGTGAGCGCCAAGCAGGCCGTCGAGCAGCTCGCCGCCGCCCGCGACACCGGTCAGAACGTGTTCGGCGAGACGTGCCCGCAGTACCTCTACCTCTCACTGGAAGAGCAGCTCGGCGCCGTGAGCGAGAAGTGGGGAGCCTTCGAGGGCGCGAAGTGGGTGTGCTCGACGCCGCTGCGCTCGAGGGCCGAGGGGCACCAGGACCACATGTGGCAGAGTCTGCGCACCAACGACATCCAGATGGTCTCGACCGACCACTGCCCGTTCTGCATGAAGGACCAGAAGGAGCTCGGCCTCGGCGACTTCTCGAAGATCCCGAACGGCATCGGCTCGGTCGAGCACCGCATGGATCTCATGTACCAGGGTGTCGTGACCGGCCAGATCACGCTCGAGCGCTGGGTCGAGATCACGTCGACCACGCCCGCACGAATGTTCGGTCTTTACGGCAAAAAAGGTGTGATTGCCCCCGGGGCCGACGCCGACATCGTGGTCTACGACCCGAACGGCCACACCTCGATCGGCATGCCGGTCGACGACGAGGGCCGCCCGACGGGCCGCAAGCACCACATGAACATGGACCACGCCGCGTGGGAGGGCTTCGAGATCGACGGCAAGGTCGACACCGTGATCTCGCGCGGCAGCGTGGTGATCCGAGACGACGCCTTCCACGGCCGAGCCGGTCACGGGCAGTACCTGCGCCGCGGACTGTCGCAGTACCTCGTCTGAGCGTTCCGAGAACCCCGAGAGAGAGCATCCATGGATTTCGGAGCAGTACTCCAGACCAACCCGCCCGCATCGCGAACCGTGCACCTGGCCAAGCTCGCCGAGCAGTACGGATTCAGCCACGTCTGGACCTTCGACTCTCACCTGCTGTGGCAGGAGCCGTACGTCATCTACTCGGCGATCCTCGCCGCGACCCACCGCGTGACGGTCGGCCCCTTCGTGACCAACCCCGCGACACGCGACTGGACGGTCACGGCGAGCGTCTTCGCGACGCTCAACGAGATGTACGGCAACCGCACCATCTGCGGCATCGGCCGCGGCGACTCGGCGGTGCGCGTCACGAACGGCAAGCCGACGACGCTGAAGGAGCTGCGCGAGTCGATCCACGTGATCCGCGAGCTCGCGAATTCGCGACCCGTCGACTACCACGGCGCGACGCTGCAGTTCCCCTGGAGCGAGGGCAGCGAGCTCGAAGTGTGGGTCGCCGCCTACGGGCCGCTCGCCCTGAGGCTCACGGGCGAGGTCGGCGACGGCTTCATCCTGCAGCTGGCCGACCTCGACATCGCGAAGTGGATGATCGAGACGGTGCGCACCGCCGCCGACGATGCCGGCCGCGACCCGTACTCGGTGAAGTTCTGCGTCGCGGCGCCCATGTACGTCGGCGACGACCGGGCGCACATGCGCGATCAGTGCCGGTGGTTCGGGGGCATGGTGGGCAACCACGTCGCCGACATCGTCGCGAAGCACGGCAGCGACGGCGCGGTGCCCGCGGCGCTCACCGACTACATCGCCGGTCGCGAGGGCTACGACTACAACTCGCACGGCAAGGCCGGCAACGACCACGTCGACTTCGTGCCCGACGAGATCGTCGACCGGTTCTGCGTGCTCGGCACGGCGGCGGAGCACATCGAGAAGCTCGAGGCGCTGCGCGAGCTCGGCGTCGACCAGTTCGCCGGCTACCTGCAGCACGACAACAAGGAGGAGACCCTCCGCGTGTACGGCGAGACGATCATCCCGGCCATCAAGGGCGCCAAGCGGGCCAAGGCATGACCGACGCCGCGATCGCCCTCACGCCGCCGCGCCGGCGCGTGCGCGATCGCGGCGCGCGCGTGCGACTGTGGGCGTACGGGATGCTCGGCCTCGTCGTTCTCGGCGCGGTCTGGGAGCTCTACAAGGCGCTCGGCCCTGCCGACGGGCTCGTCATCGGCGAGGCGCGCGTTCTGCCGCGCACGAGCGACCTGGCGATGCCGCACCTGTGGGAGATGGCGAGCCGGCTCGCCGAACCCGTGACGCGCGCCGAGGGCGCGAGGCCCCTCTGGCTCGAGGTCGTCCTCGCGGCCGGCCTCACCCTCGGCATCGCGGCGGCGGGCTGGATCGTCGGCGTCGTCGTCGGCATCGCCCTCGCGCTCGTCATGCAGCGGTGGCGGATCGCCGAATCGGCGATGCTGCCGTGGATCGTGCTGAGCCAGACCGTCCCGCTCATCGCCTTCGCCCCGCTCGTGCGCAGCTGGGGATCGCGCATCGAGATCGGCGCCTTCGAATGGCAGGACTGGATGTCCGTGGCCGTCATCGCGAGCTACCTCGCCTTCTTCCCGGTCGCCGTCGGGGCCCTGCGCGGGCTGCAGGCGCCCGACCGGATCCACCTCGAGCTCATGCGCACCTACTCGGTCGGCTGGCGCGCGACCCTGATGCACCTGCGCTTCCCGGCCGCCGTGCCCTACCTGCTGCCGGCTCTGCGGCTCGCGGCCGCCAACGCCGTCGTCGGCGCCGTCGTCGCCGAGGTCTCCACCGGTCTTCAGGGCGGCATCGGCCGCCTCGTCATCCAGTACGCCGGCCAGGCGAGCGGTGATCCTTCGAAGGCGTGGGCGCCCATCTTCGGGGCTGTCGCGCTCGGCCTCATCGCGGCGGGCTCGGTTGCGATCCTCGGTCTCGTCTTCCGCAACTACCGACGCTCGGAGGAGCAGGCATGAACACGGTGATCACCGCACCGGCGGGCGCCATCGCCGCCGTCACCGTCACGGGCGTCGACAAGGTCTTCGCCACGAGGAAGGGCGAGGTCACGGCGCTCAGCGGCATCGACCTGCACGTCGCGCCGGGCGAGTTCGTCTCGCTCATCGGCCCCTCCGGGTGCGGCAAGTCGACCCTGCTGCGGCTCATCGCCGATCTCGATGCGCCCACGACCGGCACGGTCGAGGTCTTCGGCACCTCCGCTCACCAGGCGCGCCTCGATCAGCGCTACGGCATCGCGTTCCAGCAGGCGGGGCTCCTCCCGTGGCGAACCGTCGCCGGCAACATCGCCCTGCCGCTCGAGCTTCACGGCATGGGCGTAGCCGAGCGCGCCGCCCGCGTCGCCGAGCTCGTCGCGCTCGTCGGTCTCGGCGACTTCGCCTCGACCTACCCCGACCAGCTCTCGGGCGGCATGCAGCAGCGGGTGGCGATCGCTCGCGCGCTCGCCGAGAAGCCCGCGCTGCTGCTCATGGACGAGCCCTTCGGCGCGCTCGACGAGATGACGCGCGAATACATGCAGAGCGAGCTGTTGCGCATCGCGGCCGAGACCGGAGCCGCCGTGGTCTTCGTGACGCATTCGATCCCCGAGGCCGTCTACCTGAGTGACCGCGTCGTCGTCATGTCGCCTCGCCCGGGGCGCATCGCCGGCATCGTCACGATGAACCTCGGCCGCACGGCCGACCGCGCCGATGATCTGCGCGAGGACGGCGCTTTCTTCGAGATGATCACGGCCGTGCGTGAGGCGCTGCACGGTTCGCCCGTCTCCCGGGCGCGCGGGGTGGAGACCCGATGAGCGGCTCCGCGGCGGTCGAGCGCGCGCCGAGCGGGGCCGAGCGCGTGCTCGCCCCGATCGTGCTCGGCGTCGTCGTCGTGGCCGTGTGGCAGCTCCTCGCCGGCAGCGGCCTCGTCGAGGCGTACCTGCTGCCGAGCCCCGCCGCGATCGGCGACGAGATCGTCGCCTTCGCTCCCTCGATGCTGAGCGCCGGCGCGCTCACCGGGCTCAACGCGCTCATCGGCCTCATCGTGGGCTCGCTCGTCGGCATCGCCCTCGCCCTCGCGGCCTCGGCCGCGCGGCTCGTCGACGGCATGCTCGCCCCCGTGGTCGCGGCGCTCGCGGTCGTCCCCATCGTCGCCCTCGCGCCCGTGCTCAACACGGCCTTCGGCGCCGACGCGCAGACCGGTCGCCAGCTCATCGCGGCGCTCGCCGCCTTCGTGCCCGTCTTCATCAACACCGCGCGCGGTCTGCGCCAGACCCTCCCGGTGCACCGCGATCTCATGCGCGCGTGCGCGGCGACCCCCGGGCAGGCGATGCGCGTCATCACCCTGCGCACCGCCGCCCCGTTCACGTTCACGGGCATCCGGCTCGCCTCCTCGCTCGCCGTGATCTCCGCACTCGTCGCCGAGTACTTCGGCGGCCCGCGCGGCGGACTCGGCGGGCTCATCTCGACCTCGGCCGCCTCGAGCGCCTACCCGCGAGCGTGGGCCTACGTGGTCGCCGCGATCATCCTCGGGCTTGCGTTCTACCTCGTCGCCCTCGGCCTCGAACGGCTGGTCTCGCGCCGACGATGAGGCGACCGCACCTCGTCCCCGCGCCAGCGGGGCAGTACCGCAGCACTGCACGACCCGCAGGATCCTCCCCACCCCCACCGCACCAGGAATCACCGAAAGGACTGCACATGACGCACCGCATCCGTCGCCTCGCGACGATCAGCGCGATCGGCCTCACCGCCGCGCTCGCGCTCTCCGCCTGCTCCGCGCCCGCCGAGACTCCCGATGGCTCGAGCGGTGGTGAGGAACTCACCCCGGTCAAGCTGCAGCTGCAGTGGCTGCCGCAGGGCCAGTTCGCCGGCTACTTCGCCGCGCAGGAGCAGGGCTACTTCGAGGAGGCCGGCCTGGACGTCGAGATCATCCCCTCCGGCGGCGACATCGTGCCGCAGGACGCCCTCGCGAACGGCGACGTCGACTATGCGATCGCCTGGGTGCCGAAGGTGCTCGGGTCGATCGAGGCCGGCGCGAACGTCACGAACATCGCGCAGATCTTCCAGCGCTCGGGCACGCTGCAGGTCGCGTGGGCCGACAGCGGCATCGAGTCGGTCGCCGACTTCGAGGGCAAGAAGATCGGCTCGTGGGGCTTCGGCAACGAGTGGGAGATCTTCGCGGCCATGGCGGAGGAGGGCCTCGACTCGTCGACCGTCGAGATCATCACGCAGGACTTCAACATGAACGCGTTCCTCTCCGGCGACATCGATGCGGCGCAGGCGATGACGTACAACGAGTACGCGCAGGTGCTCGAGACGGTGAACCCCGACACGGGTGAGCTGTACACGGCCGACGACCTCAATGTCATCAGCTACGAGGACACCGTCGGCGCGATGCTGCAGGACGCCATCTGGGCCGACACCGAGCGCCTGGAGAGCGACGAGGAGTACCAGGAGACCACGGTCGCCTTCCTCAAGGCCGTCATCAAGGGCTGGGTGTACGCCGCCGAGAACCCGGAGGACGCCGCGCAGATCACGATCGACGCGGGCTCCGGCTGGGGCCCGAGCCACGAGCTGTGGATGGTCAACGAGACCAACAAGCTCATCTGGCCGGCTCCGGACGGCATCGGCTACATCGACGAGGGCGCGTTCGACGACACCGTCGCCGCCGCGCTGAGCGCCGTCAACGAGTCGGGCGCGAGCCTCATCACCGAGGAGCCCGGCGAGGGCGTCTGGACGAACGAGTACATCGAGCAGGCTCTCGCCGAGCTCGATGAGGAGGGCGTCGACGTCTTCGGCGAGGGCTTCGAGCCCATCGAGGTCGAGCTCATGGAGGGCGGCAACTAGCAGCACCGCCGACGACGGTGCCTGGTGCGCGCGAGTGAGTCCGTGCGCACCGGGTGCCGTCGTGCCGCGCGGGCACTGTGGGCGGGGTGCTCGAGGCGAGCATCCCGCGCCGCCTCGTCGCTCGGGCGCACGATCGCAACGAACGCGCACGCCGCGGGCCGCCGATCGGGACGATAATGGCGGAACGGCGCCCGGAGACCGGGTCGCGAGCATGTCCGAATCCTCCTCTTCGAGTCAAGGAACTGATAGCGATGACCGACACTCTGAACCGGTCGCACACCACCCGGCCCGACCTCGACCCGGCCGATGGTGCGCGTGCCCTCGAGCTCGACCGGCAATACGTCTTCCACTCGTGGAGCGCGCAAGGGGCGCTGAACCCCTTCGTCATCGCCGGCGCCGCCGGCTGCGAGGTCTGGGACTACGACGGCGAGCGCTACCTCGACTTCTCGAGTCAGCTCGTCAACACGAACATCGGCCACTCGCACCCGAAGATCGTCGCCGCGATCCAGCAGCAGGCCGCGGAGCTCGCGACCGTCGCGCCGGCGCACGCCAATCTCGCCCGCGGCGAGGCGGCCAAGCGCATCGTCGAGAAGGCGGGCCCCGGTTTCGCGAAGGTCTTCTTCACCAACGGCGGGGCGGATGCGATCGAGAACGCCATCCGCATGGCGCGCCTCACGACGCACAAGCACAAGGTGCTCTCGACGTACCGCAGCTACCACGGCAACACGGGCGCGGCGATCGCCGCCACCGGAGACTGGCGCCGCATGCCCAACGAGTATGCATACGGGCACGTGCACTTCTTCGGCCCGTTCGCCTACCGCAGCGAGTTCTTCTCCGATAGTCCTGAGCAGGAGGTGGAGCGGGCGCTGCAGCACCTCGAGCGCACGATCGTCGCGGAGGGCCCCGGCACGATCGCGGCGATCCTGCTCGAGTCTGTGCCGGGTACCGCGGGGGTGCTCACGCCCCCGCCCGGCTACCTCGCCGGCGTGCGCGAGCTCGCCGATCGCTACGGCATCGTGTGGATCGCCGACGAGGTCATGGCGGGTTTCGGCCGCACGGGCGAGTGGTTCGCCTGGCAAGGCGCCGAGGTCAACCCGACCGGGGTCGGGCCCGACCTCATCGCCTTCGCCAAGGGTGTGAACTCCGGTTACGTGCCCGTCGGCGGCGTGGTCATCTCGCCCGAGATCGCCGCGGCCTTCGACGAGCGCGTCTTCCCCGGCGGCCTCACCTACTCGGGCCACCCGCTCGCGATGGCCTCGATCGTCGCCTCGATCGACGCGATGACCGACGAGGGCATCGTCGAGAACGCGAAGCGGATCGGCGAGAAGCACCTCGGCCCCGGCCTGCGGGCGCTCGCCGAGAAGCACGAGATGATCGGCGAGGTGCGCGGGCTCGGCGTCTTCTGGGCGCTCGACCTCGTCACCGATCGCGGCACCCGCGCGCCCGTCGACGCGAGCGTCATCGGCCGCATCAAGGCCGAGCTCATGACGCGCCGCGTGCTGCCCTTCGCGGCGGACAACCGCATCCACGTCGTGCCGCCGTGCATCGTGACGCCCGCCGAGGTCGAGCGCGCGCTCCTCGCATACGACGAGGCGTTCACGGCCGTCGCGGCGGGCTAGCCTCGCTCGACGGGTGCCGGCCACGGGCGTCCTGACCGATCGGGATGCCCGTGGCCGGTCGGCTAGGATGGGGCGCTATGCCCGCTCCCGCCTCCCCCTATCGCCTCGCCGTGCGCGACCTCGTGCACCGCGCCGGAGAGATGCGTGAGAAGTCGCTCGCCTTCGACGTTCCCGAGCAGCTCGGCGCGGCCGCGGTCGTCGTGCCGGCGGGCACCCCGATCGCGATCGAGCTGCGCCTCGAGGGGCTGCACGAGGGGATCCTCGTCTCGGGCGAGGTGACGACGACGGCGGTGGGGGAGTGCGTGCGCTGCCTCGACCCGGTCACGCTGCCGGTCGAAGTCGAATTCCAGGAGGTTTTCGCGTATTCTCCTGATGACGCCTTCGACTACACGGTTCACGATAATCACGTGGATTGTGAACCCGTGGTTCGGGATGCGGTAGTGCTGTCGCTGCCGTTCCAGCCGGTGTGCCGTCCCGACTGCCCCGGTCTCGACCCCGAGACCGGTGAGCGACGAGCCGACCACCCGGAGCGGACGCCGCGCGAGATCATCGATCCGCGCTGGGCCGCCCTGCAAGGCTTTGCGGCAGACACGACCGACAACACCGACTGAGACTCCGGCGCCCTGGCGCGCCGACACGAAAGAGAGAAGAGATCATGGCTGTTCCCAAGCGGAAGAAGTCGCGCGCCAACACCCACGCGCGCCGCTCGCAGTGGAAGGCGGAGGTTCCCACCCTCGTCAAGACCATCGAGAACGGCAAGGTCGTCTACAGCCTGCCGCACCGCGCCCGCGTGGTCGAGGACTCGGCGGGCACCCCGCTCTTCCTCGAGTACAAGGGTCGCAAGGTCGCCGACGTCTGATCCGCCGATCGGCGAGGCCTTCGTGAGCACGAGCAGTGCAGGCCGGGCGCCGGATCGCGCTGAGCTCACGCGCGCCCTCGGCGTCGCAATCGATCCCGATCTGCTCGAGCTCGCTCTGACGCACCGCTCGTGGGCGTACGAGAACGGCGGCGCGGCGAACAACGAGCGACTCGAGTTCCTCGGTGACGCGATCCTCGGGCAGGCCGTCACGGTCATGCTGTTCACGAACTACCCCTCGCTCGACGAGGGCGACCTCGCCAAGCGGCGCGCCTCCCTCGTCTCGGCGGTCGCACTCGCCGAGGTCGCGCGGTCGATCGGTCTCGGCGAGCACCTGAAGCTCGGCCGGGGCGAGCAGCTCACGGGAGGTCGCGACAAGTCGTCGATTCTCGCCGACGCCGTCGAGGCGATCATCGGGGCGGCCTTCCTCGACCGCGGCGACGACGCCGCGACCGACCTCGTGCTGCGCCTCGTCGCGCCGCTCGTGGCCGACCCGACGCGATTCGGTGCGGCGATGGATCCGAAGACCTCGCTGCAGGAGCTCGCGGCGCGGCTCGGGCACGGCCTGCCGGTCTACGAGCTGACCGACACGGGCCCGGACCACTCCAAGCGCTTCACCGCGACCGTGCTCCTGGCGGGCGCACCGATCGCCTCGGGCGAGGGCACGAGCAAGAAGCAGGCCGAGATGGCCGCCGCACTCGAAGCGTGGACCGCGCTGCAGGCGCGGCGCCCCGCCTGAGCGACTCCCGCTCGTCTCGCCCGCATGCCCGAACTCCCCGAAGTCGAGGTCGTCCGTCACGGTCTCGCCCCTGCCGTCACGGGCGCGACGATCTCCTCGGTGCGCGTGCTCGACGAGCGGTCGCTCAAGCGCCACGACGGGCCTGCGGAGGACTTCATCGACCGCCTCACGGGGGCGCGCATCGACTCCGCCGTGCGGCGCGGCAAATTCCTGTGGATGCCCGTGGCCGTCGGCGACGCCGCTCCGGCCGGCGAGACGGGCGCGCTCGGCGACCCGGTCGAGGCGGTCGTCGTCCACCTGGGCATGAGCGGGCAGGTGCTGCTGCGGAGCGTCGACGCCGAGGTCGCCCCGCTCACGCGCATCGTGCTCGGCGTCGCGCATCCGGTGCACGGCGCGCTGCGCGTCGACTTCGTCGACCAGCGTCTCTTCGGATCCATGGCGATCGACGCGCTCGCGCCGACCCCCGACGGCGCCCCGGGCGGGCACGGCAGCCCCCTGGCGTTCGTGCCCGGCCGGGTCGCCCACATCGCGCGCGACCCGCTCGACCCGGCCTTCGACGATGCGCGGTTCCTCGCCGCGCTGCGCTCTCGCCGCACGGGCATCAAACGCGCGCTGCTCGATCAGTCGCTCGTGAGCGGGATCGGCAACATCTACGCCGACGAGTCCCTGTGGGCGGCGCGCCTGCACTACGACCAGCCGACCTCGACGATCTCGATGCGGAAGGCGCGCGAGCTGCTCGGCGAGGTGCGCGCCGTGCTGCGCCGCGCGCTCGAGGAGGGCGGCACGAGCTTCGACGCGCAGTACGTCAACGTCAACGGCGCCTCCGGGTACTTCAGCCATTCGCTGCGCGCCTACGGGCAGCACGGCTCGCCGTGCTCGCGCTGCGGGCGGGTGCTCGTGCGCGAGCAGTTCATGAACCGCGGTTCGCACTTCTGCCCGCGCTGCCAGCGCCTGCGCGCGGCGCGCGGCGCGGCCTGAGCCGCGCACTCGCCGCCTGGCCCGCCGCTGTCGCGCCGGGCGCGCGCCCGGCGCATCGTCGTCGCGCCGGCCCGGGTCACGCGCCCGCGGCACGGCCCGCTATTGTCGCGCCGCCCCGGTGAGAACGCCGCGACCCGGCGCGTCGCGGGCCGACACGCCGCGCGGCCCCGCCGCTGCCGGGAACGAGCGACAGGCGAGACGCGGGCGAAACCCGGCGCTACTCGGGTCGCAGGTTCTTCCGCCAGGCACCCTCGTAGAGGAAGGGGCGGAAGCCGAGGGCCTCGTTGACCTCGAGCATGTGCCGGTTCTCCTCGGCGTTGTACGTCGTCACGCTCGCGTGCCCGGGCTTCGCTCGTTGGAGGTGCCGCAGGTTCTCGGCCTTGAGCAGCAGCCCGAGCCGGCGGCCGCGGTGCTCGCGCAGCACGAGCGTGTCCTCCTGCGACACGGGCCGCTCGACCTCTGCGGGAGCGTTGAGCTCGGTGAAGCCGACGAGTCGACCGCTCGGCACGTGCTCGACCGCCGCCGTGAGGGTCATGCGCGGGTCGGCGGCGTGCGAGCGCTCGTCGTCGAGCAGCCGCTCGACCGTCCAGCGATCCTCGGGCTCTTCGAGCCCGGCGCTCGGCGCATCGGTGCTCATGCGCGTCAGCAGGTGCACGAGGTCCTCGCGCCACCTCCGCGGGGTGCGATCGGCCCAGAGGTGCACGCGATACTCGTCGGCATCGGCCCGCTCGCGCGCGCGGGCGATGCTCGCGACGAGGTCGGCGTCGTCGACGGGCACCTGCAGGCGCGAGCCGCGAGCGACCTGCTCGAGCGAGTAGCCGAGGTCGAGCAGCAGCCGCACCTCGGGGTTCGCGGCGGGCACCGAGCCGAACCCGGTGGGAGCATCCACCCGAACGTCGATCGAGCCGCGCCCGCCGGAAGCCGCAGCGCCGTCGTCGACCGGCGCCGGCGACGGCGCGTAGACGATCGCCTTCGAGCGCCCCTCGGCGCCGGCGGCTCGTTCGAGCTCGACCGCGAGCGCGCGCCCGATGCCGCGGCCGCGGTACTCCGGCAGCACCTCGGCCAGCAGCCAGGCGGTGGCGGCGTCGTCGGCCTTGCGCTCGATGATGCCGCGGGCGACGATCCGCCCGTCGACGCGCGCGACGAAGAGCCGCTTCGGCTCGTAGGGATCGAGCCAGCCGGGCAGCAGCTCCTCCGCGGTGAACTCGAGGTCGGCGGTGCCGGCGTCGTGCGTGCGCACCGCGTTGCGCACGTCGACGGTGTCGCGGAAGTCGTCGGCGCCGGGGGCGTCGAGGCTCGCCGGTATCGCGAGCTCGACGAGCGTGAACGCGGCCATGGCCGACCTCCCGCCGGTTGAGTGCGCTGCCACGCGGACAGCCCGCCAGGATAGCCGCCCTCGACCCGGTACGGTAGGCCTGATCCGACCACCGATCCGAGACGGAGCGCGCGCGTGCACCTGAAGAGCCTCACGCTCAAGGGCTTCAAGTCGTTCGCGCAGCCGACCACGTTCCAGTTCGAGCCGGGTGTCACGTGCGTCGTCGGCCCCAACGGCTCGGGCAAGTCGAACGTCGTCGACGGCCTCGCCTGGGTCATGGGCGAGCAGGGGGCGAAGACGCTCCGCGGCGGCACGATGTCGGACGTCATCTTCGCGGGCACCGCGACCCGCGGGCCGCTCGGGCGCGCCGAGGTCCAGCTGACGATCGACAACTCCGATGGGATGCTCCCGATCGAGTACTCGGAGGTCACGATCTCGCGCACGCTGTTCCGCAACGGCGGCAGCGAGTACGCGATCAACGGGCAGGCGTGCCGGCTGCTCGACGTGCAGGAGCTGCTGAGCGACTCCGGCCTCGGTCGCGAGATGCACGTCATCGTCGGGCAGGGGCAGCTCGACGCCGTGCTGCACGCGAGCCCGGAGGAGCGCCGCGGCTTCATCGAGGAAGCCGCGGGCATCCTCAAGCACCGCCGGCGGAAAGAGAAGACGGTGCGCAAGCTCGAGGCGATGCAGTCGAACCTGACGCGCCTGAACGACCTCGCGGGCGAGATCCGTCGCCAGCTCACCCCCCTCGGCCGTCAGGCCGAGATCGCGCGCGAGGCGCAGACGATCGCCGCGATCGTGCGCGACGCGCGCGCGCGACTGCTCGCCGACGAGGTCGTCGCGCTGCGGGCGACCCTCGCCGATCATCACCGCACCGAGAGCGAGCGCACGAGCGAGCGCATCGTCGTGCAGGAGCAGCTCGACCAGGCCCGTCTGCGCATCTCGCGCATCGAGGCCCGGATGGTCGGCGACGCCGTCGACGGCGCCCGCAGCACGGCCTTCGGTCTCGAGCAGGCGCAGGAGCGCCTGCGGTCGCTCAGCACGCTCGCGCAGCAGAAGCTCACACTGCTGAGCCAGCAGGGCGAGCTGCCCGGCATGCAGTCGACGGTCACGCAGGCGATGGTCGACCAGGCGCGGGCCGAGGCCGACTCCCTCAGCTCGGGCGTCGCCGATGCCGAGCACTCCGTCGGCGAGGCGGCCGCCCGCACCGCTGCCGTGCGCGCCGCCCTCGACGCCCTCGATGAGGAGATCGCCGCGCAGTCGACGCTCGTGTCGCAGCACGACCTCGAGCTCGCCGGGCTCGCGAGCCGCGTCGACGTCGCCCGCTCGACGCTCGCCGCGGCACGGGGCGAGCTACTGCGTCAGCAGAACGCGCTCGAGGCCGCGCTCGCCCGGCAGGAGTCGACGCGCGCCGAGCTCGCGGCCCTGTCGGCGCTCGAGCAGGGCGACGACCACCACGGCGCCCTCGAGGAGGCGCTCGTCGCCGCCGATGAGCGCGTCGCCGGGCTCGCGAGCCGCATCGACGGGGAACGAGATGCCCTGCACGCGCTCGAGCGCGAGCGCGACGCCCTCGCCGCCCGCGTCGGCGCGCTGTCGCAGGCGGTCGACTCGGGTGACGGCGCCGCCGGGCTCCTCCTCGGCGGCGGCGTGCGCGGACTCGTCGCCGACCACCTGAGCGTCACCCCCGGCTACGAGGCCGCGATCGCCGCGGCGCTCGGCACGCTCGCCGAGGCGGTGCTCGTGGACGACCTGGACGCCGGGCTCGCGGCCCTCGACCGCGCGCGCGAGGCCGAGGCGGGCCGCGTCGAGGTCGTGCTCGCCGAGCTGAGCACGCCGACCGAGCTCGCCCTCGCGCTGCAGTCGACGGGCGGGCTCGTGCCGGCGACGACCGTCATGACCGCTCCGCCCGGCGTCGCCGACCTGCTCGCCCGCACCCTCATCGCCCAGGATCTGGACGCCGCGCGCGCGGCCTGGCCGCGCATCGAGCGCCTCGGTGCCGTGACGACGAGCGTGAGCATCGTCACGCGGGCCGGGCAGGTGCTCACCCGCAGCGTGCTGCGCGGGGGATCGGGGGCGGGGCGCAGCCGACTGGAGCTGACCGCCGAGCGGGATTCGGCATCCGCCCGGCTCGCCGATATCGCGACCGCGATCGAGCGCGCCCGTTTCACGCTCGAGGAGAGCCGTGCCGGGCTCGTCGAGGCGAAGCAGCGCGCGACCGCCGCCCTCGCCGCCGTGCGCGATCAGGACGCCCAGCGCGCGGCGCGCAGCGAGCAGGTCTCGCGGGCTCGTGCTCAGGCCGAAGCCGCCGAGGCCGAGGCCGCGCGGCTCGCCGCGTCGCTCGAGAGTGCGGAGGAGGTCGTGCGCGAGGCCGACTCCGGGGTCGAGCGCGCCTCGACGGCGCACGCCGACTTCGCCGCGCGCCCGCGCCCCATGTTCGATGCGAGCGCGCGCGACGGGCTCGTGGCCGAGCTGGACGGCGCCCGCGCGGCGGAGATGGAGCACCGGATCGCCCTCGAGACCGCCCGCGAGCGGGTGCGGGCCGAGCGTGACAGGGCTGTGCAGCTCGAGCGCCGCCGGGAGGAGGAACGGACCGCAACGGAGGAAGCCGCGCGTCGAGCAGTGCTGCGCCAGCGCCAGGTCGAGCGGGCCACGCGCGTCGCCTCGGCGCTGCCGGCCGTGCTCGCCGCGATCGACCGCTCGGTCGCCGAGGCGCGCGTCGCCCTGCACGAGGCCGAGACCGCGCGCCTGCAGCAGAACGAGGAGCTCGTCGAACTCCGCCGCACCGAGTCGGCGCTGCGCGAGCGCCTGCACGCCATCACCGAGAACGTGCACGGCCTCGAGCTGCGCATTTACGAGAACAAGCTGCACCTCTCGCAGCTGCTCGAGCGCGCGGGGGACGAGCTCGGTCTCGTCGAGGAGGTTCTCGTGGCCGAGTACGGCCCTCATGTGCTCGTGCCCGACGACGATGCGCTCACCACGGCAGCGCGCGTTCTCGCCGACGCCGTAGCGGCCGAGGTCGCCTCGCGCGTCGACCCCGACCCCGAGGCGCCCGCGTTCGACCCGACCGCGCCCGCCCGGCCCGAAGCCGCCGACCTCGCGCCGTTCGCGGTTCAGGAGATGGAGGCCGCGATCGGCGACCAGCGGCGTGTCGAGGCGCTGATCGCCGCGCAGAACGCTTCTCTTCCTGAACGGCGAGCAGGGGCCGAGGTCGAGGGAGGCGTCGATGAGAGCGGTGCGCCGGACCACGGGCGGGCGTTCGACCGCGCCGAGCAGCAGGCCCGCCTCGCGCGCGCCGAGCGCAAGCTCGGCCAGCTCGGCCGCGTGAACCCGCTCGCGCTCGAGGAGTTCGCGGCGCTCGAGCAGCGCCACAAGTTCCTCACCGAGCAGCTCACCGACCTGGCCCGCACGCGCCGGGATCTGCTCGAGATCATCGACGAGCTCGACGAGACGATGCAGCACATCTTCGCCGCAGCATTCGCCGACACGAAGGATGCCTTCGACCGGGTCTTCCCGATCCTCTTCCCGGGCGGCTCGGGCCAGCTGCTGCTCACCGAGCCCGAGAGCATGCTCACGACGGGCATCGAGGTCACGGTCAAGCCCGCCGGCAAGAAGATCGAGCGGCTGAGCCTGCTCTCGGGCGGCGAGCGCTCGCTCGCGGCCGTCGCCCTGCTCATCGCGATCTTCAAGGCTCGTCCGAGCCCGTTCTACATCATGGACGAGGTCGAGGCGGCCCTCGACGACGCCAACCTGGGGCGCCTTCTGACGATCCTCCGCGACCTGCGCGAGAACTCGCAACTCATCATCATCACGCACCAGAAGCGGACGATGGAGATCGCGGATGCCCTCTATGGCGTCTCGATGCGGCACGACGGGGTCAGCGCCGTCGTCGGTCAGCGCGTCGCCGCCCCCGAGGAGCGCGCGAGCTAGCTAGCGAGTCGCCGCAGCACCCGGCCATCGAACGGTGGGCGGATGCCCGGTGCGCGTCGCGCGCATCACGAGAGTCGCTTGTCCTCCCCGCCGTGCACCCGCAGCCAGCGGTGGTCGTAGGCGTCGAGGGCGATCGTCACGCGCCCGTTCTCGTCGGCGACGACTCCGCCGTCGCGCAGCAGTTCTGTCAGCTCGGCCTTCGGGCCCATGTCGTCGGGCACAGCGAACTCGACCGTCTGCGGGTCGGCCGAGAAGTTGTGCACGGCGATCATGCGCCCCTCGGCGCCCTGCACGGCGTGCACGAGCACGCTGTCGATGGCGTGCTCGATGATGGTGAGGTCACCCCAGCCGATCTCGGCCGAGGCGCGGTAGCGGCGGATCAGCAGTTCGATGAAGCGCAGGAGCGAGTCGTCGTCGGTGCGCTGCGCGGTGGCGTTCACGTGGGCGGGCCCGTAGCCGTCGGGCGTCACGGCCGCCGCGAGCCGCCGCGCCCGCGCCCGCGAGAAGCCGCCGTTGGCCCCGGCGTTCCACTGCATGGGCGTTCGCACCGCGAGCCGACCCGGCTGCTCGAGGTTCTCGCCCATGCCGATCTCCTCCCCGTAGTACAGCACGGGCGTGCCGGGCAGCGAGAACAGCAGGCTGTAGACCATGCGCACGTGCCGGGGGTCGCCGCCGAGCATGGGCGGCAGGCGGCGTGTGATGCCGCGATCGTAGGCGCGCATGCCCTCCTCGGGTGCGAAGGCCTCGAACACCTCCTGCCGCTCGGCCTCGCTGAGCTTGTCGAGGGTGAGCTCGTCGTGGTTGCGCACGAAGTTGGCCCACTGCGACTCCTGAGCCAGAACGGGGCGCTCGCGCAGGGCCTCGGCGAGAGGCCGGGCATCCTGACGGGCGAGCGAGAGGTAGAGGCGCTGCATGCCGATGAAGTCGAACTGCATGGTCAGTTCGTCGGCCGCCTCGCCGCCGAAGAAGGCGTACTGCTGCTCGTACGGCAGATTGACCTCGCCGAGCAGCACGGCGTCACCCGCTCGCCTGGACAGGTACTTGCGCAGCGAGCGCAGCAGTTCGTGCGGGTCGACGACCGGGTCGCCCTGCTCGAGGAACGGCACGGCGTCGACGCGGAATCCGCTGAAGCCGAGCTCCATCCAGAAGCCGATGACCTTCGCGAGCTCGTCGCGCACGCGCGGGTTGGCGAGGTTGAGGTCGGGCTGGTGCCGGTAGAAGTTGTGCAGGTAGTACTGCTCGGTCTTCTCGTCGAACTGCCAGACGCCGTCCTCCTCGCCCGGGAACACCGAGGTCGGCGCGTTCTTCGGGATCGCATCCCGCCACACGTAGAAGTCGCGGTACGGCGAGCTGCGGCTCGAGCGCGCCGCTCTGAACCACGGGTGCTGGTCGGAGGTGTGGTTGACGACGAGGTCGGCGATCACGCGCATGCCGCGATCCTTCGCCGTGCGGAGGACTTCGACGAGGTCGCCGTGGTGGCCGAGGCGTGCGTCCACGCCGTAGAAGTCGACGATGTCGTAGCCGTCGTCGCGACCCGGCGTCGGATAGAAGGGCATGAGCCACAGACACGTCACGCCGAGTTCGGCGAGGTAGTCGATGCGGTGGGCGAGCCCCTCGAGGTCGCCGACGCCGTCGTCGTTGAAATCCATGAACGTCTCGATGTCGAGGCAGTAGACGACGGCGGTCTTCCACCACAGATCTCCCGTGTCGGTGGGCCTCATGCGCGCGCCTCCCGCCGTGCGGAATCCACGAATTCGGCGAGGATGCTCGGCCCGACCCGTTCGAGGAAGGCGCGCTGCTCGACCGGGACGTGATGGACGTAGGCGCCGTCGAAGCCCTGGGCGAGCATCCCGCCGATCGCGTCGACGACGCGCTGGCCGCTGTCGGCGACGACGACGGAGGCGCGCACGTCGTCGGGTCGCACGTGGGCCGCGGCGAGGGCGAAGGCGCGGGGCGAGTCGAGATCCCAGCACAGCGGGGGAGGGAGGAGGTTGGTGCGCCACTCGTGGAAGGCCGAGGCCAGCGCCTCCTCTTCGGTGTCGGCCCACGCGACGTGCACCTGCACGAGCACCTCGCCGCGGCCGCCCGCGTCTCGATAGGCGTCGGCGACGCGGCGCAGAGCCTCGTCGCTCTGGTTCACGGTGATGAGTCCGTCGGCCCACTGCGCCGCCCACGCCGCCGTCTCGGGTGTGACGGCCGTCGCGAGGAGGGGAGGGGGCGTCTCTGGGC
>SCPB01000037.1 GCA_005502445.1 Microbacteriaceae bacterium X2B
GCCCCGCCGTGCTCGCCTCGTCGCTCGTGCTCAGCACGATCTCCTGGTCGCTCGTCGCGTTCGCCCTGTGGCCCATCTACCGCGCGCCGGCGTTCGTGGTGCTCGTCGGCGTTGCGATCACGGCTGCGTCGGCCATCGCCACCGGCGGCGCGCTGCTGCGCTGGCCGGGCTGGGGCGTAATCCTCGCCGCCGTCGCCGTATTCACGATCATCGGAGTGCCGCTCGCCGTGCCCGGCCGAACGGTGTACGGCGTCCTGCCCGAGCCCGCCGGTCTCCTCGAGCTCTACGCGGGCATCGCTCTCGGCTGGCGGCAGCTGCTCACGATCGACCTGCCCGTCGGTTCGTACCAGGCCCTGCTCGTTCCCGCGCTCGTCCTGCTCTACCTCGGCGTGCTGCTGACCCTGTCGATCGCGCTGCGGACGCCCCGCCCCGCCCTCGCCGCCGCGCTTCCCGCGCTGGCATTCGTCCTCGCGGTCGCGATCGGGCGCGAGGATGCGCCGCTGCCGTTCGGCGCCGCCGTCGGCCTCGCGACCGCCCTCATGCTGTGGATGGCCGTGCTGCGCCGGCATCGGCGATCCGACCTTCTGCGCGCGGGCGGGTCCACGCGCCTCGTCGACGGTCGCACGGAGATCCTCCGCGGCTTCACGGCGGCTCTCGTCCTGCTCCTCGTCGCCGGCGCGGCCGGCGTCGGCGCCGCGGTGGCGTTCCCGCCGGAGGCCGACCGCGTCGTGCTGCGCAGTCTTGTGGAGCGGCCCTTCGATCCCCGCGACCTGCCGAGCCCCCTCGCGGCGTATCGCGCCGCGTTCGAGCTGGCGCGGGCCGATTCCGTCGTCCTGCGGCTCGAGGGCCTTCCCGAGGGCGCGCGCGTGCGGCTGGCCGCGCTCGACAGCTACGACGGGGTCGTGTTCGCCGTCGGCAGCGAGTCGGTCTCGGCCGCCTCGGGTCGGTTCGTGCGCATCCCCACGGAACGCGAGCCGACGGCGGACGGCGTCGCCGCGACGATCCGGGTCGAGCTGATCGAATCCACCGGCAGCTGGCTGCCGACGGTCGGCGACTTCCGCGCCCTGCAGTTCGAGGGCGATGCGGCGGCCGACCTGCGGGATCGCTTGCGTTACAACGCGATGACGGGCACGGCGGCCTTCATCGGAGGCACGGCCGGAGGCCTCTCGTACACGCTCGAGGCGGTGGTGCCGCCGGAGCGCGCCGTGCCACTGGCCCGATCGACGGCGGGGGCGAGCGCCGTGCCCGGGATCACCGCGATCCCCGACGAGCTGCGCAGCTGGCTCGACGGCGTCACGGCGGGCGTCGACGGCGACGGCCCACGACTCGCGGCCGCCCTCGAGGCGCTCGCGCGCGACGGCTACGTCTCGCACGGCGTCGACGACGACGAGCCGCCGAGCCGCTCGGGACACTCGGTGGACCGCATCGCCGAACTGCTCACCCGGCGCCCGATGATCGGCGACGCCGAACAGTACGCCGTCGTCGCGGCGCTCATCGCGCGCGAGCTCGGCTACCCCTCGCGGGTCGTGCTCGGCTACGGCCCTCTCGCGAGCGGGACGGCGGAGCTCCGATCCGACGACCTGACCGCGTGGGTAGAGCTCGACCTCGCCGGGGCGGGGTGGATCCCCGTCGATGTCGTTCCGCCGATCCGCGAGATCCCTCCGGAGGAGCCTGTCGAGCCCGTCCCCGTCTCGCGGCCGCAGAACGCCGTACAGCCCCCGGTGGAGGATCCGCCGGTCCCCGACGAGCAGGCGCCTCCCGAGATCGAACCGACCGATCGCCCCGATGAGAACGCCCTGCTGACACTGCTCCTCGCGATCGGTCGCATCGTGGGGATCGTCCTGCTCGTCCTCGCGCTCCTCGCTGCGCCGCTCATGGGGGTCGTCGCGGCGAAGGCGAGCCGACGTCGGCGGCGCCGATCCGCGAGCGACCCGACCATGCGCATCCTGGGCGGATGGCGCGAGCTCACCGATGCCGCCATCGATCATGGCGTCGCACTGCCAGCGGGTGGCACGCGTCGCGAGCTCGCCGACGCCATCGGCCGGCCTCAAGCCGGGGTGCTCGCGCGCGTCGCCGACCGCGTCGACTACGCTCCCGAGCAGCCCGAGCCCGGGGAGGCGGATCGCGTGTGGACGGCGGTCGACGCCGTGCGCGCGGCGCTCGCCGACGGGCGCAGCCGGCGCGACCGGTGGCGCGCCGCCTTATCGGTCCGCTCCCTGCGCCGATATCCTGGTCGCCCGACCACGGAGCAGGGGAGGCGATCGCGGTGATCTGCCAGCACTGCGGTGCGACACTGCCGCCCATCGCGATGTTCTGCGGTGAATGCGGCCGCTCGGTCGCCGCGCGTACCCCGGTCGTGCCTCCCGTGCCGCTGACGTCCTCGGTCATGCCGTTCTCCGCAAGCGAGCCGCTCTCGATCACGCCAGCGACGCCGCCCGAGCCCGATGAGCCGCCGCCGCTCGCCCCCGCCGCGCCGGACGCACGGTCATCCGTCGCCGCGATTGCGGAGGTCTCGTCGGCGCCCGTGGCCCCGGGGTCGTCAGAACCGGTGGCCGAGGCTCGACTCGCGGCGGCGATCCGGCCGGACGCCCATCTCTGCCCCCGGTGCGGTTCCCCGGGGGAGCCGGAGGACCTCTACTGCGGCACCTGCGGCGAGCCGCTGGCGAGCGATACGCGTGTGATCGAGCCGGTCGCCGCGCCGGTCGCGGCCCCCGCGCCCGCGAACCCTGAGCCCGTGCTCGAGCCCGTGCTCGAGCCCGACACCGAGAGCACGCGGCTGATCCCGCGCGGCTCGCCCGGGGCGCGCTTCGTGCTGCAGTTCTCGACCGGAGAGAGCTACACCGTCATCGGGTCGGGCATCATCGGCCGCAATCCGCACCCGGAGCCCGGCGAGGTCGTCGACCACATCGTCACGATCGTCGACCCGGGCAGGTCGGTGTCGAAGTCGCACCTGGAGTTCGGCCAGGACAACGGCGTCTTCTGGGTGAGCGATCGGCACTCGGGCAACGGCTCCGTGATCCGCGAACCCGGATCCGAGCCGCGGTACTGCGAGCCTGGTCGCCGCTACCGCGTCGTCCGGGGCACACGAATCGATCTCGGCGAGCAGTTCGTGGTCGTGAGCTGACGCGGGTCCTCCCCAGCGAGCGGCTCTCGTGCCGCGTCCCCCTTCGCCCCCCACGGTCGGTGCGCCGGCCCGCGGTCGGTGTTCACTGGTCGCGTGCATCGCCTGCCGCCGCTCCCGTCGCCGCCGTCCCCGCCACCGCGCTCGCCCTTCCCGCTGATCGCCGTCATCGCTCCGATCGCCGGCGCCGTCGCGATCGCGCTCCTCACCGGGTCGGCGTTCGTCCTCGTCTTCGCCGTCCTGGGCCCGATCATCGCGATCGCGACGGCCTTGGATGCCCGACGGCACGCCCGCCGGCATCGCCGCGACGAGGCGGCGCGCTTCGATCGCGACTGCGCATCGTGGCTCGCGCTCGTGCCCGTCGCCCACGCCGCCGAGCGAGCTCGCGTCGAGGCCGCCCACCCGCGCGTCGTGCTGCGCGATGCCGTTCTCGACTCCGCCGGGTCGGAGCGGGCGATGCTGCGCCTCGGCACCGCGCCCGCACCGAGCGGCGCGCTCCCCGATGTCCCCGTCGCGCTCGACGACGATGGCAGCGGTTTGCGACTCGCCGAGCTCGTCGCCGCAGCGAGCCGCAACCCCGCGCTGCCCGTCGTCGTGTCTCCGGGGCCCGTGCGCGTCGTCGGTCGAGGCCGCGCCGCGGATGCGCTCGCACGCCTCGTCGACCTGCATCCCGCGTGCGTGCTCGAGCGGTCCGCCTCGCCTACGAGCGCGAGCGGCCGGCCGGCCGCGGTGGAGGTGGTGATCGAGAGCGCGACCCGCGCGCACGTGCGATCACGGGACGGATCCCCGATCCTCTTTCGACCCGAGGGAATCACGGGCCGTGAATACGGCTCGGTGATCGGCCGACGTGCGATAGAGCCTCCCCTCCCGGAATCGATCGCGTGGTCGGCGCTGCCGCAACAGGGTGCGAATGGCAGCCTCGCCGCTGTCGGCGTCGACGAGGCGGGTCCCGTCGTCCTCGACCTCCTGGCCGAGGATCCGCACGCCCTCGTGGGCGGCACGACGGGCAGCGGCAAGAGCGAGTTCCTGCGGACTGCGGCGATCGCGTGGGCCTGCGGCGCCCCGCCGACGGAACGCTCGATCCTCCTCGTCGACTTCAAGGGCGGCTCCGCCTTCGCCGCCCTCGCCGCGCTCCCGCACGTCGTCGGACTCATCACGGATCTCGACGCCAGGTCGGCGGAACGCGCGCTCCGAAGCCTGCGGGCAGAAGTGCGTCGTCGCGAGCAGGTGCTGCTGGATCGATCGGCCCGCGACGTGCGCGAACTGCCGACGGGCGTGCTCGCGCGCTTGCTCGTGCTGGTCGACGAGTACGCCGTGCTCGTCGAGACCTTTCCCGAACTGCACGCGGTGTTCGCCGACCTCGCGTCGCGCGGGCGCTCCCTCGGCGTGCATCTCGTGCTGTGCACGCAGCGACCGGCGGGCGTCGTCCGCGACGCCGTCGCGGCGAACTGCGCCACTCGCATCGCCTTCCGGCTTGCGGCTCCCGCCGATGCCGCGGGGCTCCTGCCCTCTGCGCCGCCCGCCGACGGCTCGCCGGCCGGTCGCGCCGTCATGGTCGGGGGCGGTCGCACGCGACTCGTGCAGGTCGCGACGATCGACGACGACGACGTCGCCGACCTCGCGGCGCGCTGGTCCGGTGCCCCGCGGCCCAGCCGACCATGGCTACCCGATCTCCCATCGGAGGTCGAGCGGGGAGCGCTGGTCGGGCTCGACGACGACGCGGCGCCGGGCGCCGAGCCTCCGTCGGGGCCGGCGCTGGCGATCGGGCTGCTCGACGATCCCGACCGGCAGCGACGATGCCGGGCCGAGTGGCGCCCGGCTCGCGACGGCTCTCTCCTGGTGATCGGGGCCGAGGGCAGCGGCGCGCACGACGCGCTCGCGGTCATCGCCGAGAGTGCCCGAGAGCAGCGCGCACAGCTCGCCGTGGTGCCCGCCGCGCTGGAAGACGCCCTCGCGGTGCTCGACGAGCTCCGGGCAGAGCTCGACGCGCGGTCGGCGGCCGGCGTGCCGATCATCGTGATCCCCGACATCGACGCTCTCGTCGCCGAGGCGGCCGAGCGCTCGCCCGAGCTGCTCGACGCGTTCGATGCCGTCGAACGCCGAGTTCGACGCGCCGGTGGGGCCCTCGTCGCGAGTTCGACTGCCGTCGTGACGGCGCGCGCGGGCGTCATCGCCCGCTTCGACTGCGTGCTCCTGCTGCGATCCGCGTCGGTCGATGATCATCGCGCGGCCGGGGGAGCTGTCGGCGAGTTCGACCCCGATGCCCCGCCGGGGCGAGGACGATGGCGAGGTCGTGCCGTGCAGCTCATCTCGTCGCCCACGACGCTGCCGACCGCGCGGCCACCTCGAGTGGAGGCGTGGACGCCACCCGCGGGAAAACCGGTCGCCGTCGTCTCCGGCCGGCCGCGGGCGTGCGCCGCGCTGTTGCGGTCGCGCGGCGTCGATGTCGCGCTCGATCCCGCCTCGCTCGTCGCGACTCGGGCGGCCGAGGCCCTCGACCACCGGGTCTCCGGCATCCGGCTCGAGCACATCCCGAGCGCGGGGCGCGACGTCGAGGCCGCTGGCGCGTGCGCCGAGGCGAGCTCGTCGGGGCGGATCGCGGTGTCGGACGCCGACGGCTGGCAGGCGTCCTGGGCGGCGCTCGGAGCGGCGAGGCAGGACGGCGTCATCGTGCTCGCCGATGTCGCCGAGGCCGACGGGCGCGCGGTGCTCGGCCACCGTCAGAGCCTGCCCATGCGCGGCGACTCGGCCGAGGAGATCCTCGTGGTCGAGGCGGGCGAGCGCCCGCGACGTGCGCGCTGGGCCGCTCTCGCGTCGCCCGCGGACGGGCCTTAGGCGAGAGCGGCGGCGAGGTCGATCGAGTCGAGGCCGTGCGCGGTGCCGACGGGTCGGTTCGTGAGCCGACCCGCATGGGTGTTGAGTCCCAGTGCGAGCGCGGGATCCGCTCGCAACGCCTCACGCCAGCCGTGATTGGCGATCGCCCGCACGTAGGGCATCGTCGCGTTCGTGAGCGCATGAGTCGAGGTCGACGGCACCGCGCCCGGCATGTTCGCCACGCAGTAGAAGATGCTGTCGTGCACCCTGAACGTGGGTTCGGCGTGCGTGGTCGGCCGAGAGTCGGCGAAGCAACCGCCCTGGTCGACCGCGATGTCGACGAGCACGCTGCCCGGCTTCATGCGCGAGACCAGCTCGTTGCTCACGAGCTTCGGCGCCTTCGCGCCCGGGATCAGCACCGAGCCGATGAGCATGTCGGCGTGCACGGCTGCCTTCTCGATCTCGTAGCCGTTCGAGGCGATCGTGCGCACACGACCCGCATAGAGAGCGTCGATCTCGCGGAGCCGCTGGATGTTCGTGTCGAGCACCGTGACGGTGGCGCCGAGTCCCACGGCCATCGCGACGGCGTTGGTGCCGGCCACGCCTCCGCCGAGCACGACGATGTTCGCCGGGTGAGTGCCGGGTACGCCCGGCACCAGGAGGCCGGGGCCGCCGTTCGGGCGCATCATGGCGTTGGCTCCGACGATGGGGGCGAGCCGACCGGCGACCTCGCTCATGGGGGCGAGGAGGGGGAGCGCCCGTGAGGGCAGCTGCACCGTCTCGTAGGCGATAGCCGTCACCTGGGCGTCGAGGAGAGCGCGCGTGAGCTCCTTCTCGGCGGCCAGGTGAAGGTAGGTGAAGAGCACCATCCCGGCACGGAAGTGCCCGTACTCCGAGGCGATCGGCTCCTTGACCTTGAGCAGCAGTTCCGCCTCTCCCCAGGCGCACTCGGCGTCGGGCACGATGCGCGCGCCCTGAACCGCGTACTCCTCGTCGGTGATCGACGATCCGAGCCCCGCGCCCGACTGCACGAGCACCTCGTGGCTGTTGGCGACCAGATCGTGCACCCCGGCTGGCGTGATGGCGACCCGGTACTCGTTGTTCTTGACCTCTGCGGGGACCGCGATTCTCATGACTGAACTCCCATGTCGACGAGTGCATGCCGCGGCGTCATCGCCACGCTGCGCTGCGAAATCAGCGTAGCGTCCCCTGGCGATGGATTCCGCACTGTTTTGCGCTCGGATGTGCTGATTTCGTGACGATTGTGTTTCAGGATGGACGAATCGGGCGTTACCGGATGCGGTCTGCCCCGGCTGTGTGCCAGTATCGAGCCACCGCCCCAGCATGCAGGACACCGTCGTACCTCTCACCGCGTTAAGGAGCAGTGCCATGCACCGTCCGCTACCCGACGACCCGATGATCCGCAGCCTGATCGCCCAGGCGAAGCGAGCCCGGCTCAGCCGCCGGACGATGCTCGCCGGCACCGGCGCCGGCGCGACCGCCCTCGCCCTCGCCGCTTGCTCGGCCGGGCCGGAGGAGCTGCGCCCTGCCGAGGATCAGTCCGACACCGACAAGACGCTCAACTGGGCGAACTGGCCGTTCTACATCGACGAGGATGACGAGGGGAACTACCCCACCCTCGAGCGGTTCCAGGAGGAGACGGGCATCGAGGTGAACTACCTCATCGATGTCGACGACAACAACTCCTACTTCGCCAAGGTCCGAGACCAGCTCGCCCTCGGTCAGGACATCGGCGCCGACACCGTATGCCTCACCGACTGGATGGTCGGCCGGTTCATCAACCTCGGTTACACGCAGGAACTGGACAAGGCGAACATCCCCAATGCCGAGAACCTCGTCGAAGGACTGCGCAACCCGAGCTTCGACCCCGGGCGCGCGCGCTCGCTGCCGTGGCAGTCGGGTTTCGCGGGAATCGCGTACAACACCGAGAAGACGGGCGAGGTGCGCTCGGTGAGCGACCTCTGGCGCCCGGACCTCGCCGGCCGCGTCGGCGTGCTCTCCGAGATGCGCGACACGATCGGCGTCATCATGATCGAGAACGGCGTCGACATCTCGAGCGACTTCAGCGCCGAGGACTTCACCGCCGCCCTCGACATCTTCCGCGAGAAGGTGGAGTCCGGCCAGATCCGCAACGTTCGCGGCAACGCGTACACGGAGGACCTGGTCAACGAGGACACTCTCGCGGCGATCTGCTGGTCGGGCGACATCACGCTCCTCAACTACGAGGCCGGCTACGAGAAGTGGAAGTTCGTGATCCCCGAGGCCGGCGGAACGCTGTGGAGCGACAACTTCCTCATCCCGATCGGCTCGCCGCGCAAGAAGAACGCCGAGACGCTCATCAACTTCTACTACCAGCCCGATGTCGCCGCCGAGGTCGCCGCGTGGGTCAACTACATCACCCCCGTGGAAGGCGCGTACGAGGCCGCGATCGAGATCGACCCCGAGCTCGCCGAGAACCAGCTGATCTTCCCCAACGCCGAGACGCTGTCGAAGGTGAAGATCTTCCGCGGACTCTCGGCACAGGAGGAGAACGAGTTCCAGTCGGCGTTCCAGAGCGTGCTGCTCGGCTCGTAGTCCCCGTCGACCCCCCGCCAACCTGGTCGACCCCGCACCAACCTGAAGGAGCACCCCCGAGGTGACGAACAGTGCTGTTCCCCAACGCGGATTCGCCGAGGCGGGTGCCGATCTCGAACTCGTCGGCATCACCAAGCGCTTCCCCGGCTTCACCGCGATCGAGAACCTCGACCTGAAGATCCCCGCGGGATCGTTCTTCGCCCTCCTGGGCCCGTCCGGATGCGGCAAGACGACGACCCTGCGGCTCATCGCCGGGCTCGAGGACGCGACGGCGGGCCGGATTCTCATCGGGGGGAAGGACGTGACGGAGACCAAGGCGTACCAGCGCCCCGTCAACACGGTCTTCCAGAGCTATGCGCTGTTCCCGCACATGACCGTCCTCGAGAACGTGGCCTTCGGGCTGAGACGCCGCCGGGTCGGAGGTGCCGAGGCGCTCGCCCACGAGGCTCTGAGCCTGGTCGAGCTCGATCACCTCTCGGCGCGCAAGCCGGCTCAGCTCTCGGGCGGGCAGCAGCAGCGCGTAGCGCTCGCGCGGGCGGTCGTCAATCGACCGGCGCTGCTGCTGCTCGACGAGCCTCTCGGGGCTCTCGACCTCAAGCTGCGCCGACAGATGCAGATCGAGCTCAAGCACATCCAGAGCACGGTGGGTCTCACCTTCCTGCACGTCACGCACGACCAGGAGGAGGCGATGACGATGGCCGACACGGTCGCCGTCATGAACAAGGGCGTCATCGAGCAGATGGGCCCGCCGGAGGAGCTCTACGAACTGCCGCACACGACCTTCGTCGCCACCTTCCTCGGCCAGTCCAACCTCGCGACGGGTGCCGTCGTGACGTCGACGGGCACCACGGTCGTCGTCGACGTGGCCGGTCAGAAAGTCAGCGTTCCGCGCGAGCGGACGAGGCGGCACAACGGCGAGGTGACGGTCGGCGTGCGCCCGGAGAAGGTGGCTCTGCATGCAACCGAGCCTGCGCGCGACGCGAATCGCAACGTGCTCGGCCCCGGACGGGTCACCGATGTGTCGTTCAGCGGCGTCAGCACCCAGTACGAGGTGACCGTGCCGGCGCTGGGGGTGTTCACGGTCTTCGCCCAGAACACGAGCATCGCACGCATGCACCACGACGGCGATGAGGTCTGGCTGAGCTGGGAGGTCGGGCACACCTTCGGTCTCGCCGACGGCGACGCGAGCTCCCCGGCGTCGCGATTCCTGGATGACACCGACACGAGCATGATCGCCACGCAACGACGCGAGCAACTCGAGACCGAGCTGGAGGAAGCCTGACCCATGGCCTTCGGCGCCTTCGCGACCGCCACCTCGGCGGCGGAGCCGGCCGCTCGCAGGAAGAGCCCCGTCGCGCTCCTCCTGCTGCTGCCCGGCTTGCTCTACCTCGCACTCTTCTTCCTCGTCCCACTGCTCTCGCTCGTCATCACGAGCCTCCAGCAGCCTGATCCCCTCGTCTTCGGCCGCTTCGAGAACGCCTTCCGCATCGAGAACTACGCGACCGTGCTCGCCCAGTACTGGCCGCAGGCGGTGCGCTCGTTCGGCTTCGCGGCGCTCGCAACCCTCTTCGCGCTCCTCATCGGGTTCCCGCTGGCCTACTTCATCGGCATCACGCTGCGCCGCTGGCCGCTGCTGCAGGCGCTCGCGCTCGTACTCGTCATCGCGCCGTTCTTCATCTCGTTCCTGCTGCGCACGATCGCGTGGAAGCAGCTGTTCTCGGATGAGGGACCCGTCGTCGGCTTCCTCCAGGCCCTCGCCATCCTGCCGGGCGATGCCGCGATCACCGGATCGGCCTTCGCCGTCGTCTTCGGGCTCACCTACAACTTCATCCCGTTCATGACGCTGCCCATCTACACCTCCCTGGAGCGACTCGACCTTCGCTACGTCGAGGCCGGGGGAGACCTCTACGCGAGCCCCGCATCGACCTTCCTCCGAGTCACTCTGCCGCTCGCCGCGCCCGGCATCATGTCGGGAACGCTGCTGACCTTCATCCCGGCGGCGGGCGACTACGTCAACGCGAGCCGCGAGTTCCTCGGCTCGACCGAGACCGCCATGATCGGCAACGTCATCGAGGCGAACTTCCTCGTGCTGCAGAACTTCCCGGCTGCCGCGGCGCTCTCGCTCGTGCTCATGGCGGCGATCCTCGTGCTCGTGAGCGTTTACGTGAAGCGCAGCGGAACGGAGGACCTCCTGTGAGAGGCTTCGGCAGGTACGCGATCTGGGTCTACTCGGCCGCGGCCCTGGTCTTCCTGATGATCCCGATCATCTACACGATCGTGTTCTCGTTCAACGACTCGCGCCGCACGAACATCGTCTGGCGCGGCTTCACGCTCGACAACTGGCTGGATGTCTGCGACGCCCAGGGGGTGTGCCAGGCCTTCGGCAACAGCATCCTCATCGGCGTCGTCGCCACCGTTCTCGCCACGACGCTCGGCACGATGATCGCGATCGCTCTCGTGCGCTACCGCTTCCGATTCCGCTCGGCGACGACGCTCCTGCTGTTCCTGCCCATGGCGACTCCCGAGGTCGTGCTCGGCGCCGGCCTCGCCGCGCAGTTCCTCCAGGCCGGCGTCGGCAAGGGCATCGGAACGATCATCCTCGCGCACACCATGTTCTGCATCAGCTTCGTCGTCGTGACGGTGCGGGCACGCGTCGCGAGTCTGGACCCGGCGCTCGAGGAGGCCGGTCGTGACCTGTACGCATCCCCGCGCGCGGTGTTCTGGCGCATCACCTTCCCGCTGCTTCTGCCGGGCATCATGGCGGCCGCTCTGCTGTCGTTCGCGCTGAGCTTCGACGATTTCATCATCACGAACTTCAACCGCGGCGCCGACGTGACCTTCCCCTCCTATGTGTACACGGCGGCGGCGCGCGGGATCCCGGCCGAGGCCAACGTCATCGCCTCGGCGGTGTTCCTGCTCGCGATCGCTCTCGTGCTCGTCTCGCAGCTCTCTGCCGCAGCGCGACGCCGTCGGCTCGCGAAGGCGTAGCGCGACCTCCCCGGTCGCTCAGCGCAGCGTGACGCGCAGACCTCCGACCACGGTGTCGCCGCCCAGCACGGGCTCGGTGATCGCGTCGGCCACCTCGGCGGCCGCCTCGGCATCGACGAGTCCCTCGGCGACGAGCAGTGCGAGGGCGACGGGCGTCGTGGCGCGCATCGAGCCGTCGAGCACCTTGACGGCGACCGCCGCGCCTTCGGGGGTGCCGATGACGACGAGCCCCTCGGCACCGATCTTCGCGAGCACGCCGAGGCGCTCGATCGCGAGGGTGTTCGCGCGACCGGGACCGTCGATCGCCCACGGCTCGGCGGCGACGGCGCGCATCAGACGGGCGGCTCCGAGACTGCTGCCGCTCGAGATCCCCGCGATGCCGCGCGCGAGCCCCGCGAGCGAGGTCGCGTGCAGGGGAGCGCCGCAGCCGTCGAGGCCCGAGTGCCGCACGGCCTCGCCCGTCCAGTGCTCGATCGTCTCGACGATGCGCCGCTGCAGCAGGTGGTCGGGGTCGAGGTAGGTGTCGGGGTCGACGCCGAGGGCGTCGCTCGCCCGCAGGAAGGCGGCGTGCTTGCCCGAGCAGTTCATCGTCACGCGCTCGGGGCCGAGTCCGGCCGCCATGCGCTCCGCCTTCTCGCGCGAGCCGAGCGGCCACTGCGGCGGGCACTGCAGAGCCGAGGCGTCGCGGCCGTCGGCCGCGAGCATCCTCTCGACGACCTCGAGGTGGGCGGGCGAGCCGCAGTGCGAGGCCGTCGCGAGCACGAGCTCATCGTCATCGAAGACGGCCCCCGTCGCGAGCACCGCCATGGTCTGCAGCGGCTTGAGCGTCGAGCGCGGGTAGACGGTCGCGTGCACGTCTCCGACGGCACGCAGGATGCCCCCCGCGGCATCGACGACGGCCGCGGCCCCGAGATGGTGCGATTCGATGAGCCCCGATCGCTCGATCACGGCGAGCTCGACGGCCCCCGCGGCGCTCAGAGCGCCGGCGGGCGGCCGGCCGGCGGCGTGATCGGTCACGGGTCCGCGCCCGATCACGCCTCCGACAGCGCTGCGTCGAGAACGCCTACCGCCTCGCGCAGCAGCGCGTCGTCGATGACGAGCGGCGGCAGGAAGCGGATGACGTTGCCGTAGGTTCCGGCGGTGAGCACGAGCACGCCCTGCTGCGCGGCGGCGGCGGCGGCGCGATTGACCGTCTCGGCGTCGGGCTCGTGCGACTCGGGGTCGACGAGCTCGATCGCGAGCATCGCACCGATGCCGCGCACATCGCCGATGACGTCGTGCTTCGCCTGCAGCTCCAGCAGGAGGGGCTTGAGCGTCGCCTCGATGCGCTGCGCCTCGGCGAGCAGGCCCCGGCGCTCGATCTCGTCGAATACGGCGATCGCGGCGGCGCACGCGACGGGGTTGCCGCCGTAGGTGCCGCCGAGCCCGCCGGCGTGGGCGGAGTCCATGATCTCGGCGCGGCCGACGACGCCCGCGAGCACCATGCCGCCCGCGATGCCCTTGGCGGTCGTGATCATGTCGGGCACGAGCCCGAAGTGCTCGCTCGCGTACCAGGCGCCCGTGCGGGCCACGCCCGACTGCACCTCGTCGGCGACGAAGACGATGCCGTTCGCGGTGCACCATTCCTGCAGCGCGAGCAGGTAGCCCTCGGCCGGGACGATGAAGCCGCCCTCGCCCTGGATGGGCTCGGCGACGAGGCAGGCGAGGTCCTGCGCGCCGACGCGCTTCTCCAGGTACGAGATGGTGCGCTTGGCCGCCTCGGCGCCCGAGAGCCCGTCGTGGAAGGGGTACGAGTTGGGGGCGTGGTGGACATCGCCCGCGAAGGGCCCGAAGCCGAGGTTGTACGGCATGGCCTTGAAGTTCATGGCCATCGTGAGGTTCGTGCGGCCGTGGTAGCCGTGGTCGAGCACCGCGACGGCATTGCGGCCCGTGTGCTTGCGCGCGATCTTCACGGCGTTCTCGAGCGCCTCGGCGCCCGAGTTGACGAGCACGACCTTCTTGGCGTGGTCGCCCGGCGTGTGCTCGACGAGCAGCTCGGCGACGCGCACGTACGGCTCGTACGGCGTGACGGTGAAGAGCGTGTGGGTGACCTTCGCCACCTGCTCCTGAACGGCGGCGACGACCGCGTCGTTCGTGTGGCCGACGCCCATGACGCCGATGCCGCCGCCGAGGTCGATGTACTGGTTGCCGTCGACATCGACGACGATCGCATCGTGCGCGCGATCGATGTAGACGGGGAGGGTCGTGCCGACGCCGCCCGAGACGACCGCGAGGCGACGCTCGTGCAGCGCCTGCGACCTCGGGCCGGGGATCGCGGTGACGATGCGGCGCTCCTGAGCGATCTCGAACTCGTCGACCGGGGTCTGAACAGAGGCGGAGAGAGTGTCAGTCATGGTGGGATGAGTGTACTCCCGGGCACCTGGCCCGGGCCGGAGGGGCGGGGCATGAGCAGTCATCACGGCTACGCGGTGCGCATCGAGTGGACGGGCAATCGGGGCGAGGGCACGGCGACGTACCGCTCCTACGGGCGCGACCACCGCATCCTCGCCGACGGCAAGAGCCACGAGATCGCGGGGTCGAGCGATCGGGCGTTCCGCGGCGACCCTGAGCGCTGGAACCCCGAGGAGCTCGTCGTCGCTGCGCTCTCGCAGTGCCACATGCTCAGCTACCTGCACGTCGCGGCGGTCAACGGCCTCGTCGTCGTCGGCTACACCGACGATGCGACCGGCACGCTCGAGACGATCGGCGACGGCGGCCGCCTGACCGAGGCGACGCTGCGGCCGATCGTGACGCTCGCCGCGCATCACACGGCAGAGGATGCGGGCCGGGCCGGCGCCCTGCACGAACGGGCGAGCGAACTGTGCTTCATCGCCAACTCGGTGCGCTTCCCGGTGCACCACGAGGTGCACGTGCTGGTCGCCGGCGAGTAGAGGCTCGGAGCCCGCTCGGAGCCCGCGTCAAGGGCACCCGTGCGAGGATGGTGGCTCCGTGCCCGCTGACGCAAAGGACTCTCTCGTGCGCCGCACTCCCGCTCTGCTCATCTCGCTCGGCCTCGTGGCAGGCCTCGCCGCCTGCACGCCCACCGGGGGTGGCGCCGGCGCCGACCGCGCCGCCGAGGCCTGCGAGCCCATCGCCTCGGGTGCCGCCTCGGAGTCGGTCACGGTCACCGGGGATTTCGACGCTCAGCCCGCGATCGCCTTCGAGGGCCCGCTCGAGACGGAGGCGACCCAGCGCACCGTCGTCATCGAGGGCGAGGGCGACGCGGTCGCCGAGGGCGACACGGTCGTCGTCAACTACACGATCCTCAACGGCGGCACCGCCGAGCAGATCGAGACCACCTACGACGCCGGCCAGACCGTGCAGGTGCTCGTCGACAGCGGCTCGGAGCTGCTGTCCGGACTGTCGAAGTCGCTCGTCTGCTCGACCGAGGGCTCGCGCGTCGTCGGCGTCATCCCGCCCGCCGAGGCCTTCGGCGCCGAGGGGCAGCCGCAGTTCGGGCTCGAGGCCGAGCAGTCGCTCGTCTTCGTCGCCGACGTCGTCGAGATCGCGCCCGACCCGCTCGAGCGCGCGGAGGGCACGGCCGAGGAGGCCCCCGAGGGCTTCCCCACGGTCGAGCTCGCCGACAACGGCGCGCCGACGATCACGATCCCGGACGAGGAGCCCCCGGCCGGGTTCGAGCTCGCGACGCTCATCCAGGGCGACGGGCCCGAGGTCGGCGAGGACGACACTGTCACCGTGCACTACACGGGAATGAACTGGACCACGGGCGAGGTCTTCGACTCGAGCTGGGAGCGCGGAACCCCCGCGTCCTTCCCGACGGGAGGCGTGATCCCCGGCTTCCGGGATGCGCTCGTCGGCCAGCTCGTCGGCTCGCAGATCATCGCGATCATCCCCCCCGATCTCGGCTACGGTCCGCAGGGCGGCACGCCCGACGGCTCGATCGGCGCGGAGGACACGATCGTCTTCGTCGTCGACATCCTCGCGACGTCGTAGGGGGCACGCGTCGGGCAGGATGGAGCGCATGCGCGACGTCATCGTCCTCGGCTCCACCGGCTCGATCGGCGTCCAGGCGCTCGAGGTGATCTCGGCGAACCCGGACCGCTTCCGGGTCGTCGGGCTCGCCGCCGGCCGCAATCGCGAGCTCGTCGAGACCCAGGCCCGGCTCCACGGCGTCGAGCACGTCGCCCTCGGCGCCGAGCAGGCGACCCAGCTCGTGCGGGATGTCGCCTGCGACGTCGTCCTCAACGGCATCACCGGGTCGGTCGGTCTCGCGCCGACGGTCGCCGCGCTGCGCGCGGGGCGCATCCTCGCCCTCGCCAACAAGGAGAGCCTGATCGTCGGCGGTTCCCTCGTGACCGGGCTCGCCGCGCCCGGGCAGATCGTGCCCGTCGACAGCGAGCACTCCGCGATCGCGCAGGCGCTGCGCGCGGGCGAGCACCACGAGGTGCGGCGGCTGGTGCTGACGGCGAGCGGCGGGCCGTTCCGCGGGCGCTCGCGCGCCTCGCTCGAGCACGTCTCCCCGGAGGAGGCGCTCGCGCACCCGACCTGGGACATGGGGCGGGTCATCACGACGAACTCGGCGACGCTCGTCAACAAGGGCCTCGAGGTCATCGAGGCCCACCTGCTGTTCGACGTGCCGTACGAGCGCATCGAGGTCACGGTGCACCCGCAGTCGATCGTGCACTCGATGGTCGAGTTCGTCGACGGCTCGACGATCGCGCAGTGCTCGCCGCCCGACATGCGCCTGCCGATCTCGCTCGGCCTCGACTGGCCGCACCGCGTCGCCGGAGTCGGCGCGCCCCTCGACTGGTCGACCGCGAGCACGTGGACCTTCGAGCCGCTCGATACCGATGCCTTCCCCGCGGTCGAGCTCGCCAAGCGCGTCGGGACGGCGGGTGCGACCTTCCCCGCGGTCTTCAACGCCGCCAACGAGCAAGCCGTGCACGCGTTCCACGACGGCAGGGTGAGCTACCTGAGGGTCCTCGACGTCGTGCGGGCCGTGGTCGATCGGCACGAGCCGCAGCCGATGACGCTCGAGGGCGTGCTCGACGCCGAGCGATGGGCGCGAGCCGAGGCCGACGCGCTCATCGAGGCGCGCTCCTAGCCCGCTCGCGATCGGCGGGGAAGAGGCTTCAGTCCCTCTTCCCGTCGGTTGTCGATGCGGGCGGGTCGACGACGGCCGCCTCGCCCGGTTGCCCGGCGCTCGTCGAGAGCGCCGTCTCGAGGTCGGCGCGCACGAGGGCGACGGCGATCATGATCGTCTCGAAGTGCGCCTCGGCGATCTCGCCGCGCGAGAACGCCCCGGTCGCGGTCGCCTCGAGTCGGTCGAGCTCCGCGGCGGCGTCCGCGTAGGCGCCGTCGTGCGCCGCACTCGTGGCGGCGTGCACGATGGACTGCAACTGCTCGGCGGCATCCGGATCGTAGCGTCGATCGGGGGCGGTGGCCGAGCAGCCGCCGAGCACGACGGTCGCGGCGACGACCAGTGAGGCGAGCCCTGTGGCCGGGCCCGTCACGGTGCGACCAGTCGCTGCAGGAGCTCCAGGTGTGCGCCGAGCTGTCCGCCGACGACGGGGTAGCTTCGCGCCGGGGGAGTCGTATCGACGGGGTCCGTGGCCGGCGCGAGGATCGACATCGCGAGCGCCGCGGAGGCGATGAGCACGCCCATGACGGCCGAGACGAGGAGGGCCTGTCGCCCGGTCGCGGGCGAACCGCGATAGTCGTCGTCCTGGCCGCGCAGGCGAACCCGGCGTGACTCCGCCGTCGCGACGGTGGCGGGCACCGTGAGCGCCCGCTCGATCGTGACGCTCGGCATCGACTCCGTCGCGGGCAGCTCGGTGGCGGCGCCGTCGCCACGCGGCGAAGACCCGGTGTCGAGCCGCGACAAGCGACGGAGCCGCCGCACGAGCTGCTCCGCGCTCGGCCTGCTCTCGGCGTCGCGCTCGAGGCAGTCGGCGAGCAGGAGCCGCCACGGCTCTCCGATGTCCGGGGGCAGCTCGGGTGGACGGTGCAGGCGCGCCGCGAGGGCTTCGACGCCAGTGCCCGGGAACGCCCGCCGGCCCGTGAAGCACTCGAGCAGAACGAGACCCAGCGAGTACACGTCGCTCGCCGGCCCGACGCTGGAGCCGAGCGCCTGCTCGGGGCTCAGATAGTGGGCAGTGCCGAGAACGGAACCCTCGCTGGTCTGACGGGTGCGGTCGATGATGCGGGCGATGCCGAAGTCGGCGAGCTTGGCGATCGGGAGGCTCGCGCTCGTGCGGTCGTCGGGCAGCAGGATGTTGGCTGGGGTGACGTCGCGATGGACGATCCCGCGCGCGTGGACGTAGGCGAGGGCATCGGCGATCGACCGACCGAGCAACCGGATGGCGTCGGGTTCGAGCGGGCCGCGCTTGAGGCGCGCGCGCAAGTCGATCCCCTCGACGAGCTCGAGCACGATCACGCCGTCGCCCGCCCCGGCGTCGAAGGCGTCGTACAGCGTCACGAGGGCCGGATGGCTGAGCCCCGCGAGCACCGAGATCTCGGAGCTCCGCCGGTCGAAGTCGTCGCGCGCCTCCCGGTCGCTCGAGAAGATCTTGAGTGCCACGGTGCGACCGAGGGCGAGGTCGGTCGCACCGTAGACGCTCGACATGCCGCCGCGGCCGACGAGCCGTTCGACGCGATAGCGCTCGCCGAGCACGCGACCGACCCGGGGGTCGATCGCCGTGCCGTGGATCGCCTCGATCGTCATCGTGCTCACGCTATCCCCCGA
>SCPB01000038.1 GCA_005502445.1 Microbacteriaceae bacterium X2B
GCCCCCGAACACCCCGCGCAGTCGCCCCCATGCCGATGCCCGCACGTACACGGGCACCTCGTCCCACGGCACGACGCGCTCGTCGGCGCCGCCGCCCGAGACCGGCTCTCCGCTGAACGCGTGCACCCACTCCCCCTCGGGCAGCGTCGCGGCGTGCGTCGATGCGCCCTCGATGACGACGGGAGAGACGAGGATGTCGCGGCCGAGCATCCACTGCAGCGGTCGGCTCCACAGCCGCTCGTCGTCAGGCCAGTCGAAGAACAGCGGCCGCATGAGCGACGTGCCCTCCGCGACGGCCCACTCGGTCTCGGCGGCGAGGTAGGGCACGAGCCGCTCGCGCAGCTCGACGAGCCGGCGCACCCCGGGCAGCACCCGGTCATCGCCCGAGCGCTCGGCGATGTTCCACGGCGTGCGGTCGCGCGAGGGCGAGCGGTGGTGGTTGAACTCGGAGTGGTACTGCATGATCGGCACGAATGCGGCGGCGGCGATCGAGCGCAGGTAGAGCTCGGCGGAGGGGGTGTCGCCGCTGAAGCCCGCGACATCCCACCCCCAGTAGAGGATGCCCGAGGCGGTCGCCGAGAGGCCGGCGAAGAGCGACCAGCGGAACGCCTCCCACGTCGAGTTCTCGTCTCCGGCCCAGAACGCGCCGTGCGCCTGCGAGCCCGTGAAGCCCGCGCGCGAGAACGTGACGGGCGCCTTCCCGCAGCGGCGCAGCAGATCGCCGTACGCCTGCGCGTAGGCGACGGGGTAGGTGTTGTTCTTCTCGTCGCCGCGGCGCCCGTCGAGGTAGTGCAGCTCGCGCCCCCAGGCGTGCTCGCCGCCGTCGGTCTTGAAGCCGTCGATGCCGACCTCGTCGACCAGGTAGCGACGCTTCTCGGTCCACCACTCGGCGGCGCGGTCATCCGTCAGATCGGGCATGAGGCCGAGGGGGAACCACCAGCCGCGATTGCGGTACGGCCGCAACGACCCGTCGGGGGCCTCGTCCCGGATGAGCACGCCCTCGCGCACCGCGGCCGCGGCGTCGAACGCCGTCTGCCCGCGCGGGTGCGGTCGCATCTTGATGAGAGGTATCTGCCACAGCAGCAGCCGGATGCCTCTCGCATGCAGCTCGTCGACCATCCCCTTCGGGTCGGGCCAGGCGCCCTCGGGAGGGAAGGCGAAGTCGGCGAGACGCAGCGGACCGCCGTCCTCGCGCGGCGAGTACTGCGCATCCCGCCACACGGTGAACGTGCTCTCGTCGCTCCACGCCTCGATGACGACGCTCCCGACCGGGATGCCGTGCTCCCGATGCGCATCGACCTGCCGCATGACCTCGGCCTGCGTGTTCCACTCGTTGCCGCTCGCCCACAGCCGGAACACCCAGTCCGGCAGAACCTCGGGCCTGCCCGTCTCGGCGAGGAACGCGTCGAGCACCTCGTGCGGAGTCCCCGCGTAGCCGCCGACCGCCAGAACCGCGGCGGTCGGTTCGGCGCCGTTCGAATCGGCCTCGGATGCGCGACTCGCCTCGTCGATCTCGGCCTCGATCCAGAGGCGGTCGCCCTGCGATGCCCCCACGTCGAACTCCACGCGTCGACTCGTGCGCACGTGGAAGCCCCAGCCGCGTCCGCCGACGACGTGGGCGAAGGGCATGGGCAGGTAGGTCTTGCGCTCGGCGCCCTGCGACTTGTACTGCTCGAACACCACCGAGTCGAGCGTCGCGCCGCGATGGTCGAGGGCGTCGAAGCGCTCGCCGAACCCCGCGACGTGCTCGCCCGGTTCGAGCGCGAGCGCGAACCGCACGCGCCGCAGGCGCGCGCCGTCGTCGAGCACGCTCACGCTGCCGGGCACGAGACGCGCGGCGTCGGCGGCGGCGACCAGGGCGTCGGCGGCCTGACGCCACGCGGCGACGCGCACGGCGAACCAGCGCGTCGACTGCGACGCCGGCGCTTCGGCGGGCCCGCCGACGAAGCGGTACCGGTACCCCTTCCCCGCCTCGAGGTCGTGGATCGTCACCGCGAATCCTCCCGCGGCCCGCGCGAGTCGGGCCTGCGCCGAGGCGAGGTGCCCGCCGTCCATCGTCTGCCCGCGCGAGCGACGACGGGCGCGATCGAGACGGTGCTCGATGACGGCACCGCCGTCGTCCCACTGCAGGACCACGGCATCCACCTCGGGCGTCACCCGCACGCCGAGGGTGAGCGGGCGTCCGGCGACGGGGTCGACGGGGTCGCGCTGCTCGGTGTCGACGGAGTAGGGGTGGCCGGAGCCGAAGGGGCGATGGCGGATCACTGGGCTGCTTCCTGGGTCGAGGCGGGCGGGGTCGGCGCGGACGGGATCGCGGGCATGATGCCGAGCTCGCCGGCGAGACGGACGAGCATCGCGTGGCTCCACAGCAACGGCGTCGCGACGGGACCCCAGCGCTCGATCCACTCGGCGCGGCGGTCCGGGGCGAGCAGGTGGTCGGGCACCTGCTCGGGCAACCAGCCCTCCGCGGTGACGGTCGCGGCGGCCCACTCGAGCTGCGCGAGAGCCCGCTCGCGGTCGCCCGCGGCGGCATGGGCGAGCCCGAGCATGCAGCTGAGCAGGGGCCATTGGCCGCCCCCGTAGAAGGTGTCGTGCAGGTATCGATGCACGCCGCCGTCCACGCACAGCGCGTCATCGATCGCGCGGATGCTCGCGAGACCGAGCGCGCTCGTCGCGTCGATCACGCCGAGGGGCGCGATCACGGCCGCGAGCGAGCCGTCGACCTCGGTCGAGCCGAGCCATTTGGCGAGGTGCCCCTCATGGGTGCCGCGCTCGACGACGAGGGCGCGGGCCTCGACAGCGGCGGCGCGAGCGGCCGTCGCGGCCGCGGGGGCGAGCTGCCCGCTCGCGACGGCGGCCTCGAACCCGGCGATGAGACAGCCGAGGGTGGAGACGTGGACGTGCTGCGGGTGCTCCTCCCACCAGTCGTAGCAGGGTCGCCGCCAGGTGGCGAGGAGGTAGTCGGCGGTGAGACGGATGCCTTCGCCCCAGCGCTCGAGCGGCACGTCGTGGCGGCGCGCGTGCTCGACGACGGCCCACACCCACGTGCCGTAGCCGTCGGTCTGGAAGTCCCACCAGTCGTCGACGCCCTCGCGGCCGTCGAAGGTGAAGCGCGTGGCGAGCATGCGCTCGTCGGCGAGCGGCGATCCCGCCGCCTCGGCCGCGACGATCTCGCCGATCGCGGCGCGACGCTCCTCGAGGATCGATGCGCACCAGTCGAAGAATCGCGAGGCGGAGTCGACGGAGCCGGCGGCCGACATGCCGTCGGCGATGAAGGCGCCGTCGCGGAACCAGGAATAGCCGCGGTAGGCGGAGAACGTGGGGCTGGCGGGGTAGGCTCCGCCGTCGTCCTGCAGCCGAGCGATCAGTGCGACGCTCGAGGCGACGAGCGGCGCGAGGCGGTCGAGGCGAGCGCGATCGGGGGCGACGTGGGTCACAGGGCCCTCCCGGGCGTGCAGGGAGAGGGTCCCGGGCCGGTGCGACCCGGGACCCCGCTCTCGGTGATGGGCTGGACTAACCGGCGAGAAGCGCGTTGATGCGCTCCTCGGCGCTCGCGAGCGCCTCTTCGACCGTCTTGCGACCGGCCTGGGCCTCGACGAGCTCCTCGCCGATGATGTCCTGCATCTCGGTCTGGCCGACCGCGACGACGGGCGGCAGAGCGACGCCGTCGAGCGAATCGAAGACGGCCTGACGGTTGGCCGGCTTGTCCTTCTCGAGGTAGGTCGCCAGGGCCTGCTCATCGGCGACGGGCGGGAGCTCCCAGCCGGCGTCGAGGCGGATGTCGACCATCGTCTGCGAGGAGGTGAGGAACTCGGCCCACTTCGTCGCGGCCTCGACGTTCTCCGAGGCCGCCGACACGCCGACCGCGTTCGAGAACACCGCACTCGCCTGATCGGTGTTGCCCGGCTCGACGGCGATGTCCCAGGCGAAGGGAACGTCGGCGAAGGCTCCGAACATCCAGATTCCCGTGTGGAGCATGCCGAGCTTGCCCTCGAGGAAGAGGTTGGTGTCGAAGTCGGGGGTGCCCTGGCCCTGCTCGATCGTCGGCATCACGGTGCCGCTCTTGCCGACGAGCCACTCGGCCGCCTCGATACCGCCCGGCGTGTTGAAGGCCACCGAGGTGCCGTCATCGGCGAGGAACTGCTCGCCGTTCTGCGCGAGCACCTTGTAGTACTCGTAGAACGACACCGGCTGGTGGTCGCCCCAGACGCCGGCGGCCTCGTCGGTGAGCGCTTCGGCCGCGGCCCGCTCGTCGTCCCAGGTCCAGCCGGCACTGGGGTACTCCAGCCCGGCGGCGTCGAAGAGATCGGCGTTGTAGAACATGACGACGGTCGAGAACGAGCTCGGCAGGGCGTACGACGCGCCGTCGGTCGAGTACGCCTCGAGCAGCGAGGGCCGGTAGGCGTCGGGGGTCGAGACCTCGAGCGGGGCGAGCACCCCGTTGGCCTGGTAGGCGGCGTAGTTGGCGTACTCGATGTCGAACACGTCGGCCACGGTGCCCGCCGCGAGATCCGTCTGCAGCGCGGTGCCGTAGTCGGCGTACGGCAGCGTCGTGACCTCGACCGTGATGCCCGGGTTCTCGGCCTCGAACGCCTCGACGATCGCGGCGAGGTTCTCTTCATTGCCGCCGTTGGAGATGAAGTTCGAGTACGTGATCGTGACGTCCTCGGTCGAGGTCTCGCCGGCGGGCTGCGTCGCGCAGCCGGCGAGGAGCAGTGCCGTGATGCCGGCGAGGCCGGCGGCGGCGTGGAGGGTGCGGTTCATCTGTGCGATCTCCTTCGATGCGGTGGTGCAGGGGGTGGATGGATGGATGGATGGTGTCGGGGTGGACGCCGGAGGGGAGAAGTGGGCGGGGCATCATTTGATCCCCGAGTTCGCGACGCCCTGGATGACGTGCTTCTGGGCGAGGAGGTAGAGGGCGAGCATGGGGAGGATGCTGATGACCGAGCCGGCCATGACGACATCCCACGCCGTCGTGTACTGCCCCTGGAGGCCCGCCAGGGCGATGGGCAGCGTCTGCAGCTCGGGGTCGCGCAGCACCACGAGCGGCCAGAGGAAGCTGTTCCAGCTGCCCATGAAGGCGAAGATCGTGAGCGTCGCGAGCGCGGGGCGGATATTGGGCAGCATGATCGAGAAGAAGATGCGCCCGTGCCCGGCGCCGTCGAGCGTCGCCGCCTCGTCGAGCTCGCGCGGCACCTGGCCCATGGCCTGCCGCAGCAGGAAGATGCCGAAGGCGCTCGCGAAGCTCGGCAGCAGCGCGCCGAGATAGGTGTTGAGCAGCCCGAAGGCCCGCAGCTCGGCGAAGAGCGGCACGATGAGCACCTGCAGGGGCACCATCATCGTCGCCAGATAGATCGCGAAGACCACCCCCCTCCCGCGGAACGGCAGCCGGCTGAAGGCGTAGGCGGCGGTCGCGCTCGTGACGAGCTGGATGACCGTGGTCGCGATCGCGAGGCCGGCGCTGTTGAGCACGACGCGCGCGAACGGCCGTCCGGCGAAGAGCGTCGCGTAGGCCTCGAGCGAGGGGTCCTGCGGCCACAGCGAGGGTCGCAGCGTGAGGCCCGCACCCGGCGTGATCGACGTGATGACGGTCCACGCGAAGGGGAAGAGCATCGCGAGCGCGCCGACCACGACGACGAGGTGCAGGGCGACGCGAGCGGGGCGCACCACGCGGGCGGGGCGGGAGGCGAGCACTCGGTTCTCAGGCATAGTGCACCCAGCGCTTCTGACCGATGATCTGCGCGACGGTCACCGCGAGGATGACGGCGAAGAGCATCCACGAGAGGGCGGATGCCTCGCCCGCGGCCCCGTAGCGGAAGGTCAGGTCGTAGATCTGCTGGACGACCACCTGACTCGCGCCACCCGGGCCGCCGCCGGTCATGGCGTAGACCTGGTCGAAGACCTGGAAGCCGTTGATGAGCGAGATCACGACGACGAAGAACGTGCTCGGGCTCAGCATGGGCAGCGTGATCGAGACGAGCCGGCGCCACGCACCGGCGCCGTCGACGCGCGCCGCGTCGTAGAGGTCGGGGTTGATCGACTGCAGCCCCGCGAGCAGGATCACCATGACGAAGCCGAGATCCTTCCACGCGCTCGCGATGACGATCGACGGCATCGCCCACGCGGGGTCGGTCCACCAGCCGGGGCCGTCGACGCCGACGGCGGCGAGTGCCGTGTTGACGATGCCCGTCGAGGGGTTGAGCAGCCAGCGCCAGACGATCGCGACGACGATCCAGCTCGTGACGACGGGCAGGAAGTAGATGCCGCGCCACAGCGTGCGGCCGCGCAGCGACTGGTTCAGCGCGAGGGCGAGCAGGAGCCCGCCGATGTAGACGAGCGGAAGATAGCCGACGATGTACCCGACCGTGTGCAGGAACACCTCGCCCGTCGCGGGGTCGGCGAGCAACTGCGCGAAGTTGTCGACGCCGACGAACCGCATCGGCGCGATGAGGTTCCAGTCGTGCAGGCTGATCCACGCCGCGGCGATCATCGGGCCGAGCACGAAGAGCCCGAGCGGGATCGCGCTCGGCAGCAGGAAGGCGAGCACCGTGAGCGAATAGCGGATGCGCGCGGCCCGCGAACGCCCGGCACGTCGCGCGGGGCGCACCGGTCGCGGGGCGGCGGCGGCCGTCGCGTCCGGAAGGATCGCG
This sequence comes from Microbacteriaceae bacterium X2B, assembly GCA_005502445.1. GTDB lineage: Bacteria > Actinomycetota > Actinomycetes > Actinomycetales > Microbacteriaceae > Microcella. Next base: position 6,651 of record SCPB01000038.1, read on the forward strand.
GGCGGGGTCAGGATGCTCACGACTCGCCTCCCGGGGCGTCGGAGCCGCCGACCGCGGCTTGGGTCACGAGTCGCCGGCGGACGAGGTCACCCTGCTCGCCGGCGATGCCCTCGGCATCGAACGGCGTCGCGAGCACGAGCGTCGCCGCGCCCTGGGCCCAGCTGTCGTCCTGCCACGACTCGACGGCGACGGGCACGCCGCGGCGCGAGGCCATGAGCGCGGCGCGGAAGGCCGGCTCGAAGCCGAACGACCAGTGCTGCCAGTCGGCCGTGCCTTCGCCGAGCACGATGACGATCTCGGGGTCGAGCGCGTGCACAAGGCCGGCGAGCGTGCGGCCGAGCACGTGCCCGGCCTCCTCGTAGATCGCCGCGGCCTCGGTCGAGCCGGCCGCGGCGGCCGCGCGCAGGGCGGCGATGCCCGCGGTCGGGGCGATCGCGCCGCGCTCGCGCGCCGAGCGCACGAGCCCGCTCTCGCCGATGAGGGTCTCGAGGCAGCCGGTGCCGCCGCAGGAGCAGGCGATTCCGTCGTCGCGCACGGGGATGTGGCCGATCTCGCCGGCGCCGCCGCTCGTGCCGCGCACGACCAGGCCGTCGACGACGATGGCCGCGCCGACGCCGGTGCCGATCGTCACGACGAGAAAGCTGCTGTGGCGCCGGCCCAGCCCGGAGAGCCGCTCGGCCATCGCGAGGGCGTTGACGTTGTTCTCGACGAGCACGGGCATGTGCAGCTCACGCCGCAGGGTCGCGCCGATGGGGGCGTTGCGCCAGCCGAGCTGGGTCGAGTTGACGACGCCGCTGGCCTGCGCGTCGACCTCGCCGGGCACGCCGACGCCGATGCCGAGCAGCGGGGTGTCGGCGCCGCCGGCGATGAAGCGCCGCAGCAGCGAGACGAGTTCGGTGAGCATGGTCGTAGCTGCGGCATCGAAGGGCTCGGACGCGGTGCGCACGACGCCGCCGTCGATGCCGACCTCGACGAAGGCGACGTGGTCGGCGGCGACCTTGACACCGACGGCGCGACCGGCTTCGGCGACGAGACCGAGCATGCGAGCCGGTCGCCCGCCCTGCGAGGCCTGGTGCTCGAGCTCGCGGATGAGCCCCTCGGCGAGGAGGTCTTTGGTCAACTGCGTCATGAGAGCGGGCGAGACCGCGAGCGCCCGAGCCAGCTCGGCACGCGAGGCAGGCCCGTGCGCGCCGAGGTGGGCGAGAATGGCCGACCGGTTCACATCGGTGCGGGCCATCGGGCGAGACGTCATCGGTTCCCCTTAGTTCAGGACTAAACAAACCATAGAATGAAGTCCAGAATGATGTCAAGCACCGAGTCGCCGTGGCGCACCAACGGACGACATCGCGGATAAAAGGAGAGGACGGCAACGCGTGACAATAGAGGTTCGTGCTCGATTCGAGCAGTATCTGCGCTCAGTGGTCGAACGACTGTCCGCCGACCCCCGAGTCGTCGGGCTCGTCGCGATGGGCTCGACCGCCGAACGCCACAGAGTCGACGAGTGGAGCGACCATGACCTGGCGATCGTCACTAAGCCCGGCCATCAGGACGAGCTGCGTCGGGAACGCGGCTGGGTTCCCGACGCCGACCGAATCGTGCTGGATGTCGTGGAATGGCACGGAGGGGGCAAGGTGCTGTTCGACGATGGCCGCGTCGTCGAGTTCGGGGTCGCCACCGTCGACGAGCTGGCGGGCTGGGCGGTGCACCACCATGAAGTGCTCCTGGATCGCGGCGGCGTCGCCGACGCCGTGGAACGGGCAGTCGCGCGATCTCCTCGCAACACCGACGCCGACCTCACGACGACGCTGGGGCTCGTGATAGCCCACGTGCACATCGGTGCGGGCAAGGCGGCACGAGGCGAGCGTCTCGCGGCGAGCACCTCGCTTCGCGGAGACGCGGTCACCTACCTGCTCACCGCCCTCGCCGTGATCTCTCCGCCGGACGCGAGAGCCGATCATCTCGACCCCCGCCGTCGCGTCGAGCAGTCGCACCCAGCGATCGCCTCGGCCCTCGTCGAGACAGTGCGGGCGGAGGAGCTGGAGCTCGCGCGCCAGCTGCTCGACCTCACCGAGAATCTCTTCGGCGATCGCCCGGAATATCCGGGTGGCGCGGTCGCGAGTGTGCGAGCCCGTCACGGCTTCCCGGCCAGCTAACGCGACGTCGCTGATTCAGGAGTCGCGGCCCGCAGCGCGACGAAACGCCGACCAGAGGGCGTCAGTAGGCGTGAGCATGCGCCCGATCTCCTGAATTGCGTGCAGGACGATCGGTTTCGGTCGTCGACGGCGGTCGCGCTCAGCTCCCCGGGCGGTACCAGTGCCGAACGTGCTCGCGGTCGTGGCGCGCCTGCCAGAACTCGATCTCGCTCGGCTCGAGCGCCCACGCTGCCCAGTCGGGGTTCGAGTCGCCCGTGCTCGCGGGGCGCGCGCGCCAGTCGGCCGCGGCGACCTCGCTGCCGAGCTCTTCGACCTCGCCCGTGACGCGCACCTGCCGGCCGCGCTGCGGCCAGTAGAAGGTCATCGCGGCCGAGGGATTGGCGGCGAGGTCGACGCCCTTGCGCGTCGACCGGGCTCCGGCGAACACCCAGAGCCCGTCGACGAGGTCTTTCAGAATCAGCGTTCGCGCCGTCACGTGCCCGGTCGGTCCCGCGGTCGAGAGGGTGAAGGCGTGCGGCTGCAGCACGCCGTGCGCGAGCGCCTCGTCGAGCCAATCGAGGAAGAGACGCTGCGGGTCGGCGGGCGCGTCGGCGGGATCGAATACCGGGAGGTCGGCGGGGAAGTCGGGCAGTGCTCGCAGGCGGTCGCGCTGGGACTCGGTCATGCCGTCAGCGTAGACCGGGCATCCTCATGTTCGGCAGAGCCCGGCGACCGCGATCGGGTGCGGCCTCAGGCGCTCTTCTCGCGGCGAACGGGGCGGCGCGGCACGATCGTCGGCGCGGCGTTCTCGAGCACGGCATCACGGGTCACGACGACGCGGGCGACCTCATCGTTCGAGGGCACCTCGAACATGATCGGCCCGAGCACCTCCTCCATGATCGCGCGCAGGCCGCGGGCACCGGTCTGGCGCAGCACGGCGAGGTCGGCGATGGAGTCGAGCGCGTCCTGCTCGAACTCGAGCTCGACGCCGTCGATCTCGAACATGCGCTGGTACTGGCGCACGAGCGCATTCTTGGGTGTCGTGAGGATCTCGATGAGGGCGGTGCGGTCGAGCGGCGTCACCGTCGTGACGACGGGGAGTCGGCCGATGAACTCGGGGATGAGGCCGAACTTGTGCAGGTCCTCCGGCAGAACCTCGCTGAAGAGGTTCTTCTCGAGCGACTTGTCGTGCAGCGGGGCGCCGAAGCCGATGCCGCGCTTCCCGGCGCGCTGGCTGATGATGTCCTCCAGCCCCGCGAAGGCGCCGGCGACGATGAACAGCACGTTGGTCGTGTCGATCTGGATGAACTCCTGATGCGGATGCTTGCGCCCGCCCTGGGGGGGAACGCTCGCGACCGTGCCCTCGAGGATCTTCAGCAGAGCCTGCTGCACGCCCTCGCCCGAGACGTCGCGCGTGATCGAGGGGTTCTCGGCCTTGCGGGCGATCTTGTCGACCTCGTCGATGTAGATGATGCCCGTCTCGGCGCGCTTGACGTCGTAGTCGGCGGCCTGGATGAGCTTCAGGAGGATGTTCTCGACGTCCTCGCCGACATAGCCGGCCTCGGTGAGGGCCGTGGCGTCGGCGACGGCGAAGGGCACGTTGAGGCGCTTGGCGAGGGTCTGGGCGAGGTAGGTCTTGCCGCAGCCGGTCGGGCCGATGAGCAGGATGTTGCTCTTGGCGATCTCGATGTCGTCGCCGAGCTGGTCGGCCGCAGTGAGCGTCTGGCGGGCACGGATGCGCTTGTAGTGGTTGTAGACGGCGACCGAGAGCGAGCGCTTCGCGGCCTCCTGCCCGATGACGTACTCCTCCAGGAAGGCGAAGATCTCCTTCGGCTTCGGCAGATCGAACTCGGTGGAGGCCTGCTCGTTCGACTCGGCCAGGCGCTCCTCGATGATCTCGTTGCACAGCTCGACGCACTCGTCGCAGATGTACACGCCGGGGCCGGCGATGAGCTGCTGAACCTGCTTCTGGCTCTTCCCGCAGAACGAGCATTTCAGCAGGTCGGCGCTTTCCCCGATGCGGGCCATGAGCACCCCTCCTCCCTGGTCGCTCCCGAGCCTAGCCCGATGCGCCGACGTTCGTGACACGCCGCACCCCGGGGGGTGTCGAGCGGGCCCGGAGCGGGGATCCGGCCATCTGTCAGCGAGCGTTCGGGGGCGCCACGCCGAACACAGCTCGACCCGCGGGCGCGGGCATACCCTGGAAGGACTCATGAGGATGCACGCCGATCTCGCCGCCCGACGCACGCGCGTCGCCGCGTCGTGGATCGTCGCGCTGGTCGCGACGGCCGTCGCCGCCGGGGCCCACATGCTCGCGGGGGGCGCCGCGCCTCACGCCGTCGCCCTCGTCGCCGCCGTCTCGATCTCGGGATTCGTCGGCGTGCTGGTCGTCGCCGGCCGACGCTCCGGCCGGCTCTCGCGTGCGGGCGTGGCCGCCGCCGTCGCGATCGACCAGGCGCTCTTCCACCTCGTGTTCACCGCGCTCGGCGCCGGCGGGCCGCTGGGCCCGTCGACACTGCGCTCGGCGACGGGCGCCGACGCGCACGCGCTGCACGGCCCCCTCGGCTCGGCGGGCCTCGGCACCACCGCCGCCCCGCTCGCCGAGACGCCTGCCTTCTCGATGGGCGCCCACCACGCGATCGCGGCCGTCATCGCCTACGGGATGCTGCTCCGCGGCACGTCCGCCCTCACCGCCGCGCTCACCGCGCTCGGGCTGCTGCTCGCGCGCCTGCTCGCGCCCTCGCCGGCCCCCGCACCCATCCCGGTGCGCCGAGCGGCGATCGGCGGCGCAGCCCTCGGCCTCTCCCCCGCCGTGATCGTGCTCGGCGGCATCGGGCGCCGCGGACCGCCCGCGTTCGCGTCCGCGCGCTGACCGCGCCGGGCATCCCGCGACCCCACCATTCCTCGCGCGAGGGCGACGCAGTCGACCGCGCGCACCCAGCAGAGAGCACCCATCATGATCATTCGCACCCTGACCCTCTCGGCGCTCGGCGCCGCCGCCCTCGTGCTCGCCACCGCCTCGCCGGCGGCCGCGCACAACTACGTCGTCGACTCCACCCCTGCCGAAGGAGAGACGATCACCGACCTGCCCGCCGAGTGGAGCATCACCACCAATGAGCCGATGCTCGCGCTCGACGGCAACGAGGGCGCCTTCGCCATCGTCGTGACCGACGCCGACGGTCTCTACTACGGCGACGGCTGCGTCAACGTCGAGGGCGACACGATGACCGCCCCCGCCGCGCTCGGCACCGCCGGCAACTACACGATCGCCCTCCAGATGGTGTCGGAAGACGGCCACACGCTCTCGGAGGAGTTCGACTTCGCCTACGCGCCCGGATCCGACGCCGTTGTCACCGCGGGCTCGGCCGAGGCTCCGGCTTGCGGCGGCTCGGCTGTCGCCGACGAGGCGGCGGCGGTCGAGCAGACCTCCACCGCGGGCGACACCGAGGGCGACGCCGTGCTCACCGCGGTCACGTGGGTGCTCGGCGGCATCGTGCTCTCGGCTGTCACCGCCGCGATCGTGGCGGCCCTGCGGCGACGCCGGGCCGCCTGAGCGAGCAGCGGCGCGCGAACGACGCGGGCCCCGCATCCTCAGGATGAGGGGAGATGCGGGGCCCGCGGACGCGCGCTGTGCTGCTCGAAGAGCCTACGAGGCCGTGAGCGCCGGCAGCGTCTTGCGGCTCGTGAGCACCTGGTCGATGAGGCCGTACTCGAGGGCCTCCTCGGCGATGAGGATCTTGTCGCGGTCGATGTCCTTGTTGACCTGCTCGACGGTGCGGTTCGAGTGCTTCGAGAGCGTCTCCTCCAGCCACTCGCGCAGTCGCGCGATCTCCTTCGCCTGGATCTCGATGTCGGAGGCCTGGCCGCGGCCCGCGTCGCCGGTCGCCGGCTGGTGGATGAGCACGCGTGCGTTCGGCAGCGCCAGACGCTTGCCGGGCGAGCCCGCCGCGAGCAGCACCGCCGCGGCCGAGGCCGCCTGGCCGAGCACGACGGTCTGGATCTGCGGGCGGATGTACTGCATGGTGTCGTAGATCGCCGTCATGGCCGTGAACGAGCCGCCGGGGCTGTTGATGTACATGACGATGTCGCGGTCGGGGTCCTGCGACTCGAGCACGAGCAGCTGCGCCATGACGTCGTCGGCGCTCGCGTCGTCGACCTGCACGCCGAGGAAGATGATGCGATCTTCGAACAGCTTCGCGTACGGGTCCTGGCGCTTGTAGCCGTAGGCGGTTCGCTCCTCGAAGCTGGGCAGGATGTAGCGGCTGCTCGGCATCGCGAGCGGGCGTCCGGCGAGGTTCGGGGTTTCCATGTGCGTCTCTCTCTCGATCTCGCGGATGCCTAGGCCTTGGTTCCGCCGCCGCCGACGATGTCGGTGGCCGATGCGCGGATGTGGTCGACGAAGCCGTACGCGAGCGCCTCCTCGGCGTTGAACCAGCGGTCGCGGTCGCCGTCGGCATTGACCTGCTCGAGCGTCTTACCCGTGGCCTCGGCGGTGATCTCCGCGAGACGGTGCTTCATGTCGGTGATGAGCTGGGCCTGGGTCTGGATGTCGCTCGCCGTTCCGCCGAAACCGCCGTGCGGCTGGTGCAGCAGTACGCGCGCGTTGGGCGTGATGTACCGCTTGCCCCTGGTGCCGGCCGTGAGCAGCAGCTGCCCCATCGAGGCGGCCATGCCGATGCCGACCGTGACGATGTCGTTGGGAACGAACTGCATCGTGTCGTAGATGGCCATGCCGGCCGTGATCGAGCCGCCGGGCGAGTTGATGTAGAGGTAGATGTCCTTCTCGCCGTCCTCGGCAGCGAGCAGCAGCAGCTTCGCCGCGATCTCGTTCGCGTTGTCGTCGCGCACCTCGGAGCCGAGCCAGATGATGCGGTCTTTGAGCAGTCGGTCGAAAACGCTGTTGGGCATTGCCGGTTCGGCCATGGGGGTGAGCTCCTGTTCGTCTCGTGGTTCGAATCTACAGAAGCGTAAGGATGCGCCCGGCCGTGTTCGCCCTCGGCAGAGAGCGCGTCGCGAGTCCCCTCCGCGCGGGTGGGGTAGAGACGCGGAAAGGCCCGGCGCAGCGCGCCGGGCCCATCCTCGAGTCGTGTCGCGACAGGCGACTCAGTGGTCGTGACCGGCGTGGTCGTCGTGGTCGTGCTCGTCGGTGACGACCGAGTCGGCGACGGGCGCCACGGCGGCGGCCGTGAAGGCCGAGAGGTCGACCTCGGCTCCGGTCGAGTCGACGACCTTGGCCTTGCTGAGGGCGACCGAGAGCGCCTTCGAGCGGGCGACCTCGCCGACCATCTGCGGGATCTGCCCGTTCTCGTCGAGGATCTTGATGAACTCGCCCGGCTCCATGTTGTACTGGGCGGCGCCCTGGATGAGGTACTGAGTGAGCTCCTGCTGACTGACCTTGACCTCCTCCTTCTCGGCGAGGGCGTCGAGGAAGATCTGGTTGGCGAAGGTCGCCTTGGTCGACTCGGTGACCTCGGCGCGGTGCGCGTCGTCTTCGAGGCGGCTCTCGTTCTCGAGGTGGCGGTGCACCTCGGTCTCGACGAGCGAGTCGGGCACGGGGATCTCGACCTCGGCGAGCAGCTTCTCGAGCAGCAGGTCGCGCGCCTGGGCGCCCTGGCCGAAGGCCTTCTGGCGCTTGACCTGCTCGCGGATGTCGTCGGTCAGCTCGGCGATCGTGTCGAACTGGCTGGCGATCTGGGCGAAGTCGTCGTCGGCCTCGGGCAGCTCGCGCTCCTTCACCGACTGCACGGTGACCTCGATCTGGGCGGTCTCGCCCTCGTGGTCGCCGCCGAGCAGCACCGACTCGAAGGTCGTCGTCTCGCCGGCGCTGAGGGCGTCGAGCGCCTCGTCGATGCCGTCGATGAGCTCGCCCGAGCCGACCTCGTACGAGATCGAGTTCGCGGTGTCGACGGTGTTGCCGCCGACGGTGGCGACGAGGTCGATCTGCACGAAGTCGCCGGTCTTGGCGGGGCGGTCGACCGTGACGAGGGTGCCGAAGCGGCCGCGCAGGTTCTCGAGCTCGGCCTGCACCTCCTCGTCGGTGACCTCGGCGGCGTCGACCGTCAGCTCGATTCCGTCGTAGGCGGGGATCTCGAACTCGGGGCGCACGTCGACCTCGATCTCGACCTTCAGGTCGCCCGAGAAGTCCTTCTCGCTCGGCCAGTCGGTGACGTCGGCCGAGGGGCGGCCGAGGGTGCGCAGCTCCTGCTCCTGCACGGCCTCACGGAAGAACTTGTCGAGGCTCTCGCTGACGGCGTGGTTGATGACCTCGCCGCGGCCGACGCGCTGGTCGATGATGGGCGGCGGCACCTTGCCCTTGCGGAATCCGGGGATGTTCACCGATTCGGCGATGTGCTTGTAGGCGTGCTGGATGCTCGGCTTGAGCTCTTCGGGGGTCACCGTGATGGCGATCTTGACGCGCGTGGGGCTGAGCTTCTCAACCGTGGACTGGACCAAAGGGGCTCTCCTGATAGTTGTGACGTTCGGGGTCTGGTCGGGGCGACAGGATTTGAACCTGCGGCCTCCCGCTCCCAAAGCGGGCGCTCTAGCCAAGCTGAGCTACGCCCCGATGACTGGCGACCATCGACCAGTCGGGCGGCGACGCGGAGTCGACTGCAAAACGGCCTCGGTAAGTCTAGCCGAGCCGGGCGGCCGTGCCGCCGGGCGATCGTGCGGATGCGTTACGCTGGCTCTCGCACGCGGCCGGCTCGGCCTCGCGGGGATGTAGCTCAATGGTAGAGCCTCAGTCTTCCAAACTGATGGTGCGGGTTCGATTCCCGTCATCCCCTCTGTTGTTCATTGCGCCGCCGCGTTGGGTCGCGGACAATTCACACGATCTCGAGCACGACGCACGGTTGTTCGCGTGTGAGATGTCCGGAACCGTGCGAGTTGCGCGCCACCGGGCGGGGCGGGGCGTGCTCTCCCGCGGCCGCGTCGGCGTGAGCTACTCGTCCGCCGGCGCCGGCAGCGGCTCGATCTCGACGGGCAGCTTGTCGACCTCGATCGGCTCGGGCAGCGCGATGACGCCCTCGACGAGCGAGACGACGCTGTTCCACCAGCCCTCCGGCTGCGGGTAGGCGTAGCCCGGCACGAGCCAGGCGTTGCCCTCTGAGTCCCACATGAGCAGCAGGGTCGCCTCCGCCTCCTCGAGCGTGACGGTGATGACCTCGGGCTCGATGATGGTCGGCATCGGATCGGGCAGGGGCTCCGGGATCGGCTCGACGGTCGGCTCGACGACCACCGGCGCCTCGACCGGCGCCTCGGTGTCGACCGTCCCGACCGGGGCCGGCTCGACGGTCGGCTCGGGCGCGGGCGCGGGCTCGCTCGGCTGCGGCTCGGGCGCGGGCTCGGTGACGGGATCGGCGGGCGCGCCCGGATCGACCGCACCGTCCGTCGAACCGTCGCCGGGCATCCCCGGTTCGGTCGTCACGACGCCGGAATCGCTCGCCGCGCCTCCCTCGGCCGCCATGATCCTCATCTCGCCCTGGTAGTCGGGCCCGGCGGCGCCGAACCAGCGGCCGTCGGCGAGGCGCGAGACCGCGTCGCGCTCCGAGACCGTGTCGTACTCGCCCTTGTCGACGACGTCGATCGCGTGGCCGTAGGCCCAGGCGATCTCGCCGCTCGAGCCCCACGCGACCGACCAGTCGACCGCGGTGCGCACGCCGTCGACGATGAGGTTCGCGGTCGCGACCGTCTGCCAGTCGTCGGCGGCGATGCGGATGTCGCCGACCGCGACCTCGAGGCCGGTCGCGGCGAAGATGTCGCGGGCCTGCGATCGCGCCTCATCGTCGCTCGGCATGACGCCGTCGGCGGGCGGGGCGGGCTCGACGCACGCCTCGGGCGCCGGGTCGATCGTGATCGCGTCGTCGCCGGTCGAGCCGTCGCTGCCGGTCGCGCCGTCGCCGGGCGCCGACCCGCACACCCAGGTGCCGCTCGCGGCCGGGTCGCTGAACCACCAGTTGCCGGTGCCGGCCCACGTGATCGTGAGCGAGGGAGCCGTGCCGTACTCCGAGCCGATGACGTACGAGGGGTAGGCCTCGTCGTAGTACGCGGTCCGCCGCGGCTCGCCGTCGATCGCGAAGACGTCCGCGAGCTCGGTCAGGGCCTGCTCGGCGGTGCCGGAGCGCTCGAGCGCGTAGACCCGCCCCGAGCCGCCGTCGCGCGAGAGGCCGTCGCCGGGCAGGTACTCGTATGGCTGCCAGAGGCCGATGCGCATGTCGCCCGACTCGGCTCCGGACGCGGCGGCGCCGAAGGCCGATTGCTCGCCCGAGCTCGCGGCCGCGGTGAAGAGCGGGGCGCGCGACTGCCAGGGGGCGGCGATCACGAGCGAGCCGGCGGTCACGGCGGCGACGGCGATCGCGGCGCCGCCGGAGGCCTGCAGCACGCGGCCATGATTGACGAGCCGGGGGGCCCGGCGGTGCGGCGCCTCGGCGACGACGGCCGGCGAGAGCTCGGGGGCGGCGTCGCCCGCGGCGAACGAGCGGCGCAGCCGCGCATCCAGGTCGTTCTGTTCGCTGTTCATACCCGGTTTATGTCGGGGCCGGGGCCGATCTTTCAGGATCCGCGTGGCGGGTTCTCGGCGGCGCCTTCGGCGGTGCCGGTCTCGGCGGCGCGGTCGGCGGCGGCCGCGCGCTCGAGCGCCTCGGCGAGCGCCTTCTTCGCCCGGTGCAGGCGCACGCTCACCGCGTTGGGCGTGACGCCCAAGGCGACGGCGATCGCGGCGACGGGGATGTCTTCGAGCACGGCGAGGGCGAGCACCTCGCGGTCGCGGGGCCGCAGCTCGTTCCATGCGCTCGCGAGGGCGAGGTCGCCGAGCACGACGTCCTCCGCGCTCGGCGCGGAGTCGGGTGCGGCAAGGATCGCGAAGGCCGAGACGCGCGCCGCCTGCCGCCGGCGGTGGTTGGCCACGAGGTAGGAGGCGATGCGGTACAGCCACGGCAACTCTTCGCCCTCGGCGACGGCGGAGCGCTTGCGCCAGGCGATCGCGAACACGTCGGCGGCGAGGTCGTCGACCGCCTCGCGCTCGACGCGGCGGGCGAGGTAGGCGCTCACGGCGGGCAGGTGGCGCGCGTAGACGGCCGCGAAGGCGTCGGGCGTCGCGGGGGCCATGCCGACAGTCTGGCCCCGCGCGGCTCCTCCCCAGGCAGCGACGCGAGGGGTTCTCCTCAGAAG
>SCPB01000039.1 GCA_005502445.1 Microbacteriaceae bacterium X2B
GACGCTGCCGTCGCGATGCAGCCGCACCTCGATCGTGTCGCCGTGCCCGCCGAGCGCCTCATCGACCGAGTTGTCGATGATCTCCCACAGGCAGTGCATGAGGCCGCGCGAGTCGGTGGAGCCGATGTACATGCCCGGCCGTTTGCGCACGGCCTCGAGGCCTTCCAGAACGGAGAGGTGATGGGCGGTGTAATCGGACTGGGCCACGGGTGGGTGCCTCGCGATGGTCGTGGTTCAGGATGTTGCGGGCGCGCCCGGCGGCGAGCCCACGACAGCCTAAACCCGGCCGCGATCGCGCCCCGACTGAAACGCCCCGCGCAGCCGCACCCGGTCGCGCGGCACTCGCCGCTCGCCTACGCGGTGAGCGAAACGGGGCCGATTGGCACCGAACCGCGCGCGGCGTGTGTTCGAATAGACGGCATCAGTTTCACGACGACTCAGGAAGCGAGGGACACCCCATGACGCAGCTCACCACCGAGAGCCCCGAGATCGTCGTCGCCCAGCCGCTCACGGCCGCCGATCGCTGCGACAGCTGCGGCGCCCAGGCCTACGTCCGTGTGACCCTGGCAACCGGCGAGCTCCTGTTCTGCGCGCACCACGCCTCGCGCTTCAAGGAGAAGCTCAGCACGGCCGCCCTCGCGTGGCATGACGAGACCGACCGCCTCACGGCCGACGCCTGACCCGGCGCACCGTGGCCGGTCTCGGCTGGAGCCGCCGGCTCCGGTATCTCGCGCGGCGCGCCGCCGCGATCGACACGGGCAACCTCTCGAGGCTGGCCGGGCGCATCGCCGCCTCGAGCGCTCGCCCCCGGGCCATCATCCTCGCCGACATGCTCTGGTCGTCGGTTCGACATGAGACCGGCTTCCAGGACTACTTCGACTGGGATTTCCACCTGCTGAGCCGGCGTGAGCGGCGCACCTTCATGACGCATCCGAAGTCGAACCATCTCGCGCAGAAGCTCAACGCCGTCGAGCACCGCGGCACCTTCGCCGACAAGGCGCGGTTCAACGCACGATTCGCCGAGCACCTCGGTCGCGAGTGGCTCGACCTACGCTCGGCGACCGCGGATGAGCTCGGCGGCTTCCTCGCTCGCCACGACCGCGTCATGGCGAAGGTGGCCGACAGCCTCGGGGGCGAGGGCATCGCGGCGTGGTCGACCGCCGACATCCCCGATGCCGAGGCCTGGCGCGCCGAGCGACTCGCCGCCCACCAGGTGCTCGTCGAGGAGTTCATCGCCCAGCACCCGGGCATGGCCGCGCTCAACCCCTCCAGCGTCAACACCCTGCGCATCATCACCTACCGCGACCCCGCGAACCGCGTGCACACGCTCGCCCGCACGCTCAAGATGGGCAACGGCGGCGACGTCGACAACTTCAGCGACGGCGGCATGTACACGATGCTCGACGAGCAGGGCATCGCCCACTACCCCGCCTTCGACGGCGAGGGCCGGGTGTTCTCGATGCACCCGCTCTCGGGCACCTCGATCGTCGGGTTCAGGGTTCCGCTGTGGGAATCGGTCGAGCAGCTGGTCGAACGCCTCGCGCTCGAGGTGCCCGAGATCCCCTACGTCGGGTGGGACATCGCGATCACGCCCGCGGGCGCCGTCGTCATCGAAGGCAACTACAACACCGGCGTGTTCCAGTTGAAGCCGAGCGTCACGGGCGTGCGCGAGGGGCTGCTGCCCGTGTACCGGCGGGCGATCGGGTTCTGACCTAGACGACGGGGCGGATCACGCCGAGCGGCGTCGACTGGTGGCCCTGGCCGAGCGGGTTGTCGCCGAGGATGCGGGCCAGCTTCGCGTGGCCCGACTTCGGAACGGTCGCTCCGAGGATGTTGCCGCCGAAGTCGTTGATGTCGACGATCGCGACGTCGGCGATGCCGCCGAGCGCCGCCTTGAGCTCTGCCGCCACCGCATCCGGGTTCTCGGGCACGAGCACGACCTGCGTGTTGTACGGCGGGATGGTGTTGTGCGTCGGGCCGTCGATGCCGCGCGCCTTCGGCCCCGCGATCCGGTAGAAGTCGCCCTTGCGGCCGACCGCCTTCGACACGGCCGCGACGGCCGCCGCGAAGAGGATGCGCGGGGTCCCGACCTCGCGGAGGGCCATCTCCATGGTCTCGGGCATTCCCAGTCCGATGCCGTGCGAGGTCTTCGTCACGTACTTCGAGAGCGTGTGGGCGAGCGGTCGTGCCTGGATCTCGCCCACCGGGTAGGAGCGTCCCTGAGTGATCGCGACGATCTTCTCGGTCACGAAGAGCACATCGCCCGGCTGCACGACGCCCGCGGCGTAGCGCGTGACCACCTCGACGATGTCCTCCCCCGCCACCACGACGTGGGTCTTGATGGGAATGCGCAGCCAGCGCTGCCCGTCGACCTCGACCTCGAGCGCCTTGCCCTCGTTCGCCTGAGCGGTCATCGTGGTTCTCCCTCGCTGTTCGTCGACAGGGTAGTCGGACTCGGCGTCGGCCTATTCGAGATAGTCCCGAAGCGCCTGCGAGCGCGACGGGTGGCGGAGTTTCGCCATGGTCTTCGACTCGATCTGACGGATGCGCTCGCGCGTCACGCCGAAGGTGTCGCCGATCTGATCGAGCGTCTTCGGCATGCCGTCGCCGAGGCCGAAGCGCATGCGGATGACACCGGCTTCGCGCTCGGAGAGCGAGTCGAGCAGGCTCTCGAGCTGCTTCTGCAGCATCGTGAAGCCGACCGCGTCGGCCGGGACGACCGCCTCGGTGTCCTCGATGAGGTCGCCGAACTCGCTGTCGCCGTCCTCGCCGAGCGGCGTGTGGAGGGAGATCGGCTCGCGACCGTACTTCTGCACCTCGATGACCTTCTCGGGGGTCATGTCGAGCTCACGGCTGAGCTCTTCGGGCGTCGGCTCGCGCCCCAGATCCTGGAGCATCTGGCGCTGCACGCGGGCGAGCTTGTTGATGACCTCGACCATGTGGACGGGGATGCGGATCGTGCGGGCCTGGTCGGCCATCGCGCGCGTGATCGCCTGGCGGATCCACCAGGTGGCGTAAGTCGAGAACTTGAAGCCCTTGGTGTAGTCGAACTTCTCGACCGCTCGGATGAGCCCGAGGTTGCCCTCCTGGATGAGGTCGAGGAACTGCATGCCGCGACCGGTGTAGCGCTTGGCGAGCGAGACGACGAGACGCAGGTTCGCACCGAGCAGGTGGTTCTTGGCCCGCTGGCCGTCCTTCGCGACCCACGAGAGCTCGCGGCCGAGCTGGGTGCGCTTCTCCTTGTCGCTCATCTGCCCGAGCTTCTCCTCGGCGAAGAGACCCGCCTCGATGCGCATGGCGAGCTCGACCTCCTCGGCGGCGTTGAGGAGCGGCACCTTCCCGATCTGCTTGAGGTAGTCCTTGACGGGGTCGGCGGTCGCACCGGTGATCGTCGAGGAGTAGACGGGGACCTCGTCGTCGTCGTCGGACATCGAGAGGACGATGGCGCCCGTCGGCAGCGGCCCGGCCGAACCGGACTGCGAGTCGTCGTCGCTCGCGTCGTCCGCGCTCTCGTCGGTCGAGTCATCGATCGCTACGCCTTCGGCGTCGACGTCGACGGCCTCATCGACCTCGGTCGAGGCCTCGGCGTCATCGCCCGGCTCGGCGCCGGCCTTCTTCGCCGTCGTGCTCGTCGCCGCCTTCGCGGCAGGCGCACTCTTGACGGGAGCCTTCGCGGGAGCCTTCGCAGCAGCAGCCTTCGCAGCGGGCGCCCTCTTCACGGGATTCGCGGCGCCCTCCACGGCCTCCTCATCGACGGCGCTCTTGGTCGCGGCTGTTTTGGTCGCGGCTGTTTTGGTCGCGGCTGTCTTGGTGGCGGTGCTCTTCGTCGCGGCGCTCTTGGTGGCGGCGGTCGTCTTCGCGGCGGTCGTCGTTCGGGTTGCCATGCGGACCCTCATTTCCGTTCTCCGGGCAGTACAACGACCCATGTCAAGTCGCGATTCCCGTGCGCTGCGCGGCAGCGAGACGAGACGATGCGACCGACCGGGTCGTGAACCTCCAGTATCGCACACCTTCCCGGGTGTCGCAGACCTCAGTCGTCGTGGTGGATGCGGTCGACCGTCAGCGTGAGTGGCTCGCCGGTGCCGCCCCACCGCTTCGCGATCACCTCAGCGGCGATCGACACCGCTGTCTCCTCGGGCGTGCGTGATCCGAGGTCGAGCCCGATGGGACTGTGCAGGCGCGACAGCGCATCGTCGCTGAGGCCCGCGTTGTGCAGCCGGTTGAGCCGGTCGTCGTGGGTGCGCCGGGAGCCCATTGCCCCGACGTACGCGAACGGCCCCGCGGTGAGCGCCACCTCGAGCAGCGGCACGTCGAACTTCGGATCGTGGGTGAGCACGCAGATCACCGTCCGCTCGTCGACGAGCCCCGCTCCGACCTGCTGGGCGAAGTAGCGATGCGGCCAGTCGACGATCACCTCGTCGGCATCCGGGAAGCGTGCCGTCGTCGCGAATACGGCGCGCGCGTCGCACACGGTGACGCGGTAACCGAGGAACGCGCCGAGCCGGGCGAGCGCGGCCGCGAAGTCGATGGCGCCGAACACGAGCATCCGCGGACGGGACACGAAACTGCTGACAAAGACGCGCATGCCCGCGCCGAGCCGTTCCCCGTCTGGACCGTAGGCCAGGATTCCGTTCCGCCCGGAGGCGAGGAGCCCCCGGGCATCGTCGGTGATTGCTCGGTTCGCGTGCTGGGTGCCGATGTCTCCTTCCGCGTCCTGCGGCCGGATGACGAGATGACGGCCTAGCCAGGCGGGATCCGGGTGCTCGATCACTGTCACGACGCCGACCGGGCGGCCCCCGTCGATGTCCCTGCGAACCGCGTCGAGCTCGGCGAAGCGGCGTCGCGACACGGGCTCGACGAACACGTCGATGATCCCCCCGCAGGTCAGGCCGACGGCGAAGGCGTTGTCGTCGCTGATCCCGTAGCGCACGAGCACCGGGCGCTCTTCCGCAATCACGTCAGCGGCGAGTTCGTAGATCGCGCCTTCGACGCATCCACCGGACACCGAGCCGACGGCCTCGCCCTCCGCGGTGACGAGCATCGACGCGCCGGGGGCTCGCGGCGCCGACTCGAAGGTGCGCACCACGGTGGCGAGAGCCGATGTCTGTCCGGAGCTCCAGCCGGTCAGGAGGGCGCCGAGGACATCGCGCATGGGCCCCCGCTACCTGCTGCGCCGCCCGACGACGCTGCCGACCGTGTAGGCGACGACGGCCACGGCGGCGAACAGAGCGAGGAGCTTGGTCGGGTTGCTGAGCTGGTCCGAGATGACGCCCTTCGCGAGAGCGAACGCGTCGAGGCTTGGAGAGGCGACGACGACACCGGAGTCTTCAGGTTCCCTGCTCGTGTCGACGGCGTCCGCCCCCGCATCGTACGCGGAAGGAGGAGGCTCTTCGTGGGCACCCGACACCATCGCCTGCAGGTTCTGCGCGAACAGCGCCATCATCTGGTCGGTCACGCTGCCGATGACGCTCTTGCCCATCGCGGCGACCTTGCCCGAGAGCGCGACGTCGGCGCTCACGGTGCCGCGCGTCTCACCATCCACTTCTACGAGCGAGAGGGTCGCCGTTCCCTGCGCCATTCCTTGTCCGCGAAGCTCCTGCGCTTTGCCGGAGAACACCGCCTTGTGAGCGACGGCGTCCCGCTCGACCACGACCATCTGACCCTTGTACTGCATCGCCAGGGGGCCGAGCTTCACCTTCATGCCCACTTGGTATGTGTCGTCCGAGAGTTGTTTCAGTACCTCCGCCCCGGGCACGCAGCCGGCGACCCGCTCGAAGTCCATCAGGGTGTTCCAGACCTCATCGATCGGGGCGACGACGGAAAAAGCGCTGTCGATCTGCATTATCTGCTCCTCGTGTTGTGGGTGGTCGTCGTACGGTCTGATCGGATGGCCGCCACCACGTCCGAGAGCGCCGCGTAGCTGTGTCCGCTCACGAACGCATCGCAGTAGGGAAGCGCCGCAGCCATTCCGCCGACGAGCGGCTGGAAGTCGACCGCGACCTTGCGCGGATTGACCCAGACGATGCGGTGGGCCAGCCGTCTGAGGCGCGCCATCTGGGTGGCGACGAGTTCCGGGGAGTCGTGCGCCCAGCCGTCGGAGAGGATCACCACGACAGCCCCCCTCGCGAGACCCTGGCGCCCGTGATCGTCGATGAACCGGCGGATGCTCTCCGCCAGCCTCGTCCCGCCGGCCCAGTCCGAGGCGACCGCGGCGGCGCGAGCGAGCGCTTGGTCGGGACTGCGGGTCCTCAACTGCCGCGTGAGCCGGGTGAGCCTCGTGGCGAAGACGAATGCTTCGGCCTCGCCTGCGGATGCCATGCCCTGCAGCAACGACAAGAAGACGCGAGTGTACGGCTCCATCGAGCCGGACACGTCGCACAGCAGAACCAGCCGACGCGGTCGTTCGCGACGGCGGGCGAAGACGAGCCGGCTCGGATCGCCGCCGGTGCGCTCGGCCGCGCGAACCGTGCGGCCGAGGTCGAGCCGGTCCCTCGCGTTCGACGAACGGCGGGTGCGGCGGCTTAGGCGCCGCGGTGTCGAGAGCACGACGCGGCG
Source organism: Microbacteriaceae bacterium X2B (assembly GCA_005502445.1). GTDB lineage: Bacteria > Actinomycetota > Actinomycetes > Actinomycetales > Microbacteriaceae > Microcella. The sequence goes on from SCPB01000039.1 coordinate 6,556, forward strand.
CACGAGTTCCCGCATCCGTTGCACCTCGTCGGTGGTCAGCTCGGCGAAGGAGATGTCGTGCAGTCGCTCGTCGGTCGACGCCGTCATCAGAAGCGCGTCCCGTTCCCGTCCGGACCGGGTGCCCGAGGAGTCCTCCCACGGTATGGCCGCCGGAGTGGACGCTCTCCCGTCGCCGGCGGGCGACCGGTGCGCCGCGGGTGCCGCGGTTCGCTCCTCGGCGCCGACCGGCGGAGGCGCGTTCATGTCCCCGCGGCTGTCTGCGGGGTCGAGCATGCCGTCGAACACGGCGGCGAACACCGCGTCGAACACCGGCAACTGATCCCGGGACGAGACGAGCACGACTCGGCAGGTCCAGTAGAGCGCATCCCGGGCGTCAGGCGGCACCAGCTGGAGGGACTCGACCAGGCGACCGGCGCGGTCGGGCGGCACCGACATCCCGGCCCGGCGGAGGGCGGATGCGAACCCCACCGAGAGGGATGCGCTCTCGACGGTCAGCGGCGACATCGCGTCAGGCATTCTCGCCCACCAGCCAAGCCGCCCCGCGCGTGCTCGCGAGGGCGAGGTCGTCGCGGTTTTTTAGGATCGACCCCCAGGTCTCGGCGACGATCCGAGAGTCGAGCCTGTCGACGCCGAGTGTCGTGAGTGCCGACACCCAGTCGATCGCCTCGGCGATCCCCGGCGGCTTGACCAGGTCGAGCGACCGCAGCTTCGTGATCGCGGATGCCGCGTCGAGGGCAATCCGCTCTGCTCCCGCCGGCACGCGGCGGCGCACGATCTCGACGATGCGCGACGGCTCGGGGTAGTCGATCCAGTGGTAGAGGCAGCGGCGCGTGAGCGCATCGTGCAGGTCGCGCGTTCGATTCGAGGTGAGGACGACGATGGGCGGGTGACGCGCCCGCACCGTGCCCAGTTCCGGGATCGTCACCGCTGCCTCGGCCAGCAGCTCGAAGGTGAATGCCTCGAACTCGGCGTCCGCACGATCGATCTCATCGAGCAGCAGTACGGCCGGACGAGGACCGGCGTGCTCGATCGCCTTGAGCATCGGACGCCGCAGCAGGTACTCGGGGCCGAACAGGTCCGACTCGTCGAGGTGCGCGTCGCGTGCCTCGGCCAGTCGGATACCGAGGAGCTGCCGGGGATAGTTCCACTCGTACAGCGCCTCCCTGGCGTCGACCCCTTCATAGCACTGCAGTCGGAACAGCGGAGTGTCGAGCGCGCGAGCGAGCGCCTTCGCCGCCTCGGTCTTGCCCACCCCGGGCTCGCCCTCGAGCAGGATGGGCTGCGGGAGGCGCAGAGCGAGGAACAGCGCGGTGGCCAGGCCGGCGTCGGCCACGTAGTCGCCGTCATCGAGGAGGGTGGTCATGGCCGCGACATCCGGAACCCGCCGGACGATCTCATCCTCCGCGCTCGCCCGCGCCGGCGTGCTCACATCGGACTCGATTCGGCGAGGAGCCTCTGGTAGTCGGCCTCGGTGTCGACGTCCTCGGGGATCGGGCCAGGCACGCGCACCTCGGCGACATCGGCCGCCCGCCGCTCGAGGAGTCGCCATACCGCCTTGTCTCCGTGCAGACCGGCGAGCAACGGGAACGTCGAGCGGTGGAAAGCGAACGGATGCCCGACACCGTCGTCATACCGGCACACCGCCATGGCCGCCTCGCCCCGGCCCTCGAGCAGCAGTCGCACGGTTTCCGCACGCACACCCGGCTGGTCTCCGAGCAGCAGGACGACGACATCTGCCTCCGGGTGCAACGCGGGGATCGCGGCGGCGATCGATGAGGAGCACCCGCTGGCATACTCATCGTTCTCGACCACGTCGAACCCCGTGGTGTCGACCGTGCGCCGCACCTCGTTCGAGGCTCCCCCGAGCGTGAGCACGAGCTGGTCGAATCCACAGCGCCTCGCTGTGACGAGCACGGCGTCGAGCAGCACGCCGCCGCCGAAGGGGAGGAGCTGTTTCGGCCTGCCCAGGCGGCTAGACGCGCCGGCAGCCAGCACGAGGCAGGCGACCCCGGACTCAGGACGTAGAGGCATATCGCTCCGGAGCGGAGAGGAACGCGGCTCGGCATCCCTTGCTGCAGAAGTATTCGGTGCCGGTGCCGATCTCCGCGTGCAGGCTCGACGAATCCAGCACCACGGACATGCCGCAGACCGGGTCGATCGCGGTCGCAGCAGGAGCGATGTGCGGGGTCGCGACACGGTGCGCCCTCTGCGACGCACGCTCGGATACCAGCTCGGCGAGGATCGAGAGCGCGATCTCGGCGGGCGTGGCGGCGCCGAACTGCAGGCCGGCGGGACTGTGCACGCGCGACCGTCGGTCGTCGTCGACATTGAGCGATGCCACTACCGCCGCGCCCCGCGTGGCACTCGCGACGAGCGCCACGTACGGCACGTCGGCCATGAGGGCCGCCTCGAGGGCGGACTCCTCGTCCCTGCCATGGGATGCGACGATGAGCGCTGCGTCGTCGTCGTGCGGTGCCGGCGCCCCGCCATCCGTCAGCCGCACATCCATGCCCAGGGTCGTGCCGATCGCCTCCAGCGCGTACGCGACGGGCGTCCGGCCGACGACGGTCACCCGGGGGGCGGGAATGCGGGGGTCGAGGAATATCTCGATCTCGCCGCCGCTGAGGCACGGGTTCGAGACTTCGACAGCACCCTCCTTCTCGTGCTGGGACGGCTCGCCGGGCGCCACCTTGAGCAGCAGCGGTTCGCCCGTCGACAGCACTTGAAGGGAGTACTTCCGCACCGATGATTCAACGCAGGCTCCGCCGACGAACCCCTCGATCGCTCCGTCTGAGAGCACGAGAGCGACATCGCCGGCGTGTGCGCTCGTCGGGTGCCGGGCGCGCACGACCGTCGCGTGGACGAATGGTTCGCGGTCGGCGCCGAGCTCCTCCGCTCGCGCCATCAGTGCTTCGTTCGCGGGCATGTCAGATGGGCGGTCGGGCGCGGCCCTGCGAGGCGGCCCAGACCCGGGCCGGCGTGCACGGCATATCCATGTGCGTGACACCGAGCGGGGAGAGCGCGTCAACGATCGCGTTGACGATCGCCGGTGGCGATCCGACGGTGGCGGATTCCCCGACGCCCTTCGCCCCGATGGGGTGATGCGGCGAGGGCGTTACGGTGAACCCGGTCTCCCAGTCGGGCACCTCCATCGCGGTGGGGATGAGGTAGTCCATGAACGATCCGCCGAGGCAGTTGCCTTCCTCGTCGAATTCGATGATCTGCATCAGCGCCATGCCGACTCCGTCGGCAAGGCCGCCGTGCACCTGGCCCTCGATGATCATCGGGTTGATCCTGGTGCCGCAGTCGTCGACCGCGATGAAGCGGCGCACCGTGACATGTCCTGTGCCGGGGTCGACGTCGACGACGCAGATGTAGGCGCCGAAGGGGAACGTCAGGTTCGGCGGGTCGTAGGTGACCTCGGCGTCGAGGTTGCCGTCGATGCCCTCGGGCAGCGCCACGGTGCCGTGCGCGCCCATGGCGATCTCCGCGAGCGTCTTGCCGATGCTCGGATCGCCCTTCACGAACCAGCGGCCCTTCTCCCACTCGAGGTCCTCCGGGCGGGTCTCGAGCATCGCGGCGGCGATGAAGCGCGCCTTCTCCCGCACCTTTCGGGCGACGAGGGCGACGGCGGCACCGCTGACCGGCGTCGACCGGCTCCCGTAGGTGCCGAGTCCGAACGGGGTCTGGTCGGTATCTCCGTGGACGACGTCGATGTCCTCCGGGGGAATGCCGATTTCTTCGGCGACGATCTGCGCGAAGGTCGTCTCGTGCCCCTGCCCCTGACTCTGCACGGAGATCCGCACGACGGCCTTGCCGGTCGGATGGATCCTGAGCTCGGCGCCATCCGCCATCCCGAGGCCGACGATGTCCATGTGCTTGCGCGGGCCGGCGCCGACGGTCTCGGTGAAGAACGAAATGCCGATGCCCATGAGTTCGCCGCGCGCGCGCTTCTCGGCCTGCTCGCGACGGAGCTCGTCGTAGCCGGCGATCTCCATCGACAGGCGCATCGCCCGCTCGTACTCGCCGGAGTCGTACTCCCACCCGGTCTTGTTCGCGTAGGGGAACTGGTCCGGCTGGATGAAGTTCCTGATCCGCAGCTCCGCGGGGTCGATCTCCAGCCGGTGCGCGAGCATGTCGACGAGTCGCTCGACGAGGTAGACCGCCTCGGTGACACGGAAGGAGCAGGCGTACGCCACGCCGCCCGGCGCCTTGTTCGTGTAGACGCCGGTGACCGCGCAGTGTGCGGCCTTGAGGTCGTAGCTGCCCGTGAAGATGTGGAAGAAGCCGGCCGGGTACTTGGTCGGCTGCGCCGTCGAGTTGAACGCTCCATGGTCGGCGAGCACGTTCGTGCGAATCGCCAGGATCTTTCCGTCCTTCGTCGCCGCGATCTCACCCTGCATGACGTAGTCCCGGGCGAAGGATGTCGACATGAGGTTCTCCGAGCGGTCCTCCATCCACTTCACCGGCCGCCCGGTCACGATCGAGCCGACGACGGCGAGCACGTAGCCGGGGTAGATACCGACCTTGTTGCCGAATCCTCCCCCGATATCCGGCGAGACGATGCGGATCTTGTGCTCCGGTATTCCGGCCACGATCGCAAACAGGGTGCGGTGGGCGTGCGGCGCCTGCGATGTCTCGTACAGGGTGAGGGCACCCTCGACCGGGTCGAAGTCCGCGACCGCCCCGCAGGTCTCCATCGGCGCCGGGTGCACGCGCGGGTAGACGATCTCCTGCGACACGATGACATCGGCCGAGGCGAACACCGCGTCGGTCTCGGCCTTGTTCCCGGCTTCCCAGTCGAAGATGTGGTTGTCGGTTCGGCCCTCGAGGTCGTCGCGGATGACCGGCGCGTCCGGGTCCATCGCCTTCCGGACATCTGTCAACGGCGGCAGTATGTCGTACTCGACCTCTACGAGCTCGAGCGCGTCGCGGGCGGCATAGCGATCCTCGGCGACGACGAACGCGATCTCCTGCCCGTGGAACCGCACCTTGTCGGTCGCGAGGACGGCCTGCACGTCGGCGGAGAGGGTCGGCATCCAGGCGAGCCCGAGGCCTTGGAGGTCCTTGCCGGTGATGACGGCGACGACGCCCGGATGCGCAAGGGCCGCGCTCGTGTCGACCGAGACGAGGCGCGCGTGCGCGACCGGCGATCGAAGGATGGCGCCGTGCAGCATGCCGGGCAGCGCGAGGTCGTCGACGTAGCGGCCCTTGCCGCGCACGAACCGCGGGTCCTCCTTGCGCTGCAAGCGGCCGTGACCGACCGGACGGTCGGCGTCGCCCGCAGCGGGGTTGGCCGGGTGGTGCGCACCCTCGGCAGCCACGTTCTCCGGAGCTTCCGTGATGGTGGTCATGATCGCACTTCCTCTGCGGGGATCGTGTCGGCGAATTCCTCCGACGGGCCGGCATCCGCTTGCTCGTTGTCGGAGAGCCGCGGATGCTCCGCAGCCCACTTCACCGACCGGACGATGGTGGCGTAGCCGGTGCATCGGCAGATCTGGCCGGAGATGGCCTCGCGGATCTCCCCGTCATCCGGATGCGGATTCTTGTCGAGCAGCGCACGAGCGGTCAGCATCATCCCGGGCGTGCAGAAACCGCACTGCAAGCCGTGCTCCTCCATGAAGCCCTGCTGCACCGGATCGAGGGTGCCTCCCGCGGCCAGCCCCTCGACGGTGCGGATATCCCGGCCGTCGGCCATGGCGGCGAGCACCGTGCACGACTTCACGGGCGTGCCGTCCATCAATACGACGCAGGTGCCGCAATTCGACGTATCGCAACCCCAGTGGGTGCCGGTCAGACGGAGAACGTCCCGGATGTAATGCACGAGCAGCACGCGGGGCTCGATGACGTTCGTGACCTCGGCGCCGTTGACGGTCATGCTGATCTGCATCGTTCAGCCCTCCTGTGAATCGGTGGCCCGGACTGCGGCTCTTCTCAGTACACGCCGGGTGAGTTCATCGGCGAGGTGACGTTTGTAGTCGACCGGACCGCGCTGGTCGGCGACCGGGTCGCAGGCTCGGGCGGCGATCCGACCGGCCTCGACGAAGAGCTCCTCCGACGGGGCTTTCCCACGGAGCAGGTCCTCGGCCTCGGTAACTGTTCCCGCGAGGCCGACGGAGGTGAGCCCCATGGCGACATCGTCCATGGTGCCGTCGTCGGCGAGGGACATGGCGGCGCCGGCGGCGACGATCGCCCAGTCCCCGACTCGGCGTTCGACCTTTTCGTAGGCACTGCCCGAGCGAGGCCGGATCGGGAACCGGACCTCGGTCAGCAGTTCGTTCTGGGCAACCGCGGTCTCATATGGACCCTGGTGGAATTCAGTCAGCGGAATAACTCGTTCGCCGCGGGGACCCCGGATGACAGCGCTGCCGCGCAGCACTTCGCATACCGTGGACAGATCCTCGGCCGGATCCGCCTGACACAGCGATCCGCCGATGGTGCCCCGATTGCGCACTGTCGGATCGGCGATGACCCGTTCCGCGTCGGAGACGATCGGGAAGAGCCGGGAGACCTCGGCCGACTCGAGGAGGGTCGCGTGGCGCGTCATCGCGCCCACGCGCAGCACATCACCGTTGCGGAGTATGAAGTCGAGCTCGCGCAGGTCGTTGATATCGATGAGCCATTCGGGCCTGGCCAACCGGAGCTTCATCATGGGCAGCAGACTGTGCCCGCCTGCGACAACCCGAGATTCCGGACCGTGTCTGTCAAGTAGCGCGATAGCGTCATCGACGCTACTCGCTCGAACGTAATCGAACTGAGCCGGAATCTGCACGCTGCCCTCCTCATTGAGGTGTCCCGGCGTCGTCGCCGGGTACAGATTTAAGCGCATTCTCCGCTATCGCCGTGCGCCGAGTCAACAGACGCGACGGTTGTTCTCCTCCGGGTCGAGCAGAATTCGTCTTGTGGCTCCTCCGAGCACCGCGCTGCCTAGAGCCGGTCGTCGTCGCTCGAACGGCGGAAGGCGAGGAACTTCTCGAGCTCCGCGGCGATCGAGTCGGCGCTGGGCAGCTCGCCGTCCTCGTCGGTGAGCGGCGATCGGAGCGGGTTGTCCTCCATGTAGCTGTCGTGCCGTTCTTCGAGCGTGCCGACGAGCCGCGCCAGCTCGCCGTTGCCCTCGACCTGCGACGTGATCTTGGCGAGGAACTCCCTGCCCTCCTCCCGCAGCTGGTCGGTCGGGAACAGCAGGCCCGTCGCGGCCGTGATGCTCTCGAGCGCCGTGACGGCCGCCGAGGGGAACTCGGTGTCGGCGAGGTAGTGAGGAACGAGCAGTACGAAGCCGGCCGTCGGGCGCCCGGACTGCTGCAATCGGTATTCGAGCAGGTGCAGCGCCGTGCCGGGCACTTGCGTGCGCGGCCGCCAGATCGAGAAGGCCTCGGTGAGGTCGTCGCGGTTGCCGCTCACGGTCACCCCGATGGGGCGCGAGTGCGGCACCGGCATCGGGATCGCGTGCACCCACGTCGTCGACACGACCTCGAATCGATCGACGAGGTCGAGAACCGCGCGGGTGAAGCCCTCCCAGTGGAAGTCGGGTTCGTAGCCGGAGAGGAAGAGGAACTTCGCTCCGAGCTCGTCGGTCATCAGCCGCAGGGCGAGAGAGGGCATCGCGTACTCGGTGATGCGCGTCTCGTCGAAGTACAGCACCGGCCGTCGGGCGCGCCAGTCGAGCAGCTCGTCGTTGTCGAAGACCGCCACCTCGCGATGGTCGAGCGAGGTGATCAGGTACTCGGTGAACTGGCCCACTGCGGTTCCGGCGTCCGCGAATCCGGTGAGCCCGGCGACGAGCGGCAGGCCGCGCGGAACCTCGTGATCCGCCATCACGACGGAGTACAGACTCGAGGGATCCCGCATGACTCCATGGTAGATCGACGCTCCGCTCCGACCCGCCGCGCGGCACCTGCCGAGAGCGAACAGCGACCCCCGGAGCGCCGCCGGGCTCCCGGCGAGCCGCGGCTACGATGACCGCATGACCTCCCCCTCCCTCGACGTCTCCGCCGTGGCCGCCGACGAGATCGAGGCGGACATCCTCGTCGTCGGAGTCGTGAAGACACCGGAGGGGCCCCGCCTCGCGGAGGGAGCACCGACCGCGCTCGCACCGCTCGGCGACGCGCTCTCGGCCATCGGAGCGACGGGCGGGGCCGACGAGACGGCGCGCGTGCCCGCGCCGTCCGGGGTCGCCGCGGGGTCCGTGCTGCTCGTCGGGCTCGGCTCCGGCGTCGTCTCGGCCGAGGTGCTGCGCAGTGCCGCCGGAACCGCCGCTCGTTCCTCGAGCGGCGCATCCCGCATCGCCGTGGCCCTGCCGACGGAGAACGCCGACGCCGTCCAGGCGGTGCTCGAAGGCGCTGCGCTCGGCGCCTACCGTTACTCGGAGTACCGCTCGGGTGATGCCGCGACTGCGATCGAATCGGTCGTCGTCGCGACCGACGCATCGGGTGCGGATGCCGCGCTCGAGCGGGCGCGCGCCGTCGCCGTCGCCGTCGCCTCGGTTCGCGATCTCGTCAACACGCCGCCCAACGACCTCTACCCGGAGACCTTCGCCCAGCGCGCTCACCACCTCGCCGAGGGACTGCCCGTCACCCTGCAGGAGTGGGACGTGCCCGCGCTGCAGAGCGGCGGTTTCGGCGGGATCCTCGGCGTCGGCCAGGGCTCGTCACGGCCGCCGCGGCTCGTCGCCGTCCGCTATCAGCCCGAGGCCGCGACGCAGCATCTCGCCCTGGTCGGCAAGGGCATCACCTTCGACTCCGGCGGCCTCTCGCTCAAGCCCGCCGCCTCGATGGTGGGCATGAAATACGACATGACCGGCGCGGCGACCGTGCTCGCCGTGACGCTCGCGATCGCGCGACTGGGGCTGCCGATCCGGGTCACGGCGTGGCTGTGCCTGGCCGAGAACCTCCCGTCATCGACCGCCATGCGCCCCAACGACGTGCTCACGATCCGCGGCGGAACGACCGTCGAGGTGCTCAACACCGATGCCGAGGGCCGGCTCGTGCTCGCCGACGGACTCGTCATCGCGAGCGAGGAGCAGCCGGACGCGATCGTCGACGTGGCCACGCTCACGGGTGCCGCGCGCGTCGCGCTCGGCGACCGGTACGCCGGGCTCATGGGCGCCGACGATCTCGTGCGCGAAGTCCAGGAGTCCGCCGCGGACACGGGTGAACTGGTGTGGCCCATGCCGCTCCCGGCCGACCTGCGGACTCTGCTGCAGAGCGAGGTCGCCGACATCGCGAACGCCAAACCGGGAAACACCGCCGCCGGCATGCTGCTCGCCGGGGTCTTCCTCCAGGAGTTCGTCGGGCGCACCGGCGAGGGGCCGGATGCGGGTCGGATCCCCTGGGCGCACCTCGACATCGCCGGGCCGGCGAACAACGGCGGATCGGGCTACGGCTTCACCCCGAAAGGCCCGTCCGGGGTGGCCGTTCGGCTGCTGGTACGCCTCGCCGAACGACTCGCCGGTCAGTAGTAGGCTCGACTCCGGTGCGCGCGAGCGCGCCGCTCTCCAGGTCGACGTGCCACCTCAAGGTCGGCCTCCGCACGAATCCTCAAGGGAGACTCCTCGGTGTCGGACCACACATTTGACCTCGTCATCCTCGGTGCCGGAAGCGGAGGCTACGCCGCCGCCCTGCGGGCCAGCCAGCTCGGGATGACCGTCGGGCTGATCGAGAAGAGCAAGGTCGGCGGTACCTGCCTCCATGTCGGCTGCATCCCCACCAAGGCCCTGCTCCACGCCGCGGAGATCGCCGATGCGGCCCGCGATGCGGCGAAGTTCGGAGTGCGTGCGACGCTCGAGGGCATCGACGTACCGGCTGTCACCGCCTACCGCGAGGGCATCATCGCGAGCAAGTACAAGGGGCTGCAGGGCCTGATCAAGGCACGCGGCATCACGACCATCGAGGGCGAGGGGCGCCTCACCTCGCCGACGACGGTGCAGGTCGGCGAGCACACGATCACCGGCAAGAACGTCGTCCTCGCGACCGGCTCGTACTCGCGCAGTCTCCCCGGCCTCGAGATCGGTGGCCGCGTCATCACCTCCGAGCACGCGCTGCAGCTCGACTACGTGCCGAAGAAGGTCGCCGTGCTCGGCGGCGGCGTCATCGGCGTCGAATTCTCGAGCGTCTGGCGGTCGTGGGGCTCGGAGGTCGTGATCATCGAGGCGCTGCCGCACCTCGTGCCGAACGAGGACGAGGCGATCTCGAAGCAGTTCGAGCGTGCGTACCGCAAACGCGGCATCGACTTCAAGCTCGGAGTGCGCTTCCAGGGTGTAACGCAGCACGAGAACGGCGTCGTCGTGACCCTCGAGAACGGCGAGACGATCGAGGCCGATCTGCTGCTGGTCGCCGTCGGCCGTGGACCCATGACCGCGAACCTCGGCTTCGAGGAGGCCGGCGTCGCGATGGATCGCGGCTTCGTCCTCACCGACGAGCGACTGCGCACCAACGTCCCCGGCGTGTACGCGGTCGGCGACATCGTCCCCGGCCTGCAGCTCGCGCACCGCGGATTCCAGCACGGCATTTTCGTCGCCGAGGAGATCGCCGGGCTCGAGCCCGCGGTCATCGGCGACGTCAACATCCCCAAGGTCACCTACAGCGAGCCCGAGGTCGCGTCGGTCGGGCTCACCGAGGCCAAGGCGAAGGAGCAGTACGGCGAGGCCCAGGTGGCCTCATACGACTACAACCTGGCGGGCAACGGCAAGAGCCACATCCTCGAGACCTCGGGAGTCATCAAGGTCGTCCGCGTCGTCGACGGGCCCGTGGTCGGCGTGCACATGATCGGCGCGCGCGTCGGCGAACTGATCGGCGAAGCGCAGCTCGCCGTGAACTGGGACGCCAACCCGGAAGACATCGCTCCTCTGCTCCACGCCCACCCGACGCAGAACGAGGCCCTGGGCGAGGCGTTCCTCGCGCTCGCCGGCAAGCCCCTGCACGGCATCTGATCCGCCCATAAGCTGAACGAACACCGGTTTTCAAAGGAGCATCACTGATGAGCGAATCCGTCAACCTCCCGGCGCTCGGCGAGAGCGTCACCGAGGGCACGGTCACCCGCTGGCTGAAGAACGTGGGCGACCGCGTCGAGGTCGACGAGCCCCTGCTGGAGGTCTCGACCGACAAGGTCGACACCGAGATCCCCTCGCCGATCGCGGGCGTCGTCGAAGAGATCCTGGTCGCGGAGGACGAGACGGTCGAGGTCGGCACCCCGCTCGTCCGAATCGGTGACGGCAGCGGCGGGGGCGCACCCGCAGACGCGCCGGCCGCCGAGGCCCCGGCCGCCGAGTCGGCGGTCGCGGAGGCCGCGGCCCCCGAACCGGCTCCCGCGCAGCCCCCGGTCGCTCCCGAGCCCGAGCCTGAGGCCGCCCCCGCG
>SCPB01000003.1 GCA_005502445.1 Microbacteriaceae bacterium X2B
CACCTGCGGGGGGCCGTCGCCTTCGCGCTGCGCAACGACCACGTGATCGTGCCCCTGCTTCCCGTCGACGGCCCCCCGCAGGTGCGCGTCTTCCGACGCGGCGAGGCCGACACGTACATGCTGCTGCTGTTCTCGAGCCCCGAGACGTACGTCGCGATGCTGCCGAACGAGACCGACCACCGCGTGCTCGCGTACGACGGGGCGACGCTCGCCGACTTCCTCGAGCAGAACGTCGGCGTGCTCGAGGCGGTGTGGTTCGACGTCGCCGGCCCGCATGCGATGCAGGCCGAGCCGCAGACGGTGCTCGACGCCCTGCGTCTCACAACGCCCGCCGAGTAGGGCGCCCCGCCGCGAGTGGCCGCCCTCGGATGGCGAGTGATGCGGAAAGTGGCACCTGTGCCCGAATGTTCCGGCACATCTGCCACTTTCGGCCCCAGTCGTCGGCGCGCCCGGGCTCAGAACTCGGGGATGTCGACCTTCTCGTCGCGCGCGCTCGCGAAGGCGAGCCGCACGGCTTCGCGCATGTGCAGCGCGGAGGCGTCGATGAGCGTGCGATAGCCGAGCCGGCGCGCCTCGGCGAGGCGCTGCGGTGCACCGGTGACGGCCCGGATCTCGCCGGCGAGGCTGATCTCGCCGACGGCGGCGAGGTGGCCGTCGAGGGCCTTCTCGCGTCGGGCGCTCGCGATCGCGAGGGCGATGGCGAGGTCGGCGGCGGGCTCGGTGAGGCTGATGCCACCGACGGTCGAGACGTAGACGTCGAAGCTCGACAGCGGCAGTCCGCAGCGCCGCTCGAGCACGGCGAGCAGCATCGCGACGCGCGAGGAGTCGACGCCGTTCACGACCCGGCGCGGCTGCGGGGCGCTCGAGGAGACCACGAGCGCCTGCACCTCGACGGGGATGGCGCGGCGACCCTCCATCGCGATGGCGACGCACGTGCCGCTCACGGGCGTCGGCGCGTGCGAGCGGAACAGAGCGCTCGGGTCGGCGACCTCGGCGATGCCGTCGCCGGTCATCTCGAAGCAGCCCACCTCGTCGGTCGGTCCGAAGCGGTTCTTGTGGGCGCGCACGAAGCGCAGAGAGGTCTGGCGGTCGCCCTCGAACTGGCACACGACATCCACCAGGTGCTCGAGGAGTCGGGGCCCGGCGATCGTGCCGTCTTTCGTGACGTGCCCGACGAGCAGCACGGGCAGGTCGCGCTCCTTCGCGACCCGGATGAGGGTGGCCGCGACCTCGCGCACTTGCGAGACGCCACCGGCGAGGCCGTCGACGAGGGGGGAGGCGACCGTCTGCACCGAGTCGAGGATGACGAGCGAGGGCCGCACCTCGTCGATCTGGCCGAGGATGACCGAGAGGTCGGTCTCGGCGGCGAGGTAGAGCTCGTCGCTCAGGGCGTTGGTGCGGCCGGCGCGCAGGCGCACCTGCGCCGTCGACTCCTCGGCCGAGACGTAGAGCACGCGCTGCCCACGCCGCGCGGCGCGTGAGGCGACCTCGAGCAGCAGGGTCGACTTGCCGACGCCCGGCTCGCCCGAGAGCAGGATCGCCGCGCCCGGCACGATGCCGCCGCCGAGCACGCGATCGAATTCGTGGATGCCCGTGGGGGCGTGGCTCTCATCGCGTGCCGTGATCTCGGTGATGGGGCGGGCCACGCGCGCCTCGGACACCCGGGCCGGCGCGGTGCGCCGCGACGGCGCATCCTGTTCCTCGACCGTGCCCCACTGCTGGCACTCGCCGCAGCGGCCGGCCCATTTCGGGGTGCTCCACCCGCACTCGCGGCAGCGGAAGGTCGTGGAGGTGCGGGCCATGCCGCCAGGATAGGCGCGACCGCCGACGCTCGCCGACCGAGGCCGTGGAGGGTCGCCGTAGCCCGGCGCGCGCAGCCGCTTCGCGCGCCGGCTCACCGCACCCGCGAAGGCCGACTCCCACACGCGGTAGCCGATCGCGCTCGGGTGGAACTGATCCCACGTGAACTCGACGAACGACCGCGGGCCGCGACGCGCCTCGGTGACGTGGTGCAGCGGCGCGACGGCGACGCCGGCCGCCCGCACGCGGTCGGCGATCAGGCGCGAGGCGACCGCGGCACCCCTCTCACGAGGCCCGACGTGGAAGCACGGCGTATCAGCGACGATCGCGTGCGGGGGCAACGCCGCGAGCAGGAGGTCGACCTGCTCGCCGAAGCGCGCGGCGTCGAACGCGCACGTCGTTGACGCCGACCGCGACCGTGACGAGGTCGGCGTCGAGCTCCGCGAGCTGGGGCAGCTGCTCGGCGAGCACCGACTCGACCCGGGCGCCGTACCGTGAGAGGTCGACAGTGCGCACGGTGCGGCCCGAGAGGCGGGCGAGCCGGGCCATCAGCAGACCGACGTAGCCGGAGTCGATGCGCGCGCCGATGCCCTGCGCCGCCGAGTCGCCGATCGCGACGTAGAGCAACTCGCCCGGCCGCGCCGCCCTCCGCCGCCACGCCGCCCGCCGCGCGAACAGCCACGGAGTGCGCGGCGACCAGGACATGGCGGCATCGTATCCGGGTGAGGATGCTCGCCCGCCGTGACCGGATTCGACCGAGTCGCTCGCCTGTACTAAACTCCCCTGCGGAACCGTGTCCGAGCGGCCGAAGGTGCAACTCTCGAAAAGTTGTGTGGGTGTTGAGCCCACCGTGGGTTCAAATCCCACCGGTTCCGCGCTGTGATGTCTCAGGACATCGTGAACGGCCCGAACCCACGTTAGTGGATTCGGGCCGTTTTCTGTTCGTCTGCGATCCGGGTGCGGGCTCCGGGCGCGGCGGCTGGCGGGCGAGACCGCCCACCGGCTCCGCTACAGCATGTTCGCGTCGGCGAGTTCGGCGACGTCCATGCCGTGCGCGGCGGCTACGCCTGAGCTCAGGAGCAGGCCGCGGGCGGCATTCACTCCCTTCGCGAGCGAGGGATCGGCTGCGATCGCGGCTTCCCACCCGAGCGAAGCGACACGCAACGCATAGGGCAGAGTGGCGTTCGTCAGTGCCGGGGTCGACGTGCCGGGCACGGCACCGGGCATGTTCGAGACGCAGTAGAACACCGTGTCGTGCACTCGGAAGGTGGGATCCGTGTGGGATGTCGGGCGAGAGCCTTCGAAGCAGCCTCCCTGGTCGATGGCGATGTCGACGAAGACGGCTCCCGGCCGGGCGGCCTCGATCATCGAATCGGTGACCAGCTTGGGCGCTGCGGCGCCCGGAATGAGGACGGAGCCGATGACCATATCGGCTTCCGCCACGACGCGCGTGAGCTCGTACTCGTTCGATGCGAGGGTCCGAACGGCGCCGCCGAAACGCGAGTCGAGCTGTCGAAGCCGGTTCAGGGAGACATCGAGGACCGTGACGTCTGCGCCCATCCCCAGGGCCATGGTGGCGGCGCTCTCGCCCGCGACGCCCCCTCCGATGATGGCGACCGCGGCCTTCCTGGTCCCCGGGACGCCAGACATCAAAATGCCCCGGCCGCCGGCCGGTGACCGCAGGTGACTCGCGCCTTCCAGCGGAGCGAGCCGTCCGGCGACCTCGCTCATCGGGGTGAGGAGCGGAAGCGAGCCGTCGGCCATCTGGACGGTCTCGTACGCGATCGCCACCATGCCGGAGGCCAGGACCTCCTCGGTCAACCTGCGATCGGCGGCCAGGTGGAGATAGGTGAAGAGAGTCATGTCCGGCCGGAAGTACTGATATTCCTCGGGGGTCGGCTCCTTGACCTTGAGCACGAACTCCTGAGCCCACGCATCCGCCCCGCTCGGCGCGATGGCGGCGCCTGCGGCACGGAACTCGTCGTCGGTGTAACCCGACCCCAGCCCCGCGCCGGCCTGGACGACGACGCTGTGACCGGCGGTGACGAGAGAGTGCACGCCCGCTGGGGTGGCCCCCACCCGGTACTCGTGACTCTTTGTCTCAGTGGGGATTCCGATCTGCATTCTGACTCCTTGATCACGGTGAAGTGGTGTCATCGGCTGCTCGTCAGGCGGCGTTGGACGAGTGGAATCCGCTCTTTCGCACGGATTCGCCGAGCAGCACGAAACCGGCGACGGCTAACGTGAGCGCCCCGGCGGGGAAGTAGAGAAGGTGGGGAGCGCTGGAGAAGTACGGCTCGGCCTGCGAGAGCTGTAGACCCCACGAGAGCGCGGGCGCCTGGAGCCCGATGCCCAGGTACGTCAGGGTCGCCTCGGTCGAGATCACGGCTCCTACTTGGAGCGTGGCGAGCACGAGTACGGGGCCGATGGTGTTCGGCACGACATGAGAGACGAGAATGCGCCATGTAGGCAGACCGAGTGACAGCGAGGCGGTGACGAAGCTCCTCGCACGAACCGAGATCGTCGACGTCCGCATCACACGCATGGCGGTCGGCCAGGAGAAGGCGATGAGTACGAGCGAAACCGCCCACACGCTTCGGGTCTCGATCGAGTTCAGCACAAGCACCGCGCCGAGGAGAAGCGGGACAGAGACCATGATCTCCGATATCCGGGAGAGGACGGTGTCGACCCATCCGCCGAAGTAGCCAGCGAACAGGCCCAGCGCGATGGCGATGATCGCGGTGCCGGCAGTCACCACGGCGCCGACCGTGATCGAGTTGGCAGCGCCGTACACGACACTCGCGTACAGGTCGCAGCCCTGGATCGTGTAGCCGAACGGGTGTCCGGCGTTCGCATCGGGCCCGAGCCGAGAGAACCGAAGGTCGCACTCCCGTGGATCGCCATGACCGAAGATCCCCGCGATCGAACTCGGCCAGACCGTGATCAGAACGAAGAAGGCGACGATGACTGCACCGATCCAGAACTCAGGGTCATGCAGTAGCCGGCGTGCCAGACGACCTCCTCGGGCGGAGGAGCGGTGAGGACTTGCGTCTGCGAGCAGCGCGACATCAGACATGGCTGATCCTTGGGTCGAGAATGCGATGGAGGAGATCGACGAGCACGTTGGCGACGAGCACGACGAAGACGCCCGCGGTGACAATGCCGACGACCACGGAACCCTGCTGGGTATTGACTGCGGTGAAAAGCGCGCGTCCGACTCCGGGTAGGTTGAAGATGCCCTCGACGAGGACGGCGCCCCCCATGAGGGCTCCGAGATCGAGCCCGAGATAGGTGACAACGGGGACGAGCGCATTGCGCATGACGTGCCGGACGTAGAGGCGCTGCGGCGTTATGCCCCGAGAGCGGGCCGTGCGGACGAAGTCCGCATTGATAGTCTGCAGGACGCTCGTGCGCGTCAGTCGAGCGATCGGCCCGATTCCGAGCGCGGCAATGCAGGCCGCGGGAAGGACGAATGCGACGGGCCAGCCAGCGGATGCGCCGGCGACGGGAAACAGCCCCAGCTGCAGCCCCAAGACCTGCTGGGCGAAGAATGCGAGGACGAACGTGGGCACCGCGAGCGTGACGATCGTCACCGACGTGGCAATCCGGTCGAAGATGCCCCCGGGGCGCAGGGCGGCGGTGGCGCCGAGAGCGATTCCTGCGACCAGCTCGATGATCCACGCGGTCAGCGCGAGCTGGACGGTTATGGGCCAGGCATTGGCGAAGATGTTCGCGACGTCCTCGCCCGTGACCGTCGTTCCGAGGTCCCCCTGAAGCAGGCCCCAGACGTACAGTCCGTACTGCACGAGAACGGGCTGGTCGAGGTGATAGCGCTCCTCCAGGTTCTTCCGAACCGTGTCAGTGAGGTCGGCGTCGCCGGCGAGTGATCCGAGTGGATCCCCCGGCAGCGCGAACACGGCCAGGAAGACGAGGAGCGAGGTGCCGAAGAACACCACGGCTGCCTGGATGAGACGATTCGCGATGGGGTGCATGGTCTGACTCCTGTCGACGTCGGGTGCCCCGCGCGGACGCGGGGCACCCGAGTTGTCAGTCGGTGATGGTGACGTCCGTGAAATCGCCCCTGTTGAAGGTGTTGGGAATCCAGGAGGACGCCCGCTCCGACACCACGAACGTGCTGGCGTAGGTCCAGAGCAGGATCGAGACCGTGTCATCGATCAACAGATCCTTCGCCTGCGCATAGAGCTCGAGTTGCTGATCGAGGCCAGGTGCCGCCGCAGCCTCTTCGAGAAGGCCGTCGAATTCGGGATTGTTGTAGAACGATCCGTTGACGCTTCCGTTGGAGGAATAGGAGGGTCCGAGCGTGTCGAGCGGCGAGGGATAGTTCGAGGGAGCGCCGAGAGCGACCGGCGTCTGCACCTGCTTGCCCAGGATGCCTGACCAGGTGTTCTCGGATGCGACCTGCTCGACCGTGACCTCGACGTCGAACGCCTCGGCCCACTGGTTCGCAATGGCCTCGGCCCAGACCTCGCGCCCAGTTCCCGTCACCGACGTGATCGCCAGAGCGCCGTCGATGCCCCCTGCTGCGTCCCACAGCGCGCGGGCGGCTTCGGGGTCGTAGGTGCAGTTCTCGCCGCACGCGTCGTCGCGGTAGCCGACGCTGACGGGAATGTCGTAGTCGGTGGCGACGTGCGCCTCGCCGTTGAGTAGCGAGTCGATGATCGTCTGCCGGTCGATCGCCATCGAGAGAGCCCGACGGATGTCGGGATCGTCAAAGCCATCGAGGTAGGTCGGGAGGCTGAGATAGTTGCGCCAGTCGTCCTTCGTGGCGCGGCGGACGAGCTCCGGGTATGCGGCGTTCGCCTCGGGCACGTCAGCCGAGTTCAGAGTGGCGATATCCACCTCGCCTGCTTGATAATCCGTGTATGCGACGTCGTTCCCGGTGTACACGCGGAAGGTGACCCCGCCGTTGAGGACGTCGCCTCCGGCGTAGTCCGGGTACGTCGCCGTTCGGATCTCGTCTCCTCCCGTCCAGGGCTCGGTCATCATGTACGGGCCGTTGCCGATGGGCTTGGTCGCGAAGCTCTCAAGATCCTCGAGCGCCGCCTCCGGGATGGGGGCGTAATAGGGTCGCCCGAGCAGGTAAGGGAACTGGCTGTTGGGCCTCTTCAACGTGACCGTCAAGGTCATGCTGCCGTCGACGACCACGCCGCTCATGACCTCTGCGGTGGGCTCGCCTTCGGCCGGGGCGACCTCGTCGTATCCGACGATGTTCGAGAACTGATCGCCTTGCACCCATGCATTGTCTGGATCGGCGGCGGCGTTCCACGCCCGTGCAAACGACTCGGCGTTCACCGGCTCTCCGTTGTGGAAAGTCCAGCCCTCTTCGATCTCGATCCGCCACGTGGCTTGGTCATCGC
The DNA here is from genome assembly GCA_005502445.1 of Microbacteriaceae bacterium X2B. Taxonomy (GTDB): domain Bacteria; phylum Actinomycetota; class Actinomycetes; order Actinomycetales; family Microbacteriaceae; genus Microcella. The sequence continues at coordinate 7,179 of SCPB01000003.1, forward strand.
TCTCGATCGAGGCTGCGACCAGATTGCGAGGTTCGCCCGTCTGGGGGTCGAAGTCAACGAGGCCGTCGAAAAGCGCATCGACGACCGTGTTCGCGAACAGGCCCGAACTGTTGCCGGGGATCAGGCTGGTCGGTTTCTGAATGCCGACGCGGAGGATCGCGTCCGAGTTCGACCCATCGTCCACTGAAGGCTGCGCAGCGGCCGCGCACCCGCTCAGTATCAGGGCGCCGACGACGGCTCCCGCAGTGAGTGCTCGTCGGAACTCCCTCCGCGAATGGCCACTAGAGAGGGGGAAGGGGGACATGATGTTCCTTTCTTGTTGGAAGGGGGATACGTAAGTCGGGAAAGGACTCAGGACACTGAGGAGCACCGATCGTCTGCCGACTGGCGCTCCTTCAGCAGAGCGCGTCCGGGAACGGCATCCAGAAGCTGACGCGTGTACGGGGCCTGCGGCCGCGCGAAGACGTCGCGAGTGCTGCCGCGCTCGACGACACGACCACCTGCCATCACGGCGACCTCGTGCGCGATCTGCTCGACCACTCCCAGGTCGTGGGAGATGAACAGGTACGCGACGCCGAGTTCGCCTTGAATCTGTCGTAGGACATCGAGGACGTTCGCCTGCACCAGCACGTCCAGTGCCGAGACCGGCTCGTCGCAGACGATGACTTCCGGCTCCGGCGCGAGCGCGCGGGCGATCGCCACGCGCTGTCGCTGTCCGCCGGACAGCTCGCTGGGCGCGCTGTCGAGAATGCTCGCTGGCAGTCTGACGAGGTCGAGCAGCTCGCGTGCGCGAGCGCGACGGCGCCGCACGTCGCCCAGACCGAAGGCGCGCAATGGCTCCTCGATGATCTGCTCGACCGAGAACATCGGGTCGAGAGAGGAGTACGGATCCTGGAAGATCGGCTGCACTTTCCGACGGAACGTCCGGAGCTCTCGACCCTGGAGCGCGGTCACGTCAGTGCTCTCGAACTCCACGCGACCGGAGGTCGGGGCCAGCAGCTTGAGGGCGATCTTCGCGGCGGTGCTCTTCCCCGAACCGGACTCGCCGACGACTGCGAGGGTCTGCCCCCGTCGGATCGTCAGTGAAACGTCATCGAGGGCGTGAATGGGCGGAGTTCGGCGGCGACCGTGCCCGCGGGCCGGGTAGACCTTGGAGAGGTGGGAAAGGGCGAGGGCTACCGGGCGGGAGTCATCCGCCTCCGGAGAGTTGCTGCCCGCGCGGGTGGCCGGAGCCGCCGCGACCAGGGCCCTGGTGTAGGTGGCCTGCGGCGCGACGAGGACGTCGCGCGAGCGTCCCTCCTCGACGAGCCGCCCTTGGTGCATCACCAGCACGCGATCAGCGCGTTCGGCCGCGAGTCCGAGATCGTGCGTGACGAGGAGCACAGCAGTCCCGCTCTCCGCGACCAGTTCGTCGAGATTGTCCAGGATGATGCGCTGAACGGTGACGTCGAGTGCGGATGTCGGCTCGTCGGCGATGAGCACCCGAGGAGCGTTGATCATGCCCATCGCTATCAGCGCGCGCTGACGCATGCCCCCGGAGAGCTCGTGGGGGAAGCTCCGGAACCGCTCATCAGCATCCGACAGGCCGGCTCTCTTCATGGCCGCGATCGCGCGCGATCGCGGCGTGCCGGTACCACGTGACGGATGGGCGCCCCCGGCCTCCTCGACCTGCCATCCCACGCGCAGCACCGGGTCGAGGTTCGACATCGGATCCTGCGGCACGTACGCGACGACTCGGCCGCGCAAGGCGCGCATCGACTTCTCTGTGGCGCCGAGAACCTGCTCGCCGGCGAGCATGATGGAACCTGCGACGCGGGCTTTCGCCGGCAAGAGCCCGAGAACCGCACTGGTCAAGGTCGACTTGCCCGAGCCGGACTCCCCGACGATCGCGAGCTTCTCGCCGGCGCGGAGGTGGAATGAGACATCGGCGACGACGGGCGTGGATCCGTACGACACCGACAACGACTCCACCTCGAGCACAGGAGTTGCCGAGGACACGGCCGAACTCATGCGGCGGCCGCTTGCGCAAGTGAGGCGAGGGCGACGAGTTCGGTCGTCACGGCGGAGGCGACCGTGGTGATCGTGCTCCACGCATCGGCGGCCGGCCTCGCACTCGCGAGGTCAGGGGAGATCGTGCGGCGAAAACAAAGAGCGGCGAACGAATCGCAGTTCATGAGTGTGCCCTCGAGATCGAGGGGCTTGGGCGCTCGATCACCATAGACGCACTCGTGCGGCGGAGCAGAAGGGTCGACGAGCTCGTTATCGAACCTTAATAATTCGAACCGTCACTGGTGCTCAGCACAGGAATTGATGCGCTGAACTATTAAGAACGACGACTGTTTTTGTGCAGTAACAAAATCTGTTGTTCATCTACAAACGCTTTTCCATACTGATCGGTGACCAACCATCCGGGGCTTGGGCGCCCAGGACGCGAGGTATGCAGCACGCGTCTTTCGCTGAGACGAAAGGGACGACGCCGATGAGGCGACGGTCGATCATGACCACGAAGTACGCAGGCGACGCGCACCGCTCCGGCGGGGCCGACGCACGAAGAAGTGCATCGACGTGCTTGCGCGCGACCCGGGGCGATCGTCTCGCGAGGCGTATGCCTCAGAGCAGCCGTGCCGTCGCTGCTCTGCACTCGCCGGCGGGTCCGGCGCGATGACCCACTTTCGCATCGGGCCGGTCCCGCCGGCCTCCGATCCCGTTGTCCTCGATGCGCTGCTCCGCTCGTCGACGTCGACGCTCGGCCATCTCACCGACTTCGGATTCGTGCGCGGACTCGTGCCGATCGGCCGAGTCCGCCCCTTCGTCGGCCCCGCCCTGACGATCCGGATCCCGCACGCCGATTCCACGGCCGTGCAGCACGCGCTCGCCATGGTCCGGCCAGGGGATGTGATCGTCATCGACCAGTCTGGTGACGACGACCGCTCCAGCTTCGGCGGGACGCTGGCTGCCATCGCACTCGACGCCGGGGCGATCGCCGCTGTCTCGACGGGGCGAACCAACGACGTGCGCGAGATCCTCGACCTCGGCTTCCCGATCTTCTCGCGCGGCACGACGTCGCTCACCACACGACTTCTGGGGTTGGAGGGCAGGATCAACGTTCCGGTCGCCGTCGGCGGCCAGGTCGTGATGCCCGGCGATATCGTCTTCGGTGACGAGGACGGGGTGTGCGTCATCCCCCGTGCGGATGCCGCGGAACTCGCTGAACGCATGCGCAGCATGGATGATGCCACGAGCTCGATGGCGCTCCGAACGACCGTGCGATCCGGCACGCCGCTCGGCGAGATCACCGGAGCGGCGTCCCTCTTCACGAGCGTCGTGGCATGATCGACGATCGCGAGACCGAGCTCATCGTCGGCTGCGCCCAGATGGCCTCCGTTCTGGATCCGATGCAGAACCTGGAGCGGTGCGTGAGTGTCGCCCAGGAGGCATCGCGCCGAGGCGTCCAGCTCCTCATCTTTCCCGAGTCCGCCTCGAGCAGATCGGATGATCCGCACGTACCGCCGTTAGGAGAGCCGCTCGATGGTGGATTCGTCGCCGACCTCGCCTCCGCGGTCTCCGATCTCGCGATGACCGTGATCGTCGGCGTCACCGAATCAGGTTCCGCCGACCTCCCGCACAACACTCTCGTCGCTCTTCGGGGCGGGCGGATCATCAGCGTCTATCGGAAGATGCATCTCTACGATGCGGCGGGGCTTCGGGAGTCCGATGCGATCTCATCCGGCGATGGCCCTGTCGTCACTTTCGAGGTCGACGGTTTCCGAGTCGGCATGATGACCTGCTATGACATTCGATTCCCCGAGATCGCGCGACTGCTCGCCAGCGACGGCGCTGATGTTCTCGCCGTCCCCACCTCCTGGGTGCGCGGGCCGATGAAAGAGCTGCACTGGACCACCTTCTGCCAAGCACGCGCCATCGAGAACACCGTCTATGTGGCTGGTGCTGCTCAGACGGGCGGGATGCGAATCGGCCGGAGCATGATCGTGGCGCCGGACGGCATCGCTGAAGCCTCGGCGGGAACGGATACGGGCCTCGTGGTCAGCCGGATCTCACGAGATCGCCTGCACCGCGTTCGGGAGGCATTTCCCGTCCTCCGACAGCGGCGTTTCTCGATCGTCGGCACTCCGCACCCCGCGGGAGAGATCAGCGCCGCGGGGTACCCGGCATGAGCGTGTCGCACGAGTCACGCAACGAGCGGGCGGTGCTGCCGGCGTGGGCGCACGCGTCCCGGGTCTCCGACGTCTCCGCGCGCGGAATCGCCTCGTACGTCGCGGCGCTCGTGCGCACCGGCGGGATCGCCCAGGGCGAAGTGCTGCCGCCCGTGCGCGCGCTCGCGCAGGAGTTCCGGGTGAGCCCGGCCACGATCTCCACCTCATGGGGCCTGCTCAAGAAGCGCGGACTTCTCGTCGGGACGGGGAAGTCCGGCGTGCGGATCGCCGGCGCCCACGGTCTCGTCCACGGACTCGAGATGTTCGCGACGGTGCCCGGCGTCAACGACCTCCGGCTCCTGCACCCCGATCTGGATCTGCTGCCGGCCATCGATCAAGCTCTCATCGGTGCCGCGCGGCAGCCCAATCTGAATGAGTACTACGACTCGGCGATCCTTCCCGAGCTGCAGGAGGCGATCGCGCCGAGCTGGCCGGGCCCCGCCGACGCCTTCGCCGTCGCCAACGGCGGGGTGGATGCCGTGTGGTCGGTTCTGCACGCGAATTCCGTACCGGGCGACCGCATCATCGTCGAGTCGCCGACTCAACCGCAGTTGCTCAGCCTCATGGCGGATCTCGGGCTGACGGTCGTGCCGGTCGGCTATGACGAGAACGGCCTCGACCCCGTCTCCTTCCGCGAAGCGCTGGCCACCTGGCCGGTCGCCGTGTTCTTCCAACCGCGCGCACAAGTGCCCACGGGCGGCTCGATGAGCCGGGATCGCGTCGCCACTCTCGCGGGGATCCTGCGCGGTGCGCAGCAACCGATGATCATCGAGTACGACGACCTCGGAGAACTCGCCCGAGAGCCGCACTTCTCTTTCTCGAGCTATCTACCGAAACAGACCGTGGTCATCCGCTCGTACGAGAAGTCGTACGGGCCGGATCTGCGTCTCGCGATCATCGGGGCATCGTTCTCGGTGATCCGCAATACGCACGCCCAGATACGGCTCACGCGCCAGTGGACCTCCCGAATCCTCCAAGCGGCGCTGGAATGGATGATCCGCGACGCCGAGACCGGGGTCGCGATCGAAGCGGCGCGGAACACCTACACGGCCCGATTGGACACCCTGTGCTCGCTCCTGCGCGAGCGGGGGATCGCCGTCTCGTCGCGCGACGGATTCTGCGCCTGGGTCCCCGTGCTCGACGAGGTCGCGGCAGCGCGGGAACTCGCCGCCCTCGGCATCCTCGTTCTGCGAGGTGAGTCCTGCTACGCCGGCCCCCGCCGACCGCACGTTCGCGTCGCCACATCGCGCCTCTCTCTCGAAGCCATGCCGCAGCTCGCCGATATCATCGCTGCCACGGCCTCTTCGAGCGCATGACCTCGCGACCGACCTACTTCGCACTGCGGGCGAGCGGCGCCGACCCGCGGTTGTCGTGGTGCGGCCTGCTGCCCCCTGAGTCCCGCGGGCTCGCCGTGCTCGTCCACGGCAGCGATCGGGACGCCGTCGGCATGCTCCGGGTGTTTCGGTCGTGGGCCGAGACGGAGCGGATCGCGCTCGTCGCGCCGCTGTTCCCCGGAGGCGTGCCCGTCGCCGGCGACTTCGACGGATACAAGTCCCTCCGGACTTCCGAATACCGCTACGACGAGGCGCTGGCGAACATGCTGGAGGATGCGCGCGCGCTCGGCGTGCCCGCGGGTCCTTTCCTCCTCTTCGGTTTCTCCGGAGGGGCCCAGTTCGCCCATCGGTATGCGCTCGCTCATCCCGAGAACGTCCGGGCGCTCGGGATCGTCGCGCCCGGAAACGTCACGCGCTTCGGCGTGCAGCACGGCTGGTGGGCCGGCGTGCACGACGCCGACGCGATCCTCGGGTCGACGCTTCGTCGAGACGCCATCGGCCGCATACCCGTGCTGGCACTCGTCGGCGCCGACGATGACGGTCGAGACGTCATCACGATCGATCCGGGCCAGCGCCGTTGGGTCGAGGGGGCGAACGACGCGGGAACGACGCGCGTCGACCGGCTCATCGCCCTCGTCGACGACTGGCGTGCCGCCGGCATCGACGTCGAGCACGAGGTCGTGTCCGGAGCTGGACACGAACTCGATCGGTTCACGACCAGGGCGCAGAGCTTCTTCTCGCGCGTCATCGATCGACGCGGCGGGGAAGGTCGATGAGCGGGCTCAAGAGAGCGCTCCGACGAGGGGAGACGCGGAGCGCGGTCTGGCTCTTCACCAGCGATGTCGACTCCGCGGACATCCTCGGCAGCATGGGTTTCGACGCCATCGTGCTCGACCGGGAGCACGCGCCATCCGGACTGCAGACCACGCTGGCCCAACTGCGGGCCGTTCGCTCGGCCGGCGACTCGAGCGTCCTCGTGCGCATTCGGCGAGACGCCCTCGGCGAGGTCGGCGTTCTCCTCGACATGGGAGTCGATGGTCTGCTGCTCGCCGATGCGCGCTCGGCCCTCGATGTACGAGCCCTCATCGATGCCACGCGCTACGCCCCGTCCGGAAGCCGGGGCGCCCACATGACGGTTTCCCGGGCCGCGCGTTGGGGCGCGCACGCGGATGCGTACCTCTCGCGGTACGCCGATGATCTCCTGCTCATCGCGATGATCGAGAGCGTCGAGGGCGCGCGGTCGATCCTCGAGATAGGGGCTGTCGACGGTCTCGACATGGTCTTCGTCGGACCCCTCGATCTCTCCGCCTCGGTAGGCGTGATGGGGGATTGGGACAGTTCGGATTACCGGTCCGCATTGCGATCGATCGAAGAGGCGTCGAGGCGGAGCGGTCTTCTGCTCGGCGGCGCAGCCGTGTCTCCGGGCGATATCGGGGACTGGTCAGAGCTCGGCTACCGCATGATCAGCATCGGCAGCGACGTCTCCTTCCTGCGCACCGCTGCGGCGGACGCGCTCGATGGATTCTCCCGCAGCGTCCGCCGGGTCGAGGAGAAAGGGTGGGCACGATGAAGGTCACGGCCGGTCGCGCGATGCACGCGGGAATGCAGACCGCGTATTGGGTGATGGAGTCGGATGACGACGGCGCGGCAAGCGGGTGGCATCCCCTCGTCGTCGTGCACGGCGGTCCGGGCTGCACGCACGACTACCTGCTGAGTCTCGTGGATCTGGTGGCGCCAGGGCGTCCGGTGGTGTTCTACGACCAGATCGGCAATGGGCAGTCGACGCATCGACCGGAGTGGTCGACCGAGGAGTGGACGGTCGAGTTCTTCCTCGGAGAGCTCGCAGCGCTCCTCGATTCCCTCGGCCTCTCGCACGGCTACGACATCCTCGGCCAGTCCTGGGGAGGGATGCTCGCCGCCGAGCATGCGGTACGCCGACCCTCCGGGCTGCGGCGCCTCGTGATCGCGAACTCCCCCGCTTCTATGCCGCGCTGGCGCCGGGCGGCGGAGGCTCTGCGGCAGGAGCTCCCCGACGACATCAGAGTCACGCTCGAATCCCACGAAGCGGCGGGGACGATCGAGAGCGACGAGTACAAGAAGGCGTGCGACGTGTTCTACGCCCGCCACGTCTGCCGCGTCATCCCGATGCCTCCCGAAGTCGCGACGACGTTCGAATGGTTGGAGCGCGACCCCACCGTCTATCGGACGATGAACGGCCCAACGGAGTTCTCGGTCATCGGGTCGCTCCGCGACTGGTCGGTAGAGGACAGGCTGCATCAGGTGACCGTTCCCACGCTGATTGTCCACGGCAGATTCGACGAGGCGACGACGGACACCGTCGCTCCCTTCCTCGACCGGATCCCCGACGTGCGCTTCCACCGCTTCGAGCACTCGAGCCATATGCCGCACTGGGAGGAGCGGGACGAGTACATGCGCGTCGTCTCGGAGTTTCTGGATCGGACCGATTGATTCGGCCCGTCATGCGGCGAGCTGGCGACGGTCGACCCCGACCCCGAGCACGTCACGGCCTGACGGCGCGCCCGCCGGGCCGTTCGCTCCCCGCGCGACGGCACCCCCGCATCCTGCGTCGCCGCCCAGCTCGCGAGCATGCGCAGCGCGTCGGACGACGGCGAGCCCGGCTCGGTCGTGTAGGCGAGGAAGGTGAGCCCGGGGTCGGAGGCGAGCTGCATCGACTCGTAGGTCAGTTCGAGGTCGCCGACGACGGCGTGGTGCAGGCGCTTGACCCCGGTGCGGTGGAATCGCACGTTGTGCGAGGCCCATCGCGTGCGGAAGGTCTCGCTGCGCGTCGACAGCTCGCCGATGAGGTCGCTGAGGTCACGATCGTAGGGGTGGCTGCCCGCCGCCGATCGCAGGAAGGCGACGGTGTCGTCGGCTGCCTTCTCCCAGTCCGGGAAGAACTGCTGCGTCGTCGGGTCGAGGAGCACGAACCGCGCCGCGTTGGGCGGCTGCGCAGGGCTCGCGACCATGTCGGCGTAGAGCGCGTAGCCGAGGCGGTTGGCGGCCAGGAGGTCGTGACGGTCGTTGCGCACCCAGGCCGGTGCATCCGTCATCGCATCGAGAAGACGCTGGATGCTCGGGTGCACTTCTGCGCGGTCGTGCGCCGCCGGAGGAGGGCAGGCCGGCCTTCTCGGGCGTGATCCTCGCCCGACGCGAGTCCGTCGTGACCGCGCACGTGCTCAAAGGACCTTAAGGCACGTCGAGCTATTGTAACGTGATGCGTTACGCGATACAGTACGGGTGTGATCGTGAGCTTTCGCCACAAGGGCCTCGAAGCTCTCTATCGCGCGGGGTCGAAGAGGGGTGTGCAGACCGCGCACGTGCCGAAGCTCACTCGAATCCTCGGCGTGCTGGACGTAGCGCAGTCACCCGTTGACCTCGCGATACCGGGGTTTCGCGCCCACGAGTTGAAAGGAGACCTGGCCGGCCATTGGTCGGTGTGGGTCAACGGCGACTGGCGGGTGACTTTCCGGTTCGTGGCACAGGATGTCGAGCTCGTCGATTACCAGGATTACCACTGAAGGGAGAGAACGACATGATGAAGAACCAGCCGCACCCTGGCGAGGTCATCGGGGAGGACGTGCTCGGTGAGCTCGGACTCACTGTCGCGGAGGCCGCCGCGCGTCTCGGTGTGTCTCGCGTTACTCTCAGCCGTGTCATCCACGGGCATGCTGGCGTGAGCCCCAATCTCGCAGTGCGGCTCGAGCGCGCCGGTGTCGGCACCGCACGCGTGTGGCTCGCGATGCAGACCAACTACGACCTCGCCCGCGAACTCGATAAGAAGCAACACGACGTCCGGCCGTTCGTCGTCGCCTGAGGGACCGCGAGAGTGGGCTCTGCCCCCCGGCTCCCCCGAGCCGGGGGAGCAGTGGCATCGGATGATCCGTGCCCCCCAGTGGGCGGCGATCCCCCCGGATCGTGCCGCCGGTTAGACGGTAGTACGGCGCCTCGCGGGGGTCACTCCCCCAGTGTGGGGCGCCTCCGTTCGGGGGGTATACCGCGTGCGACGCCGTTCAGGCGAGCCAGTGCGGGTACTGCGCCTCGACGACGTTCCGGTGCGCGCGCACGCGGCTCTTGAGCCAGTTGCGGCCGAAGACCGCGTGCAGCGGGTTCGCCGGGTCGACGTCGACGCCCGGGGCCTCGGCCGCGAGCTCGGCGGGGAGCTCGATCGTCGGGATCGTCGCGTCGAGCGCGGGGCCGTGGAAGTACGGGATCGAGATGCGCTCGGTGCCGGCGGCGGGCGACAGCACGCGGTGCTTCGTGGCCTTGAGGTAGCCGTCGGTCGCGATCTCGAGCAGCTCGCCGATGTTGACGACGAAAGCGCCGTCGATCGGCGGGGCGTCGATCCACTCGCCGTCCTTCTCGACCTGCAGCCCGCCGCGGCCCTCCTCGACGTACAGCAGCGTGAGGACGCCGAGGTCCTTGTGCGCGCCGACTCCCTGGGTCGGTTCGGGCGCGTCGACGCCGGGGTAGCGGGCGATCTTCATGTGGGGCGAGGGATGCTCCGCGAACGCCGCATCGAAGACATCCGCGGGTGCGCCCAGGGCTTCGGCCCACGCCCGCAGCAGGCGGATGCCGACCCCGTCGAGCCGCGCGATCCACTCCTCGGCGACCTCGCGCAGCTCGGGCAGCTGCTCGGGCCACAGGTTGGGCCCCTCGAGAACCCAGTAGTCCTCGACGCCGGGGCCGAGGGGCACGCCGGGGCGCTCGGCCCCGATGTCGATCTGCTCGCGCCAGTCGGTCTTGCCGAGGGTCTGCTCTCCGCCCATGCGCGTGTAGCCGCGGAAGTGCGGGCTCGTGACGTTCTCGATCGCGAGCTTCTGCTCGTCGGGCAGGGCGAAGAACGCGCGCGCGGTGTCGAAGGCGCGCGCGATGAGCTCGGCGGGAACGCCGTGGCCGACGAGGTAGAAGAAGCCCACCTCGTGGGTGGCGCGGCGCAGCTCGTCGCGGAAGCGGGCGGCGTCCTCCGCCGAGCCGTCGAGCAGTGCGAGGTCGAGGACGGGGAGGGACTGGATGCGGGTGGAGGTCGTGGTCATGAGGATCGGTGCCTTTCGGAGGGTGCCCGCCGGGCATCCATCGTCAGGATGTCGCGGGCGAGAACTGTCGTCGTGAGGGGGCGCGGAGCGAGCGCGGAGGAGGCTGGTCGGTCAGATCGACGAGCGACAACAGCAGTGACGACAGAGCAGGCGACTCATGATGAGCTCGACAGTAGCAGTCGCGGCGGGCGGGCGCGAGACGGGCGGCGACGGCGCGGAACAGGACCGCTCCGATCTCATCGACCCCTGGTGGATGCTCGGGGCAGTGCCTACACTTCTGCAGAACCCGAACAACTCCGCGGCCTGCATGCTCCTCGTTCGGCGCGGAGTCCCCATCGAGCAGAGCGGAGCCGAGTCGTGCCGATCACCCACCCCCTCGCTCTTGCCCGCCTCCCGCACGTGACCGCGTCGCTCGACCTCGCCGGCGACCCGGACTACGACTACGCCGCCCACCCGCTCGCCGAGGATCGCGCCTCCGCCGGCTACTTCTCGGAGTGGGACTTCGACATCCCCGCCCGCGGCGTCGGGTACTTCGACGACATCGAGCTCGACCCCTCGACGGCCTGACCACGACGACACCGTCGCGTCACGACCGGAAACGATTCGGCCTGGACTAGATACCCCAGGGGGGTATACCCTGACCGAATGAGCACGCACACCGGTCGCACGCACGAGCACACGGAATCCCCTACCGCGCCGCAGCAGCACGGCGGCGCGGGCGGCCACGACCAGCACAGCGGCGCGGCAGGCCCCAGCCAGCGCGGCGGCCACGCCGGGCACGGCGACCACGTCGCGCAGTTCCGGCGGCTGTTCTGGGTGAACCTCGTCCTCGCCATACCGGTCGTGCTGTTCAGCGCGATGTTCTCGATCATCATCGGCTACGAGCTGCCGCGCGAGGGCGTCGTTCCGTTCATCTCACCCGTGCTCGGCACCATCGTCTTCGTCTGGGGCGGTCGCCCCTTCCTCGTCGGAGCGCTCGACGAGCTGAAGGCGCGCGCGCCGGGCATGATGCTGCTCATCGCTCTCGCCATCACGACCGCCTTCATCGCGAGCGCGGGCGCGAGCCTCGGGCTGCTGCCGCACGAACTCGACTTCTGGTGGGAGCTCTCGCTCCTCGTCGTCATCATGCTTCTCGGTCACTGGATCGAGATGCGCTCGCTGGCCCAGACCACGAGCGCCCTCGACTCGCTCGCCGCACTGCTACCCGACGAGGCCGAGCGCGTCAGCGACTCCGGCGTGGAGACGGTCGCGCCCGGCGACCTCGTCGTGGGCGACGTCGTCATCGTCCGTCCCGGCGCCCGCGTTCCCGCGGACGGTCGCATCATCGAAGGTGAAGCGTCATTCGACGAGTCGATGATCACGGGCGAATCGCGAGCCGTGCGCCGCGAGCACGGCGACTCGGTCGTCGCCGGAACCGTGGCCACCGATTCGGGAGTCCGCGTCGAGATCACGGCGGTCGGCGACGACACCGCCCTTGCGGGCATCCGCCGCCTCGTCGCGGAGGCGCAAGCGTCGTCGTCTCGCGCTCAGCGCCTCGCCGACATCGCCGCCGCGTGGCTGTTCTGGTTCGCGCTCGCCGCCGCCGCGATCACAGCGATCGTGTGGTCGACCCTGGGCATGCCGGACGCCGCCGTCGTGCGCGCCGTCACCGTGCTCGTCATCGCGTGCCCGCACGCGCTCGGCCTCGCCATCCCTCTCGTCGTGTCGATCGCGACCGAGCGCGCGGCCCGCGGCGGCGTGCTCGTGAAAGACCGCCTCGCGCTCGAGAGCATGCGGACGATCGGCGCCGTGCTGTTCGACAAGACCGGCACCCTCACCAAGGGCGCCCCGACCGTGACCGCCGTCGAGAGCGCCGGTGCGCACACCGATGACGAGCTGCTGAGCCTCGCCGCCGCCGCCGAAGGCGACAGCGAGCACCCGCTCGCGAAGGCGATCGTGCGTGCGGCCGCCGAGCGCGCGCTCGCCGTGCCCGCGGCCTCCGGCTTCACCTCGAGCCCCGCGACGGGCGTCACCGCCAGGGTCGAGGGTCGTACCGTGAGCGTCGGCGGGCCGCGCATGCTCGAGCAGCACGGCGCGCGCGAGCTCGACGTCGCCGACGACTGGCGCGAGCAGGGCGCGATCATCCTCCACGTGCTCGTCGACGACGAGGCGGTCGGCGCGATCGCGCTGGCCGATGAGGTGCGGGCCGAGTCGCGGCAGGCGGTGGATGCCCTGCACGAGCTCGGCATCACCGTGGTCATGATCACCGGCGACGCCGAGGCCGTGGCCCACTCGGTCGCCGCCGAACTCGGCATCGACCGCGTCTTCGCCGGGGTGCGCCCCGAGGACAAGGCCGCGAAGGTGCAGGAGCTGCAGGCTGAGGGCCTCTCTGTCGCGATGGTCGGCGACGGCGTCAACGACGCCCCCGCGCTCGCGCAGGCCGACGTCGGCATCGCGATCGGCGCGGGCACCGACGTCGCGATCGGCTCAGCCGGGGTGATCCTCGCGAGCGACGACCCGCGCTCGGTGCTCTCGGTCATCGAGCTGTCGCGTGCGAGCTACCGCAAGATGAAGCAGAACCTGTGGTGGGCGGCGGGCTACAACCTGATCTCCGTGCCGCTCGCGGCGGGCATCCTCGCCCCGATCGGCTTCGTCCTGCCCATGTCGGTCGGCGCGATCCTCATGTCGCTGTCGACGATCGTCGTCGCGCTCAACGCGCAGTTGCTGCGGCGGCTCGACCTGCGGCCGGAGGCGAGCGTCGACGCGGTGCTCGGTCGACGCTGACAGAGCATCCCTCTGAATCACATCCCTCTGAATCGACCCCGGCGCGACCGGGTACGATGCCGATCGTCGGGGTGATCGCCCCGCTCCCCCTACCCCGCCGCTTCGCGGAAGGATCTCTTTCGATGGGAACCCTGATCTACGGCTCGACCGGCCAGCAGTTCGACTTCGACGACCGCGTCCTCGCACACCTGCAGGCGCTCTTCTCGGCCAAGCTGCGACGGGGCGAGAACTTCTTCCTCAACTGGCGCGACCCGCAGAGCGTCGGCGACGGCCGCAGCGCCGTGTGGGTCGGCGCCTCGATCCCCATCTACTTCAAGTACGCGTCCGCCGCGCACGGGCCGCTCGACCGAGAGTGGCTCGAGGAGATGGCCGTCGCGGCGCTCGGCCCGAACGGCCTCGACCTCTCCGACGACCCGCGCATGAAGCGGCAGGTCACGGCCAAGGGCAACAGCATCAAGCGCAAGGATGCGCACTGAGCGCGCGTGGACGACCGACGCTCCCCGCGCGCATCCTGGCCGACATCACCATCGCGTCGTGCAGGTGGTAGGGCTCAGGAGATGGAAGGTCCGACAGGGTCGGCGAGGAAGTGCCAGCCGAGCCACCACCAGGTCACGACGAGTGCGATGCGGGTGGTGCGATCGCGCATCACGGAGTCGATGGTGTCTCCGAGCGGCAGGAGATCCCCGCGCCGCCGCCGGGCCGTGATCTCGAGCAGGGCACTGGCGATGACCACGACGACATAGCCGGCGATGGTGAGCGCGCGGGTGAGTTCGACGTCGATCATGCGGAGCCGTCATCCGATTGGGCAGTGCGTGCTGCGCCCCCGCGCAGGCGGGTGCCGCTTACGAGCCAGGCGCCGACGAGGAGCCAGGCGCCGATCAGCAGCACCCGGCTCGGCCCGAACTCGACGGCGGGCTCGAGCAGGAGGGAGACCGTCGGGAATCCGATCCAGCCTCGGGGCACCGTCACCGACAGCACGTAGGCCGCCGCCTCCCACACGCACAGCGCGATGCCGATGCCGGCCCACAACACGCGCGAGCGGTGCACTGCGCCCCCGGGCAGCGCACGCCGCGCGTCGGTCGGCGCCCAGACCAGCACGAGAGCGGCGATGCCGAGCGCGCTCGCGAGGATGGTCGCCGCGATGCCGTTGCGCGGGGTGAACACGAACACGGCGACGGCGACGGCGACGATCGTCGCGAGTGCCGACGTCGGCGCCGGGCGAGGGAACCATGCGCGTCGCCGGGAGGGGTGGGCGCGTCCGGACCGCGAGACGCGTTCGGCGACGAGCAGAACGCTGAAAGCGGTGAACAGCGCACCGTCTACGGGGGCGCCCCGCCAGAACTGGAATGCCGCCATCACGGCGAGTGCCAACACCCAGAGAGCCGGGCTCGCCGACCACGGAGCGGTCGCCCCGTCGGCGGTGGCGGCAGCGGTTCGGGTCACGGTCTCAGAGTAGGGCGCCGACGCGGTACGGCGGGCCGCGGCGCGTCAGCTCGTCAGCACCGACGCGAGCCATTCCCTCGCAGCGGCGAGATCGCTCGTATCGATGCCGTGGCCGCCGGCACGGCTGTGCCGCTCGACGTCGGCGCCGTGCTCGGCGGCCAGCGCGGCGAGATGCGCAACGCTCGATGCGGGCGCCATCGGATCTGCCGTGCCGCCCGCGAGCAGCAGCCGCACGGCCGCCACGTCGCCGATCGGGTCGCGGTCGCCGAAGGGGAACATCCCGCTCAAGGCGATCACACGGTCGAGCGTCCCTGGATGCAGCAGGGCCGTCGCGACACCGATGTTGGCGCCGTTGGAGAAGCCCACCGCGATGATCGGGACATCCTCGATGCCGTATTCGACGCGCGCGCCCGCGATGAAGACGGCGAGCTCGCCCGCGCGCGCGATGACGTCGTCGACGTCGAAGTCGCCTTCGCCCCGACGGCGGAACCAGCGATTCATGCCGTTCTCGGTCACGCGCCCGCGCGGCGAGAGCACGGCCGCTTCGGGGGCGAGGTGCGAGGCGAGCGTCATGATCTCGCGCTCGTCGCCGCCCGTGCCGTGCAGGGTCAGCAGCACCGGAGCGCCGTGCGCTCCCCGGCGGAACCCGTGGGGCCAGCCGGCGAGCTCGATGCCCGCCTCCGCCGGAGTGCGGGGGGTCTCGGCGCTCACGCGGCGACCTCGGGGTTGTTCTCCTCCGGCACGGCGATCGTCGCGACGCGCGCCTCGATCGCCTCGCGCGAGGGCTCGAGCCACGGCGGCAGCTTGAGCGAGCGGCCGAGCTCGAGCAGCGGCTCGTCGATCGCGAAGCCGGGGGTATCGGTCGCGATCTCGAACAGCACGCCGCCGGGTTCGCGGAAGTAGATGCTCGTGAAGTACTGCCGGTCGAGGATCTCGGTGACCTGGTGGCCGCGGCTCACGAGCTCGTCGCGCCACAGCTGCTGGGTCGCCCGGTCGGGAGCCCGGAAGGCGATGTGGTGCACGGTGCCGCCCGCGGTCAGCCCCTGCGGGGCGAGGGTCGAGGCGTGCACGTCGACGAGGCTGCCGGGGGCGCCGTCGCCCGCGGCCAGGCGGGTGCGGGGGCCCTCCTGCTCGACCACGCGCATCCCGAGATCGTCGGCCATGAGGCCGATGGTGCGCTCGGCGTCGCGCACCGTGAGCACGCTCGAGTGCTGGCCGCGGATGGCGTGCTCGGCGGGCACGCTCGCCGAGTCCCACGGGTCGCGCGGGTCGTCGGCGTGCGTCGCGACGAGCTCGATCTGCAGGCCGTCGGGGTCGGCGACGAGCAGGCGCTCCTCGCTCGAACTCGTGCTCGTGATGCGCGGCTCGGCGCCGAGCGTGGAGAAGTGATCGCTCCACCAGCCGAGCGAGCCCGCCGGAACCGAGAAAGCGGTCGACGTCGACTGGCCGGCGCCGACGCGACCCCGGGCGACGCCGCGCCACGGGAAGAACGTCATGAGGGTGCCGGGGCGGCCCGACTCGTCGCCGTAGTAGAGGTGATACGTGCCGGGGTCGTCGAAGTTGACGGTCTTCTTCACGAGCCGCAGCCCGAGCCCGGTGATGTAGAAGTCGATGTTCTTCTGCGGGTCGCCCGCGATCGCGGTGACGTGGTGCAGGCCCTGCGTGGCGGCGGTCATTCTCGTCTCCTGACGTCTCGCAACGATGATATCCATGCAAACGCATGGAGTGCGCGGATATTCCCCGGGTGCGGATGCCGCGGTGCGGGTTCGGGCATTCGCACAGTTTCCCGGCCTATCGTGACCGCTCGATGCCGCGACCCGACCCCTCCTCGCCCCTCCCGCGCCCGGCCGGCCGCGCCGCCGAGCCGGTCGAGTACTGCGCGACCATCGTCGTGGATAGCGCCGTGACGAAGCTCGACGCGCTCGCGATCCTCGCCCTCGCGGTCGATCGGCCCGTGCGCGCTCAGCGCACGCCCCGTCCGTACGTCGAGCTCGACGGCGGGGCTCGCGCCGAGATCGAGATCCCGAAGTCCGGCGAGCCGCCGCCGCTCGCCATCGACGTCTACTCCACGGTGAGCCACGACCACGCAGCGGTGCAGGCGCTGCGCCTCATGGCCGCGCTCGAGCAGTACACCGGCTGGAGCATCCGCCCCGACTTCGAGCTCTGATGCCGGCAGCGGCCCTCCGTGCCTGCGCTGAGTCGCCTCGCGCGAGTGCACGCGTTCGTCACTACTGCGCGCGAACATCCACGTGCACGTGCGAGAAACGCGTGCACTCGCGGCGGGCGCGAGAAGCGGCCTCACTCGCGGCCGTCGGCGGGCAGCCCCTACGGCAGCAGGCGCGTCGGGCCGCGGAAGAGGTACGTCGTCTCGCGGATCGACCCGAGCCCGAGCATGAGCATGAGCGCGCGCGCGAGCCCCATGCCGAAGCCGCCGTGCGGCGGCACGCCGTAGCGGAAGAAGTCGAGGTAGAACTCGAGCTCCTCGGGCTCGAGGCCTTTCTCGCGCGCCTGCTCGATCAGCACGTCGACGCGGTGCTCGCGCTGCGCGCCGGTGGCGATCTCGGTGCCGTTGTAGAGCAGGTCGTAGCTGTTCGTGAGGCCCTGATCGCCCTCGTGGCGCATGTGGTAGAACGGCCGGATCCCGCTCGCGTAGTCGGTCACGAACACGAAGTCGTGGCCGAAGTGCTCGCGCACGTGGGCCGAGAGCTGGCGCTCGCCCTCGGGGTCGAGGTCGCCGTCGGTGCGGGGCACCTGGTAACCGCGCGCCTTCACGATCTCGTGCGCCTCGGCGAGCGGGATGCGCGGGAAGGGCAGGCGGGGAACGGTGACGTCCACGCCGAAAGCTGCCTGAATCTCGGCACCGTGCTTGTCTGCGACCGCGGCGACCGCGGTCGTCACGAGCTGCTCGTGCATCGCCATGACGTCCTCGTGCGAGTCGATCCAGCTCATCTCGGCGTCGATCGACGTGAACTCGGTCGCGTGGCGCGAGGTGAACGAGGGGTCGGCGCGGAACGCCGGCGCGATCTCGAATACGCGGCCGAAGCCGGCGGGCTGCGCCATCTGCTTGAAGAACTGCGGGCTCTGGGCGAGGTAGGCCGTGCCCTCGAAGTACTCGAGCTCGAACAGCTCGGCGCGCGACTCGGAGGCGCTCGCCATGAGCTTGGGCGTGTGGATCTCGACGAAGTCGTTCTCGACCCACCACGTGCGCAGCGCGTGCTCGAACGTCGTCTGCACACGGAAGATGAGGTTCGCCTCGGGGCGACGCAGGTCGAGGAACCGCCAGTCGAGCCGCTTGTCGAGGCTCGAGTCGTCGGCGATGGGAGTCTCGGGCAGCGCCTCGCTCACGACCTCGAGCGAGGCGATCTTCACCTCGATCCCGCCGAGCTTCACGCGCTCGTCGTGCTTGAGCTCTCCCGTGACGCGCACCATGGTGCCGTGCGCGAGGCCCGAGATGGCTTCTGTGATCGCCTCGGGAATCCGATGGATCGCAGATCCATCGGCGTTGGCGTCGCGGGATCGCGATGCAATCCCCTCAGCTCCAGCGCGCAGGTTCACGAGCTGCACGGCTCCCGACTCGTCGCGCAGGATGACGAACTGCACCTTCTTCTGGTCGCGAACGGTGTCGACCCAGCCGGCCACGGTCACGGGTCCGTCGGGCAGGGCTGCGAGGTTCTTGATGAGGGTGCGGGTCACGAGAGGGCAGTCTACCGGCGGCGCGGATGCCCCACCGAGGCCGCGACCGGGCAGAAGGCTGCGGCTGCCGCCCCTCGTAGACTGGGGGGCATGACCGCCGACATCGTCCACCTCGTGCGGCACGGCGAGGTGCACAACCCGCGGCGGGTGCTCTACGGGCGACTCGACGGCTACCGCTTGAGCGACCTCGGGCACCGCATGGCGGCCTCGGCGGTGCAGACCCTCGCCGGCCACCCCGTCACGGCCCTCTACGCCAGCCCGCTGCAGCGCGCGCAGGAGTCGGCGCAGCCCTGGGCCGAGGCCTTCGGTCTGCCCGTGCACACCGACGACCGGCTGATCGAGCCGACCAACCGCTTCGAGGGCAAGCGCATGAACAAGCGCACGCTGCTCGACCCGCGGCACTGGCACCTCATGCGCGACCCCTCCGTTCCGAGCTGGGGCGAGCCCTTCGCCGAGATCGCGGCGCGGATGCTCCTGGCGATGCGCGAGGCGCACGAGCACACCGACGCGGGCGAGGTCGTCATGGTCAGCCACCAGCTGCCGATCTGGACGGTGCACCGCGCCGTCGCGGGCGAGCGCCTCGCGCACGACCCGCGCAAGCGGCGATGCTCGTTATCGAGCGTGACGAGCTTCCAGTGGCGCGACGGCGGGTTCATCGAGGTCGGCTACCAGGATTCTGCGGCAGAATACCTTGCGGCATCAATCGACTTAGGAGCTGTGTGACGATCCTTACCGCCTCCCGCGTCGCGGCGCTTGTCGTCGGGGCGCTGGCGCTTACAGGCTGCTCGACGGGCGCCGACGATCTGGCGGCGCAGTACCGCGCGGGTACCGGCCAGGGCTACATCTCCGGTGACGGCGCATACACCGTCGTCGACGAGCGCGACCGCGGCGAGCCCGTGGTCTTCAGCGCCACTCTCGATACAGGGGGCACGATCTCCACCGATGACCTCGCCGGGCAGGTCTACGTCGTCAACTTCTGGTACGCGAGTTGTCCGCCGTGCCGCGTGGAGGCGCCGGATCTGGAATCGCTGGCTCAGGAGTTCCGCGACGTCGGCGTGCCGTTCATCGGCGTCAACATCCGCGACACGGTGGCGGTGTCTCGCACCTTCGCCGACGAGTTCGGCGTGAGCTATTCCTCGATCATCGACGTCAACGACGGCGGCGTGCGCCTCGCCTTCGCCGGCGAGGTCGCGCCGAATGCCGTTCCGACGACCCTCGTCGTCGACCGCCAAGGCCGTGTCGCGGCGCGCATCTCGGGGCTGCTCACCGAGCCCTCGACGCTGCGTGCCATGATCAACGACACGCTCGCCGAAGCGAACTGAGCCACGTGATCGTCAATTCGGTCGGCGAGATCGTCATGAGCGGAAACCTTCTGCTCGCACTGCCGATCGCTCTCGCCGCGGGTTTCCTCGCCTTCGCCTCTCCGTGCGTCCTTCCTCTCGTGCCGAGTTACCTCGCGTACGTCAGTGGCATAGCGCGACCTGCCGAAGGGGGTCGCGAGCGTGCGCGGCTCCTGCTCGGCGTGCTGTTGTTCGTGCTCGGCTTCAGCCTCGTCTTCGTGATGTTCTCGATCGTGTTCGCCACCGCGGGATTGCTGCTGCAACAGCAACTGGGGCTCATCACCCGCATCGCGGGCGTCATCGTCATCCTCATGGGCCTCGTCTTCATCGGCCAGGTCGCCTTTTTGCAGCGCACCGTCAGACCGCGATTCACCGTCGCGACGGGCTTGGGTGGAGCGCCCCTGCTCGGCATCGTGTTCGGTCTCGGCTGGGCGCCGTGCATCGGACCGACGCTCGTCGCGGTCAACGCGCTCGTCATCAACGAGGGCGACATCGGCCGTGCGGCGCTCATCGGGCTCTTCTACTGCCTCGGTCTGGGCATCCCGTTTCTGCTCATCGCGCTCGGATTCCGGTGGGCCGCGAGAGCAAACGAGTGGCTCAAGCGACACATCCGTGTCATCAACGTGATCGGCGGCGCCCTCCTCATCGCCATCGGCATCGCCATGGTGACCGGGCTGTGGCAGATCTTCATCTCGAACCTCGGGGCGGTGATCGGTGGAACCGTTACGCCCCTCTGATCACTTCGACGCGGACGCGATCCGCGCCGAGAGCGACGATGCGTCCGCGATCCGCATCGTGCAGCCGAGACTCCGCGCGGGGGGGTACCTGCGGTTCGCATGGCGCCAACTGACGAGTATGCGAACAGCCCTCGTGCTGCTGCTGCTGCTCACCGTCGCGGCCATTCCGGGCTCGCTCGTACCGCAGCGCTCGGCCGATCCCAATGGCGTGGTGCAGTACCGGAGGAACAATCCGGATCTCTTTCCGATCCTCGACGGGCTCCAACTCTTCGACACCTACACCTCGGTGTGGTTCTCTGCGATCTACCTGCTGCTGTTCGTCTCGCTCATCGGCTGCATCATCCCCCGTACCCTGCACCACGCACGCGCCCTGCGCGCGGAACCTCCGAAGACACCGGCCCGACTCCAGCGCCTGGTCGGCTACCAGACGGCGGATGCTCCCGGCACCGTCGACGAGGCCCTCGACGCAGCACGCGCTGAGCTCAGACGCCTGCGATACCGTGTGGCTCGTTATGGCGACTCGCTCTCGGCGGAGCGCGGCTACTTGCGCGAGACCGGAAACCTCGTCTTCCACGCATCCCTCGTCGGTATCCTGGCGACGGTCGGTTTCGCTGGCGGTTTCGGATACAACGGGCAGAAGGTCATCGTCGAAGGCGACGCTTTCATCAACCAGCTCGGTACGTACGACTCGTTCAATCCGGGACGGCTCTTCAACGAGGCGCGGCTCGACCCGTTCGCCGTCGCCCTCGAGGAGTTCGTGCCCGAGTACGCGGTGGACCGCGAGACGGGAATGCCGCAAGCGCTGGACTACACCGCGTACGTGTCGGTGACGGAGGACGGCACCACGCGTCGCGAGCAGATCAAGGT
The DNA here is from genome assembly GCA_005502445.1 of Microbacteriaceae bacterium X2B. Classification (GTDB taxonomy): domain Bacteria; phylum Actinomycetota; class Actinomycetes; order Actinomycetales; family Microbacteriaceae; genus Microcella. The sequence goes on from SCPB01000003.1 coordinate 28,624, forward strand.
GAACGAGCCGATCGCCATCGCCGGGACGACCGCGTATCTGCTCGGCAACGGCTTCGCCCCCACGCTCACGGTCAGGGACCCGGACGGGAAGGTCGTCTTCCAACAGCCGACTGCCTATCTGCCGCAGGATTCCAATCTCACAAGCCTCGGTGTCATCAAGATCCCCGATGGTCTCGCCGAGCAGGTCGGTATGATCAGCTTCTTCTACCCCTCAGCCCTCCCGCTCGCGTCGGGTGCGCTCACCTCGATCTTCCCCGAACCCGACCAACCCGTTCTGACCCTCAACGCCTTCACGGGCGATCTCGGCCTGGATGCGGGTGTTCCCCGCAATGCCTACGCGCTCAACACCGATGGACTGACGCAGATCACCGGCGGCGACACGGGCGTGGAATCTCTCGTGCTCGGCCTCGGACAGAGTGCCGACCTGCCCAATGGGCTCGGTTCTGTCGAGTTCACATCGCTCCAGCGGTTCGTGAGTCTGGAATTCCACCACGACCCGACTCAGGAGGGCGTCCTCATCTTCGCGATCCTGCTCCTCGCGGGGCTCATCGTGAGCCTGTGGGTGCCGCGGCGCCGGTTGTGGGTGGTGGCGACCGGCAGCGGGAGCGGTGTGCGCCTGCAGTACGCGGGTCTCGCGCGGGGTGACGACCCAGCCCTCGAGAGCGCCGTCGCCGCATTCGCGAAAGCCCACGGGGAGAGGCTGGCGCCGGCGACCCCGCCCGGCGCCGTTGCGGAGAAGCGGGTTTAGCCGCGCTGATCGCCGCGTGGCGACTCGAGACGCTGCAGGAAGGCGTTGTAGGCCTCGAGTTCTGCATCCCCGTCCCGATCGATCTCCACATCCCGGCGGCGTGTCCTGAGCGTCTCGTCGCGATACCAGGCGCCGAGCAGCCACAGCAGCATGAGCACGGTCGGGCCTTCGCCATAGGACCAGGCGAGCCCGCCCGCGATCTGCTGGTCGACGAGCGGATCGAGATCCCACGACGCCGGCGGCGAGGCGAACGCCTCGACGAGCGGGGTGGTGGCGATCATCAGGATGACCCCGAAGAAGGCGTGCAGCGCCACCTCGACGGCGACGTCCAGGATCTTCGCCGGATAGGACTGGCGCACGGGGAGCGGATCGGGGCTGAGGATCGGCACCGCGAAGAGGACGCCCGCGACCAGGAATCCCAGTTCGAGTGCGATGTGCCCGGGTATGGACGCGAGCAGTCCGTCTGCGATCTCGCTCAGGTAGAGGCCGTAGTAGGTGACCAGGAACAGCGGGATTCCGAAGGCCGGATGGAGGATCCAACGCGCGAGTCGTGATCGCAGCGCGGTGAGCGCCGCTCGACGCAGGCTGCGGCCGAATCCACGACTCGGGGTGGTGAGCAGCAGCATCCGGCCTGGCGCTCCCCACACGAGCAGCGGCGGGATGAGGATCATGAGCGTGAGCTGTTGGAACATGAACACCGAGAACATCCCGTATCCGTAGTCCTCCAGCCGCAGGCCGGTCAGAGCGATCAGCAGACCGCATGCGGCGAGGAAGCTCACGACGCGCATGACCGGCCAGCGCCGACCCCGAGCGATCAGCGTGGCCCAGCCGAGCAGGTAGAGGAGGCCGAGGGCGGCTCCCAGCGCGGGCAGCGCGGGAGGCGCTGCGGATCCCCAGGTGAGGAATGCGTCCCACGACGGCGGCTCGGTCGGGAGTTCGATCATCGGGCGTCAGCCCCTTCCGAGAACGTCGGCGATGAGGCGCTGGGGGACGACCTCGACCCGTTGCCGACAGCGCATCTCCTCAGTCACCATGGTCGCAGCCGCGACGGCGATCGCGGGCGCGCGCCGCCTGTCAGCTGGCATTCACGACGAGCCAGGCGAACGGATCGACGGGAACGCCGTCCGATCGCACCTCGAGATGCAGGTGCGGGCCGGTGGAGAGCCCCGAGTTGCCGACACGGCCGACGAGGTCGCCGGCCTTCACCGCGTCGCCGGGTCGTAGCGGCGTGCTCCCCCACTCCATGTGCGCGTAGAGCGTACGCACCGGTTGACCGTTGACGACCGAGTCGATGAAGATGTGCTCGCCGTACGTCGACCCCTCGTCGGAGGCCGCGACGACACCGTCGGCGACGGCCGAGATCGGGGTTCCCGCGCCGCCGTCCATGTCGATCCCCCGATGGTATGTCGAGCATCCGCGGCACGGCGCAGCGCGATCGCCGAATCCCGAGGTGATGGGAACCGCGAACGGGAATGGCCAGCGCACGGCCCCCTGGCCGGCGGCGTTGTATGAGAAATCTCGATTGCCGTACTTCGCGCGAAGCAGTTCTTCCGGGCTCGTCGCCGACCACTCGTCGCGAGTCGCGACCTGGGGGAGGGCGCCGTCACGGTCGGCCGTCGTCATCGACTGGGTGGGGGCATCCCGCGTCACCGTCGAGGAGGCGGCCGCGACATCGGCGTAGGCCCTCGACCGGGGAAGGGAGAGGTCGGGGATGCTCGTTCCGACCAGCAGTGCCGCCGCCGCGCCCATCGCCGTCACCGAGGAGAGCGCGCGCAGCCCGCGCCTGGCGAAGGCCGGCCGTGCACGACGGCGAGAATGGTGAGCCTTACGCGATCGTCTTCGGTCGCCTCGTGGACGGGGATCGGAGCGGCGGTGCGCCGCGGAGTCGGTGGCGGGGGAGTGGATCCGCGTGGAAGTGTGCATGAACGGCGTTCTTTCGGGGTCGACGGTGTCGGACGCTCCTGCGTCGCGATGGCGAGCAGGGTGCGCGCTCGCCGACCCTGGGCGGCCCCGCGGAGAGATTCGCGAGGTCGGTGCGGTCGGGGTCGGTGTCAGCGCGCGCGAGCGCCGCCGATCATGTGCGACTGACCGCCAGGGCGATGAGGTCGACCGGCCGCCGCCACGGGAGAGCCGGTAGGGCAGCCGGGCACCGGAAGAGCGACGGGAGCGCCGCCCCTCGGTCGAGCAGTGGCCACCGCCGTGCGCCGCGAATGCCCAACGCCGCGGTCACGGCTGCGGCGACGGCGCAGAGCAACACCAGCGTCTCGTGCACAGGCCCGCTGCAGAATGCGCACGGCTCCGCGTACGCGGCGGCGGGGTCATCGACAACATCCGGCGACGCAAAGTCAGCCGCGCTCGCGATACCCAAGTGATCGTCCTCGATGCGCTGCGAGGAGTGGATCGAAAGGAGGACGGCGGCGAAACCGAGCACGACTGCGAGGACGGCGTAGAGAATCCGTCGATCGCCCATCGACCCACTATCGCACAACCGGCCAGGAAGGAGCTGGGGTGTGCCGATGAGGGAGGGGAGGTGCAGCTGTACCGCCGGGTCGAGTACACGGCGCTCCACCGCTTCGTGAGCCCGGAGTCCCGCCACGGCCCCACCCGGGAGAAAACCGATCTTCGTGATCCTGATCGTCGCGAGACCGGCGGGGCGGAAGGACGACCCCGCCCTCGAAGGTGCCGTCGCCGACTTCGCCGCCCGCCACGGGCGAGGCGTCGCGCCGGCGAACGCCCGAGTCAACCCTGAGACAACGTCGATGCGCTGTCGAGCAAACCCTCAGGGCGAGGGCAGCGAACACACCGTAAGAACGGCACGTTCGCCGCACACTCTCAGGAGGATCACCATGTCTCAGTCACCCAACCGCCTCATCGCGACCGTCTTCGGCGCGGTGTACATCCTCGTCGGCCTGCTCGGCTTCGCCTACACGGCCGGTGTCGACTTCTTCGCCACCGAGGGCGGTCTCATCCTCGGAATCTTCGAGGTCAATGCGTTCCACAACGTCGCGCACCTGCTCATCGGGGCCGCGTTGCTCATCGCCGGGCTCAAGAGCGTTCCGGCGGCGAAGGGCGTCAACACGGCCGTCGGCGCGGCATACCTGCTGCTGGGCGTCGTCGGCCTGTTCCTCGTCGGCACGGCTGCGAACATCCTCGCGATCAACGCCGCAGACAACGTCCTGCACTTCGCCAGCGCCGCGCTGCTGCTAGCGATCGGCCTGGGTGCCGACAAGAGCGTTCGTCGCGTCGCAGCCTAGCCGGTCGCGCAGGACAGAGGGAGTGGGAGGGGAAGCGATGACGGTCTCCGTCGTGCGGCTGTGGCTCGCCTTCACCGCGTTCGGTATCGGGATGATCCATCTCGCGCTCGTCGTGAGCGCACCGCTCCCGATCGCGATAGCCCTGGCCGGGCTCGGCGCTGCCGAGCTCGGCTGGGGAATCCTCGCCCTCGTGCGCGAACCGCTCCCGGTCGCACGGGCAGCGGCGGGCATGGCCGCACTGGGCGCGCTCGCCCCTCTCTCCCTCGTGCTGGTCTCGGTCCTGTCGCCGTCGGCAGCCCTCGGGGCCTCGCTGCCCACCGTGCCGATCGCCCTCGCCGCGGTGCTCCAGGTGCTCGCCGTCGCGCTGATCGCGCTCGACGCGCGGCGCGGGAACGGCGCCCCGACAGTGCCCGCCGGGGCGCCGCAGAGACGCGTCGTCCGCTCTCTGCTCGCCGCCGCGTTCGGCGCCCTCGTCGTGGGCGGTCTGACCACGCCGGCGCTCGCGGCGACCGAGGCGGGGCGCTATGCGCAGCCGCACGGTGAGCACGTCGTGGTCGATCCGTCGCCTGCTCCGACCGGCTCGCCGACAAGCGCCGCCGACCGGCCCACCGGCCACGTCGGCCACTGAGCGGCGGCGGAGCTTCACGAGATCGAAGCAGGTGCCGGCGGGCCTCGCCGAAAGTACAGTCGGGCGTGTATTGTCGCTCCTCGTGACCACGACGCGGCACCTCGACGCGATGCATCGCGTGGGCAAGGCTCTCGCCGACCCCACCCGATCGCGCATCCTGCTCGCCTTGCTCGATGGCACCAGCTACCCTGCCGATCTCGTCCAGGTTCTCGCGCTGAGCAAACAGAGCGTGTCTAACCACCTCGCCTGCCTGCGCGACTGCGGCATCGTCGTGACCGAGCCGGAGGGGCGACGGGTTCGCTACGAGATCGCCGATCCCCGCCTGCGGCACGCCCTCCTCGACCTTCTCGGCGTCGTGCTCGCGGTCGACGACGATGCGGGATGCCACGCGGGTGCCATCATGCTCGGCGGCATCGACGGCGCGGTCGCGTGTTGCGAGGTGGCATGAGCATCACGACCGGTGCACGAATCCCTGAGTCGTCGTCAACGCGACGCTGTCGCTCGCCGGAGTGGTGGAGGCCGAGCCGAGTCCGGTCGGTGTCGTGCTCGCCTCGGTCAGCGTCGTCCTCATGTCCGTGCTGTCGATCGTGGAACGACGCACCGGGCGCGAACTCGGTTCGATCGGCGTCTTCGCCGTACGCGAGGGGATCGAGGCCCGGAACGGCGACACCTGGGCCACTCCCGTCGGCGAACTCGTGGAGGATCGGACAGACGAGCATGACGACGACCGCTGCTGACGACCGGATGACGACGTGAACGACCACGACCACGCGTCGACGACCAATGGGCAGCGGCTGGCGATCGCCTTCGGGCTGACATCGACCGTGCTCGTCGCCGAGCTCATAGGCGCCGTCGTCACAGGCAGCCTCGCGCTCCTCATCGACGCCACCCACATGCTCACCGATGCCGCCGGGCTGCTCCTCGCACTGCTGACGGCACGCATCAGCGATCGGCCCGCTACGGCCAAACGCACCTGGGGGCTCAAGCGGGCGGAAGTGCTGGCGGCGACCGCGCAAGCGGCGGTGCTGCTCGGCGTCGGCATCTACGTGTTCGTGGAAGGCATTCAGCGGCTCTTCGCCCCGCCCGAGATCGCCTCGACCGAGCTCCTCGTCTTCGGCGTGATCGGACTGACCGCGAACGTGGCGTCGCTCCTCGTCCTGTCAGCCGGCCGAAAGGCGAACTTCAACATGCGAGCGGCGTTCCTGGAGGTGCTCAACGACGCACTCGGGTCGGTCGCAGTCATCGTGGCCGCCATCGTCATCGCCACGACGGGCTGGTACCAGGCCGATGCTGTGGTCGCCATGCTCATCGGTGTGCTCATCGTGCCGCGCACCCTCGGGCTGCTGCGGGAGACGGTAGAGGTGCTCCTGGAATCGGTGCCTCCGGGCACCGACCTCGAGGACGTCCGCCAGCACCTCCTCGACACGCCCCATGTGATCGAGGTGCACGACCTCCACATCACCCAGATCGCGACCGGTCTGCCCGTCCTCACGGCCCATGTGGTGATCGAGGACGACTGCTTCCGCGACGGGCATGCCCCCGAGATCACCGAACAACTGCAGCGGTGCGCCGCGGAGCACTTCGACATCCCGATCGCGCATTCGACTTTCCAGCTCGAACCCGCATCCGGGGCGGATTCGCACGGCGAACTGCACCGCCTCGCCCCGCCGATCTCTCAGCGAACTACGCCTACAGTGGAGTCCTGATGGATAATCTCGTCGCTTATTCGCTCCTCGCCGTCTACTCGGCCATGGGCGTCTACACCGTTGCATTCGTCCTCTTCACGCTCGATCTCGCCCGACGATCGGCCGCGGCGCCCGCGTCACGTATCGCCAGGCCAGCAGCCTCGCTCGTCGGCGGATCGGGAGTGGTCGCCGTAGAAGGCGATGCCGCGAGACCGGGATCGGTGGCCGTGATCGAGAAGCCCGCCGCAGAATCAGATGCCGAGCCGAGCGAACCGACGGGCGCCACGCGCTACCAGAGAGCGGCCTACGCTCTCACGGTCATCGGCTGGCTGCTGCACTTCGCGGCCGTGGTCACGCGGGGCATCGCGGCCGCGCGCGTGCCGTGGGTGAACATGTTCGAGTTCGGTCTGACCGCGACCGCGATGGGCATGGGCGTGTTCCTTCTCGTCACGCTGTGGAAGGACGTCCGCTACCTCGGGGCGTACATCACCGGATTCACGTTGCTGGCGCTCGGCATCGTCACCGTCAACTTCTATGTCGACGTGGTTCCGCTGCCGCCCGCTCTCCAATCGGCCTGGCTCGTCATCCACGTTCTCGTCGCCTCGCTCGCGACCGGCTTCTTCGCCATCGGCGCAGGCCTGTCGATCATGCAGTTGCTGCGTACTCGAGCGGCCGCCCGCGGTGCCGAGGGGCTGCGCTTCCTGCAGACGCTGCCGGGAGCATCCACGCTCGAATCCCTCGCCTACCGCGTCAACGTCGTCGGCTTCGTGTTCTGGACCTTCACCCTCATGGCGGGCGCGATCTGGGCCGAGCGCGCCTGGGGCCGCTACTGGGGCTGGGACACCAAGGAGGTCTGGACATTCATCATCTGGACCCTCTTCGCCGGCTACATCCACGCTCGCGCCACGCGCGGCTGGCGCGGCTCGAGGTCTGCCTGGCTCGCGATCATCGGGTTCAGCGCCGTGATCTTCAACTTCACGGTCGTCAACCTCTTCTTCAAAGGCCTGCACGCGTACAGCGGGCTCTGAGCGGGCGGGCCCGCGGGCCCCGCTGGCTAGAGCCGGGCGGCCCCGAGCAGAGCGCGGCACCGTGCGAGCCGATCCCTCCACCACTGCGCGCGCGGCGCGGGGGAAGCGAGCCGACGGAGGGCATCCTCGTCGACGGAGGCGCGCCCCGCTCCGATCGCGCCGCCGACCGGCACGACGGGCCTCGCCGTGACATCGTCGCCGAGCAGCGCGCCCGTGCCGAGACCGCAGTCGTAGTCGAGCTCGGGCAGGCGTGCGGCGAGGGCCGCGCCCATCGCGAGGCCGACGCTCGTGTCGAGCGCGCTCGAGACCACCGCGGGCAGCCCGGCGGCGGCGACGATCGCAAGCGCGCGGTCGACGCCTCCGAGCGGCGCGGCCTTGATGACGAGCAGGTCGGCGGCCTCGGCGCGGGCGACGGCGAGCGGGTCGGCGGCGCGGCGCACGCTCTCGTCGGCGGCCACCAGCACGTCGATGCGGTGGATGCGCCGGCGCAGCTCGGCGAGCTCGTCGATCGTCGCGCACGGCTGCTCGACGTATTCGAGGTCGAACTGCTCGAGAGCGCGCACGGCGTGCTCGGCCTCGTCGAGATTCCAGGCGCCGTTCGCGTCGAGCCGGATGCGCCCCTCCGCCCCGATGAGCCGCCGAGTCTCGCGCACCCGCTCGACGTCGTCGGCGAGGGTCTGGCCGCGCTCGGCGACCTTGATCTTCACCGTGCGGCAGCCGTCGAATCGGGCGAGCACGGCCTCGATGCGGTCGGGGGCGACAGCGGGCAGCGTCGCATTGACGGGGATGCTCGCCCGCCGCTCGACCGCGCTCGAGTCGCGCCAGCCGTAGTCGAGGGCCGCCGCGAGCCACGTCGCGGCCTCGGCGTCTCCGTACTCGGGGAAGGGGCTGAACTCGCTCCACCCGGCCGGGCCGCGCAGCAGCACGGCCTCGCGCACCTCGACGCCGCGGAACCGCGTCGTCAGGGGAACCGACACCACGGCGGCGACGCTCAGCACCTCGTCGAGCGCCGGCAGAGCATCCTGACCCGTCATGCGCTCAGTCTGCCCGCTTCCGTTCGCCGTTCAGGAAACGGCGTGACCGAGGCGCCGAGTTGCGGCGTGTCGGACCCGCACCGGGCGCCAACGACACGAGTTTCCTGATCCGCGAACACGGGCGGTTCGGGCGAGTGCGCTCGGGGCCGCGCCGAGGGCCGCGCGCGTAGGCTGGCGGCATGGCCGACGCCCCGACCGAATCCGTCTCCGAGCTGTTCGACGCCGCGCGGTGGCGGCCTGTCGCGGGCTTCGAGTCCTTCACCGACGTCACCTACCACCACGACGCGAGCGGGCGCATCGCGCGCGTCGCGTTCGACCGGCCGGAGGTGCGCAACGCCTTCCGCCCGCACACGGTCGACGAGCTGTACCGCGCCCTCGACGACGCGCGCCAGAACCCGCGCATCGGAGTGGTGCTGCTGACCGGCAACGGCCCGAGCGCGAAGGACGGCGGGTGGGCGTTCAGCTCGGGCGGCGACCAGCGCATCCGCGGGCGGGGCGGGTACCAGTACGCAGAAGGCGAGACGGCCGAGTCGGTCGACCCGGCGCGCGCATCGAGGCTCCACATCCTCGAGGTGCAGCGCCTCATCCGCTTCATGCCTAAGGTCGTCATCGCGGTCGTGCCCGGCTGGGCCGCGGGCGGCGGGCACTCGCTGCACGTCGTGTGCGATCTGACGATCGCGAGCGCCGAGCACGCGCGCTTCAAGCAGACCGACGCCGACGTCGGCAGCTTCGACGCGGGCTACGGCAGCGCCTACTTCGCCAAGCAGGTGGGGCAGAAGGTCGCGCGCGAGGTGTTCTTCCTCGCCCGCGAGTACGACGCCCGGCGCGCGTACGAGATGGGCACCGTGAACGCGGTCGTGCCGCACGCCGAGCTCGAGAGCACGGCCATCGACTGGGCCGAGACGATCCTCACCAAGAGTCCCACGGCCATCCGGATGCTCAAATACGCGATGAACCTCACCGATGACGGAATGGTCGGCCAGCAGCTCTTCGCCGGCGAGGCGACGCGGCTCGCGTATGGCACCGACGAGGCCGTCGAGGGCCGCGATGCCTTCCTGCAGAAGCGCGCGCCCGACTGGTCGCCGTTCCCCTGGCAGTACTGAGCCCCGATCGCCGCCGCCCACCCGTCGTGCGCTCGGCACCCGCGCGCACGCGGCGCAGATTCGTCACCGGTTGCGCGAGCCGACGAATACCGCGACGACCAGCGACGAATCTGCGGACCGAGGCGCATCCCGTGGCCCGCGATGCGCAGCGCACGCCCCGAGACCTCGAACACAGCCGCGCGCGCTACCGTGGCAGCATGACCCGCCCCCTCGCCGTCGTCGACTCGGGCGACTCGCTCGCCTGCCTCGTCCGCCTCCGCGACGCGCTCGACGGCGAGGGGCCCGCGGTGCTGTTCCGCGGCGGCGGCGTCAACCCCGTGGCGACGGCGCCGCTCGAGGTCGAGAAGCGCATCGCGCTCGTGGTCGAGACGAGCGGGTCGACGGGAACCCCGAAGCGCGTCGCCCTGAGCGCCGACGCCCTGCTCGCGAGCGCCGCGGCGTCGAACGGGGCCCTCGGCGAACCGGGGCAGTGGCTGCTGGCCCTCCCGGTGCACTACATCGCGGGCATCAACGTGCTCGCGCGCTCGCTCGCGACCGGTGTGAACCCGGTGTCCGTCGCGCCGGGCCGCATGGACGCCCGCACGGTGCTCGACGCCGTCGCGCGCATGACCGAGAAGGTGCGGCTCACGGCGCTCGTCCCCGCCCAGCTCGGTCGCCTGCTCGACGAGGCCGATGAGGATGCGGCCCTCCGCGACGCCCTCGCCGGTTTCTCCCGCATCCTGGTCGGGGGGCAGGCGACACCCACGCCGCTCGTCGACCGCGCCCGGGCCCACGGCTGGCGCATCACCCGCACCTACGGCTCGAGCGAGACCTGCGGCGGCGTGGTGTACGACGGCCGGCCGATCGGCCAGTCGACGGTGCGCATCGTCGACGGGCGCATCGAGCTCGGCGGCCCGACGCTCGCCGAGTACTACCTGGGCGATCCGGAGCGCACGGCGCGCACCTTCGTCGAGCACGACGAGCACCGCTGGTACCGCACCGACGATGCGGGCGAACTCGTCGACGGCGTGCTGCGCGTCACGGGCCGCATCGACGACCGCATCGTGAGCGGCGGGGTCAAGGTGCGTCTCGGTGATGTCGAGCGCGTCGTGCGCGAGCAGCCGGGCCTCGCCGATGCGGTCGTTGTCGCCGGTCCGCACCCGGAGTGGGGCGAGGTGCCCGTGGCCGTCACGACCGGGCACCCCGATCTCGTCGCGCTGCGCCGCAGCGTCGGAGCCGTGCTCGGCCCCGAGGCGCGCCCCGACCGCGTGCTCACGATCGCCGAGCTGCCGCTGCTGTCATCGGGCAAGCCCGACCGGCTCGCCATCGCCGCGCTCGTCGCCGCCCGCGGCTGAGCGGGCCCGGCGGCGTCACTAGAATCGCGACCGTGGCGAACCCCCCGAAGAAGAGCGCGAAGAGCCCCGCGAAGAAAACCACCGGCAGGCCCCGGAGCGCAGCCGCGCGCAGCGGCAACCCGGCGGCGGCACCCCGCGCGACCGCGCGCGACTGGATAGCCGGAGCCCGGCTGCGCACCCTCAGCCTCGCCGTCGCGCCCGTCGCACTCGGCACGGCCGTCGCCTTCGTCACCGCCGGCTACCATCTCGCGCTCGCCCTGCTCTGCCTCGCGGTCGCCGTCCTCCTGCAGGTCGGCGTCAACTACGCCAACGACTACTCCGACGGCGTGCGCGGCACCGACGCCCACCGAGTGGGGCCGAGCCGACTCACGGGTTCGGGTGCCGCCGCCCCGCGCACGGTGCTGACCGTCGCGCTGACGTTCTTCGCCCTGGGCGCGCTCGCGGGCCTCGCCGTGACCGTTCTGAGCGGCCACTACTGGTTGCTCGCGGTCGGCGCGCTCGCGCTCGTGGCGGCCTGGTTCTACACCGGCGGCCGGCGTCCGTACGGCTACGCGGGTCTCGGCGAGCTCGTCGCGTTCGTGTTCTTCGGCCTCGTCGCGACGGTCGGCACGACCTACGTGCAGATCGCCGACGCGCCTCTTGACGCGATCCTGGCCGGCGTCATCGCGGGGCTCTTCGCGGCCGCCGTCATGCTCGTCAACAACATCCGCGATCGTGGTCAGGATGCCCGGGTCGGCAAGAAGACGCTCGCCGTGCGGCTGGGCGATCGGCCGGCCCGCATCCTCTTCGCACTGCTGCTCGTCGGCGCCTACGGCGTGCTGGTCTGGTTCGCCCTGCTGTACGTCTGGGCACCGTTCGTGTACTTCACACTGTTGATCAGCGTGCCCGCGATCGTCATCGTGCTGTTCGCGACGACGGCGGCCGAGCTCGTGCTCGCGCTCAAGCTCACCTCGCTCGCGGCGCTGCTGACCGGGCTCGGTCTCGCGGCGGCGATCGCCTTCTAGGCTCGACACGAGAGAGGCCGGGCTCCCCACGGAGAGCCCGGCCTCTGATCCTGTCTTATCAGTCGTCGGCGGTCTCGCCGTCCGTCTGCTGCGGGTCCTCCGAGCTCTGGTCGCCGTCCGCCGTTTCGGCGTCGTCGTCCGACTCCCCGTCCGAGTCCGCCTCCTGGCCGAGCACGTCGCCGGTGCCGGCGTCGATCGTCACCTCGACGACCGACCCGTCCGGCGTGGTGACCTCCACGCCGTACACGACGTACCCGTTCTCGTTCTCCAGCTCTGCGGTGCCCGCGGTGCCCGGCACGTCGCTGACGGCCGCCGCCTCCGCCTGAGCGGGAGTGACGGTGGCGAGCGACTCGAGTGCTGCGGACTCCTCCGCCTCCGAGCTCGCGCCCTCCGTCGCGTCGTCCTGCTCCGCGGGGGCCGAAACGGAACCGGTGTACGAGGGCTCCTGCGATTCCCCACCGCCTCCTGTCCCCGCGTTCGCACCGGCTGCCATCGCGACACCCGCGCCGCCGAGCGCGAGCACGGCGGTCAGAGCGCCGATCAGGGCGATTCGCTTGTTCTTGATCATGGTGACTCCCTTTCGTTTCGTCAGTCGGATCACGAGGGTCGTGATGGATCTGGTGAATGCGCTCATCGTGATCGACCGGCACTGTGGCGAGTCTGAGCGATCCTGAGACCCTTCTCAGCCGTGGCCATGTGCGGTTGCCCGTCGCGCGCTACAGTGCGCGAATGACGCATGAGGCCCTCGACGTTCTCGATGGCGACCGGCCATCCGGTCGTCGCGGGCGATGGGCGCGCGTGGGAGTTCGAGGACGCTCGACGCTCGCGGCGACCGTCGTCGTCTCGCTCGCGCTCATCGCCGGTTCGCTCGCACTCCTCGTCCTGCTCGAGCGCGCTCTCACGGAGTCGATCGACTCGGTCGTGGTGGATCGCGCCCGCTCGCTCGCCACCGAAATCGAAGTGCAGCAGCCATCGCCGACTCTGCCGGAGGGGGCGGCCGCGCTTCGAGAGGCCGTAGCCGCCACAGCGCGGCCCGGGGTCGTCGTGCAGATACTGTCACCGGCGGGGGAGATCATCGCGGAGTCCGGCGACATCGACGGCGAGCAGCCGCTCGCCAACCCGGCGAGGGAGGGGGGCCGGTTCGTCCGTACCGACGGGGTCGTCCCCGTCGACGACGAGAACCTCTTCCGCATCATCAGCCTCGGGGTCTCTCGCAATGGCGGCGTGTACACGGTGGTCGCCGCGCAATCCCTCGCCGGGGTGTCGGTCGGCGTCGGCTCGGTCGCCGTCATACTGCTCGTGGGCGTGCCGATCCTGGCGCTGCTCGTCGCGGCGGCCACCTACGTCTTCGTGGGCCGGGCCCTGCGCCCCGTCGAGCAGATGCGGGCGACGGCGGCGAAGATCGGGGCGAGCGATCTCTCTCACCGTGTGCCCGTCCCGGAATCGAGCGACGTGGTCGGCCGGCTCGCCGTGACGATGAACCGGATGCTGGATCGGCTGCAGTCCTCCCAGGTCGCGCAGCGGAGGTTCGTCTCCGACGCGAGCCACGAGCTCCGCAGCCCGATCGCGTCACTCCGCGCGCTCGCCGAGGTGTCGCTCGCCCACCCCGACGACGCCGAGCTGCCTCGGGTCGCAGGAGGAGTCCTCGACGAGACCCTCCGTCTCGAACGCCTCGTCGGCGACCTCCTGCTGCTCGCCCGTGCCGACGAGCGAGGGCTGCGCGGCGCGAACGACGTGGTCGACCTCGATGAGATCCTCCGTGCCGAGGTGGTTCGGCTCCGCACGACGACGGGCCTGCGCGTCGAGGCCGATGCGGTCGCGGTGCAGGTTCCCGGCAGCGGCGCGCAGCTCGCGCAGCTCGTGCGCAACCTCGTCGACAATGCGGCGAGGCACGCGAGAGGCACCATCGGTCTGACGCTGCGTCGCCAGGGTTCGCTCGCCGTGCTGGAGGTCAGCGACGACGGTCGCGGCATCCCGCCGCAGGATCGGGAGCGCATCTTCGACAGATTCGTGAGGCTCGACGAGAGCCGCCAGCGCGCCGACGGGGGAACCGGCCTCGGGCTCGCGATCGTCCGCGAGATCGCTCGCGCGCATCAGGGGAGCGTCGTCGTGGCAGGCGACCCCGACCGCACCGTCTTCCGCGTCACGCTCCCCGCGGGCGGTGCGTGACCGAGGGCCGGCAGGGCCCCGTGCAGACCCACCGGTTGAGACGTCAGCGGGTCGCGACGAGGCGGTAGCCGACCCCTCGCACCGTCTCTATCGTGCGCGCCCCGGCGGGGTCGTCGAGCTTCCTCCTGAGGTAGCCGACATACACCTCGACCACGTTGACGTCGCCCTCGAAGTGCGAGTCCCACACGCCGTCGAGGATCTCAGCCTTGCTGACCACGTCGCCCGCGTGCCGCATCAAGAACTCCAGCAGGGCGAACTCGCGCGGCGTGAGCGCGACCTCGACCCCGTGGCGCTCCACCCGGCGGCGGGAAGGATCGAGAGTGATCGCTCCCACCGAGAGGATCGCAGGGCGCTCGGGACTGCCCCGACGGATGAGCGCCCTCAGGCGCGCGACGAGCACGATGAATGAGAAGGGCTTGATCAGGTAGTCGTCGGCGCCCAGGTCGAAGGCGTCCGTCTGGTCGTACTCGCCGTCCTTCGCCGTGAGCATGAGGATCGGCGTCCACACCTCGGCCGCCCGCAACTCGCGGCACACCTCGTAGCCGTTGAGCCCCGGCAGCATCACATCGAGCACGATCGCGTCGTACGCGCCCTCACGAGCCCGCCACAAGCCGTCGACGCCGTTGCTCGCCGAGTCCACCGCGAAGCCCTCGGCGAGGAGGCCGCGCGTGAGGCTCTCCGTCAGCCGCACCTCGTCGTCGACGATCAGGACCTTCACGGCCTCGGCCGGCCCTCCGCGCCCGAGTCGGCCACGACATCCTCAGCCGCAGCGTCCGGGTCGGCGCTTGGCGCGCGGCGCCGCTCGGCGAGATCGAGGGCGACGGCGTCGCGCAGCCGGGCGAAGAAGATGTACGACACCGTCAGCGCGATCACGGCGGCGACCAGGGCCGCGATGACGACGACCGCGAATCCCGTGACGCCGATCGAGGCGAGCGGCGCGGGCAGCAGCAGGTACAGCGCCGCGAACACCGCCCCGAACAGGCCGAGTCGCAGCAGGCTGTACCGGATCCAGGGGCTCATCGTCCCAGTCTACGAGTGCGCGCCCGGCACCCGACCCGTGCTCGGCTGCCAGCCGCCCGCTCGCGGTGCGGGCTCAGGGGGTCGGCGTACACTCGGCCCATGGCCAGGTTCCTCGTCGTCCTCACCGTGGTCGCGGTCGCGTTCACGATCTACACCCTGGTCGACGTGCTGCTCACCGATCGCTCGCGCGTGCGCGGCCTGCAGAAGCCCGTGTGGGCTCTCATCGTCGTGCTGCTGCCCGTCATCGGTGGTCTGCTGTGGCTCGTGATCGGGAAGGCCCGGCGAACCTCGGGCGGCTCGCGCCTCATCGCGCCCGACGACGATCCCGACTTCCTCGGCTCGATCAACCGCGACGACGTCGCGCGCCGCGCCGAGCAGGAGGAGCGGTTGCGCCGCCTCGAGCAGGAACTCGCCGACCTCGACGATGACACGCGCGACGACACCCAGCGCTGAGCGCTCGCCCGCGCAGGCGGCCGCGACGGCGTTGCTCGAGGGACTGATCCGCCATGGCGTCACCGACATCGTGCTGAGCCCCGGCTCGCGTTCGCAGGCCCTCGCGCTCGCGGCCGCCGCCCTCGATCGCGCAGGCCGCGTCGATCTGCACGTGCGCGTCGACGAGCGCGTCGCCGGCTTCACCGCCCTCGGCCTCGCCGTCGAGTCGGGTCGCCCCGTCGCGGTGATCTGCACCTCCGGCACCGCCGTGGCCAACCTGCACCCCGCCGTGCTCGAGGCCCACCACTCCGGCGTCGGCATCATCGTGCTCTCGGCCGACCGACCCGCCGAGCTGCGCGGAATCGGCAGCAACCAGACGACGGTTCAGCCGGGCATCTTCGGCGACCTCCTGCGCGCCGACTGGGATGTCGCCGCTCCCGTCGGTGCCGCGCACGAGCCCGACGAGGCACGCGACCTCGCCGAGGTGGCGGTGCGCGCCGCCGCCGAAGGGCCCGTGCATCTCAACCTCGCCTACCGCGAGCCGTTGAGCGGAGTCGTCGACCTCTCGCCCGAATTCGACGGCCCTGGCGAGCCGATCGCCGCCACGCCGGGCGGAGACGTGCTCGACCTGGAGCCCGATGACGCGACCGTCGTCATCGCCGGCGCCGGCGCCGGCCCCCGAGCAGCCGAGCTCGCCGAGCAGCTCGGCGCGCCCCTCATCGCGGAGGTGACGAGCGAGGCCCGCTTCGGCCGGCATGTGGTCGCCGCGTACCGCGAGGTGCTGCGCGGTCCGCACGGTCAGGCCGTCGCCCGCGCCGTCGTTCTCGGGCACCCGACGCTGAGCCGCGAGGTACCCGCTCTGCTGCAGCGCCCCGACGTCGAGGCGATCGTCATCCGCACGCCGGGCGTGGAGGACTACAACCCCGGTCACCGCGCGCGCCTCGTCGACGGCGTCCGCGTGCACGGGGCGCCCGACCCGGCGGCCGTCCGCCGCTGGGTCGGCGGATGGGTCGCGATGTCGCGCGCCATCCTCGAGTCGGAGGCCCCCGACGACCCCGCCCCCGACGTGTCGGCCTCGGTATCGAAAACCCCCTCGGTGCGGTCGGCCTTCGCTCGCGCCGAGATGGCGATCATGCGCGCCCCCGTCGACCGGCGGATGCTCGCCCGCGCGCTCTGGGCATCCACCTGGCCGCACGATCGCCTCGTATTCGGAGCCTCGCGGCTCATCCGCGAGGCCGACCGCACCGTGCCCGGCAAGCGCATCCCGGTGCACGCCAACCGCGGGCTCGCCGGCATCGACGGCACCATCGCGACGGCGAGCGGCATCGCGCTCGCGGCGCGCCGGGCCGAGCGCCGTGGCGTCGTGCGCGTGCTGCTCGGCGACCTCGCCGCCGTGCACGACGCCGGCGCCCTGCTCACTCCGCTGCCCGACGACGTCATGCTGCACGTGTACGTCGGCGACGACGGCGGAGGCACGATCTTCGACTCGCTCGAAGTCGCCGCGACGGCCGACGAGGGCGACTTCGCGCGCGTCATGCGCACCCCCGTCGCGGTCGACTTCGCGGCGCTCGCTGCGGCCGGCGGCTGGCAGTACCGACAGGTGAGGACGCGGGCCGAGCTCGACGAGGCGCTCACCGCGCGCGAGCGACTGCTTCTCGTGCACGTGCCGCTCGAGCCCTGAGAGGCTCTGCTCACCCGCGCTCCCGCCATCGCCGCGTCGTGTCCCGGGCAGCCGATCGACGACGGCGACCCCACGGAGTAACGTCGCCCCATGGACGAGCTGCTGCGAGCCGGCGCCGATGTGCGCCTCTCCGACGTCGACACGCGGGCGACCCCGGGCTTCTCGGGCGACAAGAACGCCGGTCGGGAGGCCCTCTCGGCGGGCGCCGAGGAGCTGAGCGCGTTGCAGGAGCGCCTCTACGCCGCGAGCCGGGCGGGCGACACGCGGCGCGTGCTGCTCGTCCTCCAGGCGATGGACACCGCGGGCAAGGGCGGCATCGTGCGCCACGTCGTCGGCGCCGTCGACCCCCAGGGCGTGCAGCTCGCCGCGTTCAAGAAACCGACGGAGGAGGAGCTCGCCCACCACTTCCTCTGGCGCATCGAGACGCGACTGCCCGAGCCCGGAATGATCGGCGTCTTCGACCGCTCCCACTACGAGGACGTGCTCATCGCCCGCGTGCGCGGCTTCGCCCCCGCCGACGAGATCGAGCGCCGATACGGCGAGATCCGCGACTTCGAGCGCCGCATCGTCGACGGCGGAACCCGCGTCGTCAAGGTCATGCTGCACATCTCGTCGGACGAGCAGAAGCGCCGCCTGCAGGAGCGCCTCGAGCGGGCCGACAAGCACTGGAAGTACAACCCGGGCGACGTCGACGAACGGATGCTCTGGCCGCAGTACATGCAGGCGTACGAGCGCGCCATCGCCGAGACCGACGCCGACCACGCGCCGTGGTTCATCGTGCCGGCCGACCGCAAGTGGTACGCGCGCTTGGCGGTGCAGAACCTGCTGCTGGACGAGCTGCGCGCACTCGACCCGCAGTGGCCCCCGGCCGACTTCGACGTCGAGGTCGAGAAGAGGCGCCTCGACCATTCGTGATCGACACGAACAACGCATAGGTGTCCGCGGATAGGATCGTGCACATCGTGATGACCCTGGCCGCACTCGCACCGGAAGGTGGGTTCTCTCACCGGGCCCCCTCGGTGATTGTCCGGCGCTTGCTTCTCGTGATGATCGCGGCGTGCGCCCTCGTGGTCTCCGCCTTGATGGTTCACGCTGTCGGTACGGACTCCGGAGTGCGCACCGGATCGCTCGCGAGCGCGGTGGTCGAGATACCTCCCGTCGGCGCCCCCGATGAATCCGCACCACTGGCGGCAGCGTGCGGTGCGGAATGCGATCCGATGATCGCCGTCGCAGTGGTGTGCTGGATGTTTACCATCCTCGTCCTCACGATCATCATGGCACGACCCCCCTGGCTCGCCCGATCGGCCCTCACGGTCGTTCCGTCGTCGGCACGAGCCCCGTCAGGCAAGGTCCGCCGATTCGCTCCGAGCATCCATGCACTGTCGATCGATCGGCAATAGGAGCAGTCGTCACCGACTTCGGCGGGTGAACCGCCATCGGCTCTGCACACACCACATCCGCCGTCCGGCGTGTCCGCGTACTCTCTGACCTTGGAGGCACCCTTGCCATCGAGTCTTCTGCTCACTCAAGCCGGAATTCCGAGCCCGGCGATCAATTCCATCGATCTCGGCTTCATCGAGATCCGCTTCTATGCTCTTTTCATCCTCGCCGGCATGGCGATCGCGATCATCGTGATGGGCCGACGCCTGCAGCGACGCGGTCACAGCCGAGACGCCGCACTGTCCATCGCGCTGTGGGCGATTCCTTTCGGCATCATCGGGGCCCGGCTGTACCACGTGGTCACCCATCCGACCGATTACTTCTTCGCCGGCGCAGACCTGTGGAAGGTGTTCGCGATCTGGGAGGGAGGGATCGCGATCTTCGGGGCGGTGATCTTCGGCGCCGTCGGCGTGTGGCTCGGTGCTCGTCAGGAGGGCATCCGCTTCGTGGACGCCGCCGATGCACTCGCGCCGGCGCTGCTGCTGGCGCAGGCGATGGGACGCATGGGCAACTATGTCAATCAGGAGCTGTTCGGCACCCCCACCACGCTGCCGTGGGGTCTGCAGATCGATCCGGGGAATCCTGCCATTCCGCCGGGCACTCCCGAGGGGACGCTCTTCCATCCGCTGTTCCTCTACGAGTTGCTGTGGAACGTCGTCGGCTTCGCCTGCATCCTGTTGATCGAGCGACTGTGGCGATCCCGTCGAGGCGTCGAAGCGCCCCCGGGAGCAGCTCTCGGCCTCTATCTCGTCTGGTACGGCGTGGGTCGCGCCTGGTTCGAGTCGTTCCGACTCGACCCGACCGAGTTCGAACTGGTCGGGGTGAAGATCAACATCGTCACCGCGATCGTCGCGGCCCTCGTCGGGGTCGCGCTCGTCGTGCGCGCGGTGCGACGCGGAACCGCTCCCCGCACCACTCTCGTCTCCGACATCGCCGCCCACGTGGACGACGAGCAGTCCCGGAAGGATGCGCCCTCATGAACAGCGACTCCACCTCCCCCAGGAGGAGGCTCGATCCGTACACCCGTCGGCGACTGTATCTCCGTCTCGGTCAGGTGATCATGCTCGCCGGCGCCGTCATGGCCGTCGTGCACTGGCTCACCCACCTGGAGGCCTTCGGGCCGGAGCAGCCGCCGCTCCTGATCGATCTGGCCATCGGATATCCGATGGCGGCGCTGCTGCTCATTCTCGGCGGGGTTGTGGCGAGTCGGAAGCCGAAGGCAGACAAGCGTTGATGGTCTGGGGGCCGGCGACTCGTCCCGGCCCCCAGAGCTCAGCCGCCTCGAGAGCCCTGCTACCGCAGGGGGGTCGGCCGCTGTCGCGGCCGACGCTGCGCGCGGTGCTGGAGCGACGCCCTGCTACCGCAGGGCGTCGGCGACCGGCCGGAACTTCATGCGCGTCTCGGCGAGCTCCGAGTCGGGGTCGGAGTCGGCGACGATACCTGCCCCGGCGTAGGCGGTGAGCGTGCCGTCGTCGTCGATGCGCGCGCAGCGCAGCGCGATGACCCACTCGCCGTCGCCGTCGTGGTCGATCCAGCCGACCGGTCCGGCGTAGCGGCCGCGGTCGAAGGGCTCGAGCTCGGCGATGAGCCGGAGGGCGTCGACGGTGGGGCTTCCGGCGACAGCGGCCGTGGGGTGCAGGGCGGCCACGAGATCGAGGCCCGAGGCGTCCTCGGAGAGCTCGACCTCGACATCCGTCGCCAGGTGCCACAGGTTGGCGAGCTTGAGCGTGAAGGGCGATTCGCTCGCCGTGACGGCTCGCGCGTGCGGTCGCAGCGCTCGCAGCACGCTCTGCACCGCGAAGGCGTGCTCGTCGAGGTCCTTCGTGCTCGTCGCGAGCGCGGTCGCGGCGGCCGCATCGTCGGCGGTGCCGG
Source organism: Microbacteriaceae bacterium X2B (assembly GCA_005502445.1). Lineage (GTDB taxonomy): Bacteria > Actinomycetota > Actinomycetes > Actinomycetales > Microbacteriaceae > Microcella. Next base: position 49,056 of record SCPB01000003.1, read on the forward strand.
CGCCGCGCGCCCGAGAGCCGGCGAGCACGCGCGCCGAGGCTTCGCGGGCGTGCACGCTCACGAGCGTTTCGGGGCTCGCGCCGATGAGTCCATCGACCGCGAAGGTGAGGGTGTCCGGGTACGCCTCCGCGAGCTCCTGCAGCAGAGCGCGCCGGTCGGCCTCGGCGGGGATCCGCGCCACGGCGTCGCGCGCCATGACCACCTTCTCGACCTCGCCCTCGCGGATCCGCGCGACGACAGCCCGCACGAGCTCGACGTACTGCTCGCGCGAGAGCGAGGCGGCGGCGAGGATCGCGCGCGGACGCTCACCGATCGCGGTCGGCTGCCCGATCGGGGCGACGGATGCCGCGCTCGCGCCCGACGTGATGCGCGTGACCCAGCTCACCGGTCCGCGTCGTCCGATCACGAGTTCGGGCACGATCAGCACGCTCGCCTCGGCTGAGGAGTCGGCGAAGGCGAAGGCCCCGAGGGCGACGAGCCCCGACCCCGGCTCGTGCACGGGGTCGACGACGGTCGCGGTCTCCGTCACCGCGCGCCAGGCCGCCGCCGCCTCGGCCAGCCGGTCGGCGCCGGTGAATTCGAGCCGCAGCGCCTCGCCGACGCCGACGACGCCGTCGCCGCGCCGCAGGGCGACGAGCGGGCGGGCGGGCGAGGCGTACTCGAGCAGTGCCGCCACGTCGTCGACGGGCTCGGTCACGGCCCGCAGGGCGACTCCCGACGTGGCGGGCTGAGGCACGGTGCCAGCGTACCGCCGGCCGCCGGGCGTCCAGCCCGCTCGCGGTGAACCCGCAGTGAGCACTCACTAGAGTGGACGCTGTGACGAGAGCCGACCTGAGCAAGAAGTCGCGCGACGTCGCGGCGATGTTCGATGGCGTCGCTCGCGGCTACGACCGCACGAACGCCGTCCTCTCGGTCGGCAACGCTGCTCTGTGGCGCATCCAGACGGTGAAGGCCGTGGCCCCGCAGCCGGGTGAGCGCATCCTCGACATCGCCGCGGGCACGGGCACGAGCTCGGCGGCGCTCGCGCGCTCCGGCGCTCGCGTCATCGCTCTCGACTTCTCCGCCGGCATGGTCGAGCAGGGTCGCGAGCGTCACCCCGAGCTCGAGTTCGTCCAGGGCGACGCACAGCAGCTGCCCTTCGGCGACGACGAGTTCGACGCCGTCACGATCAGCTTCGGGCTCCGCAACGTCGAGAACCCGCATCAGGCGCTCTCCGAGATGTACCGCGTGCTCAAGCCGGGCGGCCGAGTCGTGGTCTGCGAGTTCTCGCGCCCGCCGGTCGGCCTCATCCGCCGCGGCTACTTCGCGTACCTGCAGAGGGTGATGCCGTTCGTCGCCGGTGCGGCGAGCACGAACCCCGACGCCTACCGCTACCTGTTCGAGTCGATCGCCGACTGGCCGGAGCAGGCGGTGCTGAGCCAGTGGCTGCGCGGTGCGGGGTTCACTCGTGTCGCGTACCGCAACCTCACGGCGGGAGTGGTGGCCCTGCACCGCGGGCGCAAGCCGCTCGATGCCGCGATCCGGGCATCCGTCGCTCAGAAGCGGGCCGCCCGTCGCCGCACCCCCTCGTCGTCGGCCGCGGTCGACTGAACCCCTCCGATAGATCGGCATATCGTGACCTGGAGCACTCCTCTCGCTCGCCGCAGCAAGACGCTCAGCGCCTCGCTGGGGCTCGGCGAGAAGCTCTTCGCCTCGAGCGAGGAGCGCCGGTTCGCCGACGCGATCGAGGTGGCGCTCGAGACCGTCGAGGCGGGGCTGCTGCGCGAGGTCGCCTTCGCCGACGACATGGCGGATGTCGCCTCCCGCTATCTGCTGGAGGCCGGCGGCAAGCGCGTGCGGCCCGTGCTCACTCTGCTCACCGCCCAGCTCGGCGACGGTGCGACAGCCGCGGTCATCACGGCCGCGCAGGCGATCGAGATCACCCACCTCGCCTCGCTCTACCATGACGACGTCATGGACGAGGCGGAGCTGCGCCGGGGGGTGCCGACCGCGCAGCATGTGTGGGGCAACTCGGTCGCGATCCTCACCGGCGATCTGCTCTTCGCCCGCGCATCGAAGCTCGTCGCGAGCCTCGGCGAGGGCGCCATCAAGCTGCAGGCCGACACCTTCGAGCGCTTGTGCCTCGGCCAGTTGCACGAGACCATCGGCCCGCGCGAGGGCGACGACCCGATCGAGCACTACCTGCAGGTGCTCGCCGACAAGACCGGCTCGCTCATCGCCGCGGCGGCGCAGATGGGCGTCATCTTCTCGAACGCCCCGGCCGAGTTCGAGGCGCCAGTGGTGGCGTTCGGCGAGAGGATCGGAGTCGCGTTCCAGCTCATCGACGACGTCATCGACCTCGCCGAGCCCGACGCCGAGACCGGCAAGGCGCAGGGCACCGACCTGCGCAGCGGCGTGGCGACGCTGCCGTTGCTCTTCCTGCGCCGCGCGGCGATCGACGACGCCGCCGCGGCCGAGCTGCTCGGCCGCATCGAGCGCAACGTCGACGAGCTGGACGGCGAGCCGGGCACGGGCGACGATCGCTCGGCCGACGAGGCCGAACTCGCCGCGGCGATCGCCGAGCTGCGTGGCCACACGGTGACCGACGGGACGCTGCTCGAGGCGCGTCGCTGGGCCGACGAGGCGGTCGCCGCTCTCGCTCCGCTGCCCGACGGGCCGGTGAAGAAGGCGCTGACGAAGTTCGCCGAAGCGGTCGTCGACCGCAGCAAGTAGGGCCGCCCGCCCGCCGATGACCACACGAACGGGAAGACCTGCATGACCAAGCTGAGGCTCGCCATCGTCGGCGCCGGACCGGCCGGCATCTACGCCGCCGACATCCTGCTCAAGCACGAGCGCTCCTTCGAGGTATCGATCGATCTGTTCGACCAGCTGCCGGCGCCGTACGGGCTCGTCCGCTACGGGGTCGCCCCCGACCACCCGCGCATCAAGGGCATCATCACCGCGCTGCGCGAGGTGCTCGACTCCGGCGACATCCGCATCTTCGGCAACGTGCGCTACGGCCGCGACATCACGCTGGATGACCTCAGGCGGCACTACAACGCCGTCATCTTCGCGACGGGGGCGGTTCGCGATGCCGACCTGGGCATCCCCGGCATCGACCTGGAGGGCTCGTACGGCGCGGCCGACTTCGTCAGCTGGTACGACGGCCACCCCGACGCGTCGCGCGAGTGGCCGCTGCAGGCTCAGTCGGTCGCCGTCGTCGGAAACGGCAATGTCGCGCTCGATGTCGCCCGCATGCTCGCCAAGCACCCGGACGACCTGCTGCCGACCGAGATCCCCGACAACGTGCTGGAGGGGCTCAGGGCCTCCCCCGTGACCGACGTGCACGTCTTCGGCCGCCGCGGCCCGATGCAGGTCAAGTTCACACCGCTCGAGCTGCGCGAGCTCGGCGAGCTGCGCGACGTCGACGTGATCGTGCGCGACGAGGACTTCGAGTACGACGACGCCGCGCGCGCAGCGATCTCGTCGAACAAGCAGCTGTTCGTGATCGACAAGGTCTTCACGCAGTGGCGGGGGCGCGAGACCGGCTCGGCGTCGCGCCGATTGCATCTGCACTTCTACGCCAAGCCCGTCGAGGTGCTCGGCGAGGGCGGGCGGGTCGTCGGGTTCCGGTACGAGCGCACGCGGCCCGACGGCGCGGGCGGCGTCGTGGGCACGGGGGAGTTCCGCGAGGTGCCTGTGCAGGCCGTCTACCGGGCGGTCGGCTACTTCGGGTCGCCGCTCGACGGCATCCCCTTCGACGAGCGCCACGGAGTGATCCCGAACCACGAGGGCCGGGTGCTCGGCGACGACAACGCCGTCGTGCCGGGCGTGTACGCGACGGGCTGGATCAAGCGCGGCCCGGTGGGGCTCATCGGCCACACGAAGAGCGACGCGATGGAGACCATCCAGCACGTCCTGCACGGCCAGTCCGGGTGGTGGAGCCCTGCGGAGCCCGACGAGCAGGCGATCGTCGATCTGCTCGACGCACGGGGGGTGCTCTACACGAACCTCGACGGCTGGCACCGTCTCGACGCCCACGAGCAGGAGCTCGGAGCCCGCCGCGACCGCGACCGCATCAAGGTGGTGCCGCGCGACGAGATGGTGCGCATCTCGCGCGACTAGGAGCGACGGGGTGCGGTTCGCGCGAGCCCGCAGTGAGCGAGTCGACCTCGAGCGGCTTCGGCGGTCACGGCGTGTCTGCTGGGTGCGTCGAGCAGCGCGTCATCCCAGTGGTAGACGATCGTGAGTCCTTCGGCACTCGCTCCGAGCGTCGTCAGCCGCCTCGCGTGCGCGCGCAGGGCCACGTGGATCGTGGCGGGGTCGGCCCGCGGGTCGTCGTGCGCGCTCGCGCCGCGAGACGATGCCGCCGCGCGAACTGATGAACTCGTCGAATCCGGAGAACCCTCGCACCGAAGGATCATGTGCTGCCGCGGGGGCGCCTTCGTGGCCCTGAGCGTCAAGCGGGGGAGGAGGAATGCGGGCGTCGTGCTGGGGAGGAGGAATGCGGCGTCGTGCCGCGGAGGAGGGATGCGCGGGGGCGCGTTGTCGAGAAGGTCGCGGGCGCGAGTCGACACGGAGGCTCATCGCGGGGGCGACGTGCGGCGGGCAGCGCGCCTCGTCCTCGTCCTCCGCCGGCTCCGCGCGGCACTCGGCCCGACCGCTTCTCGGTCCCTTCCATAACTACGGAGTGGCTGAGGGGGATTCACGCGTTCCGTACTTGTGGAAGCGTCTGCAGGGGGCGCGGCGTCAGCGGTGTGCGCAACGGGCGCTGCGTCCGTGCCCCGTGCAAGGGGTGCGGCCGTGCGCAACCGGTGAGGCGTGCGCGACGTGACTACTGCACCGTCGCCGTCACGCGGGCGATGTCGTCGAACACCCGCATGTGGGCCGGCCGCCGCAACCAGGCCTCGAGCGTCAGCTCTGTCGAGTTGTCCCGGTACGACTGCTCGACCTCGCGCAGGCGTCGGATGATGGATGCTCCGCGCACCATGACCGAGACCTCCAGGTTGAGGCTGAACGAGCGCATGTCCATGTTGCTCGAGCCGATCACTGCGACCTGGTCGTCGATCGTGAAGTGCTTGGCGTGCAGCACGGTCGGCGAGCGGTACAGCCAGATGCGCACCCCGGCCCGCAGCAGCTCCTCGTAGTACGAGCGCTGGGCGTGGAACACGAGCGTCTGGTCGCCGATCTCGGAAACGAAGAGCTGCACGTCGAGCCCGCTCTGCGCCGCGGTCGTGATCGCGTAGAGCATGGACTCGTCGGGCACGAAGTAGGGCGAGCAGATCTGGATCTGCTCCTGCGCGGCGTAGAGCAGTGAGTTGAACAGGCGCAGGTTGTTCTCGCCTTCGAACGCCGGCCCGCTCGGCACCACCTGCGCGTCGAGCCCGACCTCCGGATCGACCTCCGGCGCGACGACGCTCTCGCGCAGCAACAACTCGTCCGTCTCGGAGTACCAGTCCGTGGCGAAGAGCGCCTCGACCCCCGCGGCGATGGGGCCGTCGAAGCGCACGACGAGCTCCTTCCAGGCCAGACGGTCGCCGTTGCGCAGGGGCCGGCGGTGGTAGCCGCGGTCCACGAGGTTCTGCGACCCCGTGAAGGCCGTCGTGCCGTCGACGATGAGGAACTTGCGGTGGTTGCGCAGGTCCGGTCGCTGCCACTGGCCCCGCCAGGGGCGTACGGGAAGCATCGCCCGGTGATCGGCGCCGATCGCCTCCAGGCGACGAATCGTGCGGCGGTACCCCTTCACGCGCACCGAGGCGACGTGGTCGTACAGCACGCGAACGGTGATCCCGCGCCCGACGGCGTCCTCCAGCGCGTCGAAGAAGTCGGCCGTGGCGTCGTCGAGCGAGAGGATGTAGAACTCGACATGAACGACGCGCTGCGCCGAGCGCACCGCCGCGGTCATCGCCGCGATCGACTCGGCGTAGTCCGTGTACAGCTCGGCCGTGTTGCCGCCGACGAGCGGCATCGCGCCGAGCGTGCGGTTGAGCTCGACGATCGGCTCGAGCCAGGGCGGCCAGGGCGGATCCTTGCGGACGCGATCCATTCCGACGGTCGTGTCGAGGATGTACTGGTTGATCTCGGTCTGCTTCTCACGACGGCGCTTCGGCAGCCGTCGCGACCCGAACAGGAGGAAGAGCAGGAAGCCGATGATCGGCAGGACGTAGATCAGCAGCAGCCAGGCGAGCGCGGTCTGCGGGCGCCGATTGCGCGGAACGATGGCGAGCGAAACGATCGCGATCGCGATCACGGCGACGGCGAGCAGGCCCGTGACGATGACCGCGATCCATGCGGCGGCGGTGTCGAGTTCGACGGTCGTCATGGCCGGAGTCTAGTGATGGGTCGCGCGAGCGCTCCCGAACGCTGCGACCCCGGCGAGCGTCGTCAGGCTCGCGACGAGAGCCACGACCGCGGGCCAGTCGCCCGCGAGGTAGGCCAGCCCGCCCAGCCAGCCGAACAGGCTCGACCCGGCGTAGTAGCCGAGCGTGTAGACGCTCGTCGCCTGCGCGCGCCCGCTCGCCGCGCGCTGACCGATCGCCGCCGAAGCGCTCGCGTGCCCCGCGAAGAAGCCGGCCGTCAGCACGACGAGTCCCACGATGACGACCGCGAGCTGCTCGACGAGGGTGAGGGCGAGACCGGCGAGCATGACCCCCGACGAGGCGATGAGCACGGGCCTCGTGCCGAGCCTCTCGGCGAACGCGCCGGCGAGGCGCGACGAGGCGGTGCCGGCGAGGTAGGCCGTGAACAGCAACGAGGCGAGCGAGGGCGGCAGCAGGAAGGGCTCGCCCTCGAGGTGGAACGCGAGGTAGTTGTACACCGTCACGAACCCGCCCATGAGCAGCAGCCCCTGGGCCCACAGTGCCACGAGCACTCGGTCGCGCGCGAGCTCGACGATCGTGCGTGCCACGTGCGAGACGCCGCCGACGGGCCCTCGGTCGAAGCCCCGAGCGCGCGGTGCGAGCACCATGAAGACGGCCGCGGCGCCCGCGGCGATGACGGCGACCGTCGCGACGCCGACGCGCCAGTCGCTCTGCTCGGCGACGGGCGCCGCGATGAGCCGACCGAGCAGCCCTCCGAGGCTCGTGCCGGCGACGTAGGTCGCCGCGGCCACGGCGGCGTGCCGTCGATCGACCTCTTCCGCGAGGTAGGTGAGGGCGATCGCCGGCAGCCCGCCGAGGGCGACTCCTTCGACGATGCGCACCCCGATGAGCACGCCGGCATCGGGCGACAGCGGCGCGAGCAGCCCGAGCGCGGTCGCGCTCGCGAGCGCGATGCGCATGGCAGGAAGGCGCCCGACGCGATCGGCGACCCACGACCACGGCAGCACCGCGGCGGCGAGTCCCGCCGTCGTCCCCGAGACCGTGAGCGCCGCGGTCGCGGCGTCGATCGACAGGTCGCGCGCGATGAGCGGCAGGATCCCCTGGGTCGAGTACAGCTGCGTGAACGTCGCGACGCCGGCGAAGGCGAGGGCGACGAGCAGTCGGCGGTACTCGCGGCTGCCGCGCGGGTGCCCGCGCCAGTCCTCCGGCGCGTCGCCGGAGCGCGACCCCGGCAACGACTACCGGAAGTTCACGAACTGCAGCGCGACATCCAGGTCTGTGCCCTTCAGGAGCGCCATGGTCGCCTGCAGGTCGTCGCGGCTCTTCGAGGTCACCCGCAGCTCGTCGCCCTGGATCTGGCTCTTGACGCTCTTGGGCCCCTCGTCGCGGATGATCTTCGCGATCTTCTTGGCGTCGTCGCTCGAGATGCCGTTCTTGAGACCCACCTCGATGCGGAACTCCTTGCCGCTCGCGTACGGCTCGCCCGTGTCGAGGCTGCGGATGCCGATGCCGCGCTTGATCATCTTCGACTCGAGCACCTCGAGCACGGCCTTGACGCGCTCTTCCGCGCTCGCCTTCAGCAGGAGCTTCTCGCCGCTCCACTCGATCGACGCGCCGACGCCCTTGAAGTCGTAGCGCTGCGCGACCTCTTTCTGCGCCTGGTTGACGGCGTTCTCCGCCTCCATCTTGTCGACCTTGCTCACGATGTCGAATGAGGAATCAGCCATGCCCGCCATCGTACCCGGGGGCATCCGCCGAGACGGGTCGGGGTGCTCAGTCGCGGTCGGCGCGCGGCCGCGCCGACGAGGACCGCACGACGAGCTCGAACGGCAGCGGCACATTCGTCGCCTCGTCGTCGCCGCGAGCCTGGTCGAGCTCGTGCATGAGCAGCTCGACGGCGCCCTCGCCCTGCCCCTCGGGGAACTGCGCCACGGTCGTGAGGCCGAAGAACGGCGCGAGCTCGTGGTCGTCGATGCCGACGACCGAGATGTCGCGCGGCACTTCGAGCCCCATGTCGCGCGCGGCGAGGATGGCGCCGATCGCCATCTCGTCGCTCGCCACGACGACGGCCGTCGGTCGCAGGCGCGGATCGCCGAGCATCCGCTTGGCGGCGAGGTAGCCGCTCTCCATCGTGAACACGGCGGGGTAGTACAGGTCAGGGCGCGGGTCGATCCCCGCATCCCGCAGCGCCGCCTCCCAGCCCAGCCGCCGATTGGTGGGCATGTGGAACGACATCTCGGCGTCGACGTCCCCGCCGATGTGGGCGATGACCGTGTGGCCGAGCGAGAGCAGGTGCTCGGTGGCGAGCCGCGAGACGGCGAGGTCGTCGATCGACAGGGTCGGCACGCCGGGGATCGGACCGCCGACGCCGACGAGAGGCTTCCCGAGAGCGTGCAGCGAGTGCACCTCGTCGGGGCTCAGCTCGAGGCTCACCGCGATGACGGCGTCGACGCGCTGCCGCAGCAGGAAGTGCTCGAACACCGTTCCGCGCTCGTTGCTGACCCCCGAGAGGTTGTAGAGCGTGAGGTCGTAGCCGTACTGCATGAGCCGCCGCTGCGCCCCCTCGATGACCGAGGTGTAGAACCAGCGGTTGAGGAAGGGCACGACGACGCCGATGTTGCGCGTGCGCCCGGTCGCGAGGCTCGAGGCGCTCGCCGAGACGACGTAGCCGAGCTCGCTCGCCGCGGCCTCGACCCGCTCGCGGGTGGCGGCGGCGACGTGCCCGCGGCCGCTCAGCGCGCGCGAGACGGTCGCCGTCGACACTCCGGCGCGACGCGCGACCTCGTCGATCCCGACCATGCGGCTCCTGCTCTCTTCCCCTTCCTGAGGATAACGGCACCGAGCCCGCCGGCGTGCAAACGCTTGCGCTGCGGTGGTCACGCGCCCCCGCGCGACCTTGTATTCTGTTCTGGCGCGTTCGGTCGGTGACGACACGGGTCGGGCGTGCGCATGGCGAGTTACCCAAGTGGCCAAAGGGATCTGACTGTAAATCAGCCGGCGTAGCCTTCGGGGGTTCGAATCCCTCACTCGCCACCATTCGATCCGGATGCGGCCCCGCGCACGCGGGGCCGTTTCCGTCGGGGCCTGCTACAACTTCTCTCATGACTTCGAGCCGCACGGCGCACGAGGACCTGCTGCGCATCGCGCGCGCGGTCGCCATCGAGGCCGGCGAGCTCGTCGTCGCGGCGCGGCGCGCGGGTGTCGCGGTCGCCGACCGCAAGTCGTCGCCCGTCGACATCGTGACGCAGGTGGACCGCGACAGCGAGGCGCTCATTCGCGAGCGGCTCGCGCAGACGCGTCCGCTCGACGGCTTCTTCGGCGAGGAGGGCGGTCGCGGCTCGAGCACGAGCGGGCTGACCTGGATCGTCGATCCGATCGACGGCACGGTCAACTACCTGTACGGCATCCCGCACTACGCGATCAGCGTCGCCGTCGTCGAGGGCGAGGCCGACCCGCAGTCGTGGACGGCGCTCGCCGGCGTCGTGCTGAACCCGGTCACGGGCGAGCTGTTCCACGCTCGGCGACACGGAGGGGCCTTCCTGGGCACGTCGCCGATCGCCATCGCGGCGCCGGTGCCGCTCGCCGAGTCGCTCATCGCGACGGGCTTCGCCTACGCGCCCGTGACGCGCGCCGAGCAGGGGGAGCTCATCGCGCGACTGCTGCCCGCGGTCCGCGACATCCGCCGGATGGGCACGGCGTCCCTCGACCTGTGCGCGGTGGCAGCTGGGCGCGTGAACGCGTACTTCGAGCGCACCCTGAGCCCGTGGGACCACGCCGCGGGCGGGCTCATCGCGACGGAGGCGGGGGCCGTGGTGAAGGGTCGTGGCGAACGCCGCCCCGACCACGAGTTCATCCTCGCCGCGCACCCGCGCATGGCCCGCGAGCTCGAGTCGATCGTGGGCCCGCTCGGCGCGTGAACGACATGCCCCCCGTTTGGGGGGTGGCGTGAATCATGTTCGTGGACTGGAGGAATCCGCGCCCGCGGGTTAGTCTTTACCAATCCGTGATAATTCAGCCACGCTGTCGATCCCGGATCAACCCACCCCAGAGCGGTCGCTCGAACCCCGTCACATCAGGGGGAGGTTCCCCTGCGGGAACTCCGTGCGGCCATACGACACGAAACTAAAGGTTATTCGACACGTGACTGACGAGTTCCAGCGGCCGGCTGGGGATCTCCCCTCGAGCCCCGCCGCCTTCACCGGAAGCCTCGAGTCCCTTGGGTTCGGCAACACTGAGCAATCCCCGACTGCGGCGATCGTTCTTCCCGCTGCCGAAGTCGCCGCCGCCAGCCGCCGCGCCTTGCGCGAGTCGGAGCGGTCGGCCTCTTCGCACCGCAGCCGCCGTTCCGCGAAGAGGGCTCCTTCCCATCCGCAGGCCACTCCGCATCTGCCCGCCGCGGCCGCGCCCGCCCCCCGGCCGGTCATGCGCCACGGCGTGCAGCCCTCGAGGCTCCCGATCGCCCGCCGGATCGCGCAACGTGCTCTCCCGCCGACCGTCATGCTCGCCGTCGCGGGCCTCCTCATCGGCACGACCGTGCCCGCCAACGCTCTCTTCCGCCCGGCGGATGTCGTTGCCTCCACGGGCCTGACCTCGCTCGCGACGGTCGCATCCGCCGAGAAGTCGGCCGAGCCGGCCCAGGTGCTCGAGCTGAGCACGACCGCTGCCGCCGCTGCGCCCGTCGCGAGCCGCGACGACTGGACCGTCACCTCCTACGCGGAGACCCTGCGGGCGAAGTACGGCAACCGCGACTTCAGCTACGCGATCAGCGGCACGGGTGCTGTGCGCTGGCCGTTCCCCTTCGTGACGAGCGTCAGCTCCGGATTCGGCCAGCGCGCCGCCCCCTGCCGCGGATGCTCCAGCTACCACCGCGGCACCGACTTCACCCCCGGCTACGGCACGCCGATTCAGGCTATCGCCGACGGCGTCGTCTCGGGTCGGGACGAGGGCTGGTCCTACGGGGAGCACGTGTTCATCGACAGCGTCGTCAACGGGCAAAAGGTCACGACGCTCTACGCGCACATGGAGGAGGGCAGCTCGCCGCTCGTCCCCGGCCAGGCGGTAAAGGCGGGCGACCTAGTTGGACGTGTCGGTAACTCCGGCGCGTCGACCGGCCCGCACCTCCACCTCGAGGTGCGCCTCGATGGTGTCCCGTTCGATTCGTTCGCCTGGCTGGTCGCTAACGCGAGCTGATGACTCGCTCCACGGCACGACGGCCCCCGACTCCTCACGGAGCGGGGGCCGTCGTCGTGGAGCGGTCGGTCTAGTCGGCGATCCAGACCGTCGAGTCGGTGGGCACCGCGCGCCCGTGGAGCTCGCCGCTCGCGAGCAGCACCGAGCCCGCCGGCAGCTCGACCGCGGTCGTACCGAGGTTGGAGATGACCGTGATCGGGCCGTTGCGGAAGGCGACGACGTGGTCGCCGTAGCCCTCGAGCCAGGTCACCGAGCCGAGTCCGAGGTCGAACCGCGAGCGCAGGGCGAGCGCCGAGCGGTAGAGCTCGAGCGTCGAGCCCGTCACCCCCTCCTGCACGTCGCGGGCGTACTCGCGGAAGACCGCGGGCTGCGGCAGCCAGCTCGCGCCGGTGTCGTTGAATCCGAACGCCGGGGCGTCGGCCTCCCACGGAACGGGGACGCGGCATCCGTCACGGCCGTAGGCCTCACCGCCGGTGCGGTGGAAGGTCGGGTCTTCGCGCACGTGGTCATCGAGCTCGATGACCTCGGGCAGGCCGAGCTCCTCTCCCTGGTAGAGGTAGGCGCTGCCGGGCAGGCTCAGCATGAGCGCAGTAGCGGCACGAGCGCGGCGAAGGCCGATCTCCGCGTCGGGCTTGTCGGGGGACTTGGGGCCGATGCCGGCGTTGGGGCCGGCCGTGTGCTCTGGGAGCCCGTAGCGGCTCGCGTGACGGACGACATCGTGGTTCGACAGCACCCACGTGCTCGGGGCGCCGACACCCGTGAAGGCGGCGATCGACTCGTCGATGACCGCGCGGAGCTTCTCGGCCTGCCACGGCGTGCTGAGGTAGCTGAAGTTGAAGGCCTGGTGCATCTCGTCGGGGCGCACCCAGAGGGCGGCCTTCTCGAGCGGCTCGACCCAGGCCTCGGCGCACAGCACCCGGTCGCCGTCGTAGGCGGCGAGCACCTGGTGCCAGTCGCGGTAGACCTCGTGCACGGCGGGCTGCGCCCAGTAGGGAACGTCCTCCGGCGACATGAGCGCGTCGGCTATGCCCTCGACATCGCTCTTCTCGGCGATGTCGGGAAGCCCCTCCTTCTTCATGAGGCCGTGGGCGACATCGACGCGGAAGCCGTCGACGCCGCGGTCGAGCCAGAAGCGCAGGATCCGACGGAACTCCTCCCAGACCTCGGGATTCTTCCAGTTGAAGTCGGGTTGCGAGCTGTCGAAGATGTGCAGATACCACTGGCCGGGCCGGCCGTCGGCCTCGACCACGCGGGTCCAGGCGGCACCGCCGAAGACCGAGGGCCAGTTGTTCGGCGGCAGTTCCCCGTTCTCGCCCAGGCCGTCGCGGAACATGTAGCGGTCGCGCTCGGGCGAGCCCGGGCCGGCCGCGAGGGCCTGCTGGAACCACTCGTGCTCGCTCGAGGAGTGGTTGGGGACGAGGTCGACGATGACGCGCAGGCCGAGCTCGCGCGCGCGGTCGCGCATCGCGTCGAAGTCGGCGAGCGTGCCGAAGAGCGGGTCGACATCGCAGTAATCGCTCACGTCGTAGCCGGCATCGCGCTGGGGCGAGCGGAAGAACGGCGAAAGCCACACGGCGTCGACCCCGAGCGCGGCGAGCGCGGGGAGGCGCTCGGTGATGCCGGCCAGATCGCCGATGCCGTCTCCGGATGCGTCGGCGAACGAGCGCGGGTAGATCTGGTAGATGACGGCGGAGCGCCACCATTCAGCACCCGGTGTGGACGCCGCGCGTACGGGCGAGAGGGTCGTGATAGGGGTGGTGTCGGTAGACATGGGGACGACTGTACGCCACGAGCGGTCGGATGCAAGCGTTTGCACACGATGTACGAAAGATTGGCGGAGCGCGGTTTCCTCCCTTCCTACGAGCACGAGTTGTCAAGACACCATTCGCCTGCTCTAATGGAAGCGCTTGCAGAAGCAGGCACATCAAGAGAATGGCCTCTTAGGCGAAGGTGCGCCCTAGACAACATCGGGTTCACCGGCAGCGCGTCCGGCGACGAGGCCGTCCGCACACGAAAGGGTGAACACCGATGAAGGTGACCTCACGCAGCCTCACGATCACGGGAGCGCTGGCCATCTCGGCCATCGTCCTCGCCGGGTGCTCCTCGCCCGCGGGCGAGCAACAGCCCGAGGAGCCGCAGTTCGAGGGCTCGTTGACCATCTGGGTCGACGCCGACCGCGTTCCCGTCCTCGAGGGGATCGCCGAGCAGTTCGAGGAGGAGCGCGGCGTCTCGGTCGAACTCGTCACGAAGGAGTTCGGCACGATCCGCGACGACCTGATCACTCAGGCCCCGACCGGCAACGGCCCCGACATCATCGTCGGCGCGCACGACTGGCTGGGCAAGCTCGTGCAGAACGGCGTCGTGGCCCCGCTCGAGCTCGGCGACAAGGCCTCGGAGTTCCAGGAGGTCGCCGTGACCGCCATGAGCTATGAGGGTCAGACCTACGGCCTGCCTTACTCCGTCGAGAACATCGCCCTCGTGCGCAACGTCGACATCGCCCCCGAGGCGCCCGCCACCTTCGACGACCTCATCGCCGCCGGGCAGGCCGCCGTCGCCGACGGCTCCGCCGAGTACGCTTTCCTCGTCGGCCTCGACCCCAACGCCGCCGACCCATACCACCTGTACCCGCTGCAGGCATCGTTCGGCGCTCCCGTCTTCGAGATCACCGCGGACGGCACCTACGACCCGACCGCGCTCGCGCTCGGCAACGAGGGCGGCGAGGCCTTCGCCGTGAAGCTGCGCGAGTGGGGCCAGGCGGGTCTGCTCAACACCAACATCTCGGGCGACATCGCCCGCGAGGAGTTCGTGGCCGGCAAGTCGCCGTTCTGGCTCACCGGCCCGTGGAGCATCCCGGCGATCACCGAGGCGGGCATCAACTACGCCGTCGACCCGATCCCGACCGCCGGTGGCGAGGTCGCGACGCCGTTCGTCGGCGTGCAGGGCTTCTTCGTCTCGAGCGAGAGCGAGAACAAGCTCGCCGCCAACGAGTTCCTCGTGAACTACGTGGGCACCGAGGCCGTGCAGACCGCTCTCTACGAGGTCGGCGGCCGCGCCCCCGCCCTGCTCTCGGCCTTCGAGGCCGCGCAGGCCGATGAGGTCGTCGGCGCATTCGGCGCCGTCGGCGCCACCGGCGTGCCGATGCCGAACGTTCCCGCAATGGACGTCGTGTGGTCCGACTGGGGCTCGACCGAGGTCGCCATCATCAACGGCCAGGGCGACCCCGTCGAGCTCTGGCGCGCGATGGTCGCGAGCATCGAGAGCAAGATCGCGGGCTGACACCCGACCACGACACCATGGCTTGCCGGGACCTGTTCCAGCGCCTCGCGCTGAGTAAATAGGCTCCCGGCAAGCTCCTGGTGAGGGACGACGTTCGGAGAACCATGAGCATCACGACCCCCGGAGCGCAGCCGCCGCTGACCGCCCCACCCGCTGCCCCAGCGCCAGCCGGGCGCACGACGGCGATCCGATCGCAGGCGCAGACCGTGCGCCGCCTGCTGATCAAGATCGCGCTGCTCGGCGTCGTCGACGCGATCGCGCTCTTTGCGATGTTCGTGCTCGTCCTGCAGGAGTCGTGGCTCGTCCTCGCGATCGCGGCCGTGGTCACGGTCACGATCAACGTCATCTACCTGCGCCCCGGCTGGCTGCCGGCGAAGTACCTCGCGCCGGGCGTGTTCTTCCTCGCCCTGTTCCAGATATTCGTGGTCGTCTACAGCGGCTACATCGCCTTCACGAACTACGGCGACGGCCACAACTCGACGAAGGAGGACGCGGTGCAGTCGATCATCGCGAACTCCCTCAAGCGCGTGCCGGACTCGCCCACCTACCGCGTCACCGTCGTCGAGCAGTTCGGCACCTACGGCTTCCTCGTCACCGACCCCGAGGGCGAGGTCCTGCTCGGCACCGCCGACCAGCCGCTCGACGAGGTCCCCGATGCGGATGAGGACAGCACCGGCAAGGCCGTCGGCGTGCCCGGGTGGACGACCCTCCGCTTCGGCGACCTCCTCGCCAACCAGTCGGCGATCACCGAGCTCAGCGTTCCCCTGAGCGACGACCCCAACGACGGCGCCCTGCGCACGCCCGACGGCTCGAGCGCCTACGTGTACCTCTCCGATCTCGTCTACGACGAACAGGCCGGCACCTTCACCGACAGTGCCACCGGCACGGCCTACCGAGACGAAGGCGACGGCGCGTTCGTCAACGACGACGGCCGCGAACTGACTCCCGGCTGGAAGATCGACGTGGGCTTCGAGAACTTCGCCCGCGCCTTCACGAGCGACGACATCCGCGGCCCGCTCCTCAGCGTGACGCTGTGGACCTTCGCCTTCGCGATCCTCTCCGTCGCGTCCACCTTCGCGCTCGGCCTCTTCCTCGCGATCGTCTTCAACGCCCCGCACATGCGCGGCAAGAAGATCTACCGCGTCATCATGGTGCTGCCCTACGCCTTCCCCGGATTCCTGTCAGGGCTCGTCTTCCTCGGCCTGTTCAACCAGGACTTCGGCTACTTCAACCAAGTGCTGCTCGGCGGAGCCGACATCCCCTGGCTCACCGATCCGTGGCTCGCGAAGTTCAGCGTGCTGTTCGTCAACCTCTGGCTCGGCTTCCCGTACATGTTCCTCATCTGCACAGGGGCGCTGCAGTCGATCCCCGAAGAGCTCAGCGAAGCGGCGACCGTCGACGGCGCCAGGCCCTGGGCGGTCTTCCGCCTCATCAAGTTCCCGCTGCTGCTCGTCTCGGTCGCGCCGCTGCTGATCTCGAGCTTCGCCTTCAACTTCAACAACTTCAACATCATCTACATGCTCACCGGCGGCGGGCCACGCGACGTCGAGGCGGGCGTCGACGCCGGAGCCACCGACATCCTCATCACGCTCGTCTACAAGGTGGCGTTCGGCGAGGGCACCGGCCGCGACTACGGTCTCGCGAGCGCCTTCGCGATCCTCATCTTCCTCATCGTCGCGACCATCTCGATCATCTCCTTCCGTCAGACCAAGGCCCTCGAGGAGCTGAATTGACATGACCACCGGCACCGCACCCGCCCGCGCCATCCCCGAACGCCGCCGCCGCGGCTTCGCCGTCTGGTTCCTCGACACCGGCTGGCGCCACCTCGTCGGCCTCGCGATGCTCGTCTTCGCGGCGTTCCCGCTGCTCTACGTGCTCTCGGCCTCGCTCAACCCCACGGGCACGCTCGTCGGCTCGAACACTCTCTTCCGCACGATCGAATTCAGCAACTACGTCGAGCTCTTCCAGCGCGAGCAGCAGCCCTACGCTGCATGGTTCCTCAACACGCTCGTGATCGGCCTCGTGACGGCAGCGTCGACCGTCTTCCTGGGTGCGCTGGCGGCCTACGCCTTCTCGCGGCTGCGCTTCACCGGGCGTCGGGTCGGCCTCCTGACGCTCCTGCTGGTGCAGATGTTCCCGCAGATCCTCGGCGTCGTGGCGATCTTCCTGCTCATGTCGGGCATCGGCGAGATCTTCCCGCAGATCGGCATCGGTACGCAGGCCGGCCTCATCCTCGTCTACCTCGGCGGTGCGCTCGGTGTGAACACGTACCTCATGTACGGCTTCTTCAACACGATCCCGATCTCGATCGACGAGGCGGCGAAGCTCGACGGCGCGAGCCACGCGCAGATCTTCTTCGGCATCGTGCTGCGACTCGTCGCGCCGATCCTCGCCGTCGTGGGTCTGCTGTCGTTCATCGCGACCTTCAGCGAGTTCGTGATCGCCTCGATCATCCTGACCGACCCGCAGACGCAGACGCTCGCCGTCGGGCTCTACCAGTTCGTCTCGCAAGAGACGTCACGCAATTGGACCCTCTTCTCGGCTGGCGCGGTCCTCGCGGCGATCCCGGTCATGGCGCTGTTCCTGTACCTGCAGAAGTACATCATCGGCGGCCTCACCGCGGGCGCTGTGAAGTGAGCCGCGACCTCGCGAGCGAGCCTCATCACGACGGGTCTCCGCTCTACATCTCGACGCCCGCTCCCGAGCTCGGCGATGCGGTGCGGGTGCGGATGCGCATCCCCCGCGAATACGGAACGGTCGCCGCCGTGACGGTGCGCTCCAATCCCGACCACGAGCCGCGCTGGTCGCAGGCCGCGCTCGTCGCCTCGACGCCCGAGGCCGACTGGTGGGAGGCCGAGGTGCTCGTCGAGAACCCCGTGCACGGCTACCGCTGGCTGATCGCGCGCACCGACGGCTCGGCGCAATGGCTCACGAGCGCTGGCCTGAGCGACATCGAGCCGCGCGACGACGACGACTTCCGGATCGCGACGTACGCGCCGCCGCCGGCGTGGGCGGCGGAGCAGGTCATGTATCAGGTGTTCCCCGATCGGTTCGCGCGTTCGGCGGCGGCCGGCTCCCGGCCGGTGCCCGAGTGGGCCGAACCCGCCGAGTGGGACGACGAGCCGATCGGCACGGGGCCGTCGGCCCCCATGCAATTCTTCGGCGGCGACCTCGATGGCATCGCCGACCACCTCGACCACCTCGAGCGCCTCGGCGTGACGCTGTTGTACCTGACGCCGGTGTTCCCCGGCCGGTCGAATCATCGGTACGACGCGCATTCGTTCCACCACGTCGACCCGGTGCTGGGCGGCGATGAGGCGCTCGTGAGGCTCGTCGAGGCCGCGCACGAGCGCGGCATCCGCGTCATCGGCGACCTCACGAGCAATCACTCGGGCGATGCGCACGAGTGGTTCGAGGCATCCCGCGGCCGCCCGGGGGCTCCCGAAAGCGACTTCTACTACTGGCTCGACGACGCCCAGCTCGACTACGAGTCGTGGCTCGGCGTGCCGAGCCTGCCGAAATTCAACTGGAACTCGCGCGAGCTGCGCCGACGCTTCATCGAGGGGCAGGAATCGGTCGTGGCGAAGTGGCTGAAACCTCCGTTCTCGCTCGACGGCTGGCGCATCGACGTCGCCAACATGACCGGCCGCTACCGCGATGAGGATCTGAACGTCGAGGTGCGGCGGACGATCCGCCGCACCATGATCGAGACGAACCCCGACACCGTGCTGTTCGCCGAGGTGACCAACGACGCGGCGAGCGACTTTCCCGGCGATGCCTGGCACGGAGCGATGACCTACCCGAGCTTCACGCGCCCGGTGTGGTCGTGGCTGTGCGAGCCCGGCTCGCGCGACTGGTTCTTCGGGCTGCCGTACCCCGAGATCCCGCAGTGGTCGGGCGAGCAGGTGTACGAGTCGCACCGGCGCTTCACGGCCGCGTTCCCGTGGCGCACGCGTGTGTGCATGATGAACGCGCTCGACACGCACGATACGGCGCGGTTCGCCACGTGGGCGCGGCCGGGTGCGGTGCCGGTCGCGGTGGGGCTCTCGATGATGCTCCCGGGCATTCCCGTCGTCTTCGCGGGCGACGAGTTCGGGCACACGGGCATCAACGGCGAGAACTCGCGCAGGACCATACCATGGAGCCGCGTCGACGCGCACGCCGACTCGATCGACCTCTACGCCGAGCTCATCGGGCTGCGCCGCGCGCACCCCGCGCTGAGCCACGGCGGCATGCGCTGGCTGCACGCCGGCGACGATGCCCTCGTCTTCGCGCGCGAGAGTGCGGAGGAGACCGTGCTCGTGTGCGCCGCGCGCGGCGACGCCGATATCGCTCTCCCCGCCTCCGCGATCGCTGGTGACGCCGTGCGCCTGACTGGCACCGGCACGCTGAGGGATGCCCGAATCCGGTCTACCGGGATGTCCTTCACCGCCTGGATGCTCCCCGGCATCGCCCTGCCCGCGTTCGGCTCGGAGGAGGTTCCGCCGCCCCGCTGAGGCGCGCTCGAGCGGGCTCCGGCTCGTTTCGACCGGTGCCGCCGCGGGTGCTAATCTTCTCTGGTGCCGTTGCCCGGTGGGGCGTCGGCAGCGCCCCGATAGCTCAGTGGTAGAGCACTTCCATGGTAAGGAAGGGGTCGTCAGTTCAATCCTGACTCGGGGCTCTGATCTTCTCGATGCGACCGTTGGCCGCCTCCGGATGATCGCCCGGCGGGGTAGCTCAGGTGGTTAGAGCACACGGCTCATAATCGTGGTGTCGCGGGTTCGAGTCCCGCCCTCGCTACTTCAGCGGTGTCTCAGGACAACCTGGATGGGCGAACCCCCAGCGGCGGGTTCGCCCGTTTTTCATTCCTTAGGCCTGATGGCTTCTGCTGGGATCGATGATCATCACGGCATTCATGGTGTCGGGAATCGAACCCCGAGATGGGCCGACACCGCCGCCGGCTTCGCGGAACGTCGTCCGTACGCAATTCACACTGAAACGCGGACCTCGCACGGGAAGAGCCGTGTGACGTGCGCGTTTCCGTGTGAATTGGTGCTGACGGCCACTCGGCGCCCTACTTCTCGGTGAACGCGAGCGCCGTGCCGAAGCCCACGAAGGCCAGCCCCGTGACCGCGTCGATGCCGCGCTGCGTGCTCTCGCGGGCCATCCACCGCCGCAGCGCCTGCGCGCCGAGGATCAGCGCCGTGAACCACACCATGCTCTCGACGGCGTGGATGCTCGCAAGCGCCGCCCCGAAGAGCGCCGCCGGCACGTCGGCCGGCAGGAACGCCGGCAGCACTGCGACGTAGAACACCGCGACCTTCGGGTTCAGCAGCGTCGTGAGCAGCCCCTTCGTCGCGGCGGCGCGGATGCTCGGTGCCGGCATCGAGACGGCCTCGGCGGCGACGTGCGCGGGCCGGAATGCCGACCACAGCATCCGTGCCCCCAGGTAGACGAGGTAGACCGCGCCGACGACCTTGAGCACCGTGAAGGCGAGGCTCGACAGGGCGAAGAGCGCCGAGAGGCCGAGCGAGGCGGCGAGGCCCCAGACGAGCGCGCCGAGGCAGATGCCCGCGCCCGCGGCGAAGGCGGCACCCCGGCCGTGGCGCAGGGCGGCATGCAGCACGAGGGCGGAGTCCATGCCGGGGGTGATCGTCAGCAGCGCGGCGACGATCGCGAACTGCCAGAGGGCCTCGAACGCGGTCACGATCGCGATCGTAGTGCGCCGAGCGGGCGGGGTGGGCGCCGACCGGGCCTCAGTAGTCGCCGTAGACCTCGAGCATGAGCAGCTGCAGGTCGGCCTTGACGCCCTCGATCGCCTGGCGCTGCTCCTCCTCCGAGACGGTGACGACCGATGCACGGGGGATCAACCGGGCGTGCACGAGCTCGGCGAGCACGTCGTCGCGGGCGCGCTGCGCGAGCTCGAGCATCACGTCGTCGTCCTCGCGCGTGGCGCGCAGGCGCTCGACGACGCCGGTCAGCGTCCGTCGCCGGGCATCGATGCGCGCGGCCTCCTCGCGATCGCGCGCGGCTCGGGCCCGCTGCGAGCGCGCGCGCGAGCTCCCGGTCGAGGGCCGGGGCTGGGCGGCGAGGTGCTCCGCGGTCGTGCTCAGCTCGGTGACGAGGGCGTCGACCGAGCGCCGGCCGATGGCGACCGCGGCGTCGTCGCTCCACGGCTCGCCGTCGCGGATCGTCGTGAGGATCATGCCGTTCTTGATCGCGAGCCGCAGGGCCGAGACGGCGACCAGATGGCCCTCGTCGACGAGGTGGGGAAGGTCGAGCGGGCGCTCGTCGAAGGGTGGTGCGGCGGGGCGGGTGCGGGCAGTCCAGGGGCGCATGACGACCTTCTCGGTTCGAGGGGGCGGCATTCAGGCTACGCGGCGCGCGCGAGCGGCGGCGTGCCCGCGGCCGGTTCCACGTCGATCCGCGAAGAATGCCGCGACACGCCGAAACACTAGATGTAGGGGAATGACACGACTGTCATTCCCGTTATATAGTGTGACTCCATCGCCGATTCGGGCGGAGATCAGACGACAGGAGGTCCGCAATGGACAACGACAACGAGACCGTGGGCGGCTACGCGGTGCCCGTCGACCCGATGGATCTGCTGCAGTGCGAGAGCTGCCAGTAGTCATCGGCACACACCGACTTCGCGAAGCCCCGGTTCACCACTGATGGTGACCGGGGCTTCGCCCGTATCCGGGGCCCGCGTCGTTCGAATCCGAGCCCCCGCCGCCCGCCCGCCCACCGAGGAGAACCGCCGTGTACCGCGCCCCTGACAGCGTCGTCGAGGAGATCGCGTCCGATGCCGAGGCGCTCGACCGCGTGCACCGCGTGCTCGGGCCCGTCGACGTCGTCGCCGACCGCTCGTGGGCGCACGGCGAGGCGCGCGTGCTCGAGGTGCGCACCCGCGGCGACGAGCACGCGATCGTGAAGTGGCACCGCGGCGGCCGCAACTACCACCGCGAGCTCTCGACGTACCAGCTGTATGTGCCGGCGCTCGGCGGTGACGCCCCGCGCCTCGTCGCGAGCGACGACCGGCTGCAGCTGCTCATCCTGTCGCGCGTGCCCGGCGCGCTCGTCGAGGGCTCCGATGCCGAGCACGACCCCGTCGTGCACGTCCGCGCGGGCGAGGTGCTGCGCCGCCTGCACGACTCGGCGCCCGCGATCGTCAACGACCGCTTCGGCGACACCGTGATGTCGAAGTTCGCGTACTGGTCCGACCGCATCGGCGATGCCGCGAGCGGGGCCGAGCTCGAGATCGCTCGGCGCATCGCGGCGACCTCGCTCGATCTCGGGCCGCTGCCGATGGTGCCCGCTCATCGCGACAACTCCTGCCGCAATTGGATGCTCGGCCCCGACGGCCACGTCCGCCTCATCGACTTCGCCGCCGTCGAGCTCGAGCCGTGGGCCGTCGACCTGTTCCGCCTCGAGCAGCGCGAGTGGCTCGACGCCCCGCTGCTGCGCGAGGCCTTCCTCGACGGCTACGGGCGCCGCCCCGACGAGCGCGACCGGGCCGTGCTGCATGCCTTCCACGCCGTCAGCGCCGTCTCGACGATCGTCTGGGCGCTCGATCACGGCGACGCGGCCTTCGCGGCCCACGGCCGCGAGATGCTCGACCGACTGCTCGGCGAGACGCTCTACTGAGGCATAGCGGCCCGAGCCGAGCATCCGGTGCCGTGCCTAGACTGGTGTCGTGCCCGTTGATCCCGCTCTGACCGAGCGCGCGTTCGCGCCCGTCGCTCCCTACCTCGTGGGGCGCGAGAAGGTGCGCGAGTTCGCCCGCGCCGTGCTCGCGACCGCCGCCATCCACCACGACCCCGAGGCTGCGCGCGCCGCCGGATTCGCCGACGTCGTCGCGCCGCCGACGTTCCCGATCGTCGTCGCCGAGGCCACCCTGCAGCAGCTGCTCGCCGAGCCCGATGCGGGCATCGACTTCGGCCGCGTCGTGCACGGCGACCAGCGGTTCAGCTACACGCGCCCGCTCGTCGCCGGCGACGAACTCACGGCGACGCTGCGCGTGACGAGCATCAAGAGCCTCGGCGGCAACAGCATGATCACGAGCGAGACCGCGATGGTCGACGCCGCAGGCGCGCACGTCGTGACGAGCATCTCGACGCTCGTCGTGCGGGGGGAGGACTCATGAGCGCCGCGGCCCTGCAGCTCGAGGTCGGCCAGGTCGTGGCCGAGCGCACCTACGCGATCAGCCGCGACTCGCTCGTCCGCTACGCCGGCGCGAGCGGAGACTTCAACCCCATCCACTACCGCGACGACGTCGCCGCGGTCGTCGGTCTGCCGGGCGTTCTCGCCCACGGCATGCTGACGATGGGCGTCGCAGTGCAGCCGGTCGTCGACTGGCTGGATGCCCGCGGCTGGGTCAGCGACTACCAGGTGCGGTTCACGCGCCCCGTCGTCGTCGACCCCGAGACCGGAGCCGAGATCACCGTCGTGGCGACCGTCGCCGCCGTCGACGAGACCGGCGGCCGCATCGACCTGACCGTGCGCGTCGGCGGGCAGACCGTGCTCGGCAAGGCGCAGGTGCGCGTCACCGCGCTCTGAGCATCCGGCCCGACGACGGAGACCCCGTGACAGCCTTCCGCGAGAGCGAGCCGCTCGCCCCGCGCACGACGTTGCGCGTGGGCGGCCCCGCGGCACGGCTGGTCGAGGCCACGACGGCCGACGATCTGGTCGACGCCGTGCTCGAGGCGCGCGACTCAGGCGACGACTGGCTCGTGCTCGGCGGCGGCTCGAACGTCGTCATCGGCGACGACGGCGTCGACGGCACCGTGATCGTCGCCGCCTCGCGGGGCATCGAGCGACTGCCGGATGCGCCCGGCTCGAGCCGGGCGATCCGCCTGCGCGTGCAGGCGGGGGAGCCCTGGGACGAGCTCGTGGCCCGCACCGTCGAGAACGGGTGGGCGGGGCTGGAGGCGATGTCGGGCATCCCCGGGTCGACGGGCGCAGCCCCGATCCAGAACATCGGCGCCTACGGGCAGGAGGTCGCCGAGAGTCTCGTCGCCGTCGAGGTGCTCGACGACGACGGCCAGCGGCGCACGCTGCCCGCGCCCGCGCTGAGGCTCGGCTACCGCTCGAGCGTGCTCAAGCACGGCGGCACCCGCGCGGTCGTGCTGAGCGTCGACCTCGCCCTCGAGGCGAGCCCGGATGCCCGCAGCCGGCCGATCCGGTACGCGCAGCTCGCCGAGGCCCTCGGTGTCGATCTCGGCCAGAGCGCCCCGCTGGTCGGCGTGCGCGCGGCCGTGCTGCGGCTGCGGTCGTCGAAGGGCATGGTGCTCGACGCCGCCGACCCCGACTCGGTGAGCGCCGGCTCGTTCTTCACCAACCCGATCGTGAGCGAGTCGTTCGCGCGCACGCTGCCGGTCGAGGCGCCGCGCTTCGTCGTCGAGCCCGAGCCGCCGACGCTCGCGGTGCCGCTCGGCAGCGACCCCGTTCGACCGCCGGTCCCGATCGAGCGGCACGTGAAGCTGAGCGCCGCGTGGCTCATCGAGCGCGCGAGCATCGTTCGCGGCTTCGCGCTGCCGGGATCGCGCGCCGCGGTGTCGAAGAAACACACGCTCGCGCTCGTCAACACGGGCGGGGCGACGGCCGCGGAGATCGCGCAGCTCGCGCGGTACATCCAGACGCGCGTCATGAGCGAGTTCGGCGTCGTGCTGCAGCCCGAGCCAGTGCTCGTCGGCCTCGAGCTGTAGCGCTACCCGAAAGTCACTCCCCCGGCGCGTGCCGGCAACAACCCAGAACTCGGGGTGCAAATGCGGAGATTCAGAATTCAGTTGCTCTTGAACGCACCGATCGTCTGCACGGTGACGACCGTCCATGTGTTGTTCGTCACCTCGGTGAAGACCGTGGAGTCGCACGTCTCGGCGGTGCTGCGAAAACGTCAACTCTCCTCCTGCCACGAGCTCACCGCCTGGGCACTCGCGCGCCGCCCGCTCTAATCGCGCGCGATCACGCCCTGCCTCGCCTCATTCCCGCCCCGCTCGAACTACGCCCCGCTCGAGTTTCGCGACCGTGAGCCCCTCTGCAGTGCGGGCCGCTCCACCGCTGACGAAAGAGCCCTTCTGTTGCGAATGTGCTCGAAATTTCCGGCTCATTCGCCACAAACGGGCTCATTCGTGCGGCGCGACGCCCGCTGGGCGCGCGCAACGGAGGGGCCACCGCAGGTCGCACTTCGCGCGCTAATGCACCCGCGCCGCCGAATCCCCGTATTCCTTCCGAAATGACGAGCGCTCAGCAGAATGGTCAGCGTTAGGGCTGTGAATAGCAGTACGCTGATTCCTCGTCGAGCGTTTATGCTCGGCGACCGACGATTAGCGCCCCGCATGAAAATGCTCCGCCGCGATTCGCTGATAGGCCCGATCCCCTCGTGCGCGCACCGCGCCGCGGCCCGCACTATTCAAGGAGTAATTCGTGAAGCGCATCACCACCGAACTCGTCGACGACCTCGACGGCAGCATCATCGGCCAGGGCGAGGGCGGCACCGTCTCGTTCAGCCTCGACGGCAAGCACTACGAGATCGACCTCACGAGCGCCAACGCCGAGCAGTTGCGCGGCGCGCTCGCGCCCTTCGTCGCGAAGGCGCGCTCCGCGAGCACCGCACGCAGCGCGTCCGCCGCGCCGCGCTCGTCGTCGCCGCGGCGCCGCGCCTCGGCGGGCAGCAGCGCCGAGACGCAGGCGATCCGCGAGTGGGCGCAGGCCAACGGCTACCCGGTCGGCGACCGCGGACGCATCGCCGCCGAGATCCGCGAGGCCTACGCCGCCGCGAAGTAGTCGCGCTCGAACGCCTCGGGGCCCGCACACTGCGCGCGTGCGGGCCCCGACGTCGTTCCCGACGGCCGCGGCCGCGCGTCGCCTCGGTCGGCCGTCGCGCTACTTCACGCCGAAGAGCGACTGCAGCCGCTGGATGCCCTCGAGCAGCTCGGCGTCGCCGAGCGCGTAGCTGAAACGCAGGTAGCCGCTCGGGCCGAACGCCTCGCCGGGCACCGCCGCGACCTCGGCGCGCTCGAGGATGAGGTCGGCGAGCTCGAGCGAGGTCGTCGGCGTCGTGCCGGCCCACTCGCGCCCGAGCAGCCCCGTCACGTCGGGGTAGACGTAGAACGCGCCCGTCGGCGTCGGCGTGACCATGCCGGGGATGCGGTTGAGCTCGGCCACGGCCACGCGCCGACGTCGATCGAAGGCCTCGCGCATCGTCGCCACCGCGTCCTGCGGGCCGGTGAGGGCCGCGAGCGCCGCGCGCTGCGACACGTTCGCGACGTTGGAGGAGAGGTGCGACTGCAGGTTCGCGGCGGCGGCGATCGCGTCGGCGGGGCCCACCATCCACCCGACCCGCCATCCGGTCATGGCGTAGGTCTTCGCGACGCCGTTGACGAGGATCGTCGTGTCGGCGAGCCCGGGCACGGCCTCGACGATCGAGACGGCGCGCTCGCCGTCGTAGGTGAGCGCCTGGTAGATCTCGTCGGTGATGACCCAGATGCCGTGCTCGAGCGCCCACTCGCCGATCGCGCGCGTCTGCTCGGGGCTGTACACCGAGCCGGTCGGGTTCGAGGGGCTCACGAACAGCAGCACCTTCGTGCGCGGCGTGCGCGCGGCCTCGAGCTGCTCGACCGTGACGAGGTAGTCCTGGTCGCTGCCGGCGAAGACCTCGACCGGCACGCCGCCGGCCAGGCGCACGACCTCGGGGTACGTGGTCCAGTACGGGGCGGGCAGCAGCACCTCGTCGCCCTCGCCGACGATCGTCGCGAAGGCCTGGAAGACGGCCTGCTTGCCGCCGTTCGTGATGACGACCCGCCCGGCGCTCACCTCGAGGCCCGAGTCGCGCAGCGTCTTCTCGGCGACCGCCTCGCGCAGCTCGGGCAGGCCGGCGGCGGGCGTGTAGCGGTGGTTCTTCGGGTCGCGGGCGGCGGCGACGGCGGCCTCGACGATGTGCTCGGGCGTCGCGAAGTCGGGCTCGCCCGCGGCGTACGAGATGACGGGGCGCCCGGCGGCCTTGAGCGACTTCGCCTTCGCGTCGACCTTCAGGGTCGCGGATTCGCTGATCGCGGCGATGCGAGCGGAGATGCGGGAGGAGTCGGCGGTCACGACGGGAAGTCTACGGGCGGGCATCCGCCCCGCGCGAAGCGCTCACCACCCCGCGACGCCGCTGCGACGGCGAGCGACTGATGCCCCGGCCCGCGCTCGGCTGGACTCGCCCCGGGGCGTCACCTACACTGATCGAGGTAGTTGAACTCTGCCAGGCTTCGTTGCGCCGTCATTCTGGCGAACCCCCCGGAACCCGACCGTGACGAAGCATGCCCGAGTTCGACCCCGCCGAGGGCGGTGGCTCAATTGGTAGAGCAGCGGTCTCCAAAACCGCAGGTTGCAGGTTCGAGTCCTGTCCGCCCTGCACATCGATCGGGCTCGGGGCGTTCCTGAACAGGGGCGCCCCGGGTTCGGTGATACGGGCCCGAGATGGCCCGCGACAGCTGGAAGGTAGTGCATACGTGGCAAGAAACGTGGTCGACGAGCCCAACGAGGACATCGTCGCGAACGCCAGGAAGGACCGCGCCGGGAAGCGCGGACCCTTCGGCCGCATCGCACTGTTCATCCGGCAGGTGTTCAACGAACTCGGCAAGGTCGTCACCCCGACCCGGCGCGAGCTCGTCACGTACACCCTCGTCGTGCTCGTCTTCGTGATCATCATGATGGCGCTCGTCTCGGGCCTCGACTTCGTGTTCGGGTGGCTCGTGTCGTTCGTCTTCGGCGACGGGTCGGCCGTCACGGGCGGTTAGCGCCCCGGCTCCCGACACGCCCCCAGTACTGCCAACGGAAAGAGATCCAGTGACCGACGACCACCGCCGCGACATCGACCTCGCGACCGCTGCCGAGCAGTCCTCCGAAGAGGATGAGGCGCAGGAGGGCAACACCCTCGAGGCCGACGAGCATTCGGCCGACTCCGCCGAGCACACCGCGATGCACATCGTGAACGACGACGAGCCCGACCTCGAGGGCCTCTTCGTCGCGCTCGAGATCGCCGCCGATCCCGAAGCCGACGCGATCGTCGACGACGCCCTCGACATCGACTCGGCCGAGGAGGCCGAGGCCGCCGCCGAGGCGACCGACGACGAGGCGGAAGAAGACGCGGCCGAGGCGGATGAGCCCACCGAGGTCGACCCGTACGAGGAGTTCAAGACGGAGCTCCGCCTGAAGCCCGGCAAGTGGTACGTCGTGCACTCGTACGCAGGTTTCGAGAAGCGCGTGAAGTCGAACATCGAGAACCGTCGCGTCTCGATGAACATGGAGGAGAGCATCCATGAGGTGCAGGTCCCCATGGAGGACGTCGTCGAGATCAAGAACGGCCAGCGCAAGCTCGTGAACCGCGTGCGGATCCCGAGCTACGTGCTCGTTCGCATGGACCTCAACGAGGACAGCTGGTCGGTCGTGCGCCACACGCCCGGCGTCACCGGCTTCGTCGGGAACGCCCACAACCCGACTCCGCTGCGGTTCGACGAGGCGTTCAGCATGCTGAAGTCGACCGTGCAGATCGCGGAGGCCCCGGCCAAGGCCGGCGGCGCGAAGGGCGGCGTCGCGGCCTCGCGGGTCATCCCCGCCGAGATCGACTTCGAGGCCGGCGAGACCATCACGATCAAGGAGGGCTCGTTCGCGGGTCTCCCCGGCACGATCAGCGAGATCAAGCCCGAGAGCGGCAAGCTCATCGTGCTCGTCTCGCTGTTCGAGCGCGAGACCCCGGTCGAGCTGAGCTTCGACCAGGTCACCAAGCTCTAAGACCTCCGGGCTCTCGGGCCCGGCCCCGAACACCGCGGCTCGGAATCGCCGAGCAGGCGGGAGCGCGGCATCCACCCGGATGCCGCACGACACGAAGGAAGAAGAAATGGCACCGAAGAAGAAGGTCACGGGCCTGATCAAGCTGCAGATCAACGCCGGCGCGGCGAACCCCGCGCCGCCGATCGGTCCGGCGCTCGGTCAGCACGGCGTGAACATCATGGAGTTCTGCAAGGCGTACAACGCCGCGACCGAGTCGCAGCGCGGCAACGTCATCCCGGTAGAGATCACCGTGTACGAGGACCGCTCGTTCACGTTCATCCTCAAGACCCCGCCTGCCGCCGAGCTGATCAAGAAGGCTGCGGGCGTGCAGAAGGGCTCGTCGACACCGCACACGGTCAAGGTCGCCAAGCTCACGAAGGAGCAGGTGCGCGCCATCGCCGAGCAGAAGCAGTCCGACCTCAACGCCAACGACATCGACGCCGCGGCGAAGATCATCGCCGGCACCGCCCGCTCCATGGGCATCACGGTCGAGCAGTAACGGCCCGTCAGAACCCTTCCCACTCAGCGGGAGAGCCAGCCAGGCTCACGATTCACCGCGAACTCATCACAGGAGCATCACCATGGCACAGAAGTCCAAGGCCTACCGGGCCGCGGCCGAGAAGATCGAGGCCGGCAAGTACTACACCCCCACGGAGGCCGTGACGGTCGCCCGTGAGACGGGTTCGAAGAACTTCGACGCGACCGTCGAGGTCGCCCTGAAGCTCGGCGTCGACCCCCGCAAGGCCGACCAGATGGTGCGCGGCACCGTCAACCTCCCCCACGGCACCGGCAAGACGGCGCGGGTCATCGTCTTCGCGACGGGCCCCGCGGCCGAGGCCGCGATCGCCGCGGGCGCCGACGAGGTCGGCGGCGCCGAGCTCATCGAGAAGGTCGCCGGCGGCTACACCGCCTTCGACTCGGCGGTCTCGACGCCCGAGCTCATGGGCCAGGTCGGTCGACTCGGCAAGGTTCTCGGCCCCCGCGGCCTCATGCCCAACCCGAAGACCGGCACCGTGACGCCCGACGTCGCGAAGGCCGTGACCGACATCAAGGGCGGCAAGATCGAGTTCCGCGTCGACAAGCACGCCAACGTGCACTTCATCATCGGCAAGACCGCGTTCTCGGAGGACCAGCTCAACGAGAACCTGCGCGCCGCCCTCGACGAGGTGCTGCGCCTCAAGCCGTCGAGCTCGAAGGGTCGTTACGTGCAGAAGGGCTCGGTCTCGACCACCTTCGGCCCGGGGATCCCGCTCGACGTCAACGCACTCTGAACCGATAGCGCGCCGCCGCTACTGCGGTGCGCAGCGCGAAGGCCCCGCTCCGGCGGGGCCTTCGCCATCCCCGCCGCGCGCCGCTGGGGTTCCGCCCGCGCTATGCCTCGCCCACGCGAAGGACGATCTTGCCGCGCGTGTGGCCGTCCTCGAGCAGGCGGTGCGCCTCCGCGACCTCGGCGAGCGGGAGCACGCGGTCGACGTGC
Organism: Microbacteriaceae bacterium X2B; assembly: GCA_005502445.1. Taxonomy (GTDB): domain Bacteria; phylum Actinomycetota; class Actinomycetes; order Actinomycetales; family Microbacteriaceae; genus Microcella. The sequence goes on from SCPB01000003.1 coordinate 79,092, forward strand.
ACGCGCAGATCCCCTGCCTCGATCATGCGCGACATGACGGCGAGGGTCGCGCCGTTGGGCGACACCTTGTAGCCGGTGGCGCGCACCCCGGCGGCCTCGGCCTCGTCGTGCAGTGTCGGCCAGCTGCCCGTGGGGGCGTTGATGACGAGCCCGCCCGGGCGCAGCACGCGCAGGGAGCGGCTGCCGGTATCGTCGTGCACGTTGCCGACGAGGTCGACGACGACGTCGAAGCCGGATTCCTCATCGTCGAACCGGGAGCTCGTGTAGTCGATGACGTGCGCCGCGCCGAGCTCGCGCACGAAAGAGACGTTGCGCGCCGAGCAGGTCGCCACGACGTGCGCGCCGAAGAACGAGGCGAGCTGCACGGCGAGGTGCCCGACCCCGCCGGCGCCGGCGTGGATGAGCATGCGCTGGCCCTCGTGCGCTCGCGCGACGTCGACGACCATGCCCCAGGCGGTGAGCGCGGCGAGCGGCACCGCAGCGGCCTCCTCGAAGCTCAGAGATTCCGGCTTCGGCGCGAGGAAGAGTTCGGGCACCGTCGCGAACTCGGCGTAGGAGCCGCCGAATCGGGGCACCATCGTCATCCCGTAGACGGCGTGGCCGACGGCGAGGGGATGCGCCTCGTACGGCGACTCCACGACGATCCCGGCGAGGTCGTTTCCGAGGATGACCGGCCAGGAGCCGATCGCCCCCGCGACGCCTCGCCCCGCGCGGGTCTTGGCGTCGATCGGGTTGACGCTCGCCGCGAGCACCTTCACGACGACCTCGGCGTTGGCCCGGACGGGCAGTGGCACCTCGGCCTCGTGCAGGACATCGGGACCGCCGGGGCCCGTGGCCACCATCGCGCGCATCGTCGTCGTCATCGTCGCTCCCCTTCAGCGGTGGTCTCGACCTCCAGTGTGCCGTGCCGCCAGTGTGCCGTGCGGGTGGGTCGCGCGTGTTTCACCCGGGTTGCGGTGGAGCGTCGATCGGGGCGCGACCCCCTGCGCGACGCTCAGCGAATCCGAGGGCGCCGCTCCGAAGCATCCCCATACGATGAAGAGCCAGCACCACCGATCGGAGCCCGCCGCGTGACCCCTGACCGACGCCGCGACGCCGCGCTCGCCGTCGCTGGATCCCTGCTCGTGCTCAGCGCCCTCGTCATCATCTGGTCGGCCCGCGCGACCGTGCCGCACGCGGTGTACGTGAGCGAGCTCGGCGCGATCGGCGAACCCACGGCCGAGGCGTTCCGCACGGCGCTGCTGCTGATCGTCGCCGGGGGAACCCTCGTCGCGTGGGCGGTGCGCGACCTCCGCTCGCGCACGCCGGTGCTGCGGGTGGGCACGCCGGCGCTCAGCCTCGCCGTCGCGTGCGCGGCCTTCTTCGTGGCGGCGCAAGTGCCCTGCACGGCGGGTTGCCCGCTGCCGGTCGGCGACACGTTCACGATGCAGGACTTCACCCATACCCTGTCGGCGGTCGTCGCCTTCGCCGCCGCATGCTGGGCGATGCTCCAGGTCGCCTTCGCGCCGGGGCATCGCGCGATCTCGCGGATGTCGCTGGCGATGGCGATCGCCGTCGGGGTCGTCGCGGGCCTCGGCGGGCTCATGTCCCTGTTCCGCTGGAACGCCGGTGTCGGGAGCCACTTCGAGCTCGTCGCGACGACGGTCGGAATCAGCTGGCTGGTGGTGTTCGGTCTCGTGCGCGCGGCTCGGCTGTTGCGAACGGGGGCCCGTGGGGCCGAGCCGGCCGAGCGCCGAGCGGTCGAGGCAGACTGAGTCGTCTATCCGCATAAAGGCGGACAATTTTGACCCCCGGTCTGGGGTGATGCGCGATCGGTCCTGAGGGCGCAGACTGATGGTCGGGGTACAAGTAAGTCCCCCAGAGTGAGGACTGCGCGACCGGGCCCCGAATCCCGGATCGCGCGGACGACGAGAACCGAGGAGAACTGATGGAGATTGCCCCTCTATCCATCACGACGGCCCCGGCCGGTGTGGTCATCCCCCTCGCTCCGGCGACCGCCCCACGAACTCACGAGTTCCGAGGCGGCCTCCGCGCCTGACCCGAACAGGCGGATGACAGCGACCCCGGCCTCCCCCACCCCGCTCCGGGGGGCCGGGGTCGTCGTTGTCGGCGCACGCGGCGCACGAGGCTCAATCGACGTAGACTGCGCAGAGACGCCTCTAAGTCGACTCATAGAAAGAGCGAGGCCGTCAGGCATGGCCGCGAGTTCGCCCCCGACGTAGTCGTGCTCGACATCATGCTGCTCGACAGCGACGGTCTCGAGGCGCTGCGCCGCTTGCGGGCCAACGGCGACGTGCCTGTGCTCTTCCTCGCCGCCGACAACAACGTCACGAAGCACTTCATCGACTTCGTGCCCGTACTTCTTCTCGGGCGCGCGGTGCACCTTTTGCGCGTGGGCGCCCCGAGGCTCCGATCGGGGGCCTAAGCGCGTGATTCCAACTCGTCGAGGACACCGTTGGAGAGCGCATGATCGATCGAGAGGATGCTCGCGCCGATGATTCCTGCGTCGGCGGCGGTCTGCGACTGCACGATCGTCAAATGCTCCGTCGCGAGCGGCATCGAGCGCGTGTAGACGACTTCGCGGACGCCCGCGATGAGGTGCTCGCCGGCCTGCGCCATCAGGCCGCCGATCACGATCACGGATGGGTTGATGATGCTGACGCAGGTGGCGAGCACCTCGCCGATGTCGCGACCTGCCTGTCGGACCGCTTGGATGGCGTCGATGTCGCCGCCTCGAACGAGTTGGACGACGTCGGCGCCGGTGTCTGCCTGGCGACTGGAGTCACGGAGTCGGCGTGCGATTGCGGGTCCGGAGGCTACGGCTTCGAGGCAACCCAGATTGCCGCAGTGGCACAGAATGTCCGCGCCCCTGGCGATCGGGATGTGTCCGATGTCCCCGGCGATGCCGTTCGCGCCGCGTTGGAGCTCGCCCCCCGAGATGATGCCAGAACCGATGCCTGTCGCTACTTTGACGAAGATGAGGTCGTCCACTGATGGCCACCGCATCGAACGCTCTCCAAGCGCCATCATGTTGACGTCGTTGTCGACGAGAACCGGCACATCGATTCGCTGGCGCACCCAGGCGGGAACGTCGAATCCGTCCCAACCGGGCATGATCGGCGGGGTCACCGGCTTACCGGTGGCGTGCTCGACCGGACCCGGGAGGCCGATTCCGATTCCGAGCAGGTCGCGATTCGCTCGTCCGAGCGTGGCCAGTAGGGCGCTCGTGACACTCACGACCGAGCCGAGCACTTCCTCGGGACCCGCGGCGATGGCGATCTGATGGCGTTCCTTGACGATGACCGCCCCAGTCAGGTCCGCAATCGCGACGTTCACATGACTAGCGCCGAGGTCGACGCCGACCACGAGGCGCGCATCGGGTGTCAGCGCGAAGAGCGAGGGTGGGCGACCTCCGGTCGACTGCGCCTCCGAGACAGGGGAGATGAACCCTTTGGCCATGAGCGCATCCACGCGTGCTGCGACGGTCGACCGCGCCAATCCGGTCATTCCGGCGATCTCCGCACGAGTTCTCGGCCGACCGTCGCGGATGATCTCGAACAATTCGCTGAGGTCGCGTGCAGGGCTACCGCGTAGGGATCGATCAATGGCCACGCTCCATCGTACGAGACATTCACTTCTTTCGCTCGGTGCTATCCCACTTCTGAGTGTTGAGCAAAATACTTTTGCCAGCAAACTCACAAAAGACGACGGCCATGTGGCAATATGAATGAGAGCGGGACGAGCCCGTGTGGTCGCGACGAGGCGTGGGTCCCGTCCGGCGTGAGGACAGGAGCTCCATGAGCGACACGATGAAGGCGGTTCGCCTCCACGGTGCAGGCGACCTGCGACTGGACGATGTGCCGATCCCGACCCCGGGTACGGGCGAAGTGCGAATCGCGGTGTGGCGCAGTGGTATCTGCGGCACCGACCTGCACATCGCGAAAGGCACCTTCCCCGCCCCGAACCTTCCCCTGACGCTTGGGCACGAGTTCTCGGGTACGGTCGAGTCGCTCGGCGACGCCGTCCACGGAATCGTCGTCGGTGATCGCGTCGTCGTCGATATCAACATCGCGTGCGGCCACTGCTACTTCTGCACGCGTGGGCAGAAGCTCTTCTGTCCTGCCGTCTCGCAGCTCGGCGTACATCGCGACGGTGGACTCGCCGAGTTCGTCGTCGCGCCAGCGACGAACATCCACGTCCTGCCGGCGAACCTGTCGCTCAACGACGCGGCCTACGTGGAGCCGCTCGCCTGCGCCATTCACGGGCAAGACCGCATCGGTATCCGCTCGGGCGAGACCGTGCTCATCATCGGCGGAGGACCCATGGGTCTCGCGCACATCGCCCTCGCCCGGTTGAACGGAGCCAGCCGTGTCATCGTCTCCGAGCCAGACCCCACCCGGCGCGGCCTTGCCCAGTCGATGGGTGCTGACGACCTGATCAACCCAGCCGAGTCTGAGGTGGCCGACGAGCTGGCCACTCTCACAGGAGGTATCGGCCCTGACGTTGTCATCGAGGCGGTCGGCAGCATCCCGACGTACGAGGCGGCGGTGCAGCTCGTCCGCCGGGGCGGACGCATCCTCGCCTACGGAGCCGCCCCGCAAGCCGCGTCGATGACCTTGCGGCCCTTCGACGTCTACGCGAAGGAGCTCACCATCGTCGGCTCGTACGCGGGTACGTACGATACGTGGCCGCGAGCCGTCGCGCTCATTGCGAACGGCAGGTTCTCGCCGGAAGTGATCGTCGACTCCGTGCGTCCGCTGTCGGACGCAGTCGAGGCAATCCGTTCGCTCGAGCATGACCGTTCGACAGTCAAGGTTCACATCGGCATCGGCGACCGCTGAGCCGTTTCCCGAACTACCCCATCACACCAAGGAGAAACCATGCAGAAAAGCAACAGCCGCTGCGCCGCGCGTCGTGCCACTGTCGGCATCGCACTGGCGTCGGCACTCGCAATGACCGGCTGCGCCGCCGGTACGGCGCAATCGAACAGCGACCAGGTCACGCTCAACACGATCTTTCTTCCCGCGACCTGGGGCACTGTGGTCAAAGATCAGCTCGCCCCTCTCTACGAGGAGGAGACCGGTGTCAAAGTGAACGTCGAGCTCATCGGCCGTGACGCAATCCACGAGAAGGTGGCGACCCTGTTCGCCGGGCAGGACTCCAGCTACGACATCTTCAATCTGGACTACAACTGGATTCCCGAGTTCGGCGAGGGCGGGCATCTCGTACCACTCGATGATGCGATCACCGCGGACGACAAGTCCGACTTCCTGCCGCTTGCGCTCGATGTGTCCACGTGGGAGGGCCAGCTGCTGGGTATTCCGCAGACCATCCACCCCGCCGTGCTCTGGTACAACAGTGCGCTTTACTCCGACGCCGCCACCCAAGCCGACTACCTCGCCGCGACCGGTGAGGAACTCGCCGCGCCGACCACGATGGATGAGTGGTTCGAGCAGGTGAAGTTCTTCGACGGCCGCACCTTCAACGGTCAGGAGCTCTCGGGTTGGGCCGCGCAGGCCGCCAAGGGCTTCGGCAACGTTCACACCTGGCTCAGCTTCGCCTACAGCTACGATTGCGAGCCGTTCAACGCCGACTTCACTCAGTCGACGCTCAGCACGCCCGAGTGCATCGAAGCGACCGAGCGCTGGGCCGAGATGATGGAGTACATGCCCGCAGGCGCAAACGAGTTCACCTACGACAACGTCACGACCGCCGCGCAGCAGGGCACGATCGCCACGGCCGTGCAGTGGTCGTGGGGCCAGTTCGCCACGGACGACCCCGCCAGCTCTCAGACCGTCGGCCAGTGGGAGATCGTCGAGATGCCCGAGGGGCCGCGGGGTACCAGCGCGGGTCACCTTGCGGCCTGGGTCATCTCCGTCTCGAAGTACTCGCAGAACGTCGACGAAGCGGTCAAGTTCGCCGCATGGCTCGAGACGAAGAAGAACGATGTATTCCAGGCCAGCAATGGCGGAGGCGATCCCGTCCGCGCCTCGAGCTACTCCGACCCCGAGCTGACCGAACAGACTCTCGAGGGCAACGACGCGCTGCGCTTCCGCCGGCTTCCCACGGTGCTCGCTGCGATGGAGTCGGCGAAGGAGCGCCCGTTCTTCCCCGGTGAGGAGATCTGGGAGACGACGTTGAGCACTGAGCTGAGCGCCATCTCGCTCGGTGAGAGGTCAGTCGAAGAGGGTCTCGCTCGCGCTGACGAGGCCCAGAACCGAAACTTGTCGCAGTAATGACCATCGCATCCACCCGTTCGCGCGGTGCCCGACCTGATGACCAGGTCGGGCACCGCCCGGGGCGGAAGCCGGAGCGCCACTGGGGTCGAGCTGCGGCGATGACTCCCGGACTCCTCTTCCTCGCGGCTGTCGCGATCTACCCGACGATCTATTCGCTCGTCATCTCGTTCACTCGCTGGCGGCTGACCACGGGTGGGGACCCCGTCTTCGTTGGCTTCGAGAACTACGCGGGTCTGCTGGCGGATCCGTCATTCTGGAACTCGGTGCGCGTGACGCTGGTGTTCGTCGTCGCCGCCGTCGTGATCGAATTCCTCCTCGCCTTCGGGCTCGCATTGGTCTTCTTTCGTGGGCTGCCGGGCGAGAAGATCATGCGGTCGCTCATCCTGATCCCGATGCTGTGCGCTCCAGTTGTCGTCGGCCTGCTCGCGCGATTCTCACTCGAGCCGACCTTCGGCGTCGTGAACCAGCTCATGCGCTCCGTCGGGCTTCCGACGACCGAGTTCCTCGGTAGCCCCGACCTCGCACTTCCCACGCTCATCGTGATCGATGTGTGGCAGTGGACCCCGTTCCTCTTCCTCATCTTCCTCGCAGCGATGCAGGGACTACCCGAGGAGATCATCGAAGCCTCGAAGCTCGACGGCGCAAGCTGGCCGCGCATCATCTGGCACCAGTTCCTGCCGCTGCTGAAGTACCCGATCATGGTCGGAGTTCTGCTCCGACTGATCGACACGTTCCGGGTTTACGACATCGTGTTCATGACGACACGCGGCGGCCCGATCGATGTCACATCGACGATGTCGTGGCAGATCTACGACGTCGGCTTCCGGTCGTTCACCATCTCCTACGCAGCCGCCTACTCCTGGCTCCTTCTCCTCCTCGTCCTCGTCGTCGTCAACTCGTTGATCCGAAAGATGGTGGCCCGCTCATGACTGTGCTCGCGAACCCGAGCGTCGTGACCCGCCGACACCGTCGTCGCGCAGTCACCGTCGTCGCGCGAATGATCATCGCGCTCGTTGCGACCTTCCTCTTCATCGCCCCTGTGCTGTGGATGGTCACCACCGCGTTCAAGACCGGGAACCAGGCGTTCAGCCGCGACATCCGATGGTTCTTCTTGCCGACGCTCGACAACTTCGCGCAGATCATTGCCGGCTCCAACTTCACCTATGCGCTCGTCAACAGCATTCAGGTGTCGGTCATCTCTTCGGTTGTGGCGATTCTTCTGGCATCGGGCATCGCGTACCCACTCGCGCGGTTCGACATCCGGGGCAAGAGCACCATCGCCGGCACGATCCTCTCGCTGCGCATCGTGCCCCCGATCGTGACGATCATCCCGCTCTTCCTGGTCATGAGGGCGATCGGGCTCAACGGCTCGCTCTTCGCGATCATCATCCTGCATGTGTTCATGAACCTCCCGCTCGCCGTCTGGCTGCTGCGCGGGTTTTTCGAGGACGTGCCCAAGGAGATCGAGGAGGCCGCGCAGCTCGACGGGCTGAACCACGTGCAGACCTTCTTCCGCATCGTCGTGCCGCTCGCAGTGCCGGGCATCGCCGCAACCGCCTTGCTCTGCTTCGTCTTCTCCTGGAATGAGTTCCTCTTCGCGAGCATCCTCTCGAACGCGGGCAGCCAGACCGTCACAGTCGCGCTCACGCAGTATGTCACCCCCGTCGGCACGCAGTGGACACAGATCATGGCAGCGGGAACGCTCGTCGCGATCCCTGTGTGGATCGCGGCGCTGAGCGCTCAGAAGTACTTAGTCCGCGGCCTCACCTTCGGTGCCGTCAAATAGAGCTGTCGTCCCGACCCACAAGGAGACAATGTGTTCCGCTACACCTACAACACCCTGGTTTACGGCGAAGAGCCGCTTGAGATCGGCATCGAGCGCGTAGCCCGCGATGGGTATGACGGCGTCGAGATCGTCGGCGAGCCCTCGACGATGGCGGTCAACAGCATCGCGGCGGCTCTCGAGGACAACGGCGTCGTGGCCTCGTCGATCATCAGTATCTTCACTCCCGAGCGCGACATCGTGAGCTCGAAGGCCCTGGTGCGTCGCGCGGCGATCGACTATGTGAAGAGCAACATCGAGTTTGCCGGGCAACTCGGTGCGGACATCGTGACCTTCACGCCGACCGCCTGCATGAAGATCTCGCCGGAGGCAGCGGTCGAGCGCGAATGGGAGTGGGCACGTGAAGCGGCTGCCGAACTTGCGGCCGAGGCGGGGGGTGCGGGCGTGAAGCTCGTCCTCGAGCCGTGGAACCGTTACGAGACCTATCTCATCACGCGCGCCGAGCAGGCGATCCGTTTCATCGACGAGGTTGACAGCCCTCACCTCGGCTACATGGCCGACACCTTCCACATGTCGATCGAAGAGCCCGACATCGCCGCGGCCATCCGTGCCGCCGGGTCGCGCTTGTCGCACGTGCACCTCGCCGACAGCAATCGTGCCGCTCCCGGCCAGGGCCACACCGATTTCGTTTCGATCATGCAGGCCATCATCGACACGGGCTACCAGGGCTGGATCTCGTACGAGCTGCTGCCGGCTGCGGGCGACGTCTGGGGCGTGCTCTCGGGCGCGGGCGCTCCCGAATTCAAAGAACCGTACACGGCCGACTCCATCCGTCACACGAAGGCCATCGTCGCCCAGCTCACCGGCGGGGCCGACGGATGACCGCGGTTGGGCTGAGTACCTTCGTCCTCGCCTCGCCGTTCTCCGATGCCGATGCGGCCGCCTTCGACCTCGTCCGCGATATGGGATACGACCTCATCGAGGTCTGCATGGAAGACCCCGAAGTGCTCTCAGCGGAGTGGATCGCCGAGAACGCTGCGCGCACGGGGCTGCAGGTCAGCATCTGCGGCGCGTTCGGGCCAGGCCGAGATGTCTCCGTCGAGGACGCCGACGCCCGTGCGATCGCCATCGACTACCTGCGGCATTGTGTCGATGTCGCAGCCGTCGTCGGGTCGCCCCACGTCGCCGGTCCGATGTACGCGCAGACGGGCGTCGCACGGATGCTCCCTCCGGAGGCGCGAGTGGCTCAACGCGCGCGGGCGGCCGAGTCGCTGCGCGATGTCGCCGATTACGCCGCCGAGCGTGGCGTGGCGCTTGCGGTTGAGCCCCTTAACCGCTTCGAGACTGACCTGGTGAACACCGTGGAACAAGGTGTCGAGCTCTGCCGGCTGATCGATCGCCCCAACGTGGGGCTGATGATCGATTCGTTCCACATGAACATCGAGGAGAAGAGGATCGGCGACGCCGTGCGCGTCGCGGGTGCCCTCGTGCTCCATGTGCAGGTCTCCGAGAATGATCGAGGAACACCTGGAAGCGGGCACATCCCCTGGGTGGAGTACTTCGACGCGCTCGATGACATCGGCTATTCCGGATCAATCGTCGTCGAGTCGTTCCTCCCGACCGTCGATGCGATCGCCCGAGCGGTCTCGCTCTGGCGTCCCGTGGCGTCGTCGATGGACGCGCTCGCTCGCGACGGCCTCGCCTTCGTGCGGTCGATGAGCGACAGCCTCTCACACGGACATCGCTCATGAGAGCAGGAATCATCGGTGGCGGATTCATGGCCGCGGTGCACAGCCGTGCGCTGCGTGCCGCCGGTCACGAGATCGCAGGACTGGCCAGCTCGAGCGCTGAACGGGCCCAATCCTCCGCATCCGCTCTGGGAATCGCGCGGTCGTTCAACTCGCCGGCAGCGCTCGTCGAATCGACCGATGTCGACGTCGTGCACATCTGCTCGCCGAATGCGACGCACGCACCTATCGCGCTTGCCGCGATCGCGGCGGGCAAGCACGTCGTCTGCGAGAAGCCTTTGGCGGCCACGATCGCCGACGCTCGCTCTCTTGCCGCCGCTGCGGCCAACGAAGGCATTCGAACCGCCGTGCCGTTCGTCTACCGGTTCTATGCGACCGTCCGGGAGATTCGCGCGCGCATCGCCAGAGGGGACATCGGCGAGCCGATGCTGCTGCACGGCGCCTACCTGCAGGACTGGCTCGCGACACCGAGTGCGACGAACTGGCGCGTTGATGCGAACGAAGGCGGATCATCGCGCGCGTTCGCCGACATCGGCGTTCACTGGTGCGACCTCGTGGAGTTCGTCACAGGGCACCGCATCACTCGCCTGAGCGCCAAACTGGTCACCGCCTTCGGCCGCCGGGGCGAGTCGGCGTCCACCGTGGGCACGGAGGACGTCGTGACGATGATGTTCGAGACCGATCGTGGGGCGAGCGGCTCGGTGATGGTGAGCCAGGTCTCGTCGGGCCGCAAGAACCGATTGACTTTTTCGATCGACGGCGAGACCGGTGCTTTCGCCTTCAACCAGGAGGAGCCGAACACCTTCTGGACTGGCTCTCTCGACGAGAACCGCATCGTCGCGAGCGGCTCCTCCGCTATGACGAGCGGTGACGCCCGTCGGCTCGCATTGCTTCCGCCAGGGCATCCTCAGGGATACCAGGATGCTTTCACCGCTTTCGCCTCGGATGCATATCGACACTTCGCAGGGGAGGAGGTCGGCGGCATCCCGACCTTCGACGACGGCCTGCGCGCGGCCCAGATCACGGACGCCGTGTTGAGATCCTCCGCGATCGAGGGCTGGGTCGATCTCAACGAGGCCACACTGTCTCTCACCGATCCCATCACTGCCTAACGAGCTCTCAATGAAGGAGCCGACCATCACTACGCACCCAGTGACCCTGTTTACCGGCCAATGGGCCGACCTGACCCTTGAGGAGGTGGCGAAGCACGCCAGCGACTGGGGCTACGACGGTCTTGAGATCGCGTGCTCGGGCGAGCACCTCGATGTCTGGCGAGCGGCCGAGGACGACGAGTACCTGCAAGGCCGACTGGACATCCTCAAGCGGCACGACCTGGAGGTCTTTGCGATCTCGAACCATCTCAAGGGACAGGCGGTCTGCGACGACCCGATCGACTTCCGACACCAGGCGATCGTGGGCCCACGAGTCTGGGGCGACGGCGAAGCCGAGGGCGTGCGTCGGCGCGCCGCTGAGGAGCTCGGGCTCACAGCGCGTGTGGCGCGCATGCTCGGCGTGGATACGGTGGTGGGCTTCACGGGGTCGAACATCTGGCAGTACATGGCGATGTTCCCGCCTGTGCCAGCGAGCGTCATCGAGGCCGGTTACGAGGACTTCGCCTCACGGTGGAACCCGATTCTCGACATCTTCGATTCCGAAGGTGTGCGATTTGCCCACGAGGTGCATCCGGGCGAGATCGCGTACGACTACTGGACGAGCGTTCGTGCGCTGGAGGCAATCGATCATCGATCGGCGTTCGGGTTCAACTGGGATCCATCGCACATGATGTGGCAGAACATCGACCCTGTCGGATTCATCGTCGACTTTGCCGACCGCATCTATCACGTTGACTGCAAGGACACGCGGCTACGCCAGCCCAACGGTCGTGCGGGTGTCATCGGATCGCATCTGGCCTGGGGTGATCCGCGACGTGGCTGGGACTTCGTCTCCACCGGACACGGTGACGTGCCGTGGGAGGATTCTTTCCGAGCCTTGCGATCGATCGGCTACGAAGGACCAATTTCGATCGAATGGGAGGACGCGGGCATGAGCCGTCTGCAGGGCGCCGCTGAGGCGATCGAATTCGTCCGGTCGCTACTCTGGGACTTGCCCGCGGCATCCTTCGATGCGGCGTTCTCGAATCAAGGTTGATTGACGAGGGCATCCCTCTTGATTGTCCTCCCTATGGAGGAGTCGCCTCGCGGCCCGCCGAGGTGATCGAAGACTGACCCTCTGGTGCGCGCTGCTTTCTGGGCGAACAACTCGGTCCTCCAGGGCAGACGGCGAATCGGGCACAAATTGCGAGTTCGGATCCGGGTGCCCTCACCGTCGGCCCCGGCCTCCCCACCCTTTCAGCGGGGGGCCAGGGTCGTCGCAATCGGCGCAGACTGCGCAGAGACGCCTCCAAGCCGACTCATAGAAAAGTCGTGAGACTGGAGATCATGACTGTCGACGAGAGCCCTGCCGCTCCCCGCTTCACCCATCCCGACGGCTCGGCGATCCGGGCGCTCGTGGTCGATGACGAGCCCTCGCTCGCCGACCTGGTCTCCATGGCCCTCCGTTACGAGGGATGGGAGGTGCGCACCGCCCTGACGGGGCACGATGCGCTGCAGCACGGCCGCGAGTTCGCTCCCGACGTCGTCGTGCTCGACATCATGCTGCCCGACATCGACGGCCTCGAGGTGCTGCGACGCCTCCGCGCCGACGGGCGTGACGTGCCCGTGCTCTTCCTCACCGCGAAGGACTCGATCGACGACCGGGTCGTCGGCCTCACGGCCGGCGGTGACGACTACGTCACCAAGCCGTTCAGCCTCGAAGAGCTCGTCGCCCGGCTGCGGGGCCTCATCCGCCGCAGCGCGATGGTCGTGAGCGAGCGCCCCGACCCCGAGCTGCGCGTCGGCGACCTCGTGCTCAACGAGGAGAGCTACGAGGTGCGCCGCGGCGACACCGAGATCGAGCTCACCGCGACGGAGTTCGAACTGCTGCGCTACCTCATGCGCAACCCGCGCCGGGTGCTCAGCAAGGCCCAGATCCTCGACCGCGTCTGGAGCTATGACTTCGGCGGTCGCTCGAGCATCGTCGAGATCTACATCTCGTACCTGCGCAAGAAGATCGACACGCTCGGCCCCGCGATGATCCACACGGTGCGCGGCGTCGGGTACATGATCAAACCGGCCTCCTGATGACGCAGTCGTGGTCGCTGCAGAAGCGGCTCGTGGCGGGCATCCTCGCTCTGCTGACTCTCGCGACCCTCGCGATCGGCGTCCTCAGCGTCACGCTCCTGCGCGCGAACCTGCTCGACCAGCTCGACGACGAGGTGCGCATGACGGCCGCGCGTGTCGAGAACTCACTCGGTCAGGGCGGCAGCCGCGGCCCCGGCGTCGGCTTCGACGGCCCCGGAATCCCGGTCGACAGCCTCGTGGGCGTCGTCGGGGCCGACGGCGTGATCGCCGCAGCCTACCTCGACAGCGATGCGGATGTCCGCGAGCTGTCGATCGCGCAGCGCCGCGCTCTCGTCCAGATCCCCTTCGAATCCCCGCGCACGGTCCGGCTCGGCGGCGGGCTCGGCGAGTTCCGCGTCATCGCCGAGCGGCTCGACGCGGGCAGTGCCCTCATCGTGGGGCTGTCGACGCGCGATGTGCAGGCGACGATCGCCCGGCTCGGCGCTGTCATCACGGCGGTCCTCATCGGAATCCTCATCGTCGCGGGCGTGCTCGGCCGCGAGGTCGCGCGCGTCGCGCTGCGGCCGCTCACGCGCGTGCGGGAGAGCGCCACGCGCGTGACCGAGCTGCCGCTCGACCGCGGCACGGTCGCGCTCGCCGATCGGCTGCCGAAGCTCGACACCGACCCCGGTACGGAGGTCGGACAGCTCGGGGCGGCGTTCACGCGCATGCTCGTGCACGTGCAGTCGGCGTTCGATGCGCGCCAGGCGAGCGAGCAGAAGGTGCGGCGGTTCGTCGCCGACGCGAGCCACGAGCTCCGCACCCCGCTCGCCGCCATTCGCGGGTACAGCGAACTGACGCGCCGGAGCGGTCACGAGCTGCCCGAGGACATCCGCCATGCGCTCAGCCGCATCGAATCGGAGTCGGTACGCATGTCGGCGCTCGTCGACGACCTGCTGCTGCTCGCCCGGCTCGACGAGGGCCGCGAACTGCGGCGCGATCCGGTGGATCTCGGTCGCGTGCTCGTCGACGCGGTGGCGGATGCTCGGGCGACGAGCGCCGCCCACGAGTGGGTCGTCCGCGTGCCCGAGACGCCCGTCGTGGTCGAGGGAGACGAGCATCGCCTGCACCAGGTGGTCGCGAACCTCCTCGCCAACGCGCGAATCCACACCCCGGAGGGAACGCGCGTGACCGCCGCACTGGGATCGCTGGAGGGGCGGGCGATCGTGACCGTCACCGACACCGGCCCGGGAATCCCCGATGACATCAAGCCGGTGCTGTTCGAGCGCTTCGCCCGCGCCGACACCTCCCGGTCTCGCGCGACCGGCTCGACGGGCCTCGGGCTCGCGATCGTCGCGGGCGTGGTCGCTGCGCACCGCGGCCGCGTCACCGTCTCCTCGCATCCGGGTGAGACTGTCTTCACGATCAGCCTCCCGCTCTCCGCCGGAGTGCGGGAAGCCCCGGCGCCGCCGATAGCCTGAAGACATGCGCATCGCTGTCACCGGCTCCAGCGGCAAGCTCGGCCGCGCCGTCGTCGATCACCTTCGCGAGGCGGGCCACGGTGTCGTCGGCCTCGACGTCGACGGGCCGCGCGGGGCGGACTTCGTGCAGATCGACATCGCCGATTACGGCCAGGTCGCCGACGCGCTCGCGGGCGTGGAGGAGAGATTCGACGGCCTCGACGCGGTCGTCCATCTCGCCGCGTCGCCGGCCCCGGGCATCCGACCGGATACTGCCCTGATCCAGCAGAACCTGGCGATGACGATCAACGTGTTCCAGGCCGCCCGCCGCGCGCACGTGACGCGCATCGTGCACGCCTCCAGCGAGACCCTGCTCGGGCTGCCGCTCACCGAGGCGCCGCCGTACGCGCCGATCGACGAGGCCGCCGAGACGCGGCCCAACTTCATGTACGCGATCGGCAAGCACCTCGAGGAGGAGCTCGCGCGCAAGATCATGCGCATCGATCCGTCGATCAGCATCACCGGCCTGCGCTTCAGCAACGTCATGGCCGTCGACGACTACGCCGAGTTCGCCTCGTGGCAGCACGACGCGAGCGTGCGCCGCTGGAACCTCTGGGGCTACATCGACCGCCGCGACGGCGCGCACGCCGTCGAACGCGCGCTGCTCACCGAGCGCTCGAGCTACGAGACGTACATCATCGCCGCGGCCGACACGGTCATGCGACGCGACAGCGCCGAGCTGCTGGCGGAGGAGTTCCCGGGGGTGCCGCTCGCGCGACCGGTCTCGGGGCGCGAGACCCTGCTCTCGATCGACCGGGCGCGCGCCTTGCTCGGCTACGCGCCCGAGCATTCCTGGCTCGACCACGTCTGATTTGCGCGCCGACGCCCGCCTGACATAGCCTGGTCTCTGCCAAAGACCGCCGGTCATCGGCGTGCCCGCCCGCAGCCACTGCGAGCAGGCCCTCCGATCGAAGGCTCGCCGCTCTCTCCAGAGGGCGACGAGGGCCCGCGCAGGTGACACTGAAACGATCCGCTCCTCCCGTCTGATCGGGAGAGCGAAGAAGCTCCGTGCGCATGCGCCGGAGCTTTCGTCATGCGGGCCGGGTTGCGGGTGGTCGTGGAGAACACCAACGACAACTAGAGGAGCACCATGGCGAACAAGGAAGCAACGGTCGCCGAGCTGACGGAGCTTTTCCGCAGCTCGACCGCCGTACTGCTCACCGAGTACCGCGGTCTCACGGTGGCGCAGCTGAAGACGCTGCGCACGAACATCGCTGCAGACGCGTCGTACGCCGTGGTGAAGAACACGCTGACCAAGATCGCGGCTCGGCAGGCCGGAATCGACTCGCTCGATGACATGCTCGCCGGCCCCTCCGCGATCGCGTTCGTGAGCGGTGACCCCGTCACCGTCGCGAAGGCTCTGCGCGACTTTGCCAAGGCAAACCCCAACCTCGTGGTGAAGGGCGGTTACTTCGACGGTAACCCGCTCGACGCCGCCGAGGTCATGAAGCTCGCCGAGCTCGAGAGCCGTGAGGTGGTGCTGGCCAAGCTCGCCGGCGCCGTCAAGGCCTCGCTGTTCGGTGCCGCATACATGTTCAACGCGCCGCTGGCGCAGGCCGCCCGCGCCGTCGACGCGCTGCGGCAGAAGCAGGAGTCCGGCAGCTGAGCTCTCAGCCCACCGGTTCACGACGAGTACCAACCCCTAAGGAGAAAATCATGGCCAAGCTCACCACCGACGAGCTCATCGAGGCGTTCAAGGAGCTCTCGCTCATCGAGCTCAGCGAATTCGTGAAGAAGTTCGAAGAGGTCTTCGAGGTCACCGCCGCCGCGCCCGTCGCGGTCGCCGCTGCCGCGGGCCCCGCCGCCGCCGTCGAGGAGGTCGAGGAGAAGGACTCCTTCGACGTCGTCCTCGAGGCCGCCGGCGAGAAGAAGATCCAGGTCATCAAGGAGGTCCGCGCGCTCACGAGCCTCGGCCTCGGCGAGGCCAAGGCGCTCGTGGACGGCGCTCCGGCGACCGTCATCGAGGGCGCCAACAAGGAGGCCGCCGAGAAGGCCAAGGCTCAGCTCGAAGAGGCCGGCGCCACCGTCACCCTCAAGTAGTCGACGCCCCGCTCGGCGGGGACCAGGAGGCGTCGTCCCGTTCGCGGGGCGGCGCCTCCTTCCGCGTTCGGGGTGGATGCTCCGCGCGCGTCCGGCGCTACGAGGCCGGGGCCTCGACCTCGCGGCGTACGGCGGTGCTCGACCGCACGCTCAGCGTGGTGGGCAGCACGATGTGCTCGTCGGGCGGCGGAGCGGGCGTCGATTCGAGCTGACCGAGCAGGAGCTCGACGGCGCGCTCGCCCTGCGCGCCGGGGTGCTGCACGACCGTCGTGAGCCCGAAGGTCTCGGCGAGCGGGTGCCCGTCCACGCCGATGACCGACAGATCCTGCGGGATCGAGATGCCGAGCTGCCGGGCGGCGATCATGATGCCGATCGCGATCTCGTCGCAGCCGGCGAAGATGGCCGTGGGGCGCGTGCGAGGGTCGCCGAGCACGGCGAGCCCCGCGTCATGGCCGCCCTGGATCGAGAACTCGGCGGCGCGGAAGTCGTCGTCGACGGTGATGCCCGCGTCGCGCAGCGCGCGATCGAAGCCCAGATAGCGCTGCGAGTGCACGCGGAAGTCCATCTGCTCGAACTGGTCTCCGCCGACGTGCATGATTCGGCGGTGCCCGAGGCTGATGAGGTGCTCGGTCGCCAGTCGCGCCGTCTCGACGTCGTCGATCGAGAGCGAGGGGATTCCCGGAATGATGCCGCCGATTCCGACGAGGGGTTTGCCGAGCGCCTGCAGCATCTGCACTTCGTGCGGGCTGAGCGCGATCGCGACCGAGATGACGGCATCGACGCGCTTGCGCACGAGGAAGTAGTCGAAGACTCTGCGGCGGAGCTCTGCGTCGGTGCTCAATCGGTAGAGAGTGAGGTCGTAACCCGACTGGATGAGCGAGGCCTCGATCCCCTCGAGCACCTCGCCGAAATACCAGCGGTTGATGTAGGGAATGACGACGCCGACATTGCGCGTGCGGCCCGTGACGAGGCTCGCGGCGGCGGTGGAGACCACGTAGCCGAGCTCGGCCGCGGCCTCTTCGACCTTGCGCCGCGTGTCCTCCGAGACGTACCCCCGACCGGACAGCGCACGCGAAGCGGTCGACTTCGACACGCCCGCGATGCGTGCGACATCCGCGAGGATGCTCATGCTGCTCCGCCCTCCATAGGACCGGCTTCTGCGGGGTGTCGCCGCGCACCCGCGCAGGATCCACCGGTGCAACACCGTCGAAGCGACAGTGTAGTCGCGTCGACGGCATTGTGGAACCGGTGCCAGATCGCGACCGCATCCGACACTGTCACCTCGCTCCACTAACCGGGAGTTCCCCGAGTCTTCCACAACGGTCCGGTAACGTGCTCCAGGATAGCGGTTGCAGCATCCTCGGTCGTGCCATACGGTGGCTGACTGGAACCGGTTCCCGACGCGACGGATCACGTCGCTCGGCGGGCCGCGCATTCAGCACCAGAAACACAGCGGCGCCCTGATCGGGGCGCTGATTCACCCCTCAATGAGGAGGAAACACATGAGTTCCACCCTCCGACGCCGGCTCATCGCGCCGGCAGCGGCCCTCGGTGCCCTCAGCCTCGTGCTCGCGGGCTGCGCGGCAAACGAGCCCGGGGCAGGCGGCGACTCCGCCGATTGCTCCGAATACGAGGCCTATGGTCAGTTCGAGGGCGAGACCGTCGAGATCTACGCGACGATCGTCGACGTCGAGGCCGACAACCTCGTCACCTCGTGGGCCGACTTCGAAGAGTGCACCGGCATCACGATCGAGTACAACGGCACGCAGGAGGCCGAGACGCAGATCAACGTGCGCGCTCAGGCCGGCGACGCGCCCGACCTCATGATCATCCCGCAGCCCGGTCTTCTGCAGCGCCTCATCGGCGACGGCTACGTCGTGCCGGCCCCCGAGGCCGTCGAGGCCAACGTCGACGAGTTCTGGAGCGAGTCGTGGAAGGGCTATGGCACCGTCGACGGCGAGTTCTACGCTGCGCCCCTCATGGCGAGCGTCAAGGGCTACGTCTGGTACTCGCCGGCCGACTTCGAGGAGAACGGCTACGAGGTCCCGGCGACGTATGACGAGCTGCTCGAGCTGACCGCGACCATGACCGAGCGCAACGAAGGCCCGTACCGCCCCTGGTGCGTCGGATTCGGCTCGGGCGACGCGACCGGCTGGGTCGGCACCGACTGGGTCGAGGACCTCGTGCTCCGCACGGCGGGCCCCGAGGCGTACGACCAGTGGGTTGCGGGCGAGCTCGCGTTCAACAGCCCGGAGATCAAGGAGGCCTTCGATCTCGTCGGCGAGATCCTGCTCAACCCCGAGTACGTCAACGGCGGCTTCGGCGGCGTGAACTCGATCGTCACCACGACCTTCCAGGATGCCGGCCTGTCGATCCTCGACGGCACCTGCTCGCTGCACCACCAGGCCTCGTTCTACGAGGCGCAGTGGGGCGAGGGCGTGACGGTGGCTCCTGACGGCGACGTGTGGGCCTTCATCACCCCGCCGATCGATGAGGGAGACGGCGCTGCCGTCACCGGCGGCGGCGAGTTCGTCGCGGCGTTCAACGACAACGAGGCGACGGGCGCCGTTCAGGCCTACCTCTCCAGCGACACGTGGGCGAACAACCGCGTGTCGCTCGGCGGCGTGATCTCGGCGAACAAGGGTCTCGACCCCGCCAACGCGCAGTCCGACCTCGCTCGTCAGTCGATCGAGATCCTCCAGGGCGAAGACACGGTGTTCCGTTTCGACGCCTCCGACCTCATGCCCGCCGCCGTCGGCACCAACTCGTTCTGGACCGGCATGGTCGACTGGGTCAGCGGAGCCTCGACCGACGACGTGACCTCGGCGATCGACAGCACCTTCCCGTAACCGCTCGGTTGCATCACCGACACCGGCCCACCGGACGATCCCTCGTCCGGTGGGCCGGTTGCAGGTACCGTGATCGTCACACCAATGGAGGTTCACCGTATGAGAGGTCTAGCCCCGTTCTGGTCCGATCTCGTCGAGAAGTTCGGACTCATGCTGATCGGCCTCGCGGCATTCGCCGCGGTCGTCGGGCTCATCCTGTTCCTCGCCGATCGGGCCCCGAAGAAGGGTCGCGATTTCTGGCAGCTGCTCGCCTTCGTCGCTCCGGCGCTGCTGCTCCTGACGGTCGGCCTCATCTACCCCGCGGTGCGCACGACGCTCCTGGCGTTCTTCGACCGCACCGGGCGCGAGTTCGTCGGCTTCGACAATTTCGTCTGGATGTTCACGCAGCCCGACATCCTCATCACGCTCGGCAACACGCTGATCTGGGTCGCGCTCGTGCCGACGCTCTCGACCGTCATCGGTCTCGCCTACGCGATCTTCATCGACAAGTCCAAGGGCGAGAAGGTGCTCAAGTCGCTCGTGTTCATGCCGATGGCGATCTCATTCGTCGGCGCGGGCATCATCTGGCGATTCATGTACGAATTCCGCGAGCAGGGTTTCGCCGAGCAGATCGGCCTGCTGAACCAGATCATCGTCTGGTTCGGGGGGCAGCCCCAGCAGTTCCTCGTCAACTCCCCGTTCAACACCTTCTTCCTCATCGTCGTCATGGTCTGGATCCAGACAGGATTCGCGATGGTGCTCCTCTCCGCCGCGATCAAGGGCGTTCCGGTCGAGATCATCGAGGCTGCACGGCTTGACGGTGCCAACGCGTGGCAGCAGTTCACGAACGTCACCCTCCCGGGCATCCGCAGCACGCTCGTCGTCGTCGTCACGACGATCTCGATCGCCACCCTCAAGGTCTTCGACATCGTGCGCTCGATGACCGGCGGCAACTTCGACACCTCGGTCGTCGCCAACGAGATGTACACACAGGCCTTCAACCGCAACGAGTTCGGCTACGGCTCGGCGCTCGCGGTGATCCTGTTCCTGATGGTGCTGCCGATCGTCGTCTACAACGTTCGCGTGATGCGGAAGCAGAAGGAGATCCGATGACCGACGTCACCGACAAGGCCGAGGCGAAGCTCGACCGTCCGCTCGGCCAGAAGAACGACCCGCGCGCCGCGAAGCTCTCGAAGGCCGCGAACGCCAAGCTGAAGCTGACCTCGCCGGGCGCGACGGCCGCCGCGATCATCATCGCGGTCATCTGGACGATCCCGACGTTCGGCCTGCTGGTCTCGTCCTTCCGGACCCCGGACGAGATCCGCAGCAACGGCTGGTGGAACATCTTCGTCAGCCCGAGCTTCACGCTCGAGAACTATGCCGACGTGCTCACGACGCAGGGCGCCTCCTCGGCGAACCTCGGTTCGTACTTCGTCAACTCGATCGTCATCGCGATCCCGGCGGCGCTGTTCCCGATCATCCTCGCCACGATGGCCGCGTACGCCTTCGCCTGGATCAAGTTCAAGGGATCCGGCGCGATCTTCGTGCTCATCTTCGCCCTGCAGATCGTTCCGCTGCAGATGGCGCTCATCCCGCTCCTGCAGATCTTCTCGGGCGTGCTCGGCATCAGCGGCACCTTCCCCGCGGTGTGGATCGCGCACACCATCTTCGGCCTTCCGCTGACGATCTTCCTCATGCACAACTTCATCGCCGAGATCCCCGGCGAGGTCATCGAGGCGGCGCGCGTCGACGGGGCGAACCACACGCAGATCTTCTTCCGCATCATCATCCCGCTGTCGCTCCCGGCGCTCGCCTCGATCGGCATCTTCCAGTTCCTGTGGGTGTGGAACGACCTGCTCGTGGCGCTCGTGTTCTCGGGCGGCACCGCCGACGTCGCTCCGCTGACGCAACGACTGGCCGAGCTCGTCGGCAACTTCGGTCGCAATCAGGAGCGACTGCCCGCCGCCGCGTTCATCTCCCTTGTGATCCCGCTCATCGTCTTCTTCAGCCTGCAGCGCTACTTCGTGCGCGGCCTGCTGGCGGGCTCGACCAAGGGCTGATCCGCCGTAGCCGCCGACGGCGGGCCTCTCTCGGCCCGCTGTCGGCGGTCGCCCCTAGGCTCGCTGCGTGAGTCATCCCCCTCCCGTGTCGAGCGTCGGCCAGTACGGCAAGCCGCGCACGCGCATCAGCGGGATCGACGCCGCTGCGCAGAAGGCGGCCAACGCCGATGCGCCGCGCATCCCGAACCTGCTGCCGCGCATCGCGCAGCTGTTCGCTCCGCACAAGGCCGTGCTCGGGCTGACCATCGCGCTCGTGCTGATCAGCGCGGGGCTGAGCGTGCTGCCTCCTCTGCTCACGCAGCAGGCATTCGACGTGGGGCTGTTCCCGCCGGGCGGGGAGCCGAACGTGCCCGTGCTGCTCCGACTCGTCGGCCTGATGCTGCTGCTCTGGGTGCTCAGCGCCGGCCTCGGCATCGCGCAGACCTATCTGACGGCGACGGTCGGCAACGCCGTCATGGCTCAGCTGCGGGTGAAGCTCTTCGATCACTTGCAGCGCATGGAACTCGCCTTCTTCACGCGCACCAAGACCGGTGTCATCCAGTCGCGACTGCAGAACGATGTCGGGGGTGTCGCAGGGGTGCTCAGCAATACCGTCTCGAGCGTCATCGGCAACACGGTCACGGTGCTCGCCGCGCTCGTCGCTATGCTGCTGCTGAGCTGGCAGCTGACGCTCGTCGCCGTGATCCTGCTGCCCCTGCTCATCGCCGCGCAGCGCCGTGTCGGGCAGGTGCGCGCCCGCATCGCGACGAAGACGCAGGAGTCGCTGAGCGACATGACGGCGATCACGCAAGAGGCACTGAGCGTCTCGGGCATCTTGCTCGCCAAGAGCTTCTACCGTCAGCACGCCGAGGTCGATCGCTACGCGGACGAGAACGAGGTGCAGCGAGGCCTGCAGGTGCAGCTGCAGATGAGCGGGCAGTGGTTCTTCGCGATGGTCAACGTCTTCCTGAGCGTCATCCCCGCCGTCATCTACCTCGTCGCGGCCTTCCTGCTTCAGGCGGATGTCGCGATCACCGCCGGCACGCTCGTCGCCTTCACGACGGTGCAGGCCCGGTTGACCTTCCCCCTGCTCGGCCTCCTGCGCGTCGCCCTCGATCTGCAGACCTCGGGCGCGCTCTTCGCGCGCATCTTCGAGTACCTCGACCTCGAGCCGGCGATCGTGGAGAGCGCCGACGCGCGCGACGTCGATGCGAGCCAGGTCGGGCGCATCCGCTTCGACGACGTCGTCTTCCGCTATCCCGACGCCGGCGACGCGCAGCGGCCGACGCTCGACCACGTCTCGTTCGCGGTCGAGCCGGGGCAGTTCGTCGCCTTCGTCGGGCCGTCCGGGGCGGGCAAGACGACCGTGTCGTACCTGATCCCGCGCCTGCACGAGGCGAGCGCGGGGCGGGTGCTGTTCGCCGGAACCGATGTGCGAGAACTCCGCCAGCAGAGCCTCATCGCGCAGGTCGGCATCGTCAGCCAGGAGACCTATCTCTTCCACGCGACGATCGCCGAGAACCTGCGCTACGCCAAGCCCGAGGCGAGCGACGCCGAGCTCGAGGCGGCGTGCCGCGCGGCGAGCATCCACGACACCATCGCCGGGTTCCCCGACGGGTACGACACGGTCGTGGGCGAGCGCGGCTACCGGCTCTCGGGCGGCGAGAAGCAGCGCATCGCGATCGCGCGCGTGCTGCTGAAAGACCCGCCCGTGCTGATCCTCGACGAAGCGACGAGCGCCCTCGACTCGGTGTCGGAGCGCGTCGTGCAGGCCGCTCTCGACTCGGCGACGCGCGGCCGCACGACCATCGCGATCGCGCACCGCCTCTCGACCATCGCGGCTGCCGACGTGATCCACGTGGTCGACGGCGGCCGCATCGTCGAGAGCGGCGCGCACGACGAACTGATCGAGCTCGGCGGGGTCTACGCACGCCTGGTCGCCGAGCAGTCGACGGAACTGCGGGTCTCGAGCGGCAGTCCTCAGACCGAGCGGTACAGCTCCGTCGAGAGGTAGCGCAGCCCCGAGTCGCACAGGATCGTCGCGACAGTCGCATCCGGGCGTAGTCGCTCGGCGACGCGGATCGCGGCGACGATATTCGCTCCAGACGACGTTCCCGCGAAGAGACCTTCCTCGCGCGCGAGCCGACGAGCCATCGCCATCGCCTCATCCGCGCCGACGGTCACGATCTCGTCAACCTGTTCCGGCTCCCACAGCGGCGGCACGAACCCGGCGCTGATGCCTTCGATGCGGTTCGAACCCGTCGGGCCCCCGACAGCACGGCCGACTCGGCAGGCTCGACGGGCTCGACGGCCACGATGCGCATGCCGGGGGAGTGCCCCCGCAGCACGCGTCCGACGCCGTGGATGGAGTGCGCGGTGCCGACGACGTGCACGAAGGCGTCGACGGCGCCCTCGACTGCGGCGCGGGCCATCCGGTCTTTCATGCTGCCGGTCGGATTCGCCCACTCGAGCTTGGCGCCGCCGTGCGGGCGCCGCCGTGCGGGCTCAGTCGCCGCAACTCGACCATCGGCGTGTCGCCGATTCCCGCGAAGGCGCGATCGATCCGTCCACTGCGGCACCGATTCCTGGTCGTGGCGCTCGAGCTCCAGTGAGCCACAGCGTGCCACTGCGCACGACGCATCGCAAGGCCCCGCCGGGGTCGACGCGGCGCTACGAGCGTTCGGCGAGCAACTTGGTCATGTAGTCGATCTCCTTCTGCTGCAGCGTGACGATGCTCTGCGCGAGAGGTGCGATGAGCGCGTTGTCGCTGCGCGCGAGCAATGCCTCAGCCATATCCATGCCACCCCGATGGTGGGCGATCATGAGTTCGAGGAAGATTCGTTCCGCCTCCACGCCGTCGGCGTCGCGGAGCCGCTGCACGTCCTCGGAGCTCGCCATGCCCGGCATCTCGGTGCTCGCCATGGCGCCGCCCCCATGATCCATACCGGTCATGCTGCCGTCGAGCGTCGGCTGCGACATCCACGCCATGGGCGGATCGGAGGACGTCTGCGGCAGGTTCCACGCCGTAAGCCACGCGTACATCTGCCCGGCCTGCTGCGACTGCGCCGTGATGATGTCGAGGGCGAGGAGCCGCAGCTCGTCGTCGTCGCTGCGGTCACGGATGAGAATGGCCATCTCGACGGCCTGGTTGTGGTGTGCCTGCATGTCACGGGCGAAGCCGGCTTCTGCGCTCGTCGAGCTCGGGGTCGGGGCGGCTTCGGCCGGAGCAGTGGTGCGGCCGATCAGCACCCCCGTGACCAGGGTGAGCAGTACGAGTACCGCAACGGTGAACAGGCGCACCCGGCGCGAACCGGCTTCGACCCCGATGCGGCCGTCTCCGGCTTCCACGGTCAACGGACCTTTCCGGGGCCGTCGACACCCTGAGTGCACAGCGCACCTGGCTCGGGCGCCGACGCTGCCAAGCGATACTTCGTGATGAAGTCGTCGAGTCGGGGATCGTCGACTCCGTCGAGCGACACCTGGACGCCCCACCCACTCGCGACGACGGGGGCGTCGAGACCCTCGAAGGGCGAGAGCACCACGTAGCTGCTCGGCATCGCATCACGCAAAGCACCGAGATCGCCGTCAGAGACTTCGGCCGCGTCGTAGGTGATCCAGACGGCGCCGTGCTCGAGGGAGTGCACGACGTTCTCGCTCGGCACGACTTCCTCGTATACACCGCAGTTGAGCCACGCGGGGTTGTGCGGGCCACCGGCGGGCGGGGTCATGTCGTATTCGACGGCTGTCTCGACGTGCGCTGGCTCGAGACCTTCGAAGGTCTCGAGCCCGGCGATGTCGATGTCGGCGGGGTCGACCTTCGGCTGCGCGCTCGTCACGACGATCGAGATGATGATCGCGACGACGGCGAGGGCGCCGACGACGGCGCTCACGACGGTGATGAGGTTGCGGCGCTTCTCGCGCTGTTGCTTGGCCTTGAGGGCGGCGACCTTCTCGGCGCGGCGCTTCTCGCGCTGCTGTTTGATCGTGAGGTTCTCGTCATTCGGCACGGTGAAGGCTCCAGCAGGGGTCGGGGATGCGCGGATTTCGGCGACGGCTACGATCGGGCGCAGTGTCTTGAACACCATTATCCCCGATCGATCCGCGGTGCGGCTGGCCGATACGGTCGGCCAGCCGCACGACTCGGCGCGGGGTCAACGGGCGGAGAGCTGCTCTCGTACTCGCTCGGTCGCGGCGATGAGATTGCGCAGAGACGCGGTCGTCTCGTCGTAACCGCGTGTCTTGAGCCCGCAGTCGGGGTTCACCCAGAGCTGGCCGACGTCGAGGCCGTCGACCGCGACCTCGATGAGCCGGATGATCTCGTCCACGCCGGGAACGCGCGGGGAGTGGATGTCGTAGACGCCCGGGCCGATGCCCGCCGCGAATCCGCTGCTGCGGAGCGAGGCGACGACCTCCATGCGCGAGCGCGCCGCCTCGATGCTCGTGACGTCGGCGTCCAGGTTGCGGACGGCGTCGATCACCACCCCGAACTCGCTGTAGCAGAGGTGCGTGTGGATCTGCGTCTGCGGCGTCACCCCGGAGGTCGCGACCCGGAAGGCGCGGACCGACCAGTCGAGATAGTCCGCCTGCTCCGCGATCGTGAGCGGCAGGAGCTCGCGAAGAGCGGGCTCGTCGACCTGGACGACGGCGATGCCCGCCGCCTCGAGGTCGGCCACCTCCTCGCGCAGGGCGAGGGCGACCTGCAGGGCGGTCTCGGCGAGCGGCTGATCGTCGCGGGGGAAGGACCACGCGAGGATCGTCACGGGCCCGGTGAGCATCCCCTTGACGGGCTTCGCGGTCAGTGACTGAGCGTAGGTCGCCCACCGAACCGTGATCGGCTGGGGTCGTGAGACGTCGCCCCAGATGATCGAGGGCCGCGTGGCGCGGCTGCCATACGACTGCACCCAGCCGTTCGTCGTCGTCGCGAAGCCGTCGAGGTTCTCGGCGAAGTACTGCACCATGTCGTTGCGCTCGGGTTCGCCGTGCACGATGACGTCGAGACCGAGCTCCTCCTGCAGTCGCACGACGCGCTCGATCTCCTCCTCGAGGAAGCGCTCGTAGCCTGCGGTGTCGAGGTCGCCCCGCCGGTGCGCTGCCCGCGCCCGGCGCACCTCTCCGGTCTGCGGGAACGAGCCGATCGTGGTCGTCGGCAGCACCGGGAGATCGATGCGGGCGGACTGCTGCGCCTGGCGCTCGGCGAGCGGCTCGCGCCGCGCATCGGCCTCGGTCAGTGCGGCGACGCGCGCCCGCACGGCTCCGTCGCGCACGCCGGGTGCGCTCGCCCGCTCGGCGAGCGCGGCCGCCGCGGCGTCGAGCTCGAGCTGAACGGCTGCGGGGCCCTCGGCGAGACCGCGGGCGAGAGTCACGACCTGCTCGATCTTCTGATCCGCGAACGCGAGCCAGGAGCGCAGCGTGGCGTCGAGCTCGGGCTCGTCGGCGATGTCGTGCGGGATGTGCAGGAGCGTCGTCGAGGGGCTGACCGAGACGGTGCCGCCGAGCGAACGGGCCGACTCGGCTCGTGCCAGGGCGGCCGCGAGGTCGCCCCTCCAGATCGTCCGGCCGTCGACGACCCCCGCGACGATCGCAACCCCGGCGAGTCGTTCGCGCGTCTCGTCGTCGATCTCGGGGAGGGCGCCCCGCACGAGGTCGAGGCCGATCGCCTCGACGCCGGCCGAGGCGAGCGCCGCGAGGCCATCGCCGATGGGGCCGTACGAGGTGGAGACGAAGAGGGCCGGACGGTCGGGCCCGGCGGCGAGTGCGCGGTGCGCGCGCTCGAGAGCATCGACCAGCTCGGCGCGGTCGTAGCCGGTGCTCTCGCTCACGACGGCGGGCTCGTCCAGCTGCACCCACTGGACGCCCGCTGCGGCCAGCTCGGCGAGCAGCAGAGAGTAGACCCGGACGAGGTCGTCGAGCCGGTCGAGCGGGCGGAATCCGGCCGAAGAGCCGTCAGCGGGCTTCGCGAGCGCGAGGAGCGTCACCGGCCCGACGAGCACGGGTCGCGACACGATGCCCTGTTGGCGCGCCTCGCGGGCGAGGGAGACGAGGCGCCCGCCGTGCGCCGAGAACGCCGTGCTCGGGGAGATCTCGGGAACCGAGTAGTGGTAGTTGGAGTCGAACCACTTCGTCATCTCGACCGGCGCACGGTCGCCGTCGCCGCGAGCGATCGTGAAGAGCCCGGCGAGGCTCACACCGCCGTCTGCGTCGACGAGGTCGGCGAAGCGCTCGGGAACCGCGCCGACGGCGAGCGCAGCGTCGAGAACCTGGTCGTAGTAGCTGAACGACTCCGGGACGGCGGAGCTCGCGGCGTCGAGTCCGAGGCCGACGAGGCGAGCGCGCGTGGCGGAGCGCAGCTCGGCGGTGCGGCGCTCGAGCTCGGCCTCGTCGATGCTGCCCGACCAGAACGCCTCCAGTGCGTGCTTGAGTTCGCGACGGCGCCCGATGCGGGGGTAGCCGAGCGTCGTCGATGCGGGGAACGGTGCGGTCATGGTGTCCTCCTCAGGACGTCGGTGGGGGCTGTCGTGCTGCGTCGTCGGCCGGCGTCGAGCCGGTCGATGAGGGGCAGCACAGTGTCGTATCGGTTGAACGTGTAGAGGTGCAGTGCGGGAGCGCCCAGGGCGAGCACCTCGGTCGCAAGGTCGAAAGCGTGCTGCAGTCCGATCTCTGCGGCGTCGGTCGGGGTGGCGTCGCCCAGGGCGTCGCGAAGCCCGCGCGGGGCCGGTTGATCGGTCAGCTCGGCCACCCGGAGGAGGCGCTGGGCCGAGTCGACGGGCATGAGGCCGGGGATGATCGGCATCGTGACGCCGGCGTCACGAGCTCGCTCGACGTATTCGGCGTAGTCGTCGGTGCGGAACAGCACCTGGGTCAGAGCCATCGTCGCCCCGGCGGTCTGCTTCGCGAGAAGCGCGTCGACATCCTGCCATCGGGACTGGGCCTTCGGGTGCCCGCTCGGGAACGCCGCGACGGCGATCCGGATCGGGCGGGAACGCTCGGTGATCGTCGCGGCGCCGCGCAACGGGAGTGCCAGTGACCCGAACGGCTCGCGCTCCTGCTGAACGCGCAGGATCAGCTGCACGAGTTCCGCAGCGGTGCCGATCGTGCCGATCGGCACCGACGGATCGTTCGGGGGATCGCCGCGCAGGGCGAGGAAGCTCGTGACCCCCGCGTCGAGGAACTCGTGCACGAGGCTGTTCGCCTGAGCGTGATCCATGCCGACGCACGTCAGGTGGGCCATCGCGGGCACGGTGGTGTGCTCGAGGATGTAGCTCAGCACGGTGAGCGATCGGTCGCGGACGGACCCGGATGCGCCGTAGGTCACGGAGAAGAACTGCGGGTCGGCCGTGGCGAGCCGGTCGATGGTTCGCCCCAGCGCGATCGCGGAGGCGTCGCTGCGCGGCGGGAACAGTTCGAACGACACCGGCACGCGCGCTGAGGGCGCGCCGGAACCGACGGAAGGAGCGTGGGAAGTGTCGGCGGTCATCCTCGTCACCTGGCGTCGACAAACAGGACAGGTGCAGGGAGCGGGTGCCGGGCTCGACGGTCGTTCCCGACCGCGGGGTGCGCGGTCGTGCAGCGCCTACGGTACGCCGGGATGCGCGAAAGAGCGAACGGGGCACCGCTCCTGTGACGCTATGTTGCGTTCCGAGTCCGTCGGGCGGGCGTCGCCCGCCAGTAGGCTCGGGACATGAAGTTCGCCGATAGCGTGATCGACCTGATCGGGAACACCCCCCTCGTGCGCCTCAACCGGATCACCGAGGGGGTCTCTGCGACGGTTCTGGCGAAGGTCGAGTACCTGAATCCGGGCGGCTCGGCGAAAGACCGCATCGCGACGCGCATCATCGACGCGGCAGAGCGCGACGGCCTGCTGAAGCCGGGCGGCACGATCGTCGAGCCCACGAGCGGCAACACCGGCGTCGGCCTCGCCCTCGTCGCGCAGCAGCGCGGATACCGGTGCGTCTTCGTGCTTCCCGACAAGGTGGGCGAGGACAAGCGCAGCGTGCTCACCGCCTACGGCGCCGAGATCGTCGTGACGCCGACCTCGGTGTCGCCCGACAGCCCCGACTCGTACTACAGCGTCAGCGACCGGCTCGCGCGCGAGATCCCCGGCGCGTTCAAGCCCGACCAGTACTCCAACCCCAACGGCCCGCTCAGCCACTACGAGACGACCGGCCCCGAGATCTGGCGAGACACCGACGGCCGCGTGACGCACTTCGTCGCGGGCGTGGGCACGGGCGGGACGATCTCGGGCACCGGCCGCTACCTGAAGGAGGTGTCCGGCGGCGCGGTCCGCGTGATCGGAGCCGACCCCGAGGGCAGCGTGTACTCCGGCGGCTCGGGCCGGCCGTATCTCGTCGAGGGGGTGGGGGAGGACTTCTGGCCGACCGCCTACGACCCCTCGGTGGTCGATCAGATCATCGCGGCCTCCGACGCCGAGTCCTTCGCCATGACGCGACGGCTCGCCCGCGAGGAGGGGTTGCTCGTCGGCGGCTCCTGCGGGCTCGCCGTCGTCGCCGCGCTCGAGGTGGCGCGGGGCCTGGGCCCCGACGACGTCGTCGTCGTGCTGCTGCCCGATGGCGGTCGCGGCTATCTCGGCAAGGTGTTCAACGACGCCTGGATGCGCTCCTACGGCTTCCTCCCGACGAGCGACGCGACGACCGTCGCCGACGTGGTGGGGGCGAAGCCGACCGATCTGCCCGAGCTCGTGCACGTGCACCCCACCGACACGGTGCGGCACGCGATCGACAAGATGAGCCGATATGGCGTGTCGCAGATGCCCGTGCTCTCGGCCGAGCCCCCCGTGGTGATCGGAGAAGTGGTCGGCTCGATCGACGAACGATCGCTCACCGAGGCAGTATTCAGCGGGAGGGCGCAGCTATCCGACGCGATCGACGCATTCGTCGGGCTGCGACTGCCTCTCATCGGTCTCACCGACTCGATCGGCAGTGCGAACACCGCACTCGCGGGGGTCGATGCGCTCATGATCGTCGACGAGGGCAAGCCCGTCGGGGTGCTGACGAGGCACGACCTGCTCGCTTTCCTCAGCGCCTGATGAGTCCTGACCACGGGGAGCGCCATGACCGACCATGACCACGGCGACAGCGGCATCCTGCACGGCTTCGCGACGCGCGCGATCCACGCCGGCCAGGCCTTCGACCCGACGACGGGCGCCGTGATCCCGCCCGTGCACTTCAGCACGACATATGCCCAGGACGGCATCGGCAACCTGCGCGGCGGCTACGAGTACGCCCGCGGCGGCAACCCGACCCGCGACGCTCTGCAGGCGCAGCTCGCCTCACTCGAGGGCGGTTCGTTCGCCTACAGCTTCGCCTCGGGCCTCGCCGCGGAGGACGCGCTGCTGCGCGCCGTGCTGCGCCCCGGCGACCACGTGCTCATGGGCAACGACGTCTACGGCGGCACCCACCGGCTCGTCCGCCGCATCTTCGGCGACTGGCAGATCGGTCTCACGACGATCGAGCTCGGCGACCTCGAGGCGACCGGTGCGGCCCTCACCGGGCTGCGGCCGCGCGTGCTGTGGCTCGAGACGCCGTCCAACCCGCTCATGAAGATCACCGACATCACGGCGCTCGCCGAGGCGGCGCACGCGGTCGGCGCGCTTGTCGTCGTCGACAACACCTTCGCGACCCCGTACCTTCAGCAGCCGCTCGTGCTCGGCGCCGATGTCGTCGTGCACTCGACGACGAAGTACCTCGGTGGGCACTCCGACGTGCTCGGCGGAGCCGTCGTCACGAACGACGCCGAGCTCGCCGAGGCGGTCGCGTTCCACCAGTTCGCGGCGGGCGCCGTCTCGGGCCCGATGGATGCCTGGCTCACCACCCGGGGCATCAAGACCCTTGCGGTGCGCATGGACCGCCACACCGCCAACGCCCAGGCGATCGCCGAGTCGGTTCTCGGGCACTCCGCCGTCGCGCGCGTCCACTATCCGGGCCTCCCCTCGCACCCCGGGCACGAGCTCGCAGCCCGCCAGATGCGCGGATTCGGCGGGATGCTCTCGCTCGAGCTCGCCGGCGGTGCCGCCGCCGCGCGCCGCTTCGCGGAGAGCCTCCAGGTGTTCAGCCTCGCCGAATCGCTCGGCGGGGTCGAGTCGCTCGTCAACTACCCGAGCGAGATGACCCACGCCTCGGTGCGCGGTACCGACCTCGAGGTGTCGGACGCGGTGGTCCGGCTCTCGGTCGGCATCGAGGATGTCGCCGACCTGCTCGCCGACGTGCGCCAGGCGCTCGTGCGGCTCGTGTAGCTGCCGCGCGGCGCGCAGGCGGACGCCGTAGCCCGGCCACCGGGCGCCGTGCATAATGGGCCGAGCGGATGTGAACGTACACATCCGAGGGGGAGCGAGGAGCCCGGTGTCGGATCCAGTGCGGTCGAGTGATCCAGAACGGGTTCGTGCTCCGAACATCCGCGACGTCGCCCGCGTCGCGGGTGTCTCCTACCAGACCGTCTCGCGCGCGCTCAACGACAGCCCCTCCATTCGCCCCGAGACCCTCGCGCGCGTGCGCGCCGCCATCGACGAGCTGGGGTACCGGCCGAACCAGGCTGCGCGCGCGCTCGTCACGAGCCGATCGCGGACGATCGGCGTTCTCTCGGCGCAGACCGTCCACTATGGCCCGGCCACGAGCATCCAGGCCATCGAGACGGCGGCGCGCGAAGCCGGCTACCGGCTCTCGATCACCAACATCAGTTCGAGCGAGTACGCCTCGATCAAGGCCGGGCTCGACCACCTCATGGCGCAGTCGATCGAGGCGCTCATCGTCGTCGCGCCGCAAGTGCGCGTGTTCGAGGCCCTCAGCGACTTGCAGGTCGCGGTTCCGTTCGTCACGCTCGAAGCCACGGGCCTGAACTCGGCCCACTCTCTGTGGGTCGACCAGATCCAAGGAGCTCGGCTCGCGACCCGTCACCTCATCGACCTCGGCCACACCGAGATCATGCACATCTCGGGCCCGCAGGACTGGATCGAGGCGGAGGCCCGCATGCAGGGGTTCCTGCGCGAGCTGAGCGACGCCGATCTGCGCACGCGCGCGCCGATCCTCGGCGACTGGACGGCGCACTTCGGGTATTACGCCGGGCTCGAGCTGCTGCGCTACCGCGACTTCACGGCGGCGTTCTGCGGCAACGACCAGATGGCGCTCGGCTTCCTGCACGCGTGCCGCGAGGAGGGGCTCTCGGTGCCCGGGGACATGTCGATCGTCGGCTTCGACGACATCCCGGAAGCCGCGCACTTCGCTCCGCCGTTGACGACGGTGCGGCAGAACTTCGCCGAGATCGGCCGGCGGGCGATCGAGCTGCTGCTCGGCGAGTTGCGCGGCGACACCGAGCTCAGCCACGCGCCCGTGCAGCCCGAGCTCATCGTGCGCCAGTCGACCGCGCGGCTCGTGTAGGGCGGTCGCGGGCCGTGCCCGCGCCGCGCCATTCGCGCGCCCCCTGTTGGCGTGCCCCCGGTTTGCGGACCGTGCCCGTGCTCCCGTGCTCCCGTGCCCGTGCCCGTGCGCGCCGTCGCTCAGCCCCGGTGCCTGGCGGTGACACGCCGGTACCGCGACCGACCCGCGGGCACCACACCCACCCACCGGGGCTCCGCGACAGCGGGAGGCGCGGCACGAGGCCGCACGAGGCGGCGCATGGCGACGGCATGGCTACGGCATGGCTGTTACCGACTTGTGACCGTTTCGCATGGGGCTCGCCTTGACAGATGTGACCGTTTCGTCGTTAGAGTGCTCTCACGCGATGTGAACGGTCACATTTACGTCACCCGCGAGCGGCTCCGAACCTCGAGCAGTCGCGCAGTCTCTGAACCACCCCGGCGCCGGGTCCACCCGTCGCCCGCGACGATGGAGTCCCGTGAGCACCGTGATCGCCCTGAGCCCCGAGGTGCAGGTCGCCGTCGCACGCGTGCGCGACGAGGTCGCGGCGCTCCACGCCGAGCTCGTGCGGTACGGCCTCGTCGTGTGGACGGGCGGCAACGTCAGCGGCCGCGTGCCCGGCGCCGACCTCTTCGTCATCAAGCCGAGCGGCGTCGCGTACGACGACCTCGACCCCGCGAACATGATCCTCTGCACGCTCGACGGCGAAGTCGTGCCCGACACCCCCGGCAGCGACCGCAACCCCTCGAGCGACACCGCGGCGCACGCCTACGTCTACCAGAACATGCCCGAGGTCGGCGGCGTCGTGCACACGCACTCGACCTACGCGACGGCGTGGGCGGCGCGGGGCGAGGGCATCCCCTGCGTCATCACCGCGATGGCCGACGAGTTCGGCGGCGACATCCCGGTCGGACCGTTCGCGATCATCGGCGACGACTCGATCGGCCGCGGCATCGTCGAGACCCTCACGGGGCACCGCTCGCGCGCCGTGCTGATGCAGGGCCACGGCCCCTTCACGATCGGCTCGGATGCGCGCGACGCGGTCAAGGCTGCCGTCATGCTCGAGGATGTCGCGCGCACGGTGCACATCTCCCGCCAGCTCGGCGACCCGCTCCCGATCGATCCCGTCGCGGTCGACGCCCTCTTCGAGCGCTACCAGAACGTCTACGGCCAGCCCGGCGGAGCCGCACGATGAGCGCCAGCGCCTCAGCGAACGGTGCCGCCGCGGCCGCCTCCGCGGTCATCGCCGAGGGCCGCGCGGTGCTCGGCTTCGAACTCGGCTCGACGCGCATCAAGGCCTGCCTCGTCGGCGAGAACCCGAGCGACGTGATCGCGACCGGGTCCCACGAGTGGCAGAACGGGCTCGTCGACGGCGTCTGGACCTACGCGATCGACGATGTCTGGGCGGGCCTGCAGAGCGCCTACGCCGCACTCGTCGCCGACTCCCGCCAGCGCCACGGCACCGCGCCGACGAGTCTCGCCGCCGTCGGCGTCTCAGCGATGATGCACGGCTATCTCGCCTTCGACGAGGCCGACGAGCTGCTCGTGCCGTTCCGGACCTGGCGCAACACGAGCACGGGCGCGGCCGTGGCCGAACTCAGCGAGCTCTTCGGCGTGAACATCCCCCTGCGCTGGTCGATCGCGCACCTGCACCAGGCTGTGCTCGACGGCGAGGAGCACGTCCCGCGCATCCGCCACCTCACGACCCTCGCGGGCTACGTCCACTGGCGGCTCTCGGGCGAGCGCGTGATCGGCGTCGGCGACGCCTCGGGCATGTTCCCGATTGGCGCTGGCCCGATTGGCGCCGCCCCGACCGGCGCTGCGGGCGCCGACTACGACGCGGCCCTGCTGGCGCGCTACGACGCGGCGGTCGCCGGCTCCGCGCTGGCGACCTCGATCAGGGGGATGCTCCCGCGCGTGATGCCCGCGGGCGCGACCGCGGGCATCCTCACGCCGGCCGGTGCCGCCCTGCTCGACCCGACCGGGGCCCTCCAGCCCGGCGCCGCGCTCTGCCCGCCCGAGGGGGATGCCGGCACCGGCATGGTCGCCACGAACGCGGTCGCCCCGAGCACGGGCAACGTCAGCGCGGGCACGAGCATCTTCGCCATGGTCGTGCTCGACCGTCCTCTTTCGCGTCCGCACCCCGAGCTCGACATCGTCGCGACGCCCGCGGGGGACCCGGTCGCGATGGTGCACTGCAACAACGGCACGAGCGAGCTCGCCGCCTGGGTGGGGGTCTTCCGCCGCGTCGCCGAGCTCGCCGGCGCGCCCCTCGACGCCGACGAGGCCTATCGACTTCTGTTCACCGAGGCGCTCGACGGCGCCGCCGACGCCGGCGGCGTGCTCGCCTACAACCAGGTCGCGGGCGAGCCGATCGTGCACCTGACCGAGGGTCGGCCGCTCGTCGTCCGCACCCCCGACAGCCGGCTGACCCTCGCCAACACGATGCGCGCGCACCTCTACGGCGTCGTCGCGACCCTGAGCATCGGCATGCGCACGCTGCGCAAGGAGGGCGTCACCATCGACCGCATGCAGGCGCACGGCGGCCTCTTCCGCACCGCCGGCGTCGCGCAGCGCTTCCTCGCGGCGGCACTCGACGCGCCCGTCGGAGTCGCCGAGAGCGCCTCCGAGGGCGGAGCCTGGGGCATCGCGGTGCTCGCCTCGTTCACGGCATCCGGCGGCGGTGACCTCACCGCCTACCTCGACGACATCGTCTTCGCCGGAGCCGACGCGGCCGTCGTGTCCCCCGACGTCGACGACGTCTCCGGGTTCGCCGAGTACCTCGCGCGGTACGAGGCCGGACTCGAGGTGCAGCGCCGCGCCATCGCCGCGCTGACCATGTCGGAAGGAACCGCCTCGTGACCCGCAGCATCATCCCCGACCTGAGCACGTACGAGGTCTGGTTCCTCACCGGCAGCCAGAACCTCTACGGCGACGAGACCCTGCGCCGGGTCGCGGAGCAGTCGCAGCGGGTCGTGGCGGGCCTGCAGGCGGCGGCGGACATCCCGGTGACGATCGTCTGGAAGCCGACCCTCGTCGACTCCGCGAGCATCAAGCGCGTCATGCTCGAGGCGAACGCGGCCGAGAACGTCATCGGCGTCATCGCGTGGATGCACACCTTCAGCCCCGCGAAGATGTGGATCGCCGGCCTCGACGCGCTGACCAAGCCGCTGCTCCACCTGCACACGCAGGCCGATGTCGAGCTGCCGTTCGCCACGATCGACTTCGACTTCATGAACCTCAACCAGGCCGCGCACGGAGACCGCGAGTTCGGCTACATCGCCTCGCGCCTGAACGTCGCGCGCACGACCGTCGTCGGCCACGTCTCGAACCCCGCCGTCACCGCGCGCGTCGGCGTCTGGGCTCGCGCGGCGGCGGGCTGGCACGCGACGCACGAGCTCCGGCTCGCGCGCTTCGGCGACAACATGCGCTACGTCGCCGTCACCGAGGGCGACAAGACCGAGGCGGAGCTGCGTTTCGGCGTGCAGGTCAACACGTGGGGCGTCACCGAGCTCGCCGAGGCGGTGCACGCCGTCGGCGACGCCGAGATCGACGCCCTCGTCGCCGAGTACGTCGAGAGCTACGACGTCGCGGCCGAGCTGCAGCCGGGCGCCGCGCGCGCCGACTCGCTCCGCTACGGCGCCGCGATCGAGTCGGGCCTGCGCTCCTTCCTCGAGTCCGGCGGCTTCGGGGCCTTCACCACGAGCTTCGAAGACCTCGGCGCGCTGCGCCAGCTGCCCGGCCTCGCCGTGCAGCGCCTCATGGCCGACGGCTACGGCTTCGGCGCCGAGGGCGACTGGAAGACCGCGATCCTCGTGCGCGCGGCCGCCGTCATGGGCGCAGGCCTGCCCGGCGGCGCCTCCCTCATGGAGGACTACACCTACCACCTCGAGCCCGGCAACGAGCTCATCCTCGGCGCGCACATGCTCGAGGTGAGCCCCTCGCTCTCGACGCAGCGCGCGAGCCTTGAGGTGCACCCGCTCGGCATCGGCGGCAAGGAGGACCCGGTGCGCCTGGTCTTCGACGCGGATGCCGGCCCCGCGGTCGTCGCGGCCCTCTCGGACATGCGCGACCGCTTCCGTCTCGTGGCCAACGTCGTGCAGAACGTCGAGCTGCCCGAGGCGATGCCCCACCTGCCCGTCGGTCGCGCGATCTGGAAGCCCGCGCCCGACTTCGCCACCTCCGCAGCCGCCTGGCTGACGGCGGGGGCCGCCCATCACACGGTCATGACCACTCAGGTCGGCGTGGACGTCTTCCGGGACTTCGCGCAGATGGCCGGCGTCGAGCTGCTCGTCATCGACGAGAGCACCACGCTCGAGGGGTTCCAGCGCGACGTGCGCTGGAACGCCGCCTACTACCGACTCGCGCAGGGGATCTGATGCCCGGCGCGCCGTCACCCCGATAGACCTCCCGGGCACGCCCGGGAAACGGAGACCGACCTCGGCCCCGAGAGTCGGGATCCACCAGCACCACCACACTCCCCATGAAAGGACACACAGTGAAGAAGAGGACTCTTCTCTCGACCGTGGCAGCCGGAGCGATGGCGCTCAGCCTCGCCGCGTGCGCCGGCGGCACCGGCAGCACGGGCGGCGGTGAGGGCGACGGCGACGGCGGCCTCATCGGCGTCGCGATGCCCACGAAGTCGTCGGAGCGCTGGATCGCCGACGGCGACGCGCTCGTCGCCTCGCTCGAGGAGGCCGGTTTCTCGGTCGACCTGCAGTTCGCCGAGGACGACATCCCGACGCAGGTCTCGCAGATCGAGAACATGATCACCAAGGGCGCCGAGGCGCTCATCATCGCCTCGATCGACGGCACCACGCTCACGCAGGTGCTGCAGGACGCCGCCGACGCGGGCATCCCGGTCATCGCATACGACCGCCTGATCCGCGAGTCGGAGAACGTCGACTACTACGCGACGTTCGACAACTTCCTCGTCGGCCAGCAGCAGGCGTGGACCCTCCTCAACGGCCTCGGCCTGACCGACCTCGAGGGCAACGCTCTGCCGGACGCCCCCGCCGGCCCGTTCAACATCGAGCTGTTCGCCGGCTCGCTCGACGACAACAACGCCTTCTTCTTCTTCAACGGCGCGATGGATGTCCTCCAGCCGCTGATCGACGACGGCACGCTCGTCGTGAAGTCGGGTCAGACGGAGATCGAGCAGGCCGCCACGCTGCGCTGGGACGGCGAGGTCGCCCAGAGCCGCATGGAGGACCTCCTGACGGCGAACTACTCGGACGGCTCGAAGGTCAACGCCGTGCTCTCGCCCTACGACGGACTGAGCCGTGGCATCATCTCGGCGCTCACCGACGCCGGCTACGCCGTCGGCACGGACTTCCCGATCATCTCGGGTCAGGACGCCGAGGTCGACTCCGTCAAGGCGATCCTCTCGGGTGAGCAGTACGCGACGATCTTCAAGGACACGCGCGAGCTCGCCAAGGTCGCGGCGGGCATGGCGCAGGCCCTGCTCGAGGGCTCCGAGCCCGAGGTCAACGACACCGAGACCTACGACAACGGCGTGAAGGTCGTGCCCTCCTACCTGCTCGGCCCCGTGCCGGTCGTGAAGGAGAACGTCGAGGAGGCGCTCGTCGACACCGGTTACTGGACGGCGGAGGAGCTCGGCCTCTAAGCAGGTCGACTCACCGCCGGAGAGCAGCACCTGGCCGGTGGTGGGGAGTCGCACTAGGCTCCCCACCACCGGCCCCACCCACCAACGACGTTAGGAAGAGGGCAGAACGTGACCACGAACATCCTCGAGATGCGGTCGATCACCAAGACCTTCCCCGGCGTGAAGGCGCTGTCGAACGTGACCCTCGAGGTCGCCCGCGGCGAAGTTCACGCCATCTGCGGCGAGAACGGCGCCGGCAAGTCGACCCTCATGAAAGTGCTCTCGGGCGTGTACCCGCATGGCACCTACGAGGGCGACATCGTCTTCGAGGACGAGGTGGTCGAGTTCCGCGACATCCGCGACAGCGAGTCGAAGGGCATCGTCATCATCCACCAGGAGCTCGCGCTGAGCCCCTACCTCTCGATCGCCGAGAACATCTTCCTCAACAACGAGGTGAAGGGCCCCTTCGGCCTCATCGACTGGAACGCGACCAACCTCGAAGCGAAGAAGCTGCTCGCCCGGGTCGGCCTGAGCGAGAACCCCACGACCAGGATCCTCGACATCGGCGTCGGCAAGCAGCAGCTCGTCGAGATCGCCAAGGCGCTGTCGAAGGAGGTCAAGCTGCTGATCCTCGACGAGCCGACGGCGGCGCTCAACGACAGCGACTCCGACCACCTGCTCGACCTGATCCTGCACCTGAAGGGGCAGGGCATCACGTCGATCATCATCAGTCACAAGCTCAACGAGATCAAGAAGATCGCCGACTCGGTGACCGTGATCCGCGACGGCAAGACGATCGAGACGATCCGTCGGGCGGAGGTCACGGAGGACCGGATCATCAAGGGCATGGTGGGCCGCGATCTCGAGCACCGCTACCCCGACCACACGCCGCACATCGGCGAGGAGGTGCTGCGCGTCGAGAAGTGGACCGCGCACCATCCGCAGGATCCCTCCCGCGTCATCGTCGACGACGTCGACCTCACCGTCCACGCGGGCGAGATCGTCGGCATCGCCGGGCTCATGGGCGCCGGCCGCACCGAGTTCGCGATGAGCCTGTTCGGTCACAGCTACGGCAGCCGCATCAGCGGCCGCGTCTTCAAGCGCGGGAAGGAGATCAAGACCCGCACGGTGCCGGAGGCGATCCGCAACGGCATCGCCTACGCGACCGAGGATCGCAAGACCTACGGGCTCAACCTCATCGAGGACATCAAGCGCAACATCTCGATGGCCTCGCTCGAGAAGCTCGTCTCGCTCGGCCTCGTCAACGACAACGAGGAGTACAAGGTCGCCAACGAGTACAAGTCGAGCATGAACATCAAGGCGCCGACCGTGCTCGCCCGCACCGGGCAGCTCTCGGGCGGCAACCAGCAGAAGGTCGTGCTGTCGAAGTGGATCTACTCCGACCCCGACGTGCTGATCCTCGACGAGCCGACGCGCGGTATCGACGTCGGCGCCAAGTACGAGATCTACACGATCATCAACCGGCTCGCGGCGGAGGGCAAGGCGATCATCGTCATCTCCTCCGAACTGCCCGAACTGCTCGGCATCTGCGACCGCGTCTACGCCCTGTCAGAAGGTCGGATCACGGGCCAGATGCCCGTCGCCGACGCCACCCCCGAAGCCCTCCTCAAACTCATGACCCTGGAGAAGCAGCGCTGATGTCCAACACGACGACGACCAAGCCCGCCGAGAGCGGTCGCGGCGGCATCCACCTGCCGTCCACCCTCAGCCATGTGATCAGCGACCTCGGGAAGAACGGCATCTTCCTCGCCCTCATCGCGGTGGTCGTGCTGTTCTCGATCACGACGAACGGCATCCTGCTGCGGCCGCAGAACATCTCGAACCTGATCGTGCAGAACGGGTACATCCTGATCCTCGCGATCGGCATGGTGCTCGTGATCGTCGCCGGCCACATCGACCTCTCGGTCGGCTCGATCGCGGCGTTCATCGGCGCCGTCTCGGGAGTGTTCGCGGTCACCTGGGGTCTGCCCTGGTGGCTCGCGATCATCCTCTCGCTCGCGATCGGAGGCCTCGTCGGGGCCTGGCAGGGGTTCTGGATCGCCTACGTGGGCATCCCCGCCTTCATCGTGACTCTGGCGGGCATGCTGATCTTCCGCGGGCTGGCCCTCATCACGCTCGGCAACTCGAACATCGGCTCGTTCCCGGCCGAGTACCGCGCGCTCGGCAACGGCTTCATCAACTTCCCGATCGAGACCGGACCGCGCAGCCAGATCGACCCCGTGACGCTCATCATCGGCGCCGTCGCGATCGTCGCGCTCATCGTGCAGCAGATCCGCACGCGCAACGGACGCCTGAAGTACGGTCAGGATGTCGAGCCCACCCTGTGGTTCTTCGGCAAGCTCGTCTTCATCGTCATCGGCATCGGGTTCTTCACCTACGCGCTGTCGACCTTCAAGGGCGTGCCCGTCACGCTCATCGTGCTCGCCGCGCTCGTTCTCATCTACGGAGTCATCGCCAACCGCAGCGTCTTCGGCCGCCACATCTACGCGATCGGTGGCAACCGCCGCGCCGCGCAGCTGTCGGGCGTGAAGACCAAGTCGGTCGACTTCTGGCTCTTCGTCAACATGGGCCTGCTCGCGGCGCTCGCCGGACTCGTGTTCACCGCCCGGCTCAACCTCGCCGGCCCGAAGGCCGGTGACGGCTTCGAGCTCGAGGCGATCTCGGC
The DNA here is from genome assembly GCA_005502445.1 of Microbacteriaceae bacterium X2B. GTDB lineage: Bacteria > Actinomycetota > Actinomycetes > Actinomycetales > Microbacteriaceae > Microcella. The sequence continues at coordinate 120,104 of SCPB01000003.1, forward strand.
CGCCTTCATCGGCGGCGCGGCGGTGCAGGGCGGCATCGGCACGATCTCGGGCGCCATCATCGGCGGTCTCATCATCGGCGTGCTCAACAACGGCATGTCGATCATGGGCATCGGCATCGAGTGGCAGCAGGCGGTCAAGGGCCTCGTCCTGCTGCTCGCCGTCGCCTTCGACGTGTACAACAAGCGCCGCTCGGGCGGTGCCGCGCACTAGACGTCGCGCGTCGGCGATGCCCCGGCCGCTTGCGCGGTCGGGGCATCGCCGTGCCGGTGGTGCTGTCGCGGCACGTAGTCTCGACCCATGAACGAGGGCACCCCCGACTACCGCGACTCCGGCCTGGAGTTCCCCGCCGATTTCGTATTCGGCTCCGCCACGGCTGCGTACCAGATCGAGGGAGCGGTGCGGCAGGACGGCCGCGGACCCTCCATCTGGGACACCTTCAGCCACACCCCGGGTCGCGTGCTGCACGGCCACACCGGCGACGTGGCCGACGACCACTACCACCGGCTCGACTCCGACCTCGACCTCATGAAGCGGATGGGGCTGGAATCGTACCGGTTCTCGATCGCGTGGCCGCGCATCCAGGCTCTCGGTTCCGGGGCCGTGAACCCGAAGGGGCTCGCCTTCTACAGCAGACTCGTCGACGGGCTGCTCGCGCGCGGCATCGCGCCCATCGCGACGCTGTACCACTGGGATCTTCCGCAGGCCCTCGAAGACCGCGGCGGCTGGACGAACCGCGACACGAGCCACCGCTTCGCCGAGTACGCGCACCACATGGGCGAAGCCCTCGGCGACCGTGTAGCGATGTGGACGACCCTCAACGAGCCGTGGTGCAGCGCCTACCTCGGCTACGGCTCAGGCGTGCACGCGCCCGGCATCACGAGCGGCCGGGCCGCGCTCACCGCCGTGCACCACCTCAACCTCGCGCACGGGCTCGGGCTGAGCGCGCTGCGCGACGCGGTCGCCCGCCCCGCGACGCAGTACTCGGCGACGCTCAACCTTCACGTGATCCGCGGCGTGGAGGACGACGAGTCGAGCCCCGAGGCGATCCGTCGCATCGACGCCCTCGCCAACCGCGCCTTCACGGGCCCGATGCTGCGCGGCGCCTACCCCGACGACCTCATCGCCGACACCGCCTCGGTCACCGACTGGCGGTTCGTGCGGCCCGGCGACCTCGAGCTGATCAACCAGCCGATCGACGTGCTGGGCGTCAACTACTACTCGACCGTCACGGTGCGGATGTGGGACGGCCGCACTCCGCGAGCGACCGCCGACGGGCACGGCGAGGCGGCGGGGTCGCCGTGGCCGGGCAGCACGACCGTCGACTTCGTGCAGCAGCCCGGCCCGTACACCGACATGGGCTGGAACATCGCGCCCGACGGCCTGGAGGAGCTGCTGCTGTCGCTGCGCGAGAAGTTCCCCACGCTGCCGCTCATGATCACCGAGAACGGCGCGGCCTTCCCCGACGAGGTCGTCGAGGGACGCGTGCACGACGAGAGGCGCATCGACTACCTGCGCCGGCACCTCACGGCCGCGCACCGGGCGATGCAGCAGGGCGTCGACCTGCGCGGGTACCAGGTGTGGTCGCTCATGGACAACTTCGAGTGGGCGTACGGGTACACCAAGCGCTTCGGCATCGTGCACGTCGACTACGACTCTCTCGAGCGCACCGTCAAGGATTCGGGGCACTGGTACGGCGAGCTCATCCGCGGTCGGCGCATCCCCGAGTAGGCGGGGCGGGCATCCGCCGCGCCCGGTTCGCTGAGCGCCGCCGCAGGCGCGTGCTGTTCGGCGCCGCCCGCCGGGGCATCCATTGCGCACACTGTTCGAGGCGCGTCACACCGCACTTTGCGTGTGAGACCTCCAGAACGGTGTGGCGAAGTGCGGGAACGAGCGCATGGCTCTGAACTTCATGGGGGATGCTCCCGCCGACACCCTGCTGACCGACGACCCGTTCGCGCTCCTCGTCGGCATGCTGCTCGACCAGCAGGTGCCCATGGACACCGCGTT
>SCPB01000040.1 GCA_005502445.1 Microbacteriaceae bacterium X2B
CGCCCGCACCGCCGACTCCGCCGAGCCCGAAGCCCGAGCCACCACCGAGGGCTCTTCCGGGCTTGACCCCCTGTGCCCGCGCGGCCTCCTCGGCCGCGCGCGTGGCGGGGTTGCCCGACTTCGAGCCGCCCTTGCCCTTCTTCTTCGCCGCGGCCTTGCGCGCGCTCGCGGCGCCGCCCCCGCCGCCCATGCCCGGGATCGAACCCATGCCGGGCACCTGCGGCATGCCGCCCCTCGCGACGGTCTTCATCATCTTCGCCGCCTGCTCGAAGCGGTTCACCAGCGCGTTGACCTCGGTCACCGTCGTGCCGGATCCGCGCGCGATGCGCAGCCGGCGCGAGCCGTTGAGCAGCTTCGGCACTCGCCGCTCGGCCGGCGTCATCGACTGGATGATCGCCTCGGTGCGCGTGAGCTCGCTCTCGTCGAAGTTGTCGAGCTGCTCCCGCATGCCGCGGGCCCCGGGGAGCATCCCGAGCATGCCCTTGATCGAGCCCATCTTCTTGAGCTGCTGCATCTGGCCGAGGAAGTCCTCGAGAGTGAAGCTGTCGGTCGCGAACTTCTCGGCGACCTTCTGCGCCTCATCCTCGTCGAATGCCTTCTGGGCCTGCTCGATGAGGCTCAGGATGTCGCCGAGGTCGAGGATCCTGCTCGCCATGCGATCGGGGTGGAACGGCTCGAAGTCGTCCAGGCCCTCGCCGGTCGACGCGAACATGATGGGGCGACCCGTGATCGAGGCGACCGAGAGCGCCGCGCCTCCGCGCGCGTCGCCATCCAGCTTCGACAGCACGACGCCCGTGAAGTCGACGCCCTCCTGGAAGGCCTGGGCGGTCGCGACCGCGTCCTGGCCGATCATCGCGTCGATGACGAAGAGCACCTCGTCGGGGTCGACGGCCCGTCGGATGCTCGCGGCCTGCGACATGAGCTCGGTGTCGACGCCGAGGCGGCCGGCCGTGTCGACGATCACCACGTCGTGCAGGCGCGTGCGCGCGAACTTCACGGCGTCCTTCGCGACACGCACCGGATCGCCCACGCCGTTGCCCGGCTCGGGCGCGAACACCGCGGCGCCCGCCTGCTCGCCGACCACCTGCAGCTGCGTGACGGCATTGGGGCGCTGGAGATCGGCGGCGACGAGCAGGGGGGTGTGCCCCTGCGCCTTCAACCACTTCGCGAGCTTGCCGGCGAGCGTCGTCTTGCCGGCACCCTGGAGGCCCGCGAGCATGATCACGGTCGGCGGTGTCTTCGCGAACTCGAGCCGGCGCTGCTGCCCGCCGAGGATCGTCACGAGCTCCTCGTTGACGATCTGCACGACCTGCTGGGCGGGGTTGAGCGCCTTGTTGACCTCGTCGCCGAGAGCGCGCTCGCGCACCGTGCTCGTGAACTCCTTCACGACGGGCAGCGCGACATCGGCGTCGAGCAGCGCGCGGCGGATCTCGCGCACCGTCTTGTCGACGTCGGCCGGGCTCAGCCGCCCCTTCGTGCGGAGGGCGCTGAAGGTCTGCGTGAGCCGGTCGGAGAGCGTGCCGAAAGTCGCCATGATGGGCCCATTCTAGAAGGCACGGCTCTGCTTGACTGGGGGCGACAGCGAGGAGACAGGATGCGACGGCGCATATTCGGCACAGAACCCACGGTGGATGCGACGGCCTGGGTGGCACCCACGGCCACCCTCATCGGAGACGTCGAGCTGCACGCCCGCGCGAGCGTCTTCTACGGGGCGGTGCTGCGCGCGGATCGCGATCGCATCGTCATCGGCGCGGGCTCGAACCTGCAGGACAACGTGACGGTGCACGGCGACCCGGGCTCGCCGACGATCCTCGGGCGCGGCGTGAGCGTCGGGCACGCCGCCGTGCTGCACGGATGCACGATCGGCGACGACTGCCTCATCGGCATGAGTGCGACGGTGCTCAACGGCGCCGTCATCGGGGACGAGTCCCTCGTCGCCGCGGGGGCCGTCGTGCTCGAGGGGACGGTCGTTCCGCCGCGCTCGCTCGTGGCCGGCGTGCCGGCGAAGGTGCGGCGCGAGCTGAGCGACGACGAGGTCGCGGCGATCCGGCGCAACGCCGAGACCTACCTCATGCTCTCGAGCGAGCACGCCGGCATCGACGACTCCCCCGCCTGAGCGGGCGACGTCGCGCGCGGTCGCGGGGGCCGGAGGGCATCCCGGCCGCGAGGCGGCCTCAGCCGCCTAGGGAACGAGCGATGCGGCGAATACGTGCGGCGTGAAGCCCGTGAGGTCGCCGATCGACTCGCCCTGCCCGATGAGCTTGATCGGGATCCCCGTCTTCTCCTGCACGGCGAGCACGAAGCCGCCCTTGGCCGAGCCGTCGAGCTTCGTGATCACGAGGCCCGTGACGCCCGCGTGCTCGATGAAGGCCTCGGCCTGCGCGAGCCCGTTCTGGCCCGTCGTGCCGTCGAGCACGAGCAGCACCTCGGCGATCGGCGCGAGCTTCTCGACGACGCGGCGCACCTTGGCGAGCTCGTCCATGAGCCCGGCCTTCGTCTGCAGCCGGCCGGCCGTGTCGATGATCGCGATGTCGAGCCCCTCGTCGATCGCGTGCTGCACCGTCTGGTAGGCGACGCTCGCGGGATCCTGCCCGTGCTGCTGCGGTCGGACGACGGATGCTCCCGCGCGGCCCGCCCAGGTGGCGAGCTGCTCGACCGCGGCGGCGCGGAAGGTGTCGGCGGCGCCCACCACGACGCTGCGGCCGTAGCCGGCGAGGAACTTCGCGAACTTGCCGATCGTCGTCGTCTTGCCGACGCCGTTGACGCCCACGACGAGCACGACGGACGGGCGGTCGCTGAGTCTCAAGGTGGGGTCGTGGGCGGCGAGGCGCTCTTCGAGGCTCTCGCGCAGCATCCTCTTCAGGTCGGCAGGATCGGTCGTCTGATAGCGGGCGACCTTCGTGTGCATCTCGTCGAGGATCGCCTCGGTGAGCTCGGGGCCGAAGTCGGCGCCGATGAGCGCCGCCTCGAGGTCGTCCCAGGTCGACTCGTCGATCGTCGGCCTGGTGAACAGCCCCTTGAGGGCGCCGCCGAAGTTCCAGGAGCGTTCCGCCATGCGCTCCAGGCTAGTGTGCGCCGCCGGGCGGGACTGCGCGGCGGCGAGCGCGGCACACGCCGCACCAGAGCGCGGCGCTCGCGGCGCGCCATCCCCTCCTGAGATTCGTCTGCTGTTGCGGGCGACCTCCTCGCAACCGCCAACAAGAGACCAATCTGCTCGCTCACGGTATGACGCGCAGGGTCGCGCGCCGACTCCAGCGCCGGGGCGAGCGCCACCCCGCGCGCCGCAGACGCGACTCGATGCGGGCCATCGCGCCGTCCGGATCGACGTAGACGTCGCGGCGGGTGAGTCGCAGAGCGCTCCACGCAGCGTCGTCGTAGCGCTCCATGCGACGGATGTCCGAGGCGAACCGCCGAGGACTCGTGCGATGCTCGTCGCCCTCGTACTCGATCAGCACTCTGAACTCCGGCCAGGCGAGGTCGGGATGCTGCAGCCAGCCGTCGCCGGAGATCGGGTGGGCCACGACCGGCTCCGGAAGGCCCGCCTCGCGGATCTGGAGACGCAGCAGGCTCTCGGCACGGGACCGGACGCCCTCGCGCAGCAAGGGCAGCGCGCGCCGGAAACGTGCGCCTCCTGCTCGCCGAGCGGACGCCGCCTGAAGTGCGCTCCACGACTCGCGGATGCCGGAGTGGGTCTGCAGAAGGATGGCGTCACCGAGGGCGACCAGATCCGGCACATCGAGCAGCTCGGCGCACGAGAACAGAACGACGGCAGGGTCTTCGACACGGAGGGGGAGGGGCTCTCGGAAAGCGCTGTCGAAGAACGCCTCGGCGCAGGGAACGACGGGCCATGCCCGCGCATGCCCCACCACGCCGTGGAGTCGGGACGCCCGCATCGGCGGCGGCACCGTCACATGAAGCGGGCCCTCCTCCAACGCCCGAGGAAGAGGCAGGCCGTGCAGCAACGCGGCTGTCGAGTGCGAGAACCACGCCTCGCTAGGCAGCACAAGCGAGCAAGCGAACGCGCGCTCGACGATTCCCATCGTCGCGGCGGACTCGGTGAGGACGCCGCGGAAGGGGCGCGCGAACGCTCGGCCGCGGGTCGCCCCGTAGCCGAGCCCGCCGCACCCTGCGCGCGACACCTGTGCAGCATGGTCGAGAAGTCGAGTGTTCACGCCAGCACGATGCCGGAGACGTTGAGTCGCTCGCATGCGCGGCCACGAGTCGGTCAGTTCGGGCGCTCGTTGCGGCGGTGTTGAGGACTCGCGACGACGAGCGACCGATCTGCATCCCCTGATGCGCGAAGTCGTGGCAGTTCGCCCGAGGAAGAGGCAGGCCGAGCGCGGTCACAGGCGCGCGGCATGTCGAGGGCTGTGGCGCCTACTCGTCGCGCATCCTCTCGTAGACCTCTTTGCACGTCGGGCAGACCGGGAACCTCTCGGGATCGCGCCCCGGGGTCCACTTCTTGCCGCACAGCGCGCGAACGGGCTTGCCGGTGAGCGCAGACTCGATGATCTTGTTCTTGGGCACGTAGTGCGAGAAGCGCTCGTGGTCGCCATCCTCCAGCTGCTCCTCATGGAGGAGCTTCTCGAGCTCGCGGTCGAGGACGTCGATGCCGCCTGCCGTTGCGGGGTCGTCGGTCGTGGCCATGCGCCGATTCTACGACGGACTCGCGAGCAACCGTCGAGCGGGAACCCGGGCGCCACGGCTGCGGCGGTCGCCGCCGTCAGTTGCGCAGCACGAGGTCGAGCAGCTCGGGCGCGCGACGACGGAACACGCGGCCCCCGACGAGGATCCCGAGCGCGAGCATCCCGACGCCCGTCGCAGCACCCGCCACGCCCGCGATCGGCAGCCACTCGGGGTCGTCGACGAAGCCCCACCACGCGACCACGACCGATGGCGACATGAGTCCGACGATCGCGAGCATCGAGAGCCCCTGAGCCCAGCCTGCCGTGGCCGCCGTCACCGGCGGCTGGTCGAAGGGGCCGGAGCCCGGGCGCGGGGCGGGGTACGGTGCGGCCGCGGACGACACGCTCGAGACGCCGATGCCGGTGAGCAGGAGCCCGAGACTGATGCCGAGCAGCGCCGGCTCGACGCCCGACACCCCCGACCACATCGCGAAGACGGGCGCGAGCAGGACGACGAGCGGAACGCCGAGCAGCAGCGGCGGCACCGCGCGCCCCCAGCGATCGGATGCGCCGCGCACGTGCGCCGCGATGTGCAGCCACACGGCCGTGTGGTCGTAGGCGACGTCGTTGTGACTGAACCAGCCGAGGAAGAGTGCGAGCACTGGCAGCGGGATGAGCCACAGGTACTGCGGCGTCACGCCGGCGATCGCGAGGGCGATCATCATGAGAGCGGGGGCGATCGGCAGGGCGATGAGCGCGAGCCGGTAGCGCGGATCGCGCGTCCAGTAGAGGATGCTGCGGGCCGCGATCACGCCGCTCTGCGTTGCGGGGACCAGGTCGAACACTCCGAGCCCACGTTTGCGCCCCATCCAGCGCTGCCGCTGCGGCGCCTCCAGCAGTCTGCCCACGAGCCACTGCCAGATCACCGCGAGCGCGACGACGAGCCCCAGTCCGCCGAGCAGGCGAGCCCACACCGCGCCGGTGTCGCTGCCGGGCGCCGCCCACGGCAGTCCGAGCGGGGTGCTCGCGAGGACGACCGCGATGCCTTCGACCTGCGTCGTGTCGCGGCCGCGCTCGACGACGAGCGCCGTCGTGATCGCGGCGGCGACGCACACGAGCACGACGCCGCGTGCGAAGAACGTGACCGTGTGCACGGTCGACGGCGCGACCGCGAGCTGCGCCGCGACGGCGACCAGGATCTGCCCGGCGAGGATGATCGCCACGGCTCCCAGTGCGCCCCCGACGACCGCCGTCGCGAGAGCCGCCGTGCCCGACCACGCAACGACGAGCGCGATCGCGAGCACCGCGGTCAGGAGGCCCTGCGCCCCGATGGCGCTCGCGAGGGCGAGCGCCAGGGCGAGCGGTCGCGCCTCGATCGGGAAAGGCGCGAAGCGGCGAGGTTCGAGCGCTGATCCGAGGCCGGAGGTGAGCGGGCTCACTGCGAGCGCGAGAGCGATGACGCTCGCGATGATGATGAGTCCGGCGCGATGATCGGCGTCGGTCGGACGGAACGCGGTCGCCCAATCGCTCATCGCGACGGCGAGGGCGAGGGCGAGCCCGGCGACGATCCCCGTGCGGGCGAGCCGTCGCGGGCCCCGGAAGGCCGAGGCGAGGAGGGCCAGCTTCAGTCGGAGAACGTCGTCAACCACTCGAGTCCCTCCACGGCGGAGCGACCGCCGGCGAGATCGACGAAGCGCTCCTCGAGCGACCGGCCCCCGCGAACGTCGTCGAGAGTGCCGGAGGCGAGGATCGTGCCTCCGACGATGATCGCGACGTTGTCGCAGACCCGCTCGACGAGATCCATGTTGTGACTCGACAGCACGACCGTCCCGCCCGCCCGCGCGTACGCGCGCAGCAGATCGATCGCCTGCGCCGTCGAGACCGGGTCGACCGCCTCGAAGGGCTCGTCGAGCACCAGCAGGCGTGGCGAATGGATGAGAGCGGCGGCGAGCGACACCTTCTTGATCATTCCGATGGAGTAGTCGGCGACGGGTCGATCGAGCGAGCCTTCGAGGGCGAGGGTTCGCGACAGGTCGTCGGTGCGTCGTCGCGCGGTCTCCCGATCGAGCCCGTGGAGCACGGCGCAGTAGTAGAGCATCTGCGCGCCCGTGAGTCGATCGAAGAGGCGCATGCGATCCGGCAGGACGCCGAGCGCGCGCTTGGCGTCGCTCGGGTGGCGCCACACATCGGACTCGTCGACGACGACCGTGCCGGCATCAGGGCGCAGCAGCCCCGTGATCATCGAGAGCGTCGTGGTCTTGCCCGCGCCGTTCGGCCCGACGAATCCGAAGATCGAGCCTTTGCGGACGGTGATGTCGATGCCGTCGACGGCGAGCGTGCGGCCGAAGCGCTTGCGCAGTCCCGTGACCTGCAGCACCACGGGGGCGGGAGGAGGCGGAGGCGCGGCGGGTCTCGCGACCGTGGCCTTCGGCTTGCGCGGCGCCGGCGTGCGCTTGGGGGCGGGGGCTCGCGTCGCGGTCGCCCGCGCCTTCGGCTTGCGCGGCGCCGACGAACCGGACGCCGTTGACGAGGGCCGGCCGGCCGGCGGCACCATCTCGACCGGGCCCGACTCCGGTGCGGAGCTCCCGTCGCCCGGGCTCGCTTCGTTCGTTGAGGGCGGTGTCGAGGGGTCCACGACTCCACGCTAGCAACGGGACAGGGGCGTCGATCGGTTCGCCGCCCGGGCTGTGCAGTTCCCGAGGATCCGGTCACGGTTCGGCAACGGAAATCGACGCGCCCCTCCCGTTACCGCGGCTCCGCCCGTAAACTCTGCACAGCACAACGGAGTGTCTGATCCACAGCGCGCAGATGACCAGTCGGTGAACACGCACCGTCCGATCCGCCCTCGGCGGTGTCACGAAGACCGCCTGCGCAGCCGACCGAAAGACACAGGAGGTCGTAATGACCACGCAGATCGTCATCCTCGCCGCCGGGATGGGCAGCCGCCTCGGCCGTTCGCTTCCCAAGCCGCTCACCGAGCTCAGCGACGGCCGCACCATCATGCAGCAGCAGCACGACAACATCGCCGCCGCCTTCGGCACCGACGCGACGATCACGACCGTGGTCGGCTACAAGCTCGAGCACATCATCGACGCCTTCCCCGACGTGAACTACGTGTACAACGAGCAGTACGACCAGACGAACACGTCCAAGAGCCTCCTCCGTGCCCTCAAGGCCACGGGCTCGCAGGGCGTGCTGTGGATGAACGGCGACGTCGTCTTCGACCCGCAGGCTCTCGTGCGCGCCGCGGGCCTCGTGCACGCCGACCGCTCGTTCGTGAGCGTCAACACCTCGAAGGTCTCCGACGAGGAGGTCAAGTACACGATCGACGCGGAGGGCTTCATCAAGGAGCTCTCGAAGCAGGTCGTCGGCGGCCTCGGCGAGGCCGTCGGCATCAACTACATCTCGTCCGCCGACAAGCCGACGCTCATCCACCACCTGCAGCGCGTCGGCGACCAGGACTACTTCGAGCGCGGCATCGAGCTCGCGATCGAGAAGAACGGCCTGCGCGTCGAGCCGCTCGACATCTCCGACCTGTACGCGGTCGAGATCGACTTCGCCGAAGACCTGGAGCGCGCGAACCTCTACGTCTGAACAGGGTCCTGCGCCGCAGGGCCCGAGCGGCCCGCCCCCGCCAGGGGGCGGGCCGCTCGGCATCCCCCGCATCGATCGCTCATTCGCGGTGGTCGGGCGCAGGATGCCGGTACCGTAGTCGCTTGTGACCCTCGCCTCGCCGTCGCGCCCGCCGCGAACACCCGCGCGGGTCTATCGCCAGACACTGTGGCTGCTGACGAGCCGCGATCTGCGCGTGCGCTACTCGACCTCGTTCCTCGGCTACCTGTGGTCGGTGCTCGATCCGCTCGTCATGGCCGTCATCTACTGGTTCGTGTTCACCCAGATCGTCGACCGCGCGATCGGCGCCGAGCCGTACATCGTGTACCTGCTCGCCGGTCTGCTGCCGTGGACCTGGTTCAACGGCGCCGTGGGCGACTCGACGCGCGCCTTCATCAAGGACGCCAAGCTCGTGCGCTCGACGCGCCTGCCGCGCAGCGTCTGGGTCGCGCGCATCGTGCTGTCGAAGGGCGTGGAGTTCGTGCTCGCGATCCCGGTGGTCGCGATCTTCGCGATCGTCTACGGCGCGCAGCTCACGTGGGGCGTGCTGTGGCTGCCCCTGGCGGTCGTCCTGCAGGCCGTGCTGACGCTCGGACTCGGGCTCGTCATCGCGCCACTCGTGGTGTTCTTCCGCGATCTGGAGCGCGCCGTCAAGCTGATCCTGCGCTTCCTGTTCTACGCCTCGCCGATCATCTACGGCCTCGCCGATCTTCCCGACGGGCTCGACGTCTGGGCGTCCTTCAATCCGCTCGCGGGCATCATCTCGCTGTATCGCGCGAGCTTCTTCCCCGAGGAGGTCGAGCCCCGCGCGGTCATCGTCGCCGCGGCCATGAGTCTCCTGGCGCTCGGCGCGGGGGCCCTCGTGTTCCGCCGAACCGTGCGCGCCGTGCTGAAGGAGATCTGATGAACGACGTCGTGATCCGCGTCCAGGGGGCGGGCATCCGGTTCCGCCGCAACCGACGCGGCCGACGGAGCTTCAAGGACCTCTTCGCGGGCAGCAACCGGCGGGCCCGTCCGAACGAGTTCTGGGCTCTGCGCGGCGTCGACGTCGAGGTGCGGGCGGGCGAGGCGATCGGCGTGGTCGGGCGCAACGGGCAGGGCAAGTCGACGCTGCTCAAGCTCGTCGCGGGCGTCATGCTGCCCGACGAGGGCCGCGTCGACGTACACGGCGGGGTCGCCCCGCTCATCGAGATCACGGGCGGCTTCGTCGACGACCTCACCGTGCGCGAGAACGTGCAGCTCACCGCCGGGCTGCACGGCATGTCGAAGGCCGAGATCGACGAGCGCTACGACGAGATCATCGACTTCGCCGAGCTCGCCGAGTCGGTCGACACCCCGTACAAGCACCTCTCGAGCGGCATGAAGGTGCGCTTGGCCTTCTCGGTGATCTCGAGGCTCGAAGAGCCGATCCTGCTCGTCGACGAGGTACTCGCCGTGGGCGACAAGGCCTTCCGCGAGAAGTGCTACGCCCGCATCGACGAACTGCTCGCCGGCGGCCGCACCCTCTTCTTCGTCTCGCACAACGAGCGCGACCTGAAGCGGTTCTGCACTCGGGGTCTCTACCTCGACAAGGGAGCGCTCCAGCTCGACGGTTCGATCGAGGGGGTTCTCGCGGCCTACGACAGCGACTACGGGGTCACTGCGGTCTGAGCGCGGTGGCGAGCTCAGCCGAGCGAGAGGTGAAGCCTCAGGGCATCGTCGATGGCACCCAGCTCTTCGGCGCTGACCCACCCGAGCGCGCGCACGACCCGGGTGACGTCGATCGACCTCACCTGTTCGGCCTGCGCCTTCGAGTCACGCGATAGGCCGCTGTCACCGGCGGAGACTCGAGCCTGAAAGGCGAACTGACGATCGATCGCCGACGTGATCGGAACGACCGTGATGATGCCCCTACCGCGCACCGAGGCGGCACTGTTCGCGCCGTCGTTGCTGACCACGACGGCAGGCCGGGTCTTCCTCTGCTCCGTACCGCGTACCGGGTCGAGCTCCACGAGCACGACCTGCCCGCGCGAGAGTCTGACGTGCACCGTCACGCTGAGGAGTCCGAGCCGCCGAACCCGTCGGCATCCGTCGACGCCCACAGTGCCGACTCGGGCGACCCCCGCCACTCGTCGAAGGCCTCGGCGTAGTCGTCGACGAGCCGCGACTCCCGCAGCATACGGATGCTCGCCTGGATTGCCGCCGACCGCGAGGAGAACGCGCCACTGGCGGCCTGCGCGTCGATGAAGCGCACGTCGTCCTCGGAGATGTTCACACTGACCTTCATACTTCTATGCTACCTTTCCTGCTCTCCCCCGTCGATGCCATCGAACACTGGGGGCGACCGCGTTCGGAGTGGAGGATCCGTGGCACGCCCGCCCTATGACTCGCCCGACCCGCGCATGGTGCGCGCCCTGCAGGCCATCATGTCGTCGCAGCGACCCGCCGTGCTCGCCCATGTGCGCCGCATCCGCCGCCGATCGCCGAATGCCTCGCCGGACGAGGTGATCAGGATGCTCGAGAAGCACTACCTGACGCTCGTCACCGCGAGCGGGGCCTCCGTCGGCGCCGCGGCCGTGGTGCCCGCGGTCGGGATCGCCGCCTCGCTGACGCTCAGCGGCGTCGAGACGGTCGCCTTCCTCGAGGCGAGCGCCCTCTTCGCCCAGTCGGTGACAGAGGTGCACGGCATCGCCGTGGACGACCCCGAACGCGCGCAGAGCCTCGTCATGGCGCTCATGCTCGGCGGTGCGGGCAAGGACCTCGTGACGCAGTTCGCGAAGCAGATGTCGGGCGGCGCGCCCCGCACGGCCTACTGGGGCGAGCTCGTGACGAAGAGCATGCCGCGCGTCATGCTCGACTCGCTCGCCGACCGGCTCCGCGCGGCCTTCGTGCGGCGGTTCGCGGTGACGCAGGGAGGCACGGTCGTCGGCCGAGCGATCCCTTTCGGCATCGGCGCGGTCATCGGCGGAACCGGCAACCACATCCTCGGGCGCAAGGTCGTGCGCAACGCCCGCGAGGCCTTCGGTCCCGCGCCGACCGAATGGCCGGCGAGCCTGCAGATCGCGATCACCGCCGGGGATGCGCCCCGCGAACGGCGCCGCCTCGTCGTGCGCGGGCGCCGGCTGGGCCGCGTCACCGTGCCGCGGCTCGCGCTCGAACAGCGCGACGCCGTCGATGACGGCGAGGGCGGGTTCGAGATCTGAGCGGAGGGACCGCCGGGCGGGAGGTCAGCCTTCGCCGGGCGCGGCATCCTCGTCGATGTCGTCGTCGAAGGGGTTCGATTCGCTCGTGACGGGGTCGTCGGCGTGCTCGGCGGCGGCGCGCCGCCACTCCGCGATGAGCTGCTCGACGGCCGCGTGGAATCGCGCGGTCGCGGCACCGGGCGCGGTGTCGCCGAAGTGGCGCTCGACCCAGAGCTGCAGGCGCTCATGCGCTTCGCTGCTCGTCAGCACGCGATCGACGATAGGAACGATCTCGGCCGCCTGCTCGACGGTCAGCCACTCGCAGTCGCCGAGGTACCCCGAGTCGTCGATCTCGGCCTCGGCCGATGCCGGCCGCGCGATGACGATGGGCTTGCCCGTGGCGAGTCGGTCGTAGACCATCGCCGAGATGTCGGTGATCGCGACGTCGGCGGCGGCGAGCTGCCAGCCGAGCGCCGCTCCGTCGTCGAAGACGTGCTGCGCCGAGGGGTCGGCGGCGTTGGCGCGGGCGAGCGCGGCGACGATGCGCGCGTTGGCCTCGCCGTAGGAGCGGTCGACGACGCCGCTGCGCGGGTGGGGTCGGTAGATCACGCGATGGCGTGCGGTCGCGAGCAGCGCGTCGACGAGCGCCTCGCCGTGGCTCGCGATCGAGCCGTAGGCCGCCGCAGGGCGGTCGCCCTCCCACGTCGGGGCGTAGAGCACGACGGTGCGGTCGTCGGGCTCGTAGGGCAGGGCTCCGGCGAAGTGGTCGGCCTGCGGGCGGCCGATCGCGATGGCCTTGCGCTCGAGGTCGTAGTTCCACAGCTTGCGCTCGAGGCGTTCCTTCGCCGCGTCGCCGGCGATGAAGGAATAGTCGTACGCCTTGTACTGATTGGTCGTCATGTACATCTTGTCGGACTCGCCGTGGTTGATGAACACGTGCCACATGCGGCTGTAGCGGAACATCTGGAAGTTCTTGGTGTTCTGGTTGACGTAGAACACGATGCGCAGCGGCTGCTCGGCGACGAAGCGCTCGAGGTCGACGACGCGACGCAGGTAGACGGCGGGAACCGGGGCTTCGTCGAGGAGGGTCAGCATCGTGCCGGGGCTGCGGCTGATGATCGCGACCGGATGAACCCTCGCGAGCTCGGCGAGCGGCGCGTACCACTGCCGGATCTGGTAGAGGTTCACGCGCGTGTCGGCGAAGTACACCGCGATCTCGATGCTGCCGGGCGCCGGTGGCGTCACGCTCGCCATGCGCGCCTCGAGCGCCGCCCGGTTGCGGCGCGATCGGTAGATGTTGCGCGCGAGCCGCTGGGCCGTCGAGAGCTGGCTGAGGATTCTCACTGCTCCATCATGGTCGGGCCCGTCACGGCCGCCCCGCGAAAAGGGGTCAACCGTTACCGACTTGTTCGCAACTCGGGCCGAAAGGCGTCTCGACTGCGGCGCGCGCGGGTTTCGCGCGCCGCAGCCTGAGTTGCGAACACGACGCGCGGGGCCGGGCGTGGGAGAATCGCCCGCGATGGCCCGCTTCACGTTCAGCGCCGGCAACGCGCGCGTACTCGCTCGCGCCCCGCTGTACGGGCTCGGAGCGCTCGCGGCGCGCCTCGTGCCGCGCAGCCCTCGCCGCTGGGCCTTCGGCTCGGGCATCGGGATCGGTGAGGGGGCTCTCGCCCTGTGGGAGCTCTGCCGCGATCGCGACCCGGGGCGCGACCTCGTGTGGCTCGCCTCGAACGACGACGAGCTCGCGGACGCGACCGAGCGCGGCATGCGCGCAGTGCGGGCGCGCAGCATCCCCGGATTCTGGGCGACGCTGCGCGCCGGGGTCGTCGTCGTCACGCACGGTCTCGGCGACGTCAACCGCTACGGCTCGAGCGGCGCGCTGGTCGTGCAGCTATGGCACGGCGTCCCCCTCAAACGGCTGCACCTCGACACCGGAGCGGTGCTGCGGCTGCCCCTCATCGGCTCGCTGCCGGGCGTGCGGGCGATCATGTCGCGCCTGTACCGGCTCGGCGCGGCGCGCATCTCGCTCTTCCCGGTCGCCTCCGAGCTCGTCGCCGCGCGCGTCCGCTCGGCGTTCGGACTGCCGGCCGAGCGAGTGCGCGTGCTCGGCGACGCGCGCGACGACGTTCTGCTGCAGGGCACGCCGGCGTTGCGGCGAGAGGATGCGCGTCGCCGCATCGACGCGGCCGTCGGCGCGCTCCCCGCAGCTTCGCACCTCGTGCTCTACGCCCCGACCTGGCGCGACGGGGACGAGGATGCGGCGATCCCGAGCGCGGCCGAGTGGCAGGCGATCGCGGCCTGGGCAGAACGCGCCGACGCCGTGCTGCTGATCCGCTCGCACCCGCTCGGAGCGGGGTCGTACGCTGCCGGCCCCGCGACGTCCGAGCGCATCGTGCTCGTGGGCCGCGATGCGCTCGTCGACGTCACGCCCGCACTGCCGGCGATCGACGCCCTCGTGACCGACTACTCGTCGATCGCCTTCGACGCCGCGATCGCCGGGGTGCCGAGCGTCTTCTTCGCGCCCGACCTCGCCCGCTACCTCGCGAGCCGCGGGCTCTACACGCCGTACCGGGCTTTCAGCGGCGGCGATCCCGCGACGACCTGGGCGCAGACGCTCGAGCGGCTCGACGGCGCGCTCGAGCCTGGCGTCGGCCGCGACGCCGCCCTGGCGCACGCCGAGTGGCTGCGCGACGAGCACGTCGACCGGCTCGACGGGCGCGCCGCAGAGCGCGTGCTCGCGGCGATCGGCGTGATGCTCGGCGAGAAGAATGCGTCGGACGCCCTCGAGGCGCCGCCGGCCCGCCCGATCGTCGTGACCGAGGTGCTCGTCGAGGGCGAGCGGGTCGTCGTGAGCGGACGCGCTCGCGGGGCCGTGCGCTCGATGACCCTCGCGGGCCCGCGGCATCGCCTTCCGGCCATGGTGGAGTCGTCGGACACCGGATTCCGCGCGGTCTTCCCCGTGCTCACCTCCCGCTGGGGCTCCCCCGAACTGCCTCCGCCGAGCGGCGACTACCGGCTCGAGACCGAGCTCGACGGGCTCGCCCACGCGACGGCGCGCGCCGACGTCGACGCGGGGCTGCCCGGCGAGCTCCTCACGCCGCTGCTGAGCGCCGCCGTCCGCGCCGACGAGGGAACCCTCGTCGTGCGCATCGCCGCTCCGCTCGCCGCCGATGAGCGCGGCCGACGGGCGCAGCGCCGACTCGAGCACGCCTACCGGCGGCGCACCGCATCCCCCGAGAACGCGGTGTTCTTCGAGAGCTTCTACGCCCAGTCGGCCGCGTGCAATCCGCTCGCCATCGACCGCGAGCTCGCACGCGTGCGACCCGACATCACCCGGTACTGGTCGGTCGTCGACCTCTCGGTCGCCGTGCCGGAGGGCGCCCTTCCGATCGTCGAGGGGTCGGCCGAGTGGTGGCGCGTGCGCGCCGACGCGCGTGTGCTCGTCGTCAACGACTGGCTGCGCAAGCGCTGGCGGCCGCGCCCGCACCAGACCGTGCTGCAGACCTGGCACGGCACGATGCTCAAGCGGCTCGCGCTCGATCGCGACGGCATCGGCCTGCGCACGCGCATCGCGGTGACGCGCGAGAGCCGCCGGTGGTCGATCCTCCTGGCGCAGAACGCCTACGCGGCGGAGATCCTGCGGCGCGCCTACGCCTTCCGGGGACCGATCTGGGTCGAGGGGTACCCGCGCAACGACGCCCTCGTCACGGGCGACCGCGCAGCGGCGCGCGCGCGGTTGGGGGTGCGCCCCGGGCAGCGCGCCGTGCTCTACGCGCCGACCTGGCGCGATGACCGCACCGAGATCGTCGACTACCTCGACCTGCCGGGCTTCGCCGCGGAGCTCGCGGCGATGGCGGGCGACCACGTGCTCCTCGTGCGAGGCCACAGCCGAACGCTCCGCTTCGGCAACGACCTCGACGCGCCGGGCCTCATCGACGTGACGAGCTACCCCGTCATGACCGACCTCCTGCTCGCCGCCGACGTCGTCGTGACCGACTACAGCTCGATCATGTTCGACGTGTCGGCGACCACGACACCGCTCGTGCTGTTCACACCCGATCTCGAGCACTACCGACGTGACCTGCGCGGCTTCTACTTCGACGCGACCGCGGAGGCCCCCGCGGTCGTCGTCACCGACCGGGATGCCCTCCTGGGCGCTCTGCGCGACCTCGCCACGGGTGCGCCCTCCGCATCGACCGCGGCTCTCGCCGCGTGGCGTGCCCGCTTCACGCCCCTCGACGACGGCCGGGCGGCCGAGCGCGTCGTCGCGCGCATGCTCGCCGCGGGCCTGCTCGACTGATCACCTGCTGCGTGGGGAGCCGCCTCACGACTCGATGCGCGAGCGGTCGACGGCATCGCGAGCGCCGATCGCGAAGCCGCGCACGAAGCCGAGGCCCCAGCTCAGGTGCATCGTCGCGATGACGAGAGCGAAGGTCGCGCGGTCGGCGAGCGTGCGACCGCTCGTCGGAGCGAGCAGCAGGCCGAGGAGGAGGGCCGCGTACAGCACCGGGGCGAGGTGCACGAGCCCGAGCACGGTCGAGGCGACGCCGGTCAGCACGCCCGCCAGCTGCAGCGCGACGACGAGGAGGCTCAGTGCGCTCGCGGCGACGAGCGCGGGCGGCGCGAAGTACCGCAGCGGGTGCCGACCGCCGTGGCGGCGCACCAGTTCGCCCCGCCAGATGCCGGTGGCGACGAACTGGCGCACGAGCTTGCGCCACGTGTCGCGGGGCCAGTACGTGACCCGCAGGGCCGGATCGAGCCAGACGAGCCGGCCCGCGCTGCGCAGCCGAAAGTTGAGCTCCCAGTCCTCCGCGCGCTTGAGGCCCTCGTCGTAGAGCCCGACCTCGAGCAGCGCCGGGCGTCGCATGATCCCGAGATAGGCGCTCTCGGCCGGACCCTCCACGGCGGAGCCGTGGTAGGCGCCTCCGCCCAGCCCGAGCCGAGAGTTGTACGCGCGCGCCACCGCCGATTGGAACCGGCTGCGGCCCGCCGCGACCATGAGGCCCCCGAGCGAGGCCGCGCCCGTGCGGCTCAGGGTCGCGACGGCCGTGTCGGTGTAGTCGGGGGCGAGCTCGGTGTGAGCATCCACGCGGACGATGACGTCGTGACGCGCCGCGCGGATCGCCCGATTGAGACCGACCGGGATCGTCATCTCGGGATTGTGGACGATGCGGATGCGCGGATCGGCGTCGGCGAGCCGCTCGACCCGCTCGCTCGTGCCGTCGGTCGAGGGACCGAGGGCGAGCACGAGCTCCTGTTCGCCTTCGTAGCGCTGTGCGAGGACGCTCGCGATCGCATCGTCGATGTACGCCGCTTCGTTGTACACCGGCATCACGTAGCTGACGCCGGGGCGCGCGGACGTGGCCTGACCCATACCTCCCGAGGCTAGTGCCTAGCCGAGTTCGCCCAGCGTCACCGTGATGGTCTGCCGGCGGGCGTCGCGAACGTAGACCAGCTCGGCGCTGTCGCCGCCCGCGCGCACCCGGACCTGCGCCGTGAGGTCGACCTGGTCGGTGATGGGGACCCCGTCGAACTCGGTGATGATGTCGCCCGCGCGCAGGCCCGCCTGCTCGGCGGGGCCCCCCGGCGTGACCGAGTCGATGAGAGCGCCGACGACCTCGCTCGACACGTCCAGCCCGGCGTCCGTCACCGTCGCCCCGAGGAGGCCGTGGCTCGCCGTGCCGTTCTCGATGAGTTCGGTCGCGATGCGCTCGGCGAAGTTCGCAGGGATCGAGAAGCCGACCCCGATGCTGCCCGCCGCACCGCTCTGGCCGCCGCCGGCCGTCGCGATCGCGACGTTGATGCCGATCAGATCGCCGTTCTCGTCGAGGAGGGCGCCGCCGGAGTTGCCCGGATTGATCGCGGCGTCGGTCTGGATGACCGCGAGCGCGATCGTCGACGATGCGGGAGGCTGTGCCCGACCCTCGCCGGGGATGTCGAAATTCCAGAACTCGAAGGGGCTCCGATCCTCGTCGGGCTGCTGCTCGGCGGGAACTCCGGGCACGGCCGAGGACTGCACGGTGATCGATCGGTTGAGCGCGGAGACGATGCCGTCGGTGACGGTGCCGGCGAGGCCCAGCGGGGCGCCGATCGCGATCGCCCGGTCGCCGACGTTGAGGGCGTCGGAGTCGGCGAACTCGATCGGCTGCAGGCCGGACGCGCCCCCGAGCCGGATGACAGCGAGATCGGCGATCGGGTCGGCGCCGACGAGCGAGGCATCCCACAGGCGACCGTCGGCCGTCGAGACGCGGATGGTCGGGTCGGTGGCCGCGCCGTCGAGGGTCGCGACGTGGGCGTTCGTGAGCACGTAGCCGTCCTCACTCAGGATCACGCCGGAGCCGCTGCCCTGCGCGCTGCCGCCGGCGACCTCGATCGTCACGACGGATGGCATGGCCTTGGCGACGACGCCGGTCACGACGGTCGCATCCTGCGGGTCGTTCACGGTGATCGACGCTGGGCCGTTGCCGTTCGAGACGGCCGCGCTCTCGCCGGAGAG
>SCPB01000041.1 GCA_005502445.1 Microbacteriaceae bacterium X2B
GCCTCGACGAGGAGGGCTTCGACTACACCAACAGTTCGTACGTGATCGTCGATGACGGTTCGGAGGACGGCACGTTCGAGGTGGTGTTCACGGCTGACGAGGGCTACGAGTTCGAGGGTGGTCTGGCAGAGGTGACGTTCGCGGACACGCTCGGCGGTCCGAGCGACGGCGAGGAGTGCGTGCTGCCCATCACGGACGCGTTCCTGGCGTTCAGCGAGCCGACGTGTCTCGAGCCCGAGTCGCTGGATGAGGAGAGCTTCGAGTTCGACTCCGAGCTCGCCGCGCTCACGAGTGTCGAGGTCGACGGCCTCGACTACACGGTCGTGTTCACCGCGATCGGCGAGAACACGCAGTTCTTCCAGAGCAGCGAGGAGGTCGAGGGGCGGGTGGTGAGCGAGGGCGGCACCGTGCTGACCTTCACCGGCACGCTCGACGGCCCTGACACCCTGCAGTGCATCGTCGTCGACGCGAGCTTCTCGCTCCCGCCGGCCACCTGCGAGCTCGGCGAGGACTGGGAGAACCCGATCATCGACGCCGACTCCGGTGTGACCTGGGGCGAGCCCGTCTTCGACGAGGAGGAGCAGACCGTGTCGATCGAGTTCCTCGCCACGGGGGCGAACCTGTTCGCCGTCGAGGTCGACGGCGAGACCACGTACGTCAAGTCGCTCACCATCACGCTTCCCGTGGGCGCCCCCGACGTCGAGGAGTGCGAACTCGCCGTCGCCGGAATCGCGGTGACCGAGCCGAACTGCTTCCTCGATTCCGCTCTCGATACGGACAACTTCACGGCCGAGGACGCCACCTTCGAGATCGTCTCGTACGATCCCGAGACCCGCGAGTACGAGGTCGTCTTCACGGCCGACTACGGGTACCGGTTCTCCGGCGAACTCGAGGGCGTGAGCGACGACGGCACGACGCGCACCTTCAGCGGAGTCCTCGACGCCGCGCTCGAGGGCGAGGACTGCGTGCTGCCCATCACGGACGCGTTCCTGGCGTTCAGCGAGCCGACGTGTCTCGAGCCCGAGGCGCTGGATGAGGAGGGCTTCGAGTTCGACTCCGAGCTCGCCGAGCTCACAAGCGTGGAGGTCGACGGCCTCGACTACACGGTCGTGTTCACCGCGATCGGCGAGAACACGCAGTTCTTCCAGAGCAGCGAGGAGGTCGAGGGGCGGGTGGTGAGCGAGGGCGGCACCGTGCTGACCTTCACCGGCACGCTCGACGGACCGAACACCGAGCTGTGCCCCCAGATCGTCATCCCCGATCCGGTGATCGTCGACGACTGCTTGACGCAGTCCTACACGATCTCCTCGGCGGAAGGCGTGAGCTGGACGCGCTCGGTCGACGGCGGAGACCCGGTCCCGGTGGTCTTCGGCGACGGGCAGGGGTCGGTCACCTTCGACGCCGATCCGTTCCAGAAGGTCGTGATCACGGCGAGCGCGGACGAGGGCTACACGATGCCCGAGCAGTACGGGCCCTTCGAGTACACCTTCGCCTTCGACGAGGAGTGCCTGCCGACCGCGCCCGTGACGACCGCCTCGGTCTCGTGGACGCAGCCGGACTGCCTCGGCAACCCGGGCAGCTACCGACTGACCAACGAGCCGGGCGTCATCTGGACGGTCGACGGCGTCGTCGTCGCCGGCAATGCCACCTACTCGGCGCCGGCCGGGTCGACTCCGAGCATCGTCGCGAGTCTCGAGCCCGCGAGCGAGGAGTTCCCCACCGGCTTCGGGTGGAGCGATCCCGGCCAGCGGACGATCTGGAACCTCGTGTTCGCCGCCGCGGCCGACTGCCTGCCGACCCTCGCCCTCACGGGCGCGAGCAATGCGCTCGGGGGTCTCGGCATCGCGGCGATCGTGCTCATCATGGCCGGAACGGGCCTCGTGCTCGCCCGCCGTCGTGACGAGGCGCGCGTCCAGAGCTGATCGCACCGCGCGAACCGGGTGTCGCCCATCCAGGAGGCACCCGGTTCCTCCTGCCAGCATCGTCTCGTGATCAGCACTTCCCTCGCTCGCAGCCTGCGCGACGCCGGCCTGCGATGGCGGCCCGCATCCGGCGACCGCTTCCAGATCGACCGGGCCGAACTCGAGTCCGAGGTGTTCACGGTCAGCGACTTGACCATAGAGCCGCACGAGTACTCCAACGGCACCGTGCTCGGGTTCAACGGCACGACCGAGTGGGCTCTCGACTCGGTGGCCCTCGACGACGCGCTCTGGCTGCCGCGGGAGGACCAGCTACGCGACCTGCTGCGCGCATCCTTCCTCCGGCTCGAGCGCGACGACGACGGGTACCGCGTCGGGCTGCGTCTCGTCGACGGAGCGGAGGCGTCGTTCACGAGCGTCTCGGCCCCCGAGGCGTACGGGCTCGCCCTGCTGTCGATTCTCGAACGCGTGAGCGCCTGAGCCCGCGTCGCGCCGTCGCGCCCTTCACTTCCGAACCCCGAGACGCTTCACATCGTTTCAGCCACCGCACACGACCCCAGTCGTGTGCGGTGTCGGGAGCGGTGTGAAGCGCGACTCTCACCCGCCGATGGGGGCGCGTTGCCCCGGCGTGATCGGCCGGCGGCGTGCGGCAGGTGCAGACAGAGCAGCCGCTAAGCAGAGGCGGCCGCTCCGGGGCGGGGGCCGAGGCCGTCACGCTCGACCGGAGCTACGCGGGCGCGCCGCCGCACTACGCGGTCGCGGCCGAGCCGAGTTCGTCGGCGGTCGGAACGGCGGGCGACGGCACCACGGCCGACGATGCCGCGGCCGCACCGAACCCCACGGGCAGGCCGAACAGGGTCTCGATCGCCGTCGCGACGTCGTGACCGCGACCGGCGACGGCGTGACGCCGCGCGAGCGTCGACGGGGTGTGCAGGAAGACGCTCGTCAGGTGTCGCAGGGCCTCCTCGACCCGGCCGTCATCGTCGCCGCGTCGATTCGCCCGTACGATCTCGTCCTCCACGAGGTCGAGCACGTGCTTGCGCAGAGCGACGATCGAGGGCTCGACGGCCGCCGCCGTGACATAGGCGTGGGCGGCCTCGGCGACGACGCTCCGGGCCTCCTCCTCGGCCGACCAGTGCACGAGCGGTGCGTGCAGTCGGATCGTCTCGAGGTCGAGAAGCGTGACGCCGTCGATCTCTCCGACCGCCGGGTCGACGTTGCGCGGCAGTCCGAGGTCGACGACGTAGGCGGGGGCCTCGGCGGGCACGTCGGCCGCCTCGACGCTGAGCTTCGTGGTGCAGGTGATGACGACGTCGGCGCCGCTCATCGCCGCGCTGAGGTCGTTGGTCCACTGCAGGCCGTGACGTGTGCCGAACACCTGGGCGCGGCCGCTCGGCGAATAGACCGTGATGTGCTCGGCGCCGCGGTCGCGCAGCGCGGCGACCGTCGTCGCGGCGTAGCGGCCCGTGCCGACGAGCACGACGTTCGCCGCGCTCCAGTCGGCGAGGCGGCTGCCGACGAGGTCGAGGGCGAGCCGAGCGAGGCTGCGGCCGGTTCGGCTCGCGTCGCCCTGGGCGCGCGCGGCGCGGGCGGTGCGGATCGCCTCCTGGAACACCCGATCGAGGCGACCCGTGGATGCCCCGCTCGCGCGCGCCGCCTGCGCGGCCCGCCGCACCTGGCCGGCGATCTCCTCCTCGCCGACGGCGACCGACTCGAGCCCGGCCGAGACGGCGAACAGGTGGTGCACGGCGGCGGCGGGGTCGAGCACGTCGGCGGTCGCCGAGACGTCGGCGGGGGCATCCTCGCTGAGCGATCGAAGGGCGCGCGAGACGAAATCGCGGGCGATCGCGTGCGCATCCTCGGGCGTCGCCTCGGCGGGAGCCTCGAGGTCGAGGTAGACCTCGAGGCGGTTGCACGTCGCGACGGCGACTGCGCCGTGCACGGCCGGATCCGCGCCGCGCACCGCGATCGAGAGAGCGTCGGCGTCGACGGCGAGCCGTTCGAGGATCTCGAACGGGGTGTTGCGGTGATTCGCCGTCACGCAGAGGAGCACGCCGCCATTCTACGGCGGCGAATCCGCGAGCCCGGCGCGTGCGGGCCGGTTCGGCGGGGCCGATCTCGGGCCCTTCGGCCCGGGCGACTCTCGGAATCGAGCGCTTATCCTTGAGCAGTGCCGTTGAGCCCCTCGCATCCCCTCTCCGACGGTCGCACCGCGAACGCTCCGCTGATCCGGGCGTACCGGGGCGACCGCCCCGAGCGCACCCCCGTCTGGTTCATGCGCCAGGCCGGACGATCGCTGCCCGAGTACCGCGAGCTCCGCGCAGGCGGCGACATGCTGCAGGCCTGCC
Organism: Microbacteriaceae bacterium X2B; assembly: GCA_005502445.1. Taxonomy (GTDB): domain Bacteria; phylum Actinomycetota; class Actinomycetes; order Actinomycetales; family Microbacteriaceae; genus Microcella. The sequence goes on from SCPB01000041.1 coordinate 4,268, forward strand.
TGACGCCCGAGCTCGCGAGCGAGATCACCCTGCAGCCGGTGCGCCGCCACGGCGTCGACGCGGGCATCTTCTTCAGCGACATCGTCGTGCCCGTGCTGCTCGCCGGGGTCGACGTCCGCATCGTGGCCGGTCGAGGCCCCGTCATCGACGAGCCGATCCGCACGGCGAGCGACGTGCTGACGCTTCGCCCGCTCGACCCCGAAGCGCTCGACCCCGTGCGCGAGGCCGTCGCGCTGACGGTCGAGCAGCTCGGCTCGACGCCCCTCATCGGCTTCGCTGGCGCGCCCTTCACTCTCGCCGCCTACCTCGTCGAGGGCGGCCCGTCGAAGGATCAGCTGCGCGCCCGCTCGCTCATGCACAGCGACCCGCACACGTGGGCGGCCCTGCTGAACTGGTGCGCAGACGTCACCGGCGAGTTCCTGCGCGCGCAGGTCGAGGCGGGCGCGTCGGCCGCCCAGCTGTTCGACTCGTGGATCGGCTCGGTCTCGCAGCACGACTACCTCCGGCGCGTCGCCCCGCACTCGAAGCGAGCCCTCGGCCACCTGCGCGGGCTCGACGTGCCGCGCGTGCACTTCGGCCTCGGCACCGACCGGATCCTGACCGACATCGCGGCGCTCGGCGTCGATGCCGTCGGCATCGACTGGCGGCTGCCGCTCGACGAGGCCTCGGCGGTCTTCGGCGACGGGATGCCGCTGCAGGGCAACATCGACCCGGCCCTGCTCGACGCCCCCTGGCCCGTGCTCGCCGCGCACGTCGACTCGGTGCTCGAGCGCGGCAAGAAGGCGCCCGCCCACGTCGTCAACCTCGGTCACGGCGTTCCGCCCGAGACCGACCCCGAGGTGCTCACGCGGCTCGTGCGCTACATCCACGGAGAGCTGCCCGACTGATGCGCGAGACCCTCGTCGTCGGCGCCGGCATCGCGGGCCTCGTGGTGGCGCGCGAACTCGTGCTGCACGGGCACCGCGTGCGGGTGCTCGAAGCGGGGGAGCGCGCTGGCGGCCAGGTCGCCGGTCACCGGGTGGCGGGCATCCCGCTCGATGCGGGCGCCGAGGCCTTCGCGACGCGCGGCGGCATCGTGCGCGACTACCTGCAGCGGCTCGGCCTCGCCGATCGCATCGTCGCGCCGATCGACGCCCCGGCGTGGCTGCATGCGCGCACCGGCACGACCGTGCCGCTGCCCGCCGTGAGCCTGCTGGGCATACCGTCGGCTCCGCTCTCCCAGGACGTCGTCGCCGTCGTCGGCCTCCGCGCCGCGTGGCGCGGCATGGCGGATGCCCTCCTGCCGGGCCCCGTCGGCTCGACCGCCACGACCCTCGGCGAGCTCGTGCGGCGGCGCATGGGCGACGGCATTCTCGAGAAGCTCGTGGCTCCCGTCGTCGAGGGCATCCACTCCACGCATCCAGACGACCTGCCCGTCGCGGTCGCCCCCGGGCTCGTTCATCACCTCCTGCGCGAGAACTCGCTCGCCCGCGCCGTCGCCCGCCTGCGGATCGACGCCCCGGCCGGGTCGCTCGTCGCCGGGCTCGACGGCGGCATGTCGACGCTCGTCGACGCGCTGCTCGCCGAGCTCGACCGCTTCGGCGTGCCGATCGAGTACGGCGTTCGCGTCGCCGAGGTGCATCCCGATCGCGTCGTGCTCGCCGTCGACCCGGATGCCGCCGCCGGTTCCGCTGTCGGCTCCGACGCCGAGCCCGAGGGCGAGGTGCGCGAAGGCCTCGTCGTCGTCGCGGCCCCCGGACTCGTGAGCCCGGTCAGCGGACGCGCCGCCGACCGCACCGCGACCCACCTCGTCACGCTCGTGGTCGACGCCGACCACGACGACACCCGCGCGCTCGCCGACGCTCCGCGCGGCACGGGCGTGCTCGTCGCGAAGAACACCGAGGTCGCAGCGCGCGCTCTCACGCACGTGAGCGCCAAGTGGGCGTGGGTGCGCGCTGCGGCGCCCGGGCGCGAGGTGCTGCGGCTCAGCTACGAGAGCGCCCCCACCATCGACCGGGCGCGACGCGATGCCGAGGTGCTGCTCGGCGTGAGCATTCCCGAAGCCCGCGTCGTCGCCGCCGAGGCGACCACCTGGATGCGCGCCGGCCGCATCGAGGCCGGCGAGAGCATCCCCATCACGGGCGAGCAGGTCGCCGGAACCGGTCTCGCCGCCGTCATCGATCACGCCCAGCGACTCGCCGAGCGTCTCGGAGCCCCCGAGAGAGCGCTCGACCCCTCAGACCCCGCACTCTCCGTCGAAAGGACAGACCCGTGAGCGATCAGCTCGCCTACACCGTCTACGTCGTGCTGCGGCGCGACCCGAACCGCTCCGCCTCCGGCGGCGGCGTTCAGCAGGCCGTCGCGGCCGTGACCGCCGACGGCGTCACCGTGCGCGGCGTCTACGACGTCAGCGGTCTGCGCGCCGACGCCGACCTCATGCTGTGGCTGCACGGCGACGACCCCGAGCGCCTGCAGGCGGCGATCCGCACGCTGCGCCGCAGCGCGCTGCTGTCGACCCTGCTGCCGACCTGGAACGCCATGGGCGTGCACGTGCAGGCAGAGTTCAGCGCCAGCCACGCACCCGCCTTCATGCTCGGCAAGGAGCCCAGGGGGTGGCTCTGCGTCTACCCATTCGTGCGCTCGTACGAGTGGTACCTGCTGCCGGAGGAGGAGCGCCGCGGCATGCTCGCCGAGCACGGCCGCAAGGGCAGCGCCTTCACCGAGGTTCTCGCCAACACCGTCGCGGCCTTCGCGCTCAACGACTACGAGTGGCTGCTCGGGTTGGAGAGCGACAACCTGCTCGACCTCGTCGACATGATGCGCGACCTGCGCTACACCGAGGCGCGCCGCCACGTGCGAGAAGAGGTGCCGTTCTTCACGGGCCGACGTCTCGACGACGCCGCCCTCGACGCGGCGATCCTGGAGGTCGTGCGATGACGCTCACCACAGACGGACTCGGCCCTGACGGGAAGGCGGTCGTCGTCGAGCTCGTCGACGGGCGCTTCGCGGGCGAGCAGTTCGCCCGCGCCGCGACCGGCACGGCGCAGCAGTATGCCGAGTCCGGCCACGTCGGGCAGCCCGTAGCCTACGACGCGGTCATCCTCGCCGGCTTCGGCGGCCCCGAGGGGCAGGACGACGTGATCCCGTTCCTGCGCAACGTCACGCGCGGCCGCGGCATCCCGGACGAGCGGCTGGAAGAGGTCGCGCACCACTACCGTCACTTCGGCGGCGTGAGCCCGATCAACGAGCAGAACCGCCGGCTGCGGGCAGCGCTGCAGGCCGAGGCCGACCGGCGAGGGCTGAACATCCCCATCTACTGGGGCAACCGCAACTGGGATCCCTACCTCCCCGAGGCGCTGCAGCAGGCCTTCGACGACGGCCACCGCACGATCCTCGGCCTCGCGACGAGCGCCTACTCGAGTTTCTCGAGCTGTCGGCAGTACCGCGAGGACTTCGCGCGCGCGCTCGACGCCACGGGCCTGTGGGGTCAAGTGCGCATCGACAAGGTCGGCCAGTTCTTCGACGCGCCCGGCTTCGTCGCGCCGTTCGTCGCCGGCGTCGTGGATGCGCTGCGCCGGTTCGCGATCGAGGGCGTCGATCTGGCGACGACGCGCGTCCTGTTCGCGACCCACAGCATCCCGACGGCCGATGCCGAGCGCAGCGGGCCGCGCGACGTCGACTGGGGCGAGGGCGGAGCCTACGCCGCGCAGCACCTCGCCGTGAGCGAGGTCGTCATGCGCAAAGCGCTCGCGGAGCTGCGGGCCGAACGCGTCGAGCCGCTGCCCGACGTCGAGTGGCAGCTCGTCTACCAGAGCCGCTCGGGCCCCCCGAGCCAGCCGTGGCTCGAACCCGACATCAACGACGCGATCGCGGACCACGCGGCGAACGGCGCGACCGCGATCGTCATGGTGCCGGTCGGCTTCGTGAGCGACCACATGGAGGTCATGTGGGATCTCGACACCGAGGCGATGGAGACGTGCGCGGAGCACGGCCTGCGCGCACTGCGCGTGCCGACGCCCGGTGTCGACCCGGTCTACGTCAGCGGCCTCATCGACCTCGTCGAGGAGCGACTGCGGGGCACCGCGAGGAGCGAGCGCGTCCGCGAGACGACCCTCGGCCCCTGGTACGACATCTGCCGCCCGGGCTGCTGCGAGAACGTGCGCGCGGGCTTCAAGCCCGCCATCTCGGGCCTGCAGCCGTGATCCGGCTCGGCACGCGCGGCAGCGCCCTCGCCCTCGCGCAATCGCAGCGCGTCGCCGACTCGATCGCGGCCCGCACGGGCGAGGAGGTCGAGCTCGTGCGCATCACGACGCACGGCGATACCTCGACCGAGCCGCTCGCCTCGATCTCACGGGAGGCACCGGGCGGAGTCGGCGTCTTCGTCGCGGCCGTGCGCGAGGAGCTCCTCGCCGAGGAGTGCGACCTCGTCGTGCACTCGCTCAAGGACCTGCCGACGACCCCGCACCCGAAGCTGCTCGTCGCGGCGGTGCCGAAGCGCGCCGACGCTCGCGACGCCGCCGTCGTGCGCGGCGGCCTCACGCTCGCCGACCTGCCGGCCGGTGCCCGCGTCGGCACCGGCTCGCCGCGTCGGCAGGCGCAGCTGCGGCGTCGGTTCCCCGAGCTCGAGGTGGTGGAGCTGCGCGGCAACGTCGACACGCGGATCGCACGCGTGCTCGGCCGCGCGGCCTCCGCGGGGGTCGGTGCGGTCGAGCCCGATCTCGACGCCGTGATCCTCGCCGCCGCCGGGCTCGAGCGCCTCGGTCGCGAGGAGGTCATCGCCGAGCACCTGGGGCTCGATGGCTGGCCCACCGCTCCCGGGCAGGGCGCGCTCGCCGTCGAGACCCGCCGCGACCTCTCGGGGCCGCTCAAGAAGGCCCTCCTCGGCATCGACCACGCCTCCACGCGGCTCGCCGTCGAGGCCGAGCGCGCCGTGCTGCGGCGCCTCGAGGCCGGCTGCTCTGCGCCGCTCGGCGCGCACGCCTTCATCGACGGCGGCATGATGTTCCTCGCGGCGCGCGTCTATTCGTCCGAGGGCGAGCAGGCCTCGAGCGCGCACGCGCTCTACGTCGACGACGCGGGCGATGCGGCGGAGGAGCTCGCGACGCGCGTCGCCGACGAGCTGCTCGCGAACGGGGCAGCCGACCTGGCGCCCTTGGGAGGTGCGAGGTGAACGAGCTCGACCCGGTCATCCGGCCCCGCCGGCTGCGCGCGACGCCGGCGATGCGCCGGCTCGCGAGCGAGACCGACCTGCGGCCGCGGCACCTCGTGCTGCCGCTCTTCGTGCGCGAGGGGCTCACAGATCCTCAGCCGATCGCCTCGATGCCGGGGGCCTGGCAGCACTCCCTCGACAGCCTGCGCGCGATCGCCGTGCGCGCGTCCGAAGCCGGCCTCGGCGGCGTCATGCTCTTCGGGGTGCCCGCCGAGCGCGACGCCGTCGGCTCGGGCGCGACCGACCCCGAGGGCATCCTCAACGTCGCCACGCGCGCGCTCGCCGCCGAGGTCGGCGACGCGCTCGTCGTGCAGACCGACCTGTGCCTCGACGAGTTCACGGACCACGGCCACTGCGGCGTGCTGGATGCCCGTGGCCGGGTCGATAACGACGCCACCCTCGCCCGGTACGCCGACATGGCGATCGCGCAGGCGGAGGCCGGCTCGCAGCTGCTCGGCCTCAGCGGCATGATGGACGGCCAGACGGCTGCCGTGCGCTCGGCACTGGACGAGTCGGGCTTCACCGACGTCGCCCTGCTCGCCTACTCGGCGAAGTACGCCTCGGCGTTCTACGGGCCGTTCCGCGACGCCGTCGAGTCGCAGCTGCAGGGCGACCGCCGCACCTACCAGCTCGACCCCGCGAACGGGCGGGAGGGGCTGCGCGAGGCGCTGCTCGACCTCGACGAGGGCGCCGACATCGTCATGGTGAAGCCCGCGCTCGCCTACCTCGACGTGCTGCGGCAGGTCGCCGACATCTCGACCGCGCCCGTCTGGGCGTACATGGTCTCGGGCGAGTACGCGATGATCGCCGCCGCTGCGCAGAACGGCTGGATCGACGGCGACCGGGCGCAGCTCGAGGCGCTTGTGTCGATCCGCCGCGCGGGCGGCGACGCCGTGCTCAGCTACGCCGCCCTCGACCTGGTCGAGAAGGGGCTCGTGTCATGACCCGCTTCATCTCGGGCCGCACCCCGACCACTACGCTCGAGACCAACGCAGGGGCCTTCGAGCGGGCGCTGCGGGTCACGCCCGGCGGCGTCAACTCGCCCGTGCGCGCGTTCCGCTCGGTCGGCGGCACGCCCGTCTTCCTCGCGAGCGGGCACGGACCCTACGTGACCGATGTCGAGGGCACCGAGTACGTCGACCTCGTGGGGCAGTGGGGTCCGGCGCTGCTCGGCCACGCGCATCCCGATGTGATCGCCGCCGCGCACGCGGCCGTCGACCGCGGACTCGGCTTCGGGGCCGCCTCGACGGGCGAGGTCGAGCTCGCCGAGCTCGTGCTCGACCGGCTGACGCTCACCGGCGCTCCCGGTCCCGACGGCTCGGCGGCCGCCGAGCGCCGCGCGATCGAGAAGCTGCGGCTCGTCTCCACCGGCACCGAGGCGACCATGACGGCGATCCGGCTCGCGCGCGGCGCGACCGGGCGGCCGCTGCTCGTGAAGTTCGCCGGGCACTACCACGGGCACTCCGACTCGCTGCTGTCGGAGGCCGGCTCCGGCATCGCGACGCTCGGCATCCCCGGCTCGGCGGGCATCACGCCCGAGACCGCGGCGCAGACGATCGTCATCCCCTACAACGACGAGGCCGCACTCGCCGCGGTGTTCGCGACCCACGGCGACCGCATCGCCGCCGTCATCACCGAGGCAGCCGCCGCCAACATGGGAGTCGTGCCGCCGCTGCCCGGGTTCAACCGGCTGCTCGCCGACACCGCGCACGCGCACGGCGCGCTGCTCATCAGCGACGAGGTCATGACGGGGTTCCGCTCGACCGCCGCCGGCTGGTGGGGGCTCGAAGAGGCGTCGGGAGTGCCATACGACGCCGACCTCACGACCTTCGGCAAGATCATCGGCGGTGGCCTGCCCCTCGCCGGCCTCGGCGGGCGCGCCGAGCTGCTCGACCTGCTCGCGCCGCTCGGCCCGGTCTACCAGGCGGGCACCCTCAGCGGAAACCCGGTCGCCGTCGCGACGGGAGCCGCCATGCTGCGCGGCGCCGGACCCGAGGTCTACGAGCACCTGCCGCGCGCGGCGCGCGCGATCGCCGACGGCCTGTCGGCGGCGCTCGCCGCCGAGGGCGTCGCTCACACGGTCGCGTGGGCCGGCTCGCAGTTCTCGATCTTCTTCCGCGAGACGGCGCCGCAGAACTACGCCGAGGCCCAGGCGCAGGAGTCGTGGCGCTTCGGCCCCTTCTTCCACGCAATGCTCGAGCACGGCGTCTCGCTGCCGCCGAGCGTCTACGAGGCCTGGTTCGTCTCGGCCGCCCACGACGAGCGAGCCGTCGACCGCGTGCTGGATGCCGCCGTGCCGGCCGCGAAGGCTGCCGCGGCGGCGTCGCGGCCGGCGTAGCCCGCACGGCCCGTGGTGCCGGGGGGCTTGAGCGCGCGCCCCGACCCTCGTCAGGGCGGCTCGACTCAACCAACCTCGGCGACTGCGGACGCCAGCTGATCGACGACCTCCTCGAGCCCCCAGGTGAGCGAGAGCGCGGTCGGCGGGGAGACCGAGGCGATGAACTCGGTTCCGACGAGCTGCGCGACCGCCCCGTCGGCGACCGCTGGTATAGCCTGCCCGTAGGGCGCTTCCAGCAGGGCCTGCGCCTCTTCGGGCGTCGAGCCGTAGACGACTATGACGTCGCTCGCGAGCTCGCTCGTGCGCTCGTACGAGAGCGTGAAGTAGAACGGCGACTCGTCGGTGTCGAGTGCGTCGACGGCGGGGGCGTTGACGAAGCCGAGGTCGAGCATGAACTCCACGCGTGGATCCTCGTCGGCGTAGACGTAGAAGACGCCCCCGACGTCCCACGCGGTCGCGAGAGTGACGCCCTCGAACTCCGGGTTCTCGGCGGCCGCCGCGGCGAGCTCGGCGTCGATCCCGTCGAGCACGGCGTCCGCCTCGTCCTCCAGACCGAGCGCCTCGCCAGTGATCGAGATCACGTCGCGCCACGGGGTCGCCCACGGCTGGTCGGGGTAGGCGACGACGGGGGCGATCTCGCTGAGCGTGTCGAACTGCTCCTCGGTCAGCCCCGAGTACTGGGCGAGGATCACGTCAGGATCGGCTGCCGCGATCTCCTCGAACGGCACGTCGTCGCCGCTGTTCGACAGCACGGTGGGCATCTCGGCGCCGGCGGCGTCGAGGGCCTCGGCGACCCACGGCAGCACGCCGTTCTCGTCGCCGCCGTAGGCCTGGAAGGGCATCGCGACGGGGATCACGCCGAGGGCGATCGCGGCGTCGGTCGCACCCCAGCCCCAGGTGACGACGCGCTCGGGCCGCTCGTCGATGACGGCCTCGCCGAAGACATGCTCGATCGTGACGGGGAAGGCGGCGTCGGCGCTCGCGCCGCCGCCTTCTACAGCGGGCAGCGTGGTGGATGCGCATCCGGCGAGGGTGAGCAGGGCGGTTGCGGCGACGAGCACTGCGGAGCGTGGGGCGTGGGGCACGGTGATGACTCCTCGGATCGGGAGGCCGCACGACGCTGCGGCGTGACCAGAACGGTTAGGTAAGCCTAACCTTATGCGGTGCTGATGACTCCGGCAAGCGCCCCCGGCAGAATGACCGGCCGCCCCGTGTCCGGATCCGTCAGAACGCGCGCCTCCACTCCGAACGCCCGCTCCACGGTCTCGGCCGTGAGCACGTCGCCGGGCTCGCCGCGGGCGACGATCCGGCCCTCCGCGAGCACGACGAGCTCCTCGGCGTAGCGGGCCGCGAGAGTGAGATCGTGGATCACGAGCACGACCGTCGTTCCGCGCGCGGCCTCGGCGCGCAGCACGTCGAGCACCTCGACCTGGTGCGCGACATCGAGGGCGCTCGTCGGCTCGTCGAGCAGCAGGATCCGCGGCTGCTGGGCGAGCGCCATCGCGATCCAGACGCGCTGCCGCTGACCGCCGCTGAGCTCGTCGACCCGGCGGTCAGCGAGCGAGGCGGTGCCGGTCGCTGCGAGCGCACCGGCGACGACCGCGTCGTCGTCGCTCGAGCGGCCGCGGAAGATCCGCTGGTGCGGGTAGCGCCCGCGAGCGACGAGGTCGGCGACGACGATGCCCTCGGGCGCCACCGGGTTCTGCGGCAGGACGCCGATCGTGCGCGCGACCTCGCGTGTGGGCAGCGCCGACAGCGGTCTCCCGCCGAGGGTGACCGTGCCGCCGAGCGGCGGCAGCAGGCGGGCGAGGCCGCGCAGCAGGGTCGATTTGCCGCTCGCGTTGGCGCCGACGAGCACCGTGAAGCGGCCGGGCGCGACATCGAGGTCGACGTCGTGGACGATCGGCTCGCGCCCGTAGCCGAGGCTGAGGCCCTCGGCGCGCAGCAGGGGAGCGGTCATGCGATCGCCTCCAGTCGAGATCGGCGGATGAGCAGCCACAGCAGCAGCGGAGCCCCGATGGCCCCCGTGACGAGACCGGCGGGCGGCTGCAGGGCTCCCGGCATCAGGTGCTGCGCCACGAGGTCGCTCGCGAGCACGAGCACGGCGCCAACCAGCGCGGCGGTCAGTGCGGCCGGCCCCGCGCCGCGCAGGCGTCGCGCGATCGGCCCGGCCACGAAGGCGACGAAGGCGAGCGGACCGGCGACCGAGACGGCCGCCGCGGCAAGCACGGTCGACACCGCGGCTGCGGCGACGCGGATGCCGACGGGGTGCGCGCCGAGCGACCGCGCGGTGTCGTCGCCGAGTTGCTGGGCACCGAGCGGGCACCGAGCGAGCACGGCGAAGGAGATGCCGACCGCGACGACCGCGCCGAGCACCCCGAGATCGCTCGTGCTCGGCGAACCGACGCTCCCTACGAGCCAGTAGTACGCGCTCGCGGCGTCCTGCATGCTCGCCCGGCTGAGGGCGTAGCCGAGCACGCCCTGGGCGAGGAAGGCGACCGCGATGCCGACGACGATGAACCTCGCCCCCGCGACCCCGCGCCCGCTCGCGAGCAGCACGACGGCCACGGCGATCGCCGCTCCGAGCAGCGCGGCTCCGCTCACGGCCGCGCCCGTCGCCCCCGCGGCAATCGCGAGCACTGCGGCCGCGCTCGCCCCGCCGGTGACGCCGACGACGTCGGGGCTCGCGAGCGGGTTGCGCACGACCGCCTGCAGGAGTGCGCCCGAGAGCCCGAGCGCGGCCCCGACGAGCAGGGCGAGCAGCAGCCGCGGCAGCCGCAACTGGAGCACGATGAACCGCGCGCCCCCCTCCGCCGACTCCAACAGGGCGCCCACGACCTCGCCGGGGGCGAGGGCGACGGCACCCAGAGCGAGAGCGGCGATCGAGAGAGCGCCGATGACGGCGACGAGGATGCCCGCGACAGCGACCGCGCGCATCCGATCGCGGGTGCGCGCTGCGGCGATGATCGCGGCGACGGCCCCGCGAGCCCCCAGCGCCTCCGCGGCCCCTACCGGCGCCGGGGTCGCGGGTGGGGCGACGGCGGCGCTCACGCGGCCACCGCGCGGCGCGAGCGCGCGAGCGCGATGAGCAGCGGGGCGCCGAGGGCGGCGATGACGATGCCGACCTCGAGCTCGCCGGGGGGAGCGACGAGACGCCCGACGACGTCGGCGGCGAGCACCACACCGGCTCCCGCGACGGCCGCGACCGGCAGCAGCAGAGCGTGCCGCCCGCCGACCGCGGCGCGAGCCGCGTGAGCGCCGATCAGGCCGACGAAGACGAGCGGTCCGGCGAGGGCGGTAGCGGTGCCCGCGAGCAGCACGATCGCCACGAGCGAGGCCGTGCGCGTCGGCCCGAGCCGGAACCCGAGCCCGCGCGCGACATCGTCGCCGAGGGCGAGCGCGTCGAGCGCACGAGCGAGCGAGAGGGCCACGAGTGCGCCGGCCACGACGAGCGGGGCGAGCGCGAGGGCGGCATCGAGGCCGCGGCCGGTGAGTGAGCCGACCGTCCAGAACCGGTAGCGGTCGAGCGACTCCGGGTCGCCGAGCAGCACGAGCGTCGTGAGCGTGCCGAGGCCCGCGGTCACGGCGAAGCCCGCGACGACGAGCAGGGCGGGCGTCGAGCCCGCGCCGGCCGCGCGCGCGATCGCGCCGACCCCGAGGGCCGTGAGCAGCGCGCCGAGGAGCGCGAAGCCGGCGAGGCCCACCGGAGCGGTCACGCCGAGCACCGAGATGCCGAGCACCACGGCGAACGACGAGCCCGCGGTCACGCCCAGCAGGCCGGGGTCGGCGACCGGATTGCGCGTGATGCCCTGCATGACGACGCCCGCGGATCCGAGGGCGGCGCCCACGAGCAGCCCGATGACCGTGCGCGGCACCCGCAGTTCGCGCACGACGAGACCGTCGACCGGGTCGGCGAGAGCGGTCGGGTCGATGAGGGCGAGCCAGACCGAGGCCGGCTCGGTCGCGCGGGCGCCGACCGCGAGACTCACGGCGACGGCGGTGAGCAGCGCGATGGCGAGCAGGCTCGCGCCGAGCATCCGGCCGCCGCGCGGCGCACGCGACCGGTTCGCCGCCTCGATCACGGGGCTTCGCTGCGACCGCGCCGCCAGTAGCCCATGAAGGCGACGTTCGTGCGGGCGACGCCAACCTCGCTCACGAGGTGGCGGCGCAGCGCCTTCACCGCCCCCGCCTCGCCCGCGATCCAGGCGTAGAAGTCGCCCGACGTCGGGTCGACGGGCGAATCCCACAGCAGCTCGGTGTCGACATCGACGTCGTCGAGCTGCTCGGGGGTCTCGCGCACGACCGTGGCGAGCTCGGCCATGTGGCGCGGCAGCCACGCGTACACCGCGCGTGTGAGCAACTCGCCATGCGGGGCGACGGCCTCGAAGCCGTGGGCGGTCTCGCAGCCCGCGTCGCGGGCGAGCCAGGCGACGCGCGAGGCGCCGCGCGCCACCACGTTCTGGATGTCGCGGCTCGACGGAACTTCGATGAAGGCCTGCGCCGTGAGCTCGGGCGGCAGCGACTCGATGATCGAACAGATCGCCGGAGCGGCCGTCTCGTCGCCGACGACCAGCAGGTGCCGGGCGCGGCCCGGTCGCCAGTCGCAGCCCACGGTCGGGTCGGCGGTGCGGGCATCGGGACCGATGATGATGACGGCGTCGCCGACGGATGCCCGCCTCAACCAGGCGGTCGCGGGGCCGGCGACCGATCCGGGATCGGGGTCGTGGCGCACCATGTCGACGTCGAGCTCGCGGCGCTCCGGCCGGATCGCGCGGACCGTGTAGGTACGGAACGGATTGCGCGCGGCCTCCGGCAGGGCACGCCAGCGGGCGTACCAGGTGCCCGCGAGGATCTCGGTGGGGTCATCCTGACCGAGGTCGCCCAGCGATCCGTCGGGCATCGGCAGCACGAGCTTGATGCGCTGGTCGAGCCCGGTAGTTCCGAAGACATCGAAGTCGGGCCCCGAGAAGGTGACCCGCACCAAGTGCTGCGAGAGCGGCAGGATGCGCGAGACGACCGCTGTGAACGGTCGATATGCGGGCCATTCGAGCCCGACTTCCGGGGCTCCGACCTCGCGCTCTTGTGAGGTAAGCATTACCTAAGTATGCAGAACTCGGGCGCGGAGCGCCAGCACCGGACCCGGGCCCGCGGGGCTGGGCGACCTGGCGGCCGCCCTGGGAATGGGCTCCACGTCTCCTTCACGGGCAGGGAGCCCGCGACTACGCTGGGGAGGTCTTGGGGCTGATCGAACCGGCCCGCAGGACACGAGGATTCAAGGGGAGAACGAACAATGCGCGGAAAGATCCTGTTCCTGACCGGTATGGGCGTCGGCTATGTGCTCGGCACCAAGGCCGGCCGTGAGAAGTACGAGCAGATCTCGCGGGCAGCCTCGCGGTTCTGGAACGACCCGCGCGTGCAGGAGCGCGTCGACCAGGTCGAGGACTTCGTGAAGGACAAGGCGCCCGAGGTCGCCGAGTTCGTCAGCGACAACGCCAAGAAGGTCGTCTCGTCGGTGTCGGGCTCGGGGCGCAAGAACTCGACATCGGGCTCGTCCGGCTCGTCGCGCTCTCTCTCGACCGAAGCCAAGAAGCCGTCGACGAGCCGATCGTCAT
>SCPB01000042.1 GCA_005502445.1 Microbacteriaceae bacterium X2B
CGGCATGACCGCAGTACCGACGAGCACGAGCACCGTGCCGGGGGTGGGTGGGGCTCGCCCCGACGCGGTCGTCGTCGCTCGCGATCTCTCGGTCCGCTATCGCGGCGGCGACGGTCACGCCCCGGTGCAGGCGATCGCCGGCGTGAGCCTCGACATCGGCCCCGGCGAGTCGCTCGCCGTGATCGGCGAGGCCGGCAGCGGCAAGAGCACTCTCGCGCGCGTGTTCGCGGGCATCACCTCGCGCACGGTTCCGCGCGGGCCGGAGATCGTCGGCGGGGCGCTGCACGTTCTGGGCATCGACGTGCGCCGCATCCGGCAGCGCGACGACGACGAACTGGAACTGCGCGTCGGCTACGTGCCGCAAGAGGCGTCGAGCGTTCTCGACCCGCACCTCACGGCGGGCGAGAACGTGGCCGTGCCGCTCTTCCAGCGCAACCCCAAGCTCGCCAGGAAGGTCGCGGGGGGCATCGTGGCCGAGGCGATCGATTCGATGCACCTGACCCTCGCGACGATCCCGAAGTACCCCCACGAGCTCAGCCGCGGCCAGCGACAGCGGCTCGCGCTCGCTCGTGCGCTCGTGCTCGAGCCCGACCTGCTCGTCGCCGACGAGGCGACCTCTGGGGTGGATGCGACGGTGCGCGCTAGCATCCTCGGTCACCTCGCCGAGGTGCAGCGTCGCCGAGGCTTCGCCGCCTTCGTGATCTCGAGCGAGATCGGCGAGATCCGCCGCCTGTCGGATCGACTCGCCGTGCTCCATCATGGGAGCATCGTGGGGATGGGGCCGATCGACGAGGTGCTCGACGATCCGACCCACCCATACGTCGAACGACTTGCAGCCCTGTCGCGCGGGTAGCACCGCGCGGGCCGGAGTCGAGCATCCCGCCTGAGAACCGGAGGTTCCGCGTGCCGAACGCCGCGCCCGATCCGTGCCCCGCCCCCGCAGCGTCTGCGTCGCGCACGACAGTGCCGGATGCCCCCGTCGTGGTGGATGCGCCGGCGCAGCATCGCGACCCGCTCGCCGGGTCGTCGGAGGCTCCGCCGAGCGGCCGTCGGCCCGAACCGGGCCCGATCGCCGTGCTGCCGCGGCCGACGGCGCTCTTCGTCTCCGCGGCGATCGCGGGCGGGGGAGAGGTCGCCGAGCTCACGGGACGCACGCGGGCGCTCATCTGGCTCAGCGAGCAGCGGGCGGACGAGCTCGCCGAACTGCTCGAGGCGCATCCCGGGATCGGCTGGGTGCAACTGCCGTGGGCGGGCGTCGATGGATTCGCGAGCGTGCTGCCGCGATACGCGGACGGCTCGGGTCCGCTGTTCACGAGCGCGAAGGGGGCGTACTCCGAACCCGTGGCCGAGCACGCCGTCGCGCTGCTGCACGCCGTCATGCGCGAGCTCGCGCCGAAAGCCCGGGCCGCGCGCTGGGCCCCCGTTCGCGCGGGCTCCTCGCTCTACGGCAGGCACGTCGTGATCGTCGGGGCGGGAGGCATCGCCGCCGAGATCATCCGGCTGCTCGCACCCTGGCGCGTGCGCATCACGGTCGTCCGGCGAGCGTCGGGCGCCGTGCCCGGCGCCGATCGCACGGTGACCGTCGATGCCCTGCACGAGGTGCTCCCCGACGCCGACGGGGTGATCCTCGCTGCGGCGTCGACGCCGGGAACGCGCCACCTCATCGGCGCGGCCGAGCTCGCGCTGCTGCCCGAGCGCGCCGCGCTCGTCAACATCGCCCGCGGCGCCCTCGTCGACACCGACGCGCTCGTGCAGGCGCTGCGCGAGAAGCGGATCCTCGGCGCGGGCCTCGACGTCACCGACCCTGAGCCGCTGCCCGACGACCACCCGCTGTGGAGCGAGCCGCGCTGCCTCATCACCTCTCACTCGGCCGACACCCCCGAGATGACGGCGCCGCTGCTCGCGCAGCGGATCACCGAGAACGTGCGCGGGTTCCTCGGCGACGGTCGCTTCGTCGGCATCGTCGACCCCGCCGCCGGGTACTGACGGGCTCCGCCGGCGCCCACGGCGGGTCGCGCCGCGAGCGGCCGGGTTCGTTCGCCCGGGTCGAGTTCTGGTAGCGTATCCCTCGCTGTTCGCAGCGATCCTCGATAGCTCAATTGGCAGAGCAGCCGGCTGTTAACCGGCAGGTTCTTGGTTCGAGTCCAAGTCGGGGAGCCACCTCAATCACTCGGTCGACGCGACGGTCTCGCGGTCGGCGGCGGTCGCCGTGGGCGGCCGTCAGAGCGAAGCGCCACGGCACGAGAGGACGACCGCGTGATCACCTGGCTCATCGCCAATGCAGCGGATGTCGTGCTCGCGGTGACGACCGTCGGCGCGGTGCTGCTCGTGGTCGCTCTCGTCGCCCTCGTCGCATGGCTGCGCGCGCGGCACCGCAACGCGCTCGCGGCGACCGACCGCGCCGCGGCGGACCGGCTGCGGCTCGACGCCGAGGTTGCGCTCGCCGAGCAGACCAACCGGCTGCGGATCATCCGCGAACTGCACGAGGTCGCCGCGCACTCGCTCTCCGTCGTCATCAGCCAGGCCGACGGAGCCCGCTACGCCGCTCAGCGCGACCCATCGGCGGTCGGCCGCAGCGCCGCCGTCATCGCCGAGACGACGCGGTCGATCCTCGCCGACCTGCGCCGGGTCATGAGCCTCGTCGGCGAGGGGGAGTCGTCGGGTGTCCAGGGCGCCCGTCTCGACGCCGCGCACGAGCTCCTCGAGGTCATGCGCGAGCAGGGCCTCGAGATCACGGTCGAGGAGTTCGGCGAGCCCTTCGC
This sequence comes from Microbacteriaceae bacterium X2B, assembly GCA_005502445.1. GTDB lineage: Bacteria > Actinomycetota > Actinomycetes > Actinomycetales > Microbacteriaceae > Microcella. The sequence goes on from SCPB01000042.1 coordinate 2,763, forward strand.
GCTCAAGCCGGGCGCCGAGATCGCCATCTACCGCATCCTGCAGGAGGCTCTCGCGAACGCGCTCGCCTACGGCGGCCCCGGCACCGAGACGCGCGTCACCCTCACCTGGTCGGGCGACGGCCTGCAACTGCGCGTGGAGGACGACGGGATCCGCGCGCAGGCGCGCCGCGACAGCACCGCCCGCGATGCGCCCGCCCCCGCGACGACGATCGACGACGACCTCGCCGCCCTCACGCGCACGGTCGACGGCCGCGGCATCGCCGAGATGCGCGCGCGGGCCGAGCTCTACGGCGGCATCCTGTCGGCGACGACCCAGCCCGGAGTCGGTTTCACCCTCTCGGTGGTCTTCCCCTCGCTGCGCCACCACAACGGCGTGCACGGAGTGGACCTGCGCCGGTCGTGAGCGCAGCATCCGATCGCCGCGAAGCGTGGCGCGCATCCTGGGCGGTGGGCCTCGCCGTCTCCGCGTACGGCGTCTCGTTCGGGGCCCTCGCCGTCGCCTCCGGCCTCGACGTGTGGCAGGCGTGCGTGCTCTCGGCGGTCATGTTCTCGGGCGGGTCGCAGTTCGCCCTCATCGGCGTGCTCGCGGCGGGCGGCGCCTCGGCCGGGCCCGCCGCCATCGCGGGGGCGACGCTCCTGGGCCTGCGCAACGGTCTCTACGCGATCCGGGTGTCGCCGATCGTCGGCCCGGGCTGGGCGAAGCGACTGCTCGCCGGCCACCTCACGATCGACGAGTCGACCGCTGTGGCGACCGCGCAGCCGACGCTCGAGGGGCAGCGCATCGGCTTCTGGGCGACGGGTGCGATCATCTGGATCGGCTGGAACCTCATGACCTTCGCGGGGGCGCTCGTCGGCGACCTGCTCGGCGACGTGAGCGCCTACGGGCTGGATGCGGCCGCCGCGGCGGCCTTCCTCGGCCTCGTCTGGCCTCGGCTGCGAGCTCTGCAGCCCATCGCCGTCGCAGTGGGAGCGGCCGTCGTCGCGGCCGTGGCCATCCCCGCCCTGCCGCCCGGGCTGCCGGTGCTCGTCGCCGCGCTCGTGGCCGTCGTGGTGGGGGTGCCGAACCTGCTGGGCCGCCCCGCCGAGCTTCCCGTCGTGCATCACGACGAGATGCCGGCGGCGCCCGACGCGGGGGAGTCCGACCGATGACGGTGTGGCAGGTCATCATCGTCGCCTCGATCGCGGTGCTCGCGATCAAGCTGCTCGGCTATCTCGTGCCCGAGCGGCTGCTGCAGACGCCGACGGCGGCGCGCACCGCCAACCTCACGACGGTCGCCCTGCTCTCCGCGCTCATCGTCGTGCAGACGGTCGGTGCCGGCCAGGGTCTGCAGCTCGACGCGCGGCTGCCCGCGGTCGTGGTCGCGGCGGGCCTCTTCGCGATCCGCACCCCGTTCATCGTCATCATCATCGCCGCGGCCCTCGTCGCCGCCGGGTTGCGCGCGCTCGGCTGGGCCGCCTGAGCCCAGCCGACCGTGGGGCACGCTGCCGTCGCACGCGGCGCGGCGGTCTAGTCCTCGAGCCGGTCGCGGCCGGGCAGCCACGACTGCCCCGGCGAGCCCCACGAGTTGCGCTTGACCGCCTTGAACGCAGCCTTGCCGTGAGGGTGCGCAAGCCGGTCGATGTAGAGCACGCCCTCGAGATGGTCGTACTCGTGCTGGAAGATGCGGGCGAGCCAGTCCTGCGCGTCGATCTCGAACGCCGAGCCGTCGAGGTCGGTCGCGCGCAGCAGCGCCCGTTCGGCCCGCCGCAGAGGGAACCGCTCGCCGGGAACCGAGAGACACCCCTCGGCCTCGAGGTCCTCGTCGAGCTCATCGAGCTCGAGTGGGCTGACGAGAAGCTCGGGGTTGATCGCGACACCGCGCCAGCGCACGTCGTGCTCATCCGTCCAGTCGTAGACGAAGACGCGCTGCGCGACGCCGACCTGGGGGGCGGCGAGGCCGACCCCCGGCGCGGCCTCCATCGTCTGGAACATATCGTCGACGAGCGCGCGGAGCGCCTCGTCGATCGACTCGACGGGCATCGCCCGCGTGTGGAGCACCGGCTCGCCGGTGATGCAGATGGGGAGCACGGCCATTCCTCCAGGATATCGACGCACCGGTCGATACAGTGTCGAGGTGCTACCCCCCGAGTTGAGCGATCTGACGGACGAGCTCGTCCGCAGCCCGTTCCTCGGAGTCGGGATTCCGCTCGCCCTCATCGGCGCGGTATTCCTCTCGCTCGGCGCGCAGTTCCAGCATCAGGGCGTCTCGAAGGTCGAGGCGCATCTGGGCGACGGGTCGAAGGCCGGGCTGAGCCCTCGCCAGCTGCTGCACCTGCTGCGTCGACCGTCGTGGCTGCTCGGCACGGTCATGCTGGGGCTCGCGATCGTCTTCCAGCTCGCGAGTCTGGGCTTCGCGCCGCTCATCGTCGTGCAGCCACTCGGTGTGGTCGCCCTCGTCATGACGGCCGTGCTCAACGCCCGGCTCTCGCGCATCCGGCTCGACCGCAAGGCCATCGGCGCGATCGCCCTGAGCGTCGGCGGCGTGGGCGTGTTCGTGGTCGTCGCGGCGACCTTCGCGGTGGAGCGGCGCATCGACGAACGGCAGCTGCTCACGGTGCTCACCGTGCTCGGCGTCGTGACGGCCGTGTTCGGCGCTCTGTTCGTGCTGCGCCGCAAGAGTGCGGGCGCGATGTTCTACATCGCCGGGGCGGGCGTGCTCTACGGCTTCGTCGCGACGCTCGCGAAGGTCGTCATCAACCGCATCGTCAACGGAAACTTCGAGTGGCTCACGGTCGTCGCGATCCTCGCGCTGCTCGCGAGTGCTGCGCTCGGCGGCTACTTCGTGCAGACCGCATACTCGGTCGGCTCGCCCGACCTCGTGATCGCGGGGCTCACGGTCATCGACCCGCTCATCGCCGTGCTCATCGGTGTGATCGTGCTCGGCGAGGCGAGCCTGATCCCTCTGCCCGCGGCGATCGTCTCGGCGCTCGCGGGTGCCGTCGCGATCGTCGGCGTCATCCGACTCGCCAAACACCACCCCCAGACCCACCGCTGAGGTACCGTAGACGCAGCAGGTCTTCCCCCGGACCGCGGTGCCACGAGCGCCGACCACCGAGCTGCAAGGACCACCCCTACCGTGTCTGACGCCCCGCATCCGCACGCGGCGAACTCTCGACCGATGCGCATCCTGATCGGCGCAGACACTTTCGCGCCCGACGTCAACGGCGCGGCGAAGTTCGCCGAGCGGCTCGCCGCCGGACTCGTCGAGCGCGGGCACGAGGTGCACGTCGTCGCCCCGCGCGGTGAGGATGGCCCGAACGTCACGCGCACCGAGACGCACGAGGGTCAGCGGATGACCGTGCACCGCCTGCGATCGTGGCGCTGGACTCCGCACCCCTGGTTGCGGTACGCGCTGCCGTGGCGCATCGAGCAGAACGCGGCGCGCATCCTCGACGCGGTGAAGCCCGACGTCGTGCACTTCCAGTCGCACATCGTCGTCGGCCGCGGTCTCGCGCGGCAGGCGGCCGCCCGGGGCATCCGCATCGTGGGCACCAACCACTTCATGCCCGACAACGCCATGCAGTTCACGCCCTTCTTCGGTTCGCTCAAGGACGCCGCGATCAGGGGGATGTGGAAGGCCGCGGGCCGCACCTTCGGCCTCGCCGAGTCGGTCACCACCCCGACTCGCAAGGCTGCCGACTACCTCGAGAAGTACACCGAGATCGAGGGCGTGCACGCCATCAGCTGCGGATTGCACATCGACAACTACACGCCGAACATGGCCCCGCGCACCGAGAACGTCGCGCTGTTCCTCGGCCGTGTCGAGGCCGAGAAGCACATCGACGAACTGCTGCGGGCGGTCGCCCTGCTCGACCCCGCCCTCGCGGTTCAGGTCGAGGTCATCGGCGACGGCGAGCAGCGCCCCGCGCTCGAGCGACTCGCGCGCGAGCTCGGCATCGGTGACCGCGCGCACTTCGCCGGATACGCGCCCGAAGAGTACCTGAAGCAGCAGCTGACCCGGGCCTCCGTCTTCGCGATGCCGAGCCGCGCCGAGCTGCAGTCGATCGCGACGATGGAGGCGATGGCTTCGGGACTGCCGGTGGTCGGGGCGAACGCGATGGCGCTGCCTCACCTCATCCACGACGGCGAGAACGGGTTCCTCTACGAGCCGGGCGACATCCAGGGCTTCGCCGACCGACTCGAGCGCATCTTCACGATGCCTCACGAGCAGTTGCTCGCGCTCAAGCGCGAGAGCCTGCGCATCGTCTCGGGCCACGACATCAACCGCACCCTCGACACGTTCGAGGCGCTGTACCGCGGTGAGGAGGTCGACGATCCGGTTGTCGACGGTGTGGGAACGGCGAACTCCTAGCGTCGTTCGCGGCTCCCGCTCTCACGATCGGTAGAGTGAGAGGGGGTCGGTGTTCCGACCCGCGGGGCGGTAGCTCAGCCGGTTAGAGCAGCGGACTCATAATCCGTCGGTCACGGGTTCAAGTCCCGTCCGCCCTACCGATGCATCGCGGCGTCATCGGTGCGCCGGGAACATCGGCGCGCCAATTGGCGTTGCTGTGAGAATCCCCGTCAGGATGGAGCCCATGTCGCACGCAGCCGCCTCGTCGCCCCAGCCATCCGCATCGTCCGTACCGGCCGCATCCGCCGTCCCCGCGACGCCCGAGGAGCGCTACCGCGTCTTCCGCGAGCGTCGCGATCTCGCCGCGGTGCAGCCGCAGGGTCCGCTCGCGCTCGTCAACACGCAGTGGATCGACGTCGAGCAGTCGGTCTGGGGCGTGCCGGGAACATGGGCGCCGGCGCCCGCGGGCGGCCTGCTCGTGACGGCGACCGCGGCCGACGGCATCGTCGTCGACGGCGAGCTCGTCGACGGCACCGTGCGCGTGCGGGGCCGCGACGACGCCGAACCCAGCGCGATCGTCTTCGACGAGCGCACGACGGGCTTCGTCATCGCAGGGGAGGGCGGCGCCTACGCCTTGCGCGTCTGGGACGCCCGCAGCGACGACATCGAGCGCTTCGGCGGCATCGATGCCTTCGACTACGACCCCGCGTGGGTGATCACGGGCACGTTCCGCGAGATCGAGGGCGGCACGATCGTCGGCTTCGAGCACCTCAAGGACGACGGGAAGACCCGCGCCGAGGTCGTCCCGGGCGAGATCCGGTTCACGCACGACGGCGTCGAGTACGACATCGCGGCCTTCAAGTCGGGTCGCGCGCTGCAGCTCGTCTTCGCCGACGCGACCAACGGCGACAGCACCTACTCGGTCGGGCGCTTCCTGTTCCTGGCGCCGAACCCCGACGGCTCGATCACGCTCGACTTCAACACCGCCGTGCTGCCGCCGTGCGCGTTCAGCTACAACTTCAACTGCCCGCTGCCGCCGAAGCAGAACCGCTTCCCGTTCGCCGTCGAGGCGGGCGAGAAGAACGTGCTCGCGAAGGACGGCTCGCTCCTGCACTAGCGGCGCCGCGCATCCCCATCGCCGCCCGCCCCTGCGGGTGTCGACAATTCAGGAGCCGCGGCACCGCCGACAATTGGCTCGCTCGCTGTGGCGGGCCCAACGTGGCGCGCGCGGCGGCGAACTCCTGAATTGTCGACCGGGCGCGATCGGGTCGGCTCGCTCCCGGGGTGAAGATACGCAGTCGTTCGGGGATATCCTGACCTCCTGCTCCCGACGATGGGCGCGGCCGGAGGTGGTGCATGTCGAGCCCGTGGCTCTCCGGGCCGCCGCCCGAATCCGCCCATCCTGTGCGCGACCGCCTCGAGTCGGCGCAGGAGCTCGCGCGCACGACCGGGCCGCTCGACCTCGCCGGCGACCTCGCAGGCGACGTCAGCGACCCGGGCGGAGTTCGCCGGCTCGTCCACGAGTCGTGGCTGCGCGCGATCGACCGCGCCGTCGACCCCGACGCACTGCCGGGCGCCGTCGACCTCCGCGAGGCCGAGCTGCGCGAGTACCGCGCGACGCATCCGCTCTCGAGCGTGCTCCCGATCATCCACCGCCTGCTCATCCGCCACACCTTCGACGCGCGCCTGATCATCGCCATCGGCGACCAGGCCGGGCGCCTGCTGTGGATCGACGGTGACCGCGACCTGCGGCGTCAGGCCGAGGGCATGGCCTTCATCGAGGGCGCCAACTGGTCGGAGGAGGTCGCCGGCACCTCCGCGCCGGGCACCGCCCTCGCCCTCGACCACGGTATCCAGATCCGCGGGGCCGAGCACTACAACCGCATCGTCCACCCGTGGAGCTGCACGGCGGTCCCCGTGCACGACCCGGGCAGCCGGCGCATCATCGGCGTCATCGACATCACGGGCGGCGACGCCGCCGTCGAGCCCGCGACGCTGCCTCTGCTCGAGGCGACCGTGGCGGCCGTCGAGGCCGAACTGCACGTCAGGCGACTGGATGCTCTCGCCGACTCCTCGCGCAGGCCCACCTCGAGCCGCCGCCGGTGGCCCTCCGGCACCGCCGTCGCGCCCGAGCCGCTGCTGCACGTGCTCGGCCGCGAGACCGGATTGCTCGAGGCCGATGGCCGCGAGCTCGAGCTCAGCGCCCGCCACGCCGAGCTGCTCGCGCTGCTCGCCTGGCACCCGAGCGGCTTGAGCGCCGAGGCGCTCGCGCTCGCGGTGTACGGGCGCGACGACGCGGTCGCGACCCTCCGGGCTGAGATGGTGCGCCTGCGCAGGGCGCTCGACGGTGCCGGGTTCGCCCGGTTCACGCCGGCCTCGCGGCCCTACCGCATCACCGAGCGCCTCGACCTCGATGCGCACCGCGTACTCGCCTTCCTCGACCGCGGGGCGCACCGCGTCGCGCTCGGCCACTACGCCGGCGAAGTGCTGCCGGGCTCGGAGGCGCCCGGGGTCGAGCAGCTGCGCGGCGAGGTGGCGACCCGGCTGCGCGACAGCATGCTCGCCGACGCGACCCCCGACACGCTGCTCGACTACGCCCGCACCGACGTCGCCGCGCTCGACCAGGAGGTGTGGAGCGCCCTGCTGGGCCTCCTGCCGCCGTCGAGCCCGAAGCGCACGGCGGTCGTCACGAGGCTCGAAGCGATCGAGCGCGAGCTCGGTCGCTGACGCACGTCCTCGCAATCCGCGGCAACTCGGTGCAACCTGCGTCGGTCTAGCGTGTGGCCGACGCGCAGCATCTGCGCGAGCATCCTGACAATGTCGTCGAAGGAGTGTCATGACCGTCTACGCCGCACCGGGTTCGCCCGACTGCAAGGTCGTCTTCAAGCCGCGCTACGAGCACTGGATCGGGGGCGGATGGGTCGCTCCGGCGAAGGGTCAGTACTTCGAGGACATCTCGCCCGTCAACGGCAAGCCCTTCGCCGAGGTCGCCCGCGGCACCGCGGAGGACATCGAGGCCGCGCTCGACGCCGCCCACAAGGCCGCCCCGGCCTGGGGCAAGTCGAGCACGACCGAGCGCGCCGCCGTGCTCAACCGGATCGCCGACGTGATCGACGCCAACCTCGAGCTGCTCGCCGTCGCCGAGACGTGGGACAACGGCAAGCCGATCCGCGAGCCGCTCAACGCCGATCTGCCGCTCGCCGCCGACCACTTCCGGTACTTCGCCTCCGCGATCCGCGCGCAGGACGGCGACTTCCAGGAGATGGACGGCACGATGACCGCCTACCAGTATCACGAGCCGCTCGGCGTGGTCGGTCAGATCATCCCCTGGAACTTCCCGATCCTCATGGCGGTCTGGAAGCTCGCTCCGGCTCTCGCGGCCGGCAACGCCGTTGTGCTCAAGCCCGCCGAGCAGACCCCCGTGTCGATCCTCGTGCTCATGGAGCTCATCGGCGACATCCTGCCGCCCGGCGTCGTCAACGTCGTCAACGGATTCGGTGTCGAGGCCGGCAAGCCCCTCGCCTCGAGCAACCGCATCCGCAAGATCGCCTTCACGGGCGAGACGACGACGGGCCGGCTGATCCTGCAGTACGCGAGCGCCAACATCATCCCCTCGACCCTCGAGCTCGGCGGCAAGAGCCCGAATGTCTTCTTCAAGGACGTCGCCGACCACGACGACGCGTTCTACGACAAGGCGCAGGAGGGCTTCACCCTCTTCGCCTTCAATCAGGGCGAGGTGTGCACGTGCCCGAGCCGGGCGCTCATCGAGAAGCCGATCTACGACTCGTTCCTCGGCGACGCGATCGAGCGCACGCGGAAGGCGGTGCAGGGCAATCCGCTCGACACGGCGACACAGGTCGGGGCGCAGGCCTCGAACGATCAGCTCGAGAAGATTCTCAGCTACATCGACATCGGCAAGCAGGAGGGCGCGAAGCTGCTGCTCGGCGGCGAGCGCGCCGACCTCGGCGGCGACCTCAGCGATGGCTACTACGTCACCCCGACGATCTTCGAGGGCCAGAACTCGATGCGCCTGTTCCAGGAGGAGATCTTCGGCCCCGTCGTCGCGGTCACGAGCTTCGACGGCTACGACGAGGCGATCTCGATCGCGAACGACACGCTCTACGGCCTCGGTGCAGGAGTCTGGTCGCGCAACGGCAACGTCGCCTACCGGGCCGGCCGCGACATCCAGGCCGGGCGCGTGTGGCTCAACAACTACCACGCCTACCCCGCGGGGGCGGCCTTCGGCGGCTACAAGAGCTCGGGAATCGGCCGTGAGAACAACAAGCTCGCGCTGTCGCACTACCAGCAGACGAAGAACCTGCTCGTGTCGTACAGCGAGAACGCGCTCGGCTTCTTCTAGGCCGCCCACTCGCCACAGCGCCGGTCGCCCGTCGACCGGCGAGCCGCCCGAACCGCCGCTCCACCGTACGAGGAGGTGCCCCGTGATCGAGGCCGCCGTCACGATCGAGAACGAGTCGTCCTCGCGCGTCGCCCTGAGCGACAGCGCGGTCGAGCTGCTGCGCCAGCTGTGGCAGCAGCACGGGCCGCTCATGTTCCACCAGTCGGGCGGGTGCTGCGACGGCTCGTCGCCGATGTGCTTCCCCGCCGGCGACTTCATGACCTCCGCTCAGGACGTGCTGCTCGGCCGCTTCGACCTCGCACCCGCCGGCGGCGAACCGCAGCCGATCGAGTTCTGGATGAGCGCCGAGCAGTTCGCCTACTGGAGCCACACGCACCTCACGGTCGACGTCGTGGCCGGGCGCGGCAGCGGTTTCAGCGTCGAGGCGCCCGAGGGGGTTCGCTTCCTCATCCGCTCGCGCCTCATGGAGACCGCCGAGCCCTTCGCCTGACGCGTCGCCCCCGCACTCGGGACCGCCCCGAACCCGAGCCGCGTCTCGCACCGCCGCGGCACCCCGTCGACAATTCAGGAGATCGCGCTGCGGGCATCCTCTCGATGCCGATGTTCGCGGGATGCCTCGCGCGCGACCCTACGCGATCTCCTGAATTGTCGACGCGAACCCCGCGATCGCGGCGCGGGCCGCCCGCGGCTCAGGGTTGCGCCGCCCGCTGCGCGCCGTCGTCGGTGGCGCACGGCAGACTGTCCCCGTGCCCATCGTCATCGACCGCGTGCCCGACGGCGTGCTGCTGGCAACCGATGCGGGCACCACGGAGCGCGTGGCGAGCGCCGAGTTCGCGGGCGCCGTCGCCCGGAGGGAGGCCGCGCGCGACGACCCTCCCCGCTGGGTCTGGAGCGACACCGCCCAGTGGTACCCCGAACTGCTCCGCGCCGGGGTGCGCGTCGAGCGCTGCCATGACCTCCGCCTCGTCGATGCGATCCTGGCCGGGGTCGACGGTCGCCCGCCCGAGCCCGCGCTGCGCCGCACCGTCGCGCCCGTGACGCCGACGGCGCCGCCGGGCCCGACGCTGTTCGAGCTCGTCGCGCCCGAGCGACACGAACCCGCCCGCGCGGCCGTCGCCCTGCACGCCGAGCAGAGCGCGGCGCTCGCGCGCGACCGCGGCGCCGGCTCACCGAGCGCGCGCGACCTCGCCCTGCTCGCGGCTGCCGAATCCGCGGGCGCCCTCGCCGCGGTCGAGATGCAGCACGCGGGCCTCCCGTACAGCGCCGTGGCGCACGACGCGCTGCTGACCGAGGCGCTGGGCGCCAGGCCGGTCACGCCGGAAGCGCGCCCCGCCCGGCTCGATCAGCTCGCCAAGCAGGTCGAGGCGCTGCTCGGCGCGGCGCCCGGCACCCTCGCGCTCGATTCTCCGCTCGAGCTCGTCGCCGCGCTGCGACGTGCGGGTATTCCCGCCGACTCCACGCGTGCGGGCGAGCTCAGGCAGCACGACCACCCGGCGATCGCCCCGCTCCTGCACTACAAGCAGCTCAGCCGCCTGCTCGCGGCCAACGGCTGGGCCTGGCTCGACGAGTGGGTGCACGACGGCCGCTTCCGGCCGAGCTTCGTGCCCGGTGCGGTGGTGACGGGGCGGTGGGGCTCCGACGGCGGGGGCGCGTTGCAGCTGCCCAAGCAGATCCGCGGCGCCGTGCGGGCCGACCCGGGCTGGGTGCTCGTCGTCGCCGACGCGGCGCAGCTCGAGCCGCGCATCCTCGCCGCGCTGTCGAACGACTCTGCGATGGCGCGCGCCGGCGCGGGCGTCGACCTGTATGCGGGCATGGTCGGCAGTGGCGCCGTCGACTCGCGCGAGCAGGCGAAGCTCGGCATGCTCGGCGCGATGTACGGGGGAACGACCGGTCAGAGCGCGCGCGTGCTGCCGCGACTGCAGCGCGCGTTCCCGCACGCGATCCGCTTCGTCGAGGAGGCCGCACGAGCGGGCGAGCGCGGCGAGAGCGTGCGCACGCGCCTTGGCCGCACATCGCCTCTTCCCGGCGAGGCCTGGCGAGAGCGCCAGCTGCTCGCCGCCGCCGAGGGCGCGAGCGAGGCGCAGCGCCGCGAGGCGCGCTCGGCGGCCCGTTCCTGGGGTCGCTTCACGCGCAATTTCGTCGTGCAGGGCACGGCGGCCGAGTGGGCGCTGTCGTGGATGGCCGGCGTGCGCCGCCGGCTCTGGTCGCCCGACCAGGGCCCGCTGACCGAGCAGCCGCACCTGGTCTTCTTCCTGCACGACGAGCTCATGGTGCATGCGCCGCGCGACCGGGCGGCGGAGGTCGAGCACGCGCTGAGGGCGGCCGCCGCCGACGCCGGGCGGCTGCTCTTCGGCGCCAGCCCGGTGAGCTTCCCCGTCACGGTCGCGGTGGTCGAGCGCTACGGCGAAGCGAAGTAGCGGTCAGGCGTCGCCTCAGCGGGCCGAGTCGCGGGATGCCTCATCGGCTCCCGCGGGGTGCACGGTGTCGCCGTCGGCGGCGCGGCGGCCGCGCCGGCGGCGATCGGTGCGCAGCGGCCATGGCTTGATCGCGGGCAGCGAGTCGAGCCAGGCGAGGGCCGCGGAGCGCAGCAGCCGCTGGGCGTGCGCGGCCGAGGCCTGGGCGGCGCCTCCCGTCGGGTCGGCGACCTCGGCCGACGCGCCGTCGCGCGGCGCCCACAGCAGCCGGTAGTTGGCGAGCAGGACGTCGACGTGCGTACCGGGCAACGACATGGCCAGCAGCACGCGCTCGACCATCTCGTGCCAGTCGGCGAGGTCGGGCTCGGTCAGGTGCATGCGCGCCTCGACCGTGCCGGCGTCGGTCAGCTGATAGAGCGGCAGATTGTCGGCGGTGGCTCCTGCATCTTCGATCAGGCCGTCGCGTCGAAGGCGATCGAGGGTCGAGTAGACCTGGCCGACGTTCAGCGGAGCATCGCGTCGAGTGCGCTCGACGACCTCCGCGTGCAACTGGTAGCCGTAGGCCGGGCCGAGGGTGAGGACGGAGAGCAGCGAATGACGAAGCGTCATGCCTCCACACTATGCGCAGTATGCATTTCGTCGGAAATCCCCTGATGGGAATGAACGACACGCTTGTGATTCCGCCCCGCGGTGGGGAATAATGCGGAGTGCGGGCAACCGCGGCAACTGAAGACGCTGTCACACCGGTACCAGGTCGATGGGGAAGTCGAACCTGAGGAAACGGAGTGAACAGTGGCAATTGCAACGGCTCGCGGAGTGCTCTACGTGCACTCCGCTCCTCGTGCGCTCTGCCCGCACATCGAGTGGGCGGCCGGTCGCGCCATCGAGCGCGCCGTCAGCTTCGAGTGGATCGACCAGCCGGCGCTCCGCGCTGCCCAGCGCACTGAGTTCGTATGGGAGGGCGAGCGCGGCACGGGTGCGAAGATCGCGAGCGCCCTGCGCGGCTGGGAGCACTTGCGTTTCGAGGTCACCGAAGACGCCGGTCTCGGCACTGATGGCGGCCGCTGGATGCACACGCCCGATCTCGGCATCTTCTACGCGCAGACCGACGTCGCCGGCAACATGGTGATCTCGGAGGACCGCGTGCGCTACGCCATGGAGGTCGCCGGCAGCAACGCCCTTGAACTGCATCGCGAGCTGCGGCTCGCGCTCGGCCAGGCCTGGGATGACGAGCTCGAGGCCTTCCGGCACGCCGGCGAGGGCCAGCGCGTCATCTGGCTGCACCGCGCCGGCTAGACCCGCCGCCGTCGTGTCGACAATTCAGGAGATTCGCCGAGACGCGTGAGCGCAGCATCCTGACCGAAAGGGGTGCCCGCGCGCAGCGGCACGCATCGTCCTGAATTGTCGACGCGGCGGCTTGTCGATGTGCTGGCTTGTCGATGCGCCGGGCAGTCGACGCGTCGGCGTCAGCCGTCGACGGAGCGGAACGCGACGACCGAGTTGTGGCCGCCGAACCCGAACGAGTTCGAGATCGCCAGCTGCGGGCCGTCGCCGAGGGGTCGCGGCGACGTCACGACATCGAGCAGGATGCGCTCGTCCTGATTGTCGAGGTTGATGGTCGGCGGGGCGGTGCGCTCGTGCAGCGCGAGGATCGTGAACACCGCCTCGAGGGCGCCCGTTCCGCCGAGCAGGTGGCCCGTCGACGCCTTGGTCGCCGACACCGGGATCGAGGCGACGCGGTCGCCGAAGACGCGTTTGAGCGCCTCGAACTCGGCGATGTCGCCCACGGGCGTCGAGGTCGCGTGCGCGTTGATGTGAGTGACGTCGTCGGGGGTCGCTCCGGCCTGTTCGAGAGCGGCGATGACGGCTCGCGCGGCGCCGGAGCCCTCGGGGTCGGGTGCGGTGATGTGGTAGGAGTCGGAGGTCACCGAACCCCCGGCGAGCTCGGCGTAGATGCGTGCGCCGCGCGCGAGCGCGTGCTCCTTGGTCTCGAGCACGATCGCGGCGGCGCCCTCGCCGAGCACGAATCCGTCGCGGTCGACGTCGTACGGGCGGGATGCTGCAGCCGGGTCGTCGTTCCGCTTCGAGAGCGCCTGCATCGAGGCGAAAGCGGCAATCGGAAGCGGATGCACGACCGCCTCGGTGCCGCCGGCGACGACGATGTCGGCGAGACCCTGCTGCAGGTGCTCGTAAGCGTTCGCGATCGCCTCGGTGCCGGAGGCGCAGGCCGAGACCACGGTACGGGCGCCGGCGCGAGCGCCGAGGTGCATGCTGATGGCGGCCGCGGCGGCGTTGGGCATGAGCATCGGGATCGTCATCGGCAGGACCCGTCGGGGGCCCTTCTCCTTGAGGACGTCCCAGGCGTCGAGGAGAGTCCAGAGCCCGCCGATGCCGGTTGCGTAGTCGACGAGTATCCGCTCGGGTGCGATATCGGGTGCCCCGGCGTCGGCCCAGGCCTCGCGTGCGGCGATGAGGGCGAACTGCGCCGAGGGGTCGAGCCGCTTGACCTCCTGGCGTTCGAGCACCTCCTCGGGGCGCACCTTCCCCTGGGCGGCGAAGGTCACGGGCAGCTCGTACTGCTCGACCCACGGCTGCTGGATCGTGCGGGTGCCGGACTCGCCGGCGAGCAGGGCGGCCCAGCTCTCGCGAGCGGTTCCGCCGATGGGGGAGGTGGCACCGATTCCGGTGACGACGATCGTGGTCATGACGTCAGCTCTCTTCCGCGGGGTGATGACGCGGCGCGGGTGCGCCGGGGCCGAGCGCTTCGCGCCGCGGCCCCGGCAGCCGCGCGGTCGGGCTGTCTAGCCCTGCGCGTTGACGATGAAGGTGACGGCATCACCGACGGTCTTGAGGTTCTTGACCTCTTCGTCCGGGATCTTCACGTCGAACTTCTCCTCGGCGTTCACGACGATCGTCATCATCGAGATCGAGTCGATGTCGAGGTCGTCGGTGAACGACTTGTCGAGCGCGACCGAGTCGGTGGCGATGCCGGTCTCGTCGTTGACGAGCTCCGCCAGGCCGGCGAGAACTTCTTCGGTGGACAGTGCCATGTGTTCTTCTCCTCAGGGGTGTCGTATGACCGTCCACAATCCTAGGGCGGCGGTGCGCCGGCGCCTTCCCGACCCTGCGG
>SCPB01000043.1 GCA_005502445.1 Microbacteriaceae bacterium X2B
CTCCCGCCACGACCGCGGCCTCGGGCGTGGCGGGAGCAGAGCTGTCTTCGGGCGTGAGAGCTCCGACGGTGCGTGCCGTCGACAATTCAGGAGATGTTTGCGCCGACGGTCTCCATGCCCGACGGACGGCCTGAGACGCGACGCTCTCGGGCGCGTCTGCTCTCCAATGCGAGCCGCGCGACTCGAACCGTTCGATCGCGGCAGCCGTGACGAGTCGCGCGAGGGGCAGCAGCGTCTCGGCAACCGGGTCGGCGGGCCGGGATTCCGCGAGTTCGCGGGCCAGAGTGTCGAGATCGCGCCCCTCGCGTTCGAGCCCCAGCGCACTCCAGGCTCGAGCGCGGATCTCGTCGGCGGTGATCGGCGTTTCGCCGTCGAGGAACGCATCGGCGCGACGGGGCGCGTCGGCGACACGCGGCGACGAGCGCGCCGGTTCCTGAATTGTCGACACGGGATCGTCCAGCAGTGCGTCGCTCAAGCGCCGCGCCATGACAGCGGCCTCGAGTAGCGAGTTCGACGCGAGGCGGTTGGCGCCATGAACTCCCGTCGCCGCAGTTTCGCCCACAGCGAACAGCCCGGGCACCGTCGTGCGGCCGTCGAGGTCGGCGAGGACGCCTCCCATCGCGTAGTGCGCCGCCGGCGCGACCGGAACCGGCTGCCGCCCCCAGTCGATGCCGCTCGCGCGCACGAGCCGATCGATCGTCGGAAAGCGCGCGGCCAGTTGCTCTGATCCGCCGAGCGCGGTCGCGTCGAGCGCGACGGAAGTTCCGCCCTGCTCGCGCATCGTTCGGGCGATCGCCCGGGCCACGACGTCGCGAGGGGCGAGCTCGGCGCGAGCATCCACCGTCGTCATGAACCGGCGCCCGCGCTCGTCCCGCAGCACGGCGCCCTCGCCGCGCACCGCCTCGGAGATCAGCCCGCCGCTGGCCAGAACCGTCGGATGGAACTGCATGAACTCAAGGTCAGCTACTGCGGCGCCCGCACGATGGGCCAGAACGACGCCGCTGCCGATCGACGACGAGGGGTTCGTCGTGCGCGGGTAGAGCGCACCGTACCCGCCCGTCGCGAGGACGACTGCATCGGCCGCGATCGACCGGCGACCGGTCGACGTCTCGATCACGACGCCCGCGGCGCGGCCCAGATCCGTGAGGATGCTCGACACTGTGACGTGCTCGCGCACCGCGACCCGGCTCGCCACGACGAGTCGCTCGAGCGACTCGACGACCCGCGCACCCGTGGCGTCGCCGCCCGCGTGCAGCACGCGTGCCCGCGAATGCGCGGCTTCGAGGCCCCGCGCGAGCTCCCCCGTCGCATCGCGGTCGAAGGCTACGCCGAGTGCGAGAAGTTCGGCGATCACCGCCGGGGCCGCCGCGCACACGGCGGCGGCGGCATCCTCGTCGACGAGTCCGGCACCCGCTGCGATCGTGTCGGCCGTATGCAATTCAGGAGAATCATCGACACCGGTCGCCGCGGCGATGCCGCCCTGCGCCCAGATGCTGGAACCGCCGCCGAGCGAGCCGCTCGTGACCAGCGTGATCTCCTGAATTGTGGACGAGACGCGGCGGGGCGCCGCGAGGCGTGGGCGGGGCACTGCGGAGTCGGCGGCAGGTCCGATCGGGGCGGCCCCCTCAGCGTCGGAGTCGCCGATCGCCCCTCGGGCGAGGCGGAGCGCCGTGAGCAGGCCCGCGAGCCCGCTGCCGACCACGACGACGTGCATGAGCCGGGCCTCAGCCGCGCGGCTTCGCCGCGAGCATGCGCTCGAGGGCGAGGCGCGCGTCCGCCTGCATATCAGGCTCCACCGTGATCTGGTTGACGACGCGGCCGGCGACGAGCTCGTCCAGCACCCAGGCGAGGTAGCCGGGGTGGATGCGGTACATCGTCGAGCACGGGCAGATGACCGGGTCGAGGCAGAAGATCGTGTGCTGCGGATGCTCGGCGGCGAGTCGGTTCACCATGTTGATCTCGGTGCCGATGGCGAAGGTGGTCGGCGTCGTCGCCGAAGCGACCGCCCGGCGGATGTAGTCGGTCGAGCCGGCCTCGTCGGCCGCGTCGACGACCTCCATCGGGCATTCGGGGTGCACGATCACCCGCACGTCGGGGTGCTGCTCACGGGCGGCGGTGACCTGATCGACGCTGAAGCGCTTGTGCACGCTGCAGTACCCGTGCCACAGGATCACCCGCGCATCGACCAGCTCGTCGGCGGTCGAGCCGCCGAGCGGTTGCCGCGGGTTCCACATCGGCATGCGCGACAGCGGCACGCCCATCGCCTTGGCGGTGTTGCGCCCGAGGTGCTGGTCGGGGAAGAACAGCACCCGCTGCCCCCGCTGGAAGGCCCACTCGAGCACGGTCGAGGCGTTCGACGAGGTGCACACGATGCCGCCGTTGCGCCCGCAGAACGCCTTGAGCGCGGCGGAGGAGTTCATGTAGGTGACGGGGATGACCGGGGCCCGGCCGTGCGCATCCGGCTCCGTCCCGTACAGGGCCGTCAGCTGCTCCCAGGCGGACTCGACCGAGTCGACGTCGGCCATGTCGGCCATCGAGCAGCCGGCGGCCAGGTTCGGCAGGATCACCCGCTGCCCCTCCCGCGCGAGGATGTCGGCCGTCTCGGCCATGAAGTGCACGCCGCAGAAGACGATGTGCTCGGCGTCGGGCTTCGTGAGCGCGGCGTTGGCGAGCTGGAACGAGTCGCCGAGGAAGTCGGCGTGCTGCACCACCTCGTCGCGCTGGTAGAAGTGCCCGAGGATCACCAGTCGCTCACCGAGGGCCTCCTTCGCGGCGCGGATGCGCCGGTGCAGGTCCTCCGTCGAGGCCTCCTGGTAGGCGCGCGGCAGGGCTCCCTGTCGCGGCGCACCGGTCGGGATCGGATCGAGCATCGACGACCCCGGCCCGTAGCCAGGGGTGGCGTCGAACTCCCACGGCCCCGTGGCGAGGTCGGGCGTGCACGTGTCGCCTGGCGCCTCGCCGTTGGTGATGGCGCGGATCGTCGCGTCGAGGGTAGGGGTGATGGGCGCCATGGTCAGTCCTGGAGGTCGGTGCGGTGGGTGGTAGAGGGGGTGCGGTCGGGATCGGAGGCCGGGGTCTGCGATGCCGGCCGATTCGGGGTCCGCGGGCCGGCATCCACGAGGGGGATGTCGTCGGCATAGCGGTATAGCCGCGGCGGGCGGTGGCGGCCGCCCGTGACGACCTGGTCGGTCGCGACGATGTCGCCCGAGGCCTCCATCTGGCGGCGGAAGTTCGCCGGGTCGAGGGGCCGCCGCAGCACGGCCTCGTGCACCTCGCGCAGTTCGGCGAGGGTGAACTGCTCGCCGAGGAAGGCGCGAGCGATGCGCGAGTACTCCATCTTGGTGCGCAGGCGCCAGAGCGCGTAGTCGACGATGCGGTTGTGGTCGAAGGCGAGGTCGGGCAGCTCGTCCGCGGCGAACCAGCGCACGTTCTCGCCCGGCTCGACGCGCTCGGCCTCGTCGGGCCGCACGAGCGCCCAGTACACGATCGAGACGAGCCGACGGTCGGGCGAGCGGTCGACGTCGCCGAAGGCGTAGAGCTGCTCGAGGTAGGTGGGCTCGAGGCGCGTCGTCTCGCCGAGGTTGCGGCGCGCGGCGCCCTCGAGGCTCTCGTCGGCGCGCACCATGCCGCCGGGCAGCGCCCAGCGGTGCAGGTGGGGCTCGCGGATGCGGCGGACGAGCGGGATCCAGACCTGGGATGCTCCGTGGTCGTCGGGGCGGAGCGCGAAGATGACCGTCGACACGGCGAGGCCGATCGCGGCGGCGTCTGCAGGCATTCGGGCCTCCTTCCAGGGTGTCGTCGATCACTTCGAGTCGGAGTGACCAGAAGGCAGTCTAGCAGTTCGGGTCAGATGCACATGAACTGAGCGAGAGTGCGGACCGTGATCGGCGAACGCCGTGCCGACGGCGACGAGCCGGGTGCCCGCGGCGCGCACCCGGCGGCCCGCCGCATCCGCCAGAATGAGGCCATGAGCCCCCTGTTCCTCATCCCGCTCTGGGCCGACCTGCTCGCGGTCGGCATCGGGGCGCTGCAGGGGGCGCTGTTCGCCGCGCAGTTCCGCGATCGGCGGCTCGACTGGCTCGGCGTCGCGATCATCGGCATCGTCGTCGGGTTCGGCGGTGGTCTGCTGCGCGACATCCTGCTCGATGTGCCGCTCGCTCCCCTGCAGTCGAACTGGTACGTCGTGGTCGCGACCGGCGCAGCGCTGCTCGGCATGCTGCTCGAGCGCGTCTTCTCGCGCCTCGGGCGGCTCATCACCGCACTCGACGCCCTGACCATCGGGCTCTTCGGCGCGATCGGCACGACGAAGGCGCTCGCCCTCGGACTGCCCGAGGTGGCGGCGGTGTTCGTCGGCGTGCTCGCGGCGGTCGGCGGGTCGATCCTGCGCGATCTGCTGCTCAACCTGCCGATCGCGCTCATGCACGTCGGCTCGCTCTACGCCGTCGCTGCGGCGGCCGGCTCGGGCACGATCGCCGTGCTGCTCGCCCTCGACATCGACGTGCTCGTCGCCGGAGCGATCGGCGTCATCGTCACCTTCGGCGTGCGCATCGCCTCCGTGCTCTTCGGCTGGAGCCTGCCCGAGCAGCGCTCGATCGGCCGCCTGCCCCGAATCGCGCGCTCCACGATCCCGTCGCGACGGCGTCCCCGAGCCTGAGGACGAGGGATGCCGGAGCCGCGGGCTCCAGCGAGGCAGCCGCAGGCGCGATGCGCACTGTCTCTGTCCGACCCCCTTGACAGCCACGAGGGCAGTCGTCGCACTCTGCACCGACGACGCGCGCGTCGCGATCGCGGGCGCCTCGGGCTCGGGCAAGTCGACGCTCGCTCGACAGCTCAGCGAGCACCTCGGAATCCCATACACAAAGATGGATGCACTCCGCCGGGGGCCGAACTGGACATCGCGCGCCGCCTTCATCGACGACGTGCGCACTCTCGTGGCAGGCGAGCGGTGGATCACGGAGTGACAGTGCTCGGTGGCCCGGCCGATCGTCATCGACCGGCTGCTCGACCTGCTACCGGCCGGCTGCCGGCCGGCTGTTGCGTCGACAATTCAGGAGAGGCACGCGCGCTGCCTGCTTGACCGCGCGCGAATCGCGCTGAGCGCGCACGGCGCATTGCCAGATCTCCTGAATTGTCGACAGGATGACCCTCGGCACGACAAACCCGGACGCGGCCGACGGCGCAGCTGGACGCTGGCGGCGCAGGCGGGTGCGGCACGAGCCGCGCGGGCTACGGCGCCGAGACGAGCTCGCGGTCGGGCGACTCGAGCCGGATCGCCCGGTTCACCGCCGAGACGATCGCCTTGAGGGAAGCGGTCGAGATGTCGGCGTCGATGCCCACGCCCCACAGGGTGCGGCCGTTGACCTCGAGTTCGACGTACGACGCAGCGAGCGCGTCACCCCCGGCGCTGAGAGCGTGCTCGACGTAGTCGAAGAGCCGGATCGAGATGCCCTCCTTCTCGAGCACGGAGAGGAACGCCGCGATCGGTCCGTTGCCGGTCGCCGAGATGCCGTCGACCTCCTCGCCGTCGCGCAGCGTGACGTCGAGGCGAACCTCGCCCGTCATGTCGGAGGCGGTGCGGGTCGACAGCAGCTCGAACCGGCCCCACTTGTCGGACGCATCGACGGCGGGCAGGTACTCGTCATGGAAGATCTCCCAGATCTGCTCGCTCGTCACCTCGCCCCCCTCGGCGTCGGTCTTGGCCTGCACGACGTGGCTGAACTCGATCTGCAGGCGGCGCGGCAGGTCGAGGTTGTGATCCGATTTGAGGAGGTAGGCGACGCCGCCCTTGCCCGATTGCGAGTTGACGCGGATGACCGCCTCGTACGACCGTCCCAGGTCTTTCGGGTCGACCGGCAGGTAGGGCACGCCCCACAGCAGATCATCGACGGACACGCCTGAAGCCGCGGCGCGCGCCTCCATCGCCTCGAAGCCCTTCTTGATCGCGTCCTGGTGCGATCCTGAGAACGCCGTGTAGACGAGGTCGCCGGCCCACGGGCTGCGCTCGTGAACGGCGAGCTGGTTGCAGTACTCGGCGGTGCGCTTGATTTCGTCGAGGTCGCTGAAGTCGAGCTGCGGGTCGATCCCTTGCGTGAACAGGTTGATGCCGAGGGCGACGAGGTCGACGTTGCCGGTGCGCTCGCCGTTGCCGAACAGGCAGCCCTCGATGCGGTCGGCGCCGGCCAGGTAGCCGAGCTCGGCGGCGGCGACGGCCGTACCGCGGTCGTTGTGCGGGTGAAGGCTCAGAATGACGCTGTCACGACGGTCGAGGCGCCGGTGCATCCACTCGATCGAGTCGGCGTACACGTTGGGCGTCGCCATCTCGACGGTCGCCGGCAGGTTGATGATCAGCTGACGTTCGGGTGTCGGGGCGAGTTCGGCGATGACGGCGTTGCAGACCTCCAGCGCGACCTCGAGCTCGGTGCCCGTGTAGCTCTCGGGGCTGTACTCGTAGTACACCTCCGTGCCGGGCACGGCCGACTCGTACTGCCGGCACCAGCGGGCACCCTGCAGCGCGATCTCCTTGACGCCCGCGACGTCGGTGCGGAAGACGACATCCCGTTGCAGCGCGCTCGTGGAGTTGTAGAAGTGCACGATCGCCCGCTTCGCACCGCGGATCGACTCGTAGGTGCGCGCGATGAGGTGCTCCCGCGCCTGCGTGAGCACCTGGATGGTGACGTCGTCGGGGATCAGTTCCTCCTCGATGAGCGTGCGCACGAAGTCGAAGTCGGTCTGCGAGGCCGAGGGGAATCCGACCTCGATCTCCTTGAAGCCCATCCGCACGAGCAGGTCGAACATGACGCGCTTGCGTTCGGGGCTCATCGGGTCGATGAGCGCCTGGTTGCCGTCGCGCAGGTCGACGGCGCACCAGCGCGGCGCCTGCGTGATCGTCTTCGTCGGCCAGGTGCGATCGGGCAGGTCGACGGGCAATGAGGATGCGTACGGCCGGTACTTGTGGATCGGCATGGCCGACGGCTGCTGACGGTTCTCCATGGGGTGCTCCTGCGGTTCGTTGGTCTGGGCTTCAGCCGACGACGAACTCCGCGACGAGGGAGGCTGTCTGTCTAAGCCTCGTCGCGGCAGCGAAGAAGGAGCTGGCCGAACACGGTCTCAGGGTACACCCGGGTCGCGGGAGCCCGCGAACGTGATGCGGCGGATGCTCCGCTCATCCTCGAGGATGAAAACGCTGCACCTTCCGAGTGACCGGCGCGAGTTCCGCTCGGGTGCGGGCCGCGCGAGCCGTACCGTGGCGGACATGTTCGATTCCGTCCTCACCTGGTTCACGCCCGAGCGTCGCGCGCACATCGCCCTCCCCGTCGAGATCGCGCTCGGCGCGTGGCTCGCGGTCGCCGTGCTGCTCAATCAGCAGTGGTGGGGAGGTTTCGCTCAGGGGGCTGGAAACGGAATCATCGCCCTCGCGCTCGGCCTGGCCGTTGCCACGCATCGCGTCCGACCGTTGATCGCCGTGATCGCTCTCGTTGTGGGCGGCCTTGCGATCGTGGTGTCGCTCGCGGGTGGCGCGACGCCGAACAACGGTCTTGTGCACCTCGCCGCGGCCATCGTGCTCTTCGGCACGGCCGCATACGGGTCGGCAACCGCGCGATGGGTCGCGTGCTCCTGACCGAGCTGCGTCACTCGCAGGAGGCCGGGCCGCAGCCGGGCCTCGATGAACTCGACGAACTGTTCGCGGCGATGCGCGATTCTGGCCTGGCCCTCGAGCTGCGCGAGTTCGGCGAGCGCGGACGCCTCGGCGAGTCGCGCGAACTCGCGCTCTACCGGATCGTGCAGGAGTCGCTCACGAACGCGCTGCGCCACGGCGACGGCGACGGCGACGGCGCGGCGGTAATCGAGCTCGAGTGGGGCGAGCAGGCCGTCGACCTCGTCGTGACGAACGCGGCAGCGGGGGCTTCGGCACCGGCGACCGCAGTACCGACGACCGCTGGCCCCGGTGCGAACGCTGCAGATTCGAGCGGCGAATCGGCCGAGCCATGGAATGGCGCCAGACACGGCCTCGGCCACGGCATCGACGGGATGCGCGAGCGGGCATCCCTCGCCGGCGGCGAACTCAGTGTGCACGTGGGGTCGCTGTTCCGAGTGAGGGCGCGACTGCCCCTCGAACCGCGAGCGGCGACGGCCACGGCCACGGGGGCGGCGGCTACGACCCCAGAGCTCGCCACCGCACGGTCCGCGAGCGACGACGCGGTCGATGAGCCGACGGGGGTGCCCGCATGACCGCGCCCACCCTCCCGTCATCGCTCGCGGTGCACGTCAGCATCGTGCTCGTGCCGCCGCGCCCGGGCGACCTCGCCGCCGCGCTTCCCTGGGGCGAGTCGCGATGAGCGACCCGATCCGCGTGCTCCTCGTCGATGACCAGCCGCTGTTCCGACGCGGCGTGCGCATGCTCATCGACTCGCAGCTCGACCTCACCGTCGTCGGCGAGGCCGGCGACGGAGCGGAGGCGGTGCTCGTCGCCGCCGAGCAGCGGCCCGACGTGGTGCTCATGGACATCCGGATGCCCCGGGCCGACGGCATCGCGGGCACGGCGGGCGTCCTGCGCGCCGCCGAGGAGTCGGGCCGCGGCGTACCCCGCGTCATCGTGCTCACGACCTTCGATCTCGACGACGCGGCGCTGCGCGCGATCCGCGCGGGCGCGAGCGGATTCCTGCTGAAGGACGCCGAGCCCGAGTTCCTGCTCGCGGCCATCCGCGCGGTCCACGGCGGTCACGCGGTCGTCGCTCCGGGGGCGATCGCCGACCTGTTGGCGCACGTGGATGCTCGCCCAACGCATGCGGCCGTCGAGCGCGATGCGGCGCGCGAGCAGGCGCTCAGCGCCCTCAGCAAGCGCGAGCGCGACATTTTCACGGCCGTCGCCTCCGGCTTGAGCAACGCCGAGATCGCCGCGCGCGAGTTCGTGAGCGAGGCCACGGTGAAGTCGCACGTCGGCCGCATCCTCGCCAAGCTCGGCCTGCGTGACCGCGTGCAGGTCGTGCTGTTCGCGCACGACCACGGGCTGCTTTCTCGGCGCTGAGCCGGAGCGGGGCGCCCCGAGCCGCGCGCCCCGCCCCCGGGCCGCGCAAGGGTGCCGATCTCTCGGCGTGCGCAGCGCGAGTGTCGCGGCGCCCCGGTCAGCGGCGCGACACGCTGAGCCGCGCCGAGCGGCGCCGGCGTGGCGGAGTCCTTACCCGGGGGTGCGCGACAGCGCATCGGCCCGAGGCGGTCGCGGCGCAGGCGCGACTGCGCCGTGCTCACCGGAGCCGCGGATGCCCGCTCGCCGACTGCGCGCCCTCAGAACCCGAGCCGCCCGAGCTGCTTCGGGTCGCGCTGCCACTCCTTGGCGACCTTGACGTGCAGTTTGAGGAACACGCGACGCCCGAGCAGCTCCTCGATGCCGACGCGCGCCCGCGCGCCGACCTCACCGAGTCGCGCGCCGCGGTGGCCGATGATGATGCCCTTCTGGCTGTCGCGCTCGACCCACACGTTGGCGTAGATGTCGAGCATGCCGCCGGGCGTCCGCTCGGTCATCTCGTCGACGGTGACGGCGAGCGAGTGCGGCAGCTCGTCGCTCACGCCCTCGAGCGCCGCCTCGCGGATGAGCTCGGCGACTCGGTCGTCGTCGCTCTCGTCGGTCACCGCCTCATCGCCGTAGAGGGGCGGCGAGATCGGCAGCAGGCGGATCAGCTCGTCGGCGAGCAGCTCGACGCGCTGCCCCGTGACGGCCGACAGCGGAATGATCTCGTCCCACTCGCGCAACCGCGACACGGCGAGCAGCTGCTCCGCGACGCGCGTCGGCCCCGCCGCATCGGTCTTCGTCACGATCGCGACCTTGCTCGTGCGCGGGAAGGCGTCGAGCTGCTCGTTGATGTAGCGGTCGCCCGGCCCGATCGCCTCGTCGGCCGGCACGCAGAAGCCGATGACGTCGACGTCGCCGAGCGTCGACAGCACGACCGCGTTGAGGCGCTCGCCGAGCAGCGTGCGCGGCCGGTGCATGCCGGGCGTGTCGACGACGATCAATTGACCGGATGCCCGGTGCACGATGCCGCGGATCGCCCGCCGCGTGGTCTGCGGCTTCGAGCTCGTGATCGCGACCTTCTGCCCGACGAGCGCATTGGTGAGGGTCGACTTGCCCACGTTGGGGCGGCCGACGAAGGTCACGAAGCCCGCGCGGTGCTCAGACTCGGCCGCGACGCCGTCGTGGAGGTGGGGGGCGCTCATGTCGTAGCCTCGTTCAGCTGCGGTCGAGATCGGGGGCGGATGCCGGCGACGGCGGGGACGCGGCGGAGAAGGCGCGGCGGGCATCCAGCAGTGCCTTCTCGGCCTCGACGAGGACCGTCACGACGCGCTTGCGGCGACCCTCGGTGCGCTCGGCGGTGAGCCGGAGACCGTCGATCGTGACGGCCGAGCCCGCGACCGGAAGCCGGCCGAGGTGCTTGGTGAGCAGGCCGCCGACGGTGTCGATGTCGTCGTCGTCGAGCTCGATGCCGAAGAGGTCGCCGAGCTCGTCGACGGGCATGCGCGCGCTCACACGGTACTCGTTCTCGGCCAGGCGTTCCGAGACCGCGATCTCGCGGTCGTATTCGTCACTGATCTCGCCGACGAGCTCCTCGATGAGGTCCTCCATCGTCACCAGGCCCGCGATGCCGCCGTACTCGTCGACGACGAGGGCGAGGTGGTTCGACTCCAGCTGCAGCTGCCGCAGCGCGTCGTCGGCCTTCTTCGACTCGGGCAGGAACAGCGCGGCCTTCGCGAGCTGCTCGACCGTCGTCGTCGCGCAGGCCTCGGGCGTCTCGTAGGCGAGCCGCGCGGCGTCGCGCAGGTAGACGACGCCGAGCACGTCGTCGGAGTCGTCGCCGACGACGGGGATGCGCGAGACGCCGCGGGAGAGGAAGATGCTCATGGCCTCCGACACGGTCAGGCCACGGTCGAGCGTGATCATGTCGGTGCGCGGCACCATGACCTCGCGCACGATCGTGTCGTTGAACTCGAAGATCGAGTGGATCAGCTCGCGATCCTCGACCTCGAGCACCGCCAGGTCGGTGGCCTCGTCGACCATGCTCAGCAACTGCTCCTCGCTCGAGAACGTCGCGCTGCGCGGGCGGCCGGGGGTGACGCGGTTGCCGAGCGCGACGAGCAGGTCGGCGAGCGGGCCGAGCATGACGCGCACGCCGCGCACGAGTCCGCCGGTGAGGCGCAAGACCTCGCGCGGGTGGGCGCGCCCGACGCTGCGCGGGCTCGAGCCGACGAGCACGAACGAGACGCCGATCATGATGAGCGCGCTCACGATGAGCGCCCACCACCATTCGGCGACGAGGCCGGCGAAGGCGAGCGTGACGAGCACCGCGGCGATCGTCTCGGCGACTATGCGGAGGAAGTTGACGGCGTTGACGTGGGCGCCGACCTCGTTCGCCACGGCGAGCAGGGTGCGCGGGGTGCGTTTCTGCGCCGCGAGGTCGACGAGGTCGGCGCGGCTCACGACACCGAGCGCCGCGTCGATCGCCGCGAGCAGGCCGGCGAAGGCGACGAGCGCTCCGGCGGCGAGGAAGAACAGCGCGGTGATCATCGCGAGCGTTTGCGCTCGGCGAGCGCGAACCCGACGAGCACATCGCGCTGCACGCCGAACATCTCCTTCTCGTCCTCCGGCTCGGCGTGGTCGAAGCCGAGCAGATGCAGAAGCCCGTGGGTGGTCAGCAGCAGCAGCTCGTCGAGCGGCGAGTGCCCGGCGGCCTCGGCCTGGGCGATCGCGACCTGCGGGCACAGCACGATGTCGCCGAGCAGTCCCGGCGGCGTGGGCTCCTCGTCGGAGCCGGGACGCAGCTCGTCCATCGGGAAGCTCAGCACGTCGGTCGGGCCTGGCTCGTCCATCCACTGCAGGTGCAGTTGCTCCATGGCTCCCTCGTCGACGAGCACGATCGCGAGCTCGGCATCGGGGTGCACGTTGAGGAAGTCGAAGGCGTGGAACGCCAGTCGTTGCAGCGCCTCCTCCTCGACCGGGATGCCCGACTCGTTGTTGATCTCGACAGCCATGACTACCAGCCTCCTCGGCGGGGGTTGCGCCGCACGGGCGCTCCGCGATCGCGACCGAGGCCGGCACGCCGGGCGGCCCGGTTCCCGCCCTCGTCGCCGCCGGATTCCGCGTGCTCGCGCTCGTGCCGCTGGGCCATCGTCTGCGCGTCGTAGCTCGTGTACGCATCGACGATGCGGCCCACCAGGGTGTGGCGAACGACGTCGTCGGAGGTCAGTCGCGCGAAGTGGATGTCGTCGATGTCGGCGAGCACGCGCGTGACGAGCTGGAGGCCGCTCGCACCCGCCGGAAGGTCGACCTGGGTGATGTCGCCCGTCACGACCATCTTCGAACCGAATCCGAGTCGGGTGAGGAACATCTTCATCTGCTCGGGCGTCGTGTTCTGCGCCTCGTCGAGCACGATGAACGAGTCGTTGAGGGTGCGGCCGCGCATGTACGCGAGCGGCGCGACCTCGACGACTCCGGTCGCGAGCAGCTTGGGCACGAGCTCGGGATCCATCATCTCGTTGAGCGCGTCGTAGAGCGGCCGGAGGTAGGGGTCGATCTTGTCGGTGAGGGTGCCGGGCAGGAAGCCCAGGCGCTCGCCCGCCTCGACGGCCGGGCGCGTGAGGATGATCCTGTCGACCTCCTTGCGCTGCAGCGCCTGCACCGCCTTGGCCATCGCGAGATAGGTCTTGCCGGTGCCCGCCGGGCCGATGCCGAACACGATCGTGTGGAGGTCGATCGCGTCGACGTAGGCCTTCTGGCCCAGAGTCTTGGGCCGGATGCTCCTGCCCCGGCTCGTGAGGATCGCCTGGCTGAGCACGTCGGCCGGGCTGCCGGCCCCCGACTCGATGATCTTGGCCGAACTGGCGACCTCGACTTCGCCGAGGTCGTGACCCTTGCGAATCATGGTGGTGAGCTCCCCGACCAGCGCGCTGGCCGCTTGTACCTCGCCGGGGTCGCCGTCGAGGGTGATCTGGTTGCCGCGCACGTGCACGTCGAGTTTCGGGTACTGCTGCTCGAGTGTGCGCAGCAGGCGGTCCTGCGGGCCGAGCAGCCGCACCATGGCGACGCCGTCGACCTCGAGCATCGCGTGCGCCGCGGGCGCGCCGCCGGTCGTGGCGCCGAGATCGTCAGTGGGCAAGTGACCCCTCGTCCACTCCCCCGGCGAGCACGTGGGCGTGCACGTGGAATACCGTCTGACCAGCGCCGGCGCCCGAGTTGAACACGAGGCGGTAGTCGCCGTCGGCGTGCTCCGCGGCGAGCGCCTTCGCCGTCGCCACGAGCTCCGCGAGCAGTGCCGGATCGCCCGCGGCGAGCTCGGCGACATCGCGGTACCGAGAGGACTTGGGGATCACGAGCAGGTGCACGGGAGCCTTGGGCGCGATGTCGCGGATCGCGATGATCTGCTCGGTCTCGAGCACGATGTCGGCCGGGATCTCGCGCGCGATGATGCGCTCGAAGACGCTCGGCTCGGTCGTGGGCATGACCCTCATTCTAGAGTGCCGCCCGCGGGCCGCACGGGGGTTGCGCCGCGGGGTTCGCTGTCGGCGTGCGTCGTGCGCGCCGGATGACACAACGATCACCAGCGCCCGAGCACAGCCGAGAGCACCGCGATCGCGGCCGGCCCCGCCGTCGAGGTGCGCAGGACGGTGCCGCCGAGCCGCACCCGCGTCGCCCCCGCCGCGCCGAGCGTCGCGAACTCCTCCGGCGCGATGCCGCCCTCGGGCCCGACGACGAGCACGATCTCGCCCGTGTCGAGCGGCGCCGCATCGAGACCGCTGATCGGATGCTCGCCGAGCGGATCCAGCACGAGCACCGTCGCCGAGGCGGCGCGCCCCGCGATCGCGGCGGTCGTCGCGAGCGGCGCGACCTCGGGCACCCGTGACCGGATCGCCTGCTTGCTCGCCTCCCGCACGATCGCCTGCCAGCGCGCGCGGCCCTTCTCGGCCTTCGCCGCATCCCATCGCGAGACGCTGCGGGCGGCCTGCCACGGCACGATCTCGTCGACGCCGAGCTCGGTCGCGGCCTGGACGGCGAGCTCGTCGCGGTCGCCCTTCGCGAGCGCCTGCACGAGCACGATGCGCGGGCTCGGCTCGGGCGCCCGCTCGACGCTCTCGACGCGCAGCACGACCTCCTGCGGACTCGCCTCGACGACCTCGCCCTCCACGATGAGGCCAGCACCGTCGCCGAGCCGCAGCCGTTCGCCGACGCGCAGGCGCGCGACCGCGACCGCGTGGCGGGCGTCGGGGCCCGTCAGCCGGGCGATCGCGCCAGGGCGGGCATCCTCGCCGCGAAGCCGCTCGCCGAGCGAGGAGTCGAGGTAGAAGTGCGCCACGCGCGGCCTAGAGGTTCAGGAACCGGTCGCGGAGCTTCGAGAAGATGCCCTGCTGGAAGGTCGAGAACTGCGGAGGCACGGGGCGGCGGCTCTCGGAGAACTCCTGGATCAGGCGCGTCTCCCTGCTGTTCAGGCGCACCGGCGTCACGACCTGGATGCCGATCTTCAGGTCGCCGCGGCCCGAGCCGCGCAGGCGCGTGATGCCGCGCTCCTTGACCGTGATGATCTCGGCGCTCTGGATGCCGGGCTTGATCTCGACGCGCACCTCGCCGTCGAGCGACTGCAGCACCGCGGTCGAGCCGAGGATCGCGTCGGTCATCTGCACCTCGAGCGTCGCGAGCAGGTCGTCGCCGGAGCGGCTGAAGGTCTCGTGCGTGGCGACCTTGATCTCGAGGTACAGGTCGCCGTTGGGGCCGCCTGCGGGGCCGACCTCGCCCTGCCCGGGGAGCTGGATGCGCAGACCCGTATCGACGCCCGCGGGGATCTCGACGGGGATCGTGCGACGGGCGCGGACGCGACCCTGGCCGGCGCACGTCGGGCACGGGCTCGGGATCACCGTGCCGTAGCCCCGGCACGTTCCGCACGGGCTCGAGGTCATGACGTTGCCGAGCAGGCTGCGCACGGTGCGCTGGATCTGCCCGGTGCCGCGACAGATGTCGCACGTCTTCGGCTCGGTGCCGGGCGAGCAGCACGACCCCTCGCACGTCTCGCAGAGCACGGCCGTGTCGACCTCGAGCTGGCGCGTGGTGCCGAAGACGATCTCCTCCAGCTCGACCTCGACGCGCATCAGGGCGTCCTGGCCGCGCTCGCGGCGGCCGCGCGGACCGCGCTGCTGCTGCGCGCCGCCGAAGAAGGTCTCGAAGATGTCGCCGAAGCCGTTGAAGCCGCCCCCGCCGCCGAAGCCGCCGGCGTCGCCGAGGTCGTACTGCTGGCGCTGGCCCGGGTCGCTCAGCACGTCGTAGGCGTGCGTGACGAGCTTGAAGCGCTCGGCGGCCTCGCCGCTCGGGTTCACGTCGGGGTGCAGCTCGCGCGCGAGCCGGCGGTACGCCTTCTTGATGTCGTCGGCGCTCGCGTCGCGCGCGATGCCGAGCACCTCGTAGTGGTCTGCCACTTATTCCTCACCGAGCAGCCGGGACACGTAGCGCGCGACGGCGCGGACGGCTGCCATGTTGTTCGAATAGTCCATGCGGGTGGGGCCGAGCACCCCGAGTTTGGCCGACTGGTCTACGCCGACCCTGTACGCGCTCGTGACGACGGCCGTCTCGCGCAGCACCTCGTCGTTCTCGCGACCGATGCGCGCCGAGACGCCGTGCTGGTCGAGCTCCATCTCGCGGAAGAGCTTCAAGAGCGTCACCTGCTCCTCGATCGCCTCGAGCACCGGATAGACGCTGCCGGCGAAATCCTGCTCGGTGCGCACGAGGTTCGCCGCCCCCGCCATGACGAGCCGGTCGGTGCGGTGCGCATCCACGTGCCCCAGGAGCGCCTCGGCGACGACCGACACCGCCGGTCGCCGGGCGGGTGCGAACTGCTCGTCGAGCTGCGGCGCGAGGTCGCCGACGTCGGCAAGCGGCCGGCCGGCGAGCGCCGCGTTGATCTTCGCCCGCAGCTCGCCGACGAAGACCTCGTCGGTCTCGGTCGGCAGCTCGATGATGCGCTGATCGACGCGCCCGCCGTCGGTGATGAACACCGTCATGAGGCGCGTCGACGACATCGGCACGAGTTCGACGTGGCGCACGCGGGCGTGCCCGAGCGTCGGGTACTGCACGAGCGCGACCTGGCTGGTGAGACTCGCGAGCAAGCGCACCGTGCGGGCGAAGACGTCGTCGAGGTCGACCGACTGATCGAGGAAGGCCGCGATCGCCTGACGCTGACCCGCACTCAGCGGGCGGAGATCCTGCAGCTGGTCGACGAAGAGCCGATAGCCCTTGTCGGTCGGCACGCGACCCGAGGAGGTGTGCGGAGCCGCGATGAGCTCCTCCTCCTCCAACTGCGCCATGTCGTTGCGGATCGTCGCCGCGCTGACACCGAACGGGTGCCGGTCGACGATCGCCTTCGAGCCGACGGGCTCGCGCGAGGCGACGTAATCCTGCACGATCGCCCGCAGCACGTGGAGAGCGCGATCGGAAACCATGACGACTCTCCCTCCGCTGTCACGACCCGCGTCGCCCTGCGCCGAGGCGGGTGCCGTTGGCACTCGCCTCGGCTGACTGCCAATTCTACCCCGCGACGCTCATGCCCGTCATTATGCCGCGCGTGGGGTTCGAGTGCCGCCCCGTCGACAATTCAGGATGTCCGCGCGACGTCGTGCGGACATCCCGCCCCCTGCCCAGGCGGCTGCGG
>SCPB01000044.1 GCA_005502445.1 Microbacteriaceae bacterium X2B
GTGTCGGATCGTCGACTTCCCAGCCGGCATGTGCGCCCGGGCTCCATGCCCGGCAGATACATCCCAGAGTACGTGCCGACTCATACCCACAGGGGAATGGAGGGTGGCGATCCGGGGGCGACGACGCGCGCGGACGACGCGCGGGATGACGTCGTTGAGTCGCGCCGGTCGGGCTGATTGACTTCGGTCATGAGCCAGCACCCGATCGCCGCATCCGGCCTGCACGACGACGAGCCGCACGACCGCGGAGCGTTCTCCGACCGGGTGAATCGGATCCGCGCCGGAGTCCTGGGGGCGAACGACGGGATCGTGTCCGTGGCCGCGGTCGTCGTCGGCGTCGCGGGAGCGACCTCGGCACTCGCCCCGATCGTCACCGCGGGGATGGCGGCCGTCGTCGGCGGCGCGATCTCCATGGGCCTCGGCGAGTACGTCTCCGTGTCGAGCGCACGCGACAGTCAGCGCGCCCTCATCGCCAAGGAACGGCGCGAGCTCGCCGAGACGCCGGAGCAGGAACTGGCCGAACTCGCCGCGATCTACCGGGGAAAGGGCCTCACCGAGGCCACCGCGCTGCGCGTCGCCGAGGAGCTCACGGAGCACGACGCGCTCGCCGCCCACCTCGAGGCCGAACTGCACATCGACGAGAACGAGGTGCTCGACCCGTGGCAGGCGGCTCGGGCATCCGCCGTCGCCTTCCTCCTCGGGGCGGTACTGCCGATGCTCGCCATCCTGCTCCCCCCCGCCGGCCTGCGGATCCCCGTTACGTTCGCGGCGGTGCTCGTCGCGCTTGCCGCGACCGGCGCGCTCGGCGCCCGTCTCGGGGGCAGCCCGTGGCTCGTGCCGACCGCGCGGGTCGTCGCCGGAGGCGCGCTCGCACTCGCGACGACCTTCGCCATCGGAGCGGCGCTGGGCGTCGTCATCGCCTGAGCTTTCCACGGCATGAGAATTTGCTGACGGCATGCTTGCCGGGAGTGTCGCGGCCCCGACGCCGGTACCATTCCCTGTGCCCACCGAACCGCCCGCCCCCGCTCGCATCGATCCGGACGACCTCGCGACGACCCTGCGCGTGCTCGGCCGCCTCCACGAGCTCGACGAGTCCGACGCCGACTTCGCCGCGGTGCGGCACGCGACCGCCCACATGATCCGCGCCGTCAAGGTCTCTCGCCGGCTCGCCAGGCGCGCAGCCGTCGCCGACGCCGACCGGGCCGTGATCGCCGCGACCGCGACCGGGGCGCCCGACCGCATCGACGACGAGACCCGCGGCCTCGACCTCGCCCCGTCGACCGACGCACCGATCGCCGGGGTGCTGACCAGGTCGCAGGCCTGCTACGTCTGCAAGCAGCAGTACACGCTCGTCGACGCCTTCTACCACCAGCTCTGCCCCGACTGCGCTGCGCTCGGCCACGCCAAACGCGACGCCCGCGCCGACCTCGGCGGTCGCCGGGCGCTCCTGACCGGCGGTCGCGCCAAGATCGGCATGTACATCGCCCTGCGCCTGCTGCGCGACGGCGCGCACACGACGATCACGACGCGATTCCCTCGGGATGCCGTCCGTCGGTTCACAGCGCTCCCCGACTCCGCCGAGTGGCTGGGCCGCCTGCGCGTGGTCGGCATCGACCTGCGCGACCCCGCGCAGGTCATCGGCCTCGCCGAGGACGTCGCCGCACACGGGCACCTCGACATCCTGATCAACAACGCCGCGCAGACTGTCCGCCGCTCCCCCGGCGCGTACCAGCCCCTCATCGATGCCGAGCTCTCGCCGCTGCCCGACGGCCCGCTGCCGGAGCTCGTGACCTTCGGGCACACGCACGACGCGCATCCCCTCGCCCTGGCGGCCTCGGTCACGTCGCACCCCATCCTCGCCGCTGCGGCCGCGCGCGCCGAAGCCCTCACCGAGCAGGCCATGGCTGCCGGCTCGTCGTCGATCGAGCGCCACGCGGCGGGCACCGCGATCGACGCGGGCGGTCTCGTTCCCGACCTGCACGACGTCAACAGCTGGACCCGGGCGGTGGGCGCCGTCGAGCCGCTCGAGATGCTGGAGGTGCAGCTCGCGAACTCGATCGCCCCGTACATCCTCGTCGACCGGCTGCGACCCTCGCTCGCGGCGTCACCCGCAAGACGCACCTACGTCGTCAACGTCTCGGCGATGGAGGGCGTCTTCGGTCGTGGCTACAAGGGGCCGGGCCACCCGCACACGAACATGGCCAAGGCGGCGATGAACATGCTGACGCGCACGAGCGCGCGCGAGATGTTCGAGACCGACCGCATCCTCATGACGAGCGTCGACACCGGCTGGATCACCGACGAGCGGCCGCATCCGACGAAGATCCGACTGGCCGAGGAGGGCTTCCACGCGCCGCTCGATCTCGTCGACGGCGCGGCGCGCGTCTACGATCCGATCGTGCGCGGCGAGGCCGGCGAGGATGTCTTCGGCGTCTTCCTGAAGGACTACCGGCCCTCGCAGTGGTGAGCGCGGCATCCCGCAGCGCCGTCGCCGACTGAGGCAAGTGGGTCGGCCGATACGCCGGGTTCTGTTCCCGGGGCGAACCCCGTTCGACGGCCATCTCTCTCGGGGAGCCGTTGCCGACACCCTCTAGCGGTCTACCCGGCACCTCGGCGAGCAGCCTCAGCGGTGCCTGTCTGACCTTGCTCCGGGCGAGGTTTACCCAGCGAGCCCGATCGCTCGGGCCCCTGGTGGTCTCTTACACCACCGTTTCACCCTTACCCCCGGCCGAGGCCGGTGGCGGTCTGCTCTCTGTTGCACTTTCTCGCGGATCACTCCGGGTGGGTGTTACCCACCGCCCTGCTCTGCGGAGCCCGGACGTTCCTCGGCGGAGTCGTTCCCCTCGCGGGGCGTGTCTCCGACGCGACCGTCTGGCCGGCCCACTTGCGGGCTCCAGGCTATCGGCTTCAGCGCGAGAACGACGTCCGCAGATCCATCGACTCGTTCGCGCACGTGTCCGCGCGCGAGTTCTGCAGCCGCGGCACCCACTCGAAGCGCACGGGAGTGCCGGTGAGCACCTGCCGCGCCTCCGCGGCGAGCTCGGCCATCGCGGGGTGCTTGATCTTCCAGCGGCCCATCATCTGCTCGACGACGAGCTTGGAGTCCATGCGGATCGTGAGAGCGGCATCCGGCTCGATCTCGAGGGCGCGGCGGACGCCCGCGAGCATCCCCGAGTACTCGGCGACGTTGTTGGTCGCCGTGCCGACCCAGACGCCGACCTCGGCGATGACCTCGCCGGTCGCCGGATCGATGACGACCGCGCCGCCCGCGGCGGGGCCCGGGTTGCCGCGGGAGCCGCCGTCCGCCTCGATGAGCAGCTCGCGACCCGTCACAGGCCGGACTCCGCGGTGCGGACGAGGATGGCGTTGGAGTCGGGGCACAGGATGACCTCGTCGGGCGCCGCGCGGCGCACCATCTCGAGATCGGAGCCCGTGAGGGTCACGCCGCTCGCGCTCGACACGCGGGCGCGCAGGTGCGATGCGCCCGTGCCGTAGCGCTCGCGCTGCTTCTCGTAGAGGGCGAGCAGGTCGGCCGGGATGCGCGCGGCGAGCGCGGCCCGGTCCGCCTCGATCCCGGCGCGCTCGCTCTCGATCGCGGCGAGGGCCTCGCGCAGCTCCGACTCGGCCGTCGCCAGGCGCGCGCTATGCGCCTTGAGGGTCTCGCGGGCGCCGTTCGCCGCGGCCTCGAGCAGCTCGATGCGCTCCATGACGGCGAGCTCGATCTCCTCCAGGTCGCCGAGTCGCGCCTGCAGCGAGCCGAGCTCGTGCTCGAGCCCCTGGATGTCCTTCACCGAGGAGCTCGACTGCAGTCGCTCGGAATCGCGCGCGATGCGCTTCTCGACCAGCTCGACGTCGGACTCGACGCGGCCGAGCTCGAGCCGGGCATCCTCGAGGTGGCCGCTCGTCTCGACGACGGCCGCCTTGATGCGCTCGGCGTCCTCCTTGAGCGCCGTCACCGCGGCGCGCTCGGGAAGAGTGCGGGCGCGGTGCGCGAGCTGCTGCAGAGCGGTGTCGAAGCGCTGCAGGTCGAGCAGCAGCGCCTGGGTCTCGGGGCTGGCGGTCAGTGCCATGGGTGGTGCCTCTCTCGGGCCGCGGTCGCGGCGGTCATTGGACGATCAGGAAGTCCCAGGGGTCGGTGCGCAGCTCGCTCACGACGACCTCGATGCCGGGCAATGCCGCGCGAAGCTCGGCGGCCGCGGTGTCGAGCCACAGCCACTCGCTCGCCCAGTGCGAGACGTCGATGAGCGCGGGCCCGCCGGCGACCCGCGCCGTCTCGATCGCCTCGCTCGCCGGGTGGTGCCGCAGGTCGGCGGTCAGGTAGACGTCGGCGCCGCGCACGGCGGAATCGCCCAGCAGCGAGTCGCCCGCGCCGCCGCACAGGGCCACGGTCTCGACCTCGCGACCGTACTCCCCCGCGACGCGCACGCCCCCGGCGGTCGGCGGCAGGATGCCCGCCACGCGCCGGGCGAGCGCACCGAGGGTCGTACGCTCGGGCAGCCTGCCGATGCGCCCGAGGCCGAGGCGCGGGTCCGAGGCCTCCGCGGTCGGGTTGGGGACGGCGCTCGGCTGGATGGCGACGGCGTCGGCCAGCCCGAGGAGCTCGGCGAGCCGCGCGCTCGTTCCCGAGGCGACGACATCGGCGTTCGTGTGGGCGGCGTACAGCGCGCACCCCCCGCGGATGAGTCGCGCCAGCATTGCGCCCTTGGCCGTCGACTCGGCCACGGTCGTGACGCCGCGCATCAGCAGAGGGTGATGCGCGATGAGCAGCTGCGCGCCGAGCCCGACCGCTTCGTCGACCGTGTCGGCGACGGCGTCGACGGTGAGCACGATGCGCTCGATCGTCGCGCCCGGGTCGCCGCTCAGCAGACCCGGCGCGTCCCACTCCTCGGCGCCGCGCAGGGGCCAGAGGTGCTCCGCCGCGGCGACGACATCGGCGAGAGTGTGCGGCATGACCCCAGTCTAGGAGTCGGCGGCGGCCTCGTACTCGGCCCGCTGAAGGCGCTTGAGCGCGGGGATGCCGACGGCGATGGGCGTGAGCAGGCCGACGAGCAGGGCCACCGCCACGCCAGCATCGGTATCGGCGAGAGGCACCGGAGCGCCCGCGAGTCGCCACAGGTAGCCCTGCCAGTCGAGGCTCGGGAGCGAGGCGCTCGTCAACCCCCAGCCGAGCAGGCTCGCCACGACGAGCATGACGGTGTTGACCCACCGGACGGCCGGGTAGACGCCGCCCGACTGCAGCAGTGACGGCGAGTGCACGCGCCGCGTGCGGATCATCGTCTCGGCGCCGAAGACGCCCGCCCACGCGGCGACGGGCACGGCGAGCGTCGTGAGCACGTCGCGCAGCAGAACCTCGAGCGAGGGCGCGGCCGCGACGAGGGGCGCGGCGATCGCGCCCGTCAGCACCACGCCGATGAGCACCCCCATCGGCCGCGAGGTGCGGAGCCCCGCCGCGAGCAGTGCGAAACCACCGGAGTACAGGGCGAGCGCGGCGGCGGCGAGCAGGCTCGTCGCGACGGCGAGCACGAGCGGCAGCCCGAAACCCGCCGGCAGCAGGCCGGCCAGAGCGCCGACGGGGTTCGTCGAGAGGGCGACGGCGGCCGCGGGGTCGGAGGCGGCGAGCACGGCGCCCCAGGCGATGAGGGCGAAGGCGGGCAGGGTGGCGCCGGACGAGGCGAACAGCACGGCGCTCGCACCGACCGAGTCCTTCGACTGGTAGCGGGCGAGGTCGCCGCTGGAGTTCGCCCACGCCAGCCCCACCGCGCTGAACACCAGCACGGCGCCCGTCACGACGAGCATCCAGTCGCCGTCGGGGATCGCGAGCGCCGTGTCGAGGTCGACCGCGCCCGCCGTCGAGACGATCACGAGAACGACGAGGATGCCCGCGAGCACGCTGGCGACGGCCGACACGATCGCGATCATGCCGTACCCGAATCCCGCGACCGCCGCGGCGATGGCGAGCGCGACCGTGGCGATGATGCTCGCGAGCCCGAGCGGGTCGGCCCCGGCCGCGATGCCCGAGGAGCGCAGCGCCTCCGCGACGCCCGCGCCGAGCATCCCGAGCAGCACCGCAGCCCACAGCAGGCGCGTGACGATCGCGAGCACGGCCGGGAGGAGATTGCCGACGATGCCGAACGTCGCCCGCGAGACGACCATGGTCGGCTGGCCGCTCCACTTGCCTGCGAGCGTGCCGAGACCGAGGGGAAGGAACGAGGCGGCGACCCCGATGAGCGCCGAAAGGATCGCCTGGCGGAGGCTCATGCCGAGCGCCGCGAGCACCGCGCCGAGGCCGATGCTCACGACGCTCGCGTTGACGGCGAACCAGAGCCAGAACAGCCGGATCGATCGCCCCGCGCGCAAGGCGACGGGCGTGGGCTCGAGGGCGGAGGCCTCGACCCGCAGCGGGGATGGTGTGATGGGGGCGTCGGTATCGGCCACCGGGATCGTCTGCATCGAACCGGAGGCCGCCGAACTCGGCTGCTCGACGGCGGGAACGAGGGGGCGGTCGGGCCCGATGGGGCCGGTGAGGCTCTCCGCCGCGAGCGACCACGTGCCGGGGGCGGATTCGATGACGGCCGCTTCCGCGGGCTCGACTCCCGGAGCCTCCGGTGTCAGCGCGAACGCCGCGTCGTCGATCGGGGGCGGGACGGCAGCAGACGGGATGAGGCCGAAGGGAGGCGGAGCCTGTGCGAGCACCGCGTCGAGATCCGCCGTCGACGGAGGGATCGCAGGGGGCGGAGCCGAGGCGGCTTCAGGCGGCGGCGCGATCAGCGGGATCACGATCGGGCCGCGGTCATCAGGGGCGGGCGCGGGCGGCGCGGTCTCCCCCGGGTACCGGCCCCACGGGTCGCCGGGGCGATCGGCGGTCGGGATGACGTCGATGATGCCCGTGAAGCCGCTGCGCACCGACTCGACGATCTCATCGGCGTCGGCGATGCCGCTTTCGCGAACGGCGCGCTCCCACAGCGACAACCGCCGCGCCTCCTCCGCTCGAAGGGTGAGCTGCTCCTCGAACAGGTCGAGGAGCTCGGCTGTGCTGCCCGGCGCGGCGCTCGCCGGGTCGACGACGGCCGCCAGATCGGCATCCGAGAGCGACGCGCGCTGCGGCGGCGGGGGAACCCCCGGGATCTCGGCGGCGGCACTCGCCGACCCCCCGTCCGCGGGCCGCGCCGGCGCGACCGCCGGCGAGGCAGCCGGGCCGGGCTCCCACATCGGCTGCGAAGCGGGAGCCGACTCCGCGTCTCCCGGACCGGCGGCCCGAACCTCCCAGACGACGCGTTCCGGGTCGTCCCGCTGCGCGTCGACCTGCGGCGACGACGCTGGAGCCTCTTTCGGCCCAGGAGCCTCTTCCGGTGCGGGCGCCGCTCCTGGTTCCGGCGCCGCGTCCGGTTCGGATGCAGCGTCCGGTTCGGGCGACCGTGCGGGCGTCGTCGGCGACGCGGAGTCGTCCGTGAGGGACCCGGGCAGGTACGCGGCACCGGGCGGCGGCGGCGTGTAGGTCGAGCGACGGGGCCCGGGCGGCAGGGCGGATTCCGCGTCGTCGGGATCGGGCAGGTCGACCATGCCCCGATGATAGGGGCGCTACGGCCTCTGAGCCGGGCGACGGGCCGTGGACACGATGGTGACTCCGACGAGGATGAGCACGAGCCCGATCCACCCCGGCGCCCCGAGTCGCTCGCCGACGATGACGATGGCGAGGATCGTCGCGACGACGGGCTCGAGCAGGGTGATGACGGTGACGGTCGAGCTGCGCAGCGATCGCAGCCCCCAGCCGAAGAGCACATAGGCGAGGAACATGGGCCCGAGCGCCAGATAGCCGGCGATCGCGAGATTCTCGGCCGCGTCGAGGATGGGCGCGCCCGTCAGGACGAGGACGGCCGCGAGCGGCATCGCCCCGACCCCGAACATCGCCCCCATCGCCGCGCGGCTCGGCACGCCGCGCACGATCACCCGGCCCGAGGCGAAGGTGTAGAGGGCGTATGCCGCTCCGGCGAGAAGCCCGAGGGCGACGCCGAGCGGCACGGCCGCGGGGCTGTCGGAGCCGGCGCCGCCGTGCCCTCCGACGGCGAGCAGGGCGACGCCGACGACGGCGGTGCCCGTGGCGAGCATCCATCGTCGCGTCAGCGGTCGGCGATCGATGCTCCACTCCAGGAGCGCCGCGAAGACGGGACCGGAGCCGAGGGAGACGACGTTGCCGATCGCGACCCCGGCGAGATCCATCGAGGAGTAGAAGGCGAGGGGGTAGACGACGACCCCGGCGGCGCCGATGAGCAGCCAGGGCCGGGCTTCCGGCCGCCCGAGGGCCCGCGACGAGGATGGCGTGCTCACGGCGAAGAGCAGTGCGCCGCCGATCGCCATGGTCGCGGCACCGATCGCGATCGGGCTCACGGCGTCGGTCATGAAGCTCGCGGCCGTGCCGGTCGTCCCCCACAGCAGGCTCGCCGCGATGAGCGCCCACACCGCAGAATTCACGGATCGCTCTCCTCTTTTTCGCCGGGCTCACCGATTTCACGCCGGCTGCGCCGATCGTAGCGAGCGCGGGGAGACACCGACTCGGCACGGCGGCTCGTCGCGGGGAGCGCGCCCCGCCGGACGCGACAAGCCGCTGGCGGCGCGGCGCTCGTCACGACCGACGGTACGCGATGACCTCGGCAGGCTCTTCTCTGCGATACGCCTCGACGAACAGCGCACCGCGCGCGTCGCCGATGCGGTCGATGAGCGCGTCGATCGCGCGCTGCGAGACGCCCGGAACGACGAGGTCGAACGGCCCGAGCGCGCGGAGCGGGCGCACTCGGAGACGGACGACCTCCCAGCCGACGTCGCGCAGCAGGCGGTCCTTGCGCCGGTCGGTCGCCTCGCGGCGCCCGACGTGCCCGTCGGCGTTCCGCCCGATCGTGTCGAGCTCGACGGCGATCGCGAGCTCGGGGATCACGATGTCGGGCCACACCTCGAGGCGATCGAAGAATGGCCTGCGCACGCGCACGGCGTTCGGAGTCAGGTCGACGCGGAGCCGGGCCTCGATCGCCGCGCGCACCGCACCCTCACTCGCCGAAGTCGCGCGCGGAGCGTGCGCGCTGCGGAACGCGCGGCCCGGGGCGACGGACGCGACATCGGCGGTCGGGAACGCGGTGGCCCGCGCCGGAGTGTGCCGGGGTCGCGGCGCTCGTTCACGCCGAGCTCCGGACACGTCGAGGGCCCGCCCCTTGGCCGAGTCGTGCGGGGCCGGCTGCGGCGGCGCTGGGACCGCCGGTCGAGGCCACTTCGACGCCGACGGCAGCAGGCTCGGTACGGCGCACGCGGGGCACCACGAGCGGCTCGACCTCGATGTGCCCGGGCGGCCGCGCTGCTCGCTCGGCGTCGCGACGAACTCGTGGCCGATCGCGCAGACCCAGACGAGCCACACCTCGGCGGCCGGCGGTACTTGCGAGAGCAGGAGCTCGCGATTGCGATCGAGGCGGAACTGCTCGACGAGCGTCGGGAACGGGGCCCAGGCATCCCGGTACGAACCGATCGGGTACGGCACCTCACGGCCCGTCGACCACTGCCGTCGCGACCACCACTGATCGACGCTCTCGGGCACCGCTCGCGCTCCCTCCGGGCGCGCGGCGCGCCCGCGGTCGAGAGTACGGCCGAGCGCCGACAGCGGGTCGTGCCGCGGCGCGCGAACCGACGCGGAACCGCGCCGAAGTGGGCCCTGAGGGACTCGAACCCCCGACATCCTCGGTGTAAACGAGGCGCTCTACCAGCTGAGCTAAGAGCCCGCGCCCTCAGCCTAGCCGCGGCTCGCGGCTCGCGCGCACCCCGCGACCCCGGCCCGCCGACCCCGCGCCCGTCGGCAATTCAGGAGATCGCGATCAGAACGCCGCAAGCGCCGCGCGGTAGTTCGCGAGATCGCGCGGCTCGTCATGGCGGCTTCGGATCACCGAGCGCACGACTCCTGAATTGTCGACGACGAACGAGACCGCGGCTGGGCCGCCCCGGCCTCGTCGAAGAAGGCGCGTTCGCACTGCAGCTCGAGGAGTTCGTCGGTGCAGGTCGGCGTGAACGCCTGGAGGAAGAAGGACGAGCACGAGAGCACGCTCGCAGGCTGTCGCGACCGCATCCGGCTCCTCTGCGCTCGGGTCTAGAGTGGAATGGTTCGCCCGCCCGCGCCCGCCGTGATCCGGCCCGCGGCGCCGACACACTCCCCCTAATCACCACCAGGAAGAGGTTCAGGGTGACGGTCAACGACCAGGATCCGTACTCGGTGCACACCATGGATGCGGATCCCGAGGAAACCGCCGAATGGAACGAGTCGCTCGACGCGCTCGTGCATCAGCACGGCCCCCAGCGCGGCCGCGAGATCATGCTGAGCCTGCTCAAGCGCTCGAAGGAGCTGCACCTCGGCGTGCCGATGGTCCCGACGACCGACTACCTCAACACCATCGCGCCCGAGAACGAGCCCGAGTTCCCCGGCGACGAGGAGCTCGAGCGGCGCTACCGCAAGTGGATCCGGTGGAACGCCGCGATCACGGTGCACCGCGCCCAGCGACCCGGCATCGCCGTCGGCGGCCACATCTCGACCTACGCATCGAGCGCCGCCCTGTACGAGGTCGGTCACAACCACTTCTTCCGCGGCGCCGACCACCCGACGGGCGGCGACCAGATCTTCTACCAGGGCCACGCCTCCCCCGGCATGTACGCCCGCGCGTTCCTCGAGGGCCGACTGACCCCCGAGCAGCTCGACGGGTTCCGTCAGGAGAAGTCGCACGCGACCGGCGGCGTCTCGAGCTATCCGCACCCGCGGCTCATGCCCGAGTTCTGGCAGTACCCGACCGTGTCGATGGGCCTCGGACCCATCAACGCGATCTATCAGGCGCAGCTCAACAAGTACGTCACCAACCGCGGCATCGCCGAGGCGGACGACAGCCAGGTCTGGGCCTTCCTCGGCGACGGCGAGATGGACGAGGTCGAGAGCCGCGGCGCGCTGCAGCTCGCCGCCAACGACGGCCTCGACAACCTCAACTTCGTCGTGAACTGCAATCTGCAGCGCCTCGACGGCCCCGTGCGCGGCAACGGCAAGATCATCCAGGAGCTCGAGAGCTTCTTCCGCGGCGCCGGCTGGAACGTCATCAAGGTCATCTGGGGTCGCGAATGGGATGCCCTGCTCGCGCAGGACCACGAGGGCGCGCTGCGCGACCTCATGAATGTGACCCCCGACGGCGACTACCAGACCTACAAGGCCGAGTCGGGCGCGTTCATCCGCGAGCACTTCTTCGGGCGCGACCCGCGCACCGCCGCGATGGTCGAGAACTACACCGACGACCAGATCTGGAAGCTCAAGCGCGGCGGCCACGACTACCGCAAGGTCTACGCCGCCTTCAAGGCCGCGAGCGAGCACAAGGGCCAGCCCACAGTCATCCTCGCGAAGACCGTCAAGGGCTACGGCCTCGGCCCGAGCTTCGAGGGCCGCAACGCGACCCACCAGATGAAGAAGCTCACGCTCGACAATCTCAAGCAGTTCCGCGACGAGATGCGCATCCCGATCACCGACGCGCAGCTCGAGGCCGACCCGTACCAGCCGCCGTACTACCACCCCGGCGAGAACGACCCGGCGATCCAGTACCTCCACGAGCGCCGGCGCGAGCTCGGCGGCTACCTGCCCGAGCGCCGCTCGAAGTACGTGCAGGTCGAGCTGCCCGACGAGAGCGTCTACGCGGTCGCCAAGAAGGGTTCGGGCAAGCAGGAGGTCGCCACGACGATGGCCTTCGCGCGCCTGCTGAAGGATCTGCTCCGCGACAAGGAGTTCGGCCACCGCATCGTGCCGATCATCCCGGATGAGGCGCGCACCTTCGGAATGGACGCCTACTTCCCGACGTCCAAGATCTACAACCCCAACGGTCAGCACTACACGAGCGTCGACCGGGAGCTGCTGCTCGCCTACAAGGAGAGCCCGCAGGGCCAGATCATCCACACGGGCATCAACGAGGCCGGCGCCTTCGCCGCCTTCACGGCCGTCGGCACGAGCTACGCGACCCACGGTCAGCCGCTCATCCCCGTCTACGTCTTCTATTCGATGTTCGGCTTCCAGCGCACGGGCGACGCGATGTGGGCGGCGGGCGACCAGATGGCGCGCGGCTTCATCATCGGCGCGACCGCGGGCCGCACGACCCTCACGGGCGAGGGCCTGCAGCACGCGGACGGCCACTCCCCGCTGCTCGCGAGCACCAATCCGGCCGTCGTGACGTACGACCCCGCGTTCGGGTACGAGATGGGGCACATCGTCAAAGCGGGCCTCGACCGCATGTACGGGGGCCGGCATCCCGACCCCAACGTCATGTACTACCTGACCGTCTACAACGAGCCGATCGTGCAGCCGGCCGAGCCCGAGAACCTCGACGTCGACGGATTGCTCAAGGGCATCTACCTGCTCGCGCGCGGCGAGACCGCCGGGCCGAAGGCGCAGATCCTCGCCTCGGGCGTCGCCGTGCCGTGGGCGATCGAGGCGCAGCAGCTGCTCGCCGCCGACTGGGGGGTCTCGGCCGACGTCTGGAGCGTGACCTCGTGGACCGAGCTGCGCCGCCAGGGCCTCGCCGCCGAGGAGCACAACTTCCTCAACCCCGGCGAGGCGCCGAAGACCGCCTACGTCACCGAGAAGCTGCGGGGAGCCGAGGGACCGTTCATCGCCGTCACCGACTTCATGCACGCCGTGCCCGACCAGATCAGGCAGTTCGTGCCCGGCGACTTCGCGACCCTCGGAGCCGACGG
This sequence comes from Microbacteriaceae bacterium X2B, assembly GCA_005502445.1. Taxonomy (GTDB): domain Bacteria; phylum Actinomycetota; class Actinomycetes; order Actinomycetales; family Microbacteriaceae; genus Microcella. The sequence continues at coordinate 12,745 of SCPB01000044.1, forward strand.
CTTCGGCTTCAGCGACACCCGCCCGGCCGCGCGCCGCTTCTTCCACATCGACGGCCCCTCGATCGTCGTGCGCACCCTGCAGCAGCTCGCGCGCCGCGGCCAGGTCGACCCGTCGGTCGTCGCGCGCGCCATCGAGCACTACCGCCTGCACGATGTGACGGCGGGCACGACCGGCTCGGCGGGCGGCGAGGCATAGCCCGCCGATAGCATCACCCCCGGGGTCCCGCGACGCGCGGGGCCCCGGCTCCGGTTCGAGGAAGGAACCTGACGTGGCGTCGATGACGAAGGCCCAGACGTTGCAGTACCTGCGCAACATCTCGGGCGAGCTCTCGACCGCGACGCTCAAGCGCCTCGACGAGACGCTGCCCTGGTACCGCGAGATGCCGCCGAGCCGTCGCTCGGCGGTCGGACTCGTCGCGCAGGCCGGCATCAGCTCTCTCATCAGCTGGTACGACGACCCCACCTCCCAGCCCTGGATCGCCGCCGACGTGTTCGGCGCAGCACCCCGGGAGCTGCTGCGCTCGGTGAGCCTGCAGCAGACCCTGCAGCTCATCCGCGTCGTCGTGGAGGTCGTCGAGGAGCGCGTCACGAGCGGCGATCAGAGCCTGCGCGAGGCCATCCTGCTCTACAGCCGTGAGATCGCCTTCGCCGCGGCCGACGTCTACGCGCGCGCCGCAGAGGCGCGCGGACTGTGGGATGCCCGCCTCGAGGCGCTCGTCGTCGACTCGATCCTCAGCGGCGAGTACGACAACGAACTGCCCAGCCGCATCGCGGCGCTCGGCTGGAACGGCCACGGCGAGGTGTGCGTGCTCGTCGGCACCACTCCGCGCATCGTCGACGTCGACCAGATCCGGCGAACGGCCCGCCACGTGGACGCCGACGTGCTCATCGGCGTGCAGGGCAACCGGCTCGTCGTCGTGATCGGCCGCTCACTTCCGAAGGCCGACGAACCGGCACAGGCGCCCGCGACGTTCCCGCTGATCGCCGAGGCGCTCGAGCCGTTCTTCGGCACGGGCCACCTCGTGCTCGGCCCCGAGGTGCCCGACGTCGTCGACGCGGGCAAGAGCGCGAAGGCCGCGCTCGCGGGCTTCGCCGTCGCGCGCTCGTGGCGCAACGCCCCGCGCCCGACGCTCGCCGACGACCTGCTGCCCGAGCGCGCGCTCGCGGGCGATCCGATCGCGCGGAGCACCCTCATCAACCGCATCTACAAGCCGCTCAAGCAGCACAACGTCGACCTGCTGACGACCCTGTGGGCGTATCTGGACAACGGGCGCAGCCTGGAGGCCACGGCTCGGGAGCTCTACGTGCACCCCAACACCGTCAGGTACCGCCTCAAGCGCATCAGCGAACTCATCGGCTGGGACGCCACCGGTGCGCGCGAGGCGGTCATCCTGCAGTGCGCGCTCATCGTGGGCTCCATCGCCGAACCCGAGGCGGCGCGCCGCTGAGGCCCCGTCCCGCCGAGGGTCATGCCGTCGACGGCATGAACGACCCTGTACGGTCCCGACAAGGTCGAGCCCTGTTCTTGCAGGAAGACCACCACCGCCCCCGCCCGTCGCTCTTGGGAGGATGAACCAATGATCGTCGTCGTCGCACCCGGCCAGGGCTCGCAGAGCCCCGGCTTCCTCGAGCCGTGGCTCGCCGACCCCGCGCACCGCGCACGACTCGAGGCGCTCGGCGACGCGGCCGGACTCGATCTCATCGAGCACGGAACCGTCTCGGACGCCGACACGATCCGCGACACCGCGATCGCGCAACCGCTCATCGTCGCCGCCGCGCTCCTGAGCGCCGACGCCCTGCTCGACGGCCGCCGCGATCGCGTCGGCGCCGTCGCGGGGCATTCCGTCGGCGAGTTCGCCGCCGCGGTCGTCGCCGGCGTGCTCGGCGAGCACGACGCCGTGCGGCTCGTGCGCGAACGGGGTCTGGCGATGGCCGAGGCGGCCGCTGCCGTGCCGACCGGCATGAGCGCCGTGCTCGGCGGCGACGCCGAGGCGCTCGCCGCACGACTGATCGAGCTCGGGCTCGAGGCGGCCAACGTCAACGGCGGCGGCCAGACCGTCGTCGCGGGCGAGCTCAACAATCTCGAGGCGCTCGCGGCCGAGCCGGTGCCCGGCGCGCGGGTCATCCCGTTGCAGGTCGCCGGCGCGTTCCACACGAGCTACATGGCTCCGGCGGTCGAGCGCGTGCGCGCCGCCGCCGCGACGATCGAGGCCGCGGATCCGGACATCCGCCTGTACACGAACCGCGACGGTTCGGCGGTCGCCTCGGGCGCCGCCTTCCTCGACCTCCTGATCGGCCAGATCTCGTCGCCTGTTCGCTGGGACCTCTGCATGAAGTCGATGGCGGCAGACGGCGTCACGGGGGTCATCGAGCTGCTGCCCGCGGGTGCGCTCGTCGGCCTCGCCAAGCGGGGTCTGAAGGGCGTGCCGACCATCGCCATCAGGACCCCCGACGACCTCCCCGCCGCGATCGAGATGCTGGAGCAGCACGCATGACCGAGCCCGTCCTCACGCAGTCCGTCGGCGTGCCGTACACGCGAATCTGGTCGATCGGTGCCGCACGCGGCGACCTCACCGTCACGAACGACGACATCGTCGGCCCCATCGACTCCTCCGACGAGTGGATCCGGCAGCGCACGGGCGTCATCACGCGCATGCGCGCCTCGGCGGGGGTGCAGGCGATCGACCTCGCCGAGGCCGCCTCGCGCGAGGCGATCGAGCGCGCAGGCATCGACGCGAGCGAGATCGGCGCCGTCATCGTGTCGACGATCTCGAACACCGTGCAGACGCCCTCGCTGGCCGCCCTCCTCGCCGAGCGGGTCGGCGCGAATCCCGCCGCCGCCTACGACGTGTCGGCGGCGTGCGCGGGCTACACCTACGGCATCGCGCAGGCCGACGCCCTCGTGCGTGCCGGCGCCGCGCGGTTCGTGCTCGTCGTCGGCGCCGAGAAGCTCAGCGACTTCGCCAAGCCCAGCGACCGCACGATCTCGTTCCTGCTCGGCGACGGCGCGGGCGCGGCGATCGTCGGGCCCGCAGACGCCCCCGGCATCGGCGCGAGCGTGTGGGGATCCGACGGGTCGAAGTGGGACACGATCGGCATGGACCACACGATCGCCGAGGGCGTCGCCGCCGGCGCCTTCCCGACCCTGCGGCAGGAGGGCCAGACGGTCTTCCGGTGGGCGGTGTGGGAGATGGCCAAGGTCGCGCAGCGTGCGCTCGACGCCGCAGGAGTCACGGCCGACCAGCTCGCCGCATTCGTCCCACACCAGGCGAACATGCGCATCATCGACGAGTTCGCGAAGCAGCTGAAGCTGCCCGAGAGCGTCGTCATCGCGCGTGACATCGCGACGACCGGCAACACCTCGGCCGCCTCGATCCCGCTCGCGACCCACCGACTGCTGCAGGAGCATCCCGAACTGAGCGGCGGCCTCGCCCTCCAGATCGGCTTCGGGGCCGGACTCGTGTTCGGCGCCCAGGTGGTGCGCCTGCCCTAGCCGCCCCAC
>SCPB01000045.1 GCA_005502445.1 Microbacteriaceae bacterium X2B
GGTGCGCCCTGCGCGGGCGCGCTGCCGCGCGTCGTCGAGCTGCCGGCGGCGCCCGTGCCGACCGTCGACCCGACGGGTGCGGGCGACTCGTTCACCGCGGGCTTCCTCGCCGCGCGCCTGCGCGGTGCCGACCTCGAGGCCGCCGCGCGCGAGGGGCAGCGGATCGCGTCGATCGCGGTCGGCCGCCTCGGCGGTCGGCCGCCCGCGGGCTGACGCCGGGGGCGCCCGGGAACTGACGCCGCCCGCAGGCTGACGCGGGAGGCTGCCCGCGGCGCGGCGACCTCCAGCGCCCCCGGCACACCAGATCGGTCGCTCGTTGCTCGGCGCGACGTGGGGGAGGGCAACGAGTGGCGAATCTGCGGTGCAGGCGTCCGCCAGCGCGCACCGGCGTGCTCTGCCGCGCTCTGCCACGCTCGGGTGCGCTCCCGCTCGTCTTTCTCGGAGCGAGAACGCCGCAGACCGCCGCGCTCCGTTGACCCGGAGCTCGGCGGTCTGCGGTGAGTGCCGGCCGCGCCCGAATCGCGGGGCGGCACTCTGTGGGTGACGACGCTCAGTCGTCCGAGTCGACGTCCTCGGCCTCGACGCTCGCAGCGCTCACGGCGGACGGCACGGAGGCCGGCGAGGCGACGCTCGCGGGAGAGACGGGCGAGACGGCCGAGACCTCGGCGGGTGTGACGACCGACTCCGGCGAGGCGACGCTCGCGACGGCGGGCGACACGATGCTGTCGCTCGAGACATCGAAGGTGACGTCGGCGCTCGTGCCCGAGGTCGAGCCGTCGCCGCTGATCAGGCCGTCGCCGCTGGTCAGCCCCGGAACCGCGGTGTCGTCGCTGCTGGTGAGGCTCAGCTCGTGAGCGCTCGCGACCGCCCCGCCGGCCATTACCCCGAGCCCGAGAGCCGAGGCGGCGCCCACGGCGATCCAGGTCTTCTTGTTCATGGTGCTCCCCCTTGCGATTGCTGCGGTGATTGCAGTGCTGCGTGGATCGTGGAGGAGGGCCGTGCGGCCCTCCCGCTGACGCGATCTTCGGCTTCGGGGATGAGAGCAGAAGGAGGCGGAGGTGAGAGGTCTCTCATCGGGCCGCGGCATCCCTCGCCGTCTTCGCAGCCTTGACCGCCTCATAGGCGTCGAGCGCCTGCTGCCGCGATTCGCGCAGGTCGACCATGGGCTCGGGGTAGTCGTCGGTTCCCGCCTCGGGAGCCCAGCGATGCACGTACACCCCGTGCGCATCGAACTTCTGCGCCTGCAGTTCAGGATTGAAGACCCGGAAATAGGGCGCGGCGTCGGCCCCCGACCCGGCCACCCACTGCCACGACGCGGCGTTGCTGGCCTCGTCGGCGTCGACGAGGGTGTCCCAGAACCACTCCTCGCCGATGCGCCAGTCGACCTGCAGGTTCTTGGTCAGGAAGCTCGCCGTGATCATCCGCACGCGGTTGTGCATCCAGCCCGTGCGCCACAGTTGGCGCATGCCTGCGTCGACGATCGGCACGCCCGTGCGCCCGTGCCGCCAGCGGTCGAGCACCCTGCCGCCCGGGTGCGACCAGGGGAAGGCGTCGAAGTCGGCGCGATAGTTGCGCGTCGCGAGGTCGGGGTGGTGGAAGAGGATGTGGTAGCTGAACTCGCGCCAGCCGAGCTCGCTGAGGAACTTCACGCGGTTCTTCGTCGCACCGGCATCGAGACCGTGCCGCAATCGGTGCCACACCTCGAAGGAGCTCACTTCACCGAAGCGCAGGTGCGGACTGAGCATGCTCGTCGCATCGAGGCCGGGCTCGTCACGGCGGTGATAGTCGGCGAGCACGCTCTCGGCGAAGCGCTCGAGGCGCTCGTGCCCGCCCGCCGCGCCCGGCGCCCATGTCTCGCGCAGTCCCTCGGACCAGTCGGGGTGCGCGGGCTCGAGGCTCCAGCTCGACAGGTCGTCGCCGCCCGGCGCGAGGCCGTCGAGTCGCGTCGGCGCCGGCAGGGGCTCGCGCGGCTCGGGGCGGGCGAGGCAGGCCTTCCAGAACGGGGTGAACACGCCGTAGGGGCCGCCGGCCCCGGTCGTGATGGTCCACGGCTCGAAGAGGAGCGATGCCGAGAAGCTCCTCGCGTCGACGCCGTCGTCGCCGAGGCGCGACTTGAGTGCGGCATCCAGTTCTCGCGCCGCCCCGTATCGGCGGTTCCAGTAGACGGCGCCGGCCCCGGTCTCGGCGACGAGGGCGAGGATGCTCTCGACCGCCGCGCCGCGCCGCAGCGTCAGCACGCCGCCGAGCGCGGCCAGCTCGTCGCCGAGCCGCACGAGCGACTGGTGCAGCCACCACCGGGAGGCACCGCCGGGCGGTCGCACGCCGGGCGAGCTGTCGTCGAGCAGGTAGACCACGACGACGGGGCCGTCGCGCTCGACAGCAGCGGAGAGAGCCGGGTTGTCGGCGATGCGGAGGTCGTCGCGCAGCCACACGATGCTCGGGGAGGTGGTCATGCGGCTCAGGCTAGACGCGCCCGCGGTACCCTCACTGAGAGGTCACACCATGGATCCCAGCGAACCGAGGCCGGCGGGCGGTGCACCCGACGGCGAGACGCCCGACGACGACGGCGCGCTCGACGAGGGCGCCCTGATCGGGTCACCCGTGGCCGCCGCCGGGGTCCGGCAGCGGGTGTTCCCGACGCCGACCGACCCCTCTGTGGCGCGGCGGCATGCGCAGATGGGCGAGGTCATCTCGCTGATCGACGGGCTCGGAGTGCGCGTGCTCCTCGCCGGCAACATCGTGTTCCCCGCCAACGGGCTCGGATCCCCGCCCGTGCGGGACGCCTTCAATCTGATCGTCGATCCGGCGCGGTGCCACGAACTGCTCGTCGAGCTCGGGGCGCGAGGGTGGGGCGCTGCCCGAGTCCGCTGGTTCGGGCTGCTGCCCCCGGCCGTTTTCGCGCTGCACGAGCGCGAGTCGAACACGCTGCTGAACCTGTTCCCGCTCGTGCCCGGCTTCTTCACCGACCCCCAGACCGTTTTCGAGCACGCGTGGAGCCGGCACGGCGAGCTGCGGATATTCGGGCGCGATGTGCCGACCGTCGATCGGCTGCTCACGATGGTGCTCTCGGTGCACGACAATCTGGGGCCGCGCGCTGCAGCGCCGAAGGCGGAATCGCAGACGGGGGCGCTCATCGACCGGTTCGCGGCGCTCATCACGAATGACGAGCTCGAGCGACTGCCTCGCCTCGTGCGAGGCGTGGGCGGCGAGGGAGTGATGCGCCGCCTGTTCGCGGGGCTCGGCCTCCCGCCCGTTCCGACGAGGCTGCCGTCGCGGCACTACGCCGACCTCCGATGGGGCGTTCCGGGTTCGGGCATCACTGGTCGGCTCCTCCTGCGAGCCGTCGAGACGAGCCCGGGGCATCCGGGCGGGATCTCGCGCGACGTCTGGGCTGCGCGCCGTTGGGTGCTGCCGCGAGCGACGGTCGAGATCCCTCGGATTGCGGGTTTGGTGATGCGAGCGCATCGCGAGCGTCGTCACCGGTTGCGGGAGGCGCTGGCAGCAACCCGAGGCTGATGCGGGAGCGCCGACCTCGGCTCCCGATCCTCAGCCGCGCAATCGTCGGCAGAGCTCGGCGAGCTGCTCGAGCTCGTCGTGAGCGAGCCGGCCGCCGACGCGACGCGCGATGGACTCCGCGTGCACGACCGCGACGCGCGTGAACAGCGACCGGCCCGTCGGTGTGAGGGAGACGAGCGTCCCGCGCGCATCGCTCTCATCGGGCAGCTTCTCGACCAGCCCACGGGTCGCGAGTCGGTCGATGAGCCGGGAGACACTGGGCTGGCTCAGGAGGAGGTGAGGGATCAGGTCACGGATCCTCATGCGCTGGCCGGGGGCCCGGCTGAGGTTGAGCAGCACGTCGTACTCGGTGAACGAGATCTCGGCGCTCGGGAACTCCGCCGTCAGTTGGCGCAGCACCGCGACCTGGGCGCGGAACAGAGCCTCCCAGGCCTCGACGGCGAGCGACGTGTCGGTCACGGGACAACTCTATGCACGTGCATGGTCATGTCGAGCGGTGCCACGGCTGCCGCACGGGTCCGGAGCGTGACAGAGGCCCGGTCGCCGAGGCGAGCGACCGGGCCTCTCCCTTGCACCAAGAGTGTCCTGCAATCACATTCCGCGGTAGTCGCCACAGCAAACAACTAACGCTCTTGAAAGATATAACGGTGAGGTAACGGTGTCTAGTTATCCGATCGTTATTTTTCTGCGAACTCGCTGAGAGCCGCTCGGCTCGGTTGCTGAAGCTCAGGAGCGACCGAGCGCGTGAGCGGCGGCGGCAGCCAGAGAATCGGGGATCACCGTGCTCGCCGCCCCTCGGGCCCACGGCGCGAAACCGCTGTCGTCGATGTGCAGCGCCACCGGAGCGGCCTGAGGGTCCCGATCGGTGTGCGCCTGCCCGCGCACGTCGTCCGCGAACTCGGTCACGAGCCGGATCCCCTCGCCCGCGAGCACGACGTCGTTGAGCATCGCGAGGTTCGCGACGAGTCCGACGAAGCGGCCGAGGCCGCGAATCGCCGTGTCGATGATCGGGTGCGCGACGGCGTCGCCGTCGAGCGCCCGATCGATGAGGGTGTCGTAGTCGATCTCGCGCCCCGTCGCCGCGTGGTATTGGCTCAGCATGCCCGGGATCGTCAGGATCGCCGTCGAACAGCCTCGGTGACCGAGGAAGCACAGGGGACCGTTGTCCTCGATCGGGATGTGCCCGCCGAGTCCCAGGCCGGTGTCGGGGGCGTTGACGACCGAGCCGTTCATGACGAGTCCGTACCCGACGCCCGCGCCGATCGAGATCACCGCGAACGAGGAGAGCCCTCGGCCCTGACCGAACCAGAGCTCGGCGGCGGTGAGCGAGACCAGGTCGTTCTCGACGGAGACCGGCACGTCCAGACGCCGGGCGAGCATCCGCCCCAGATCGACATCCGTCCACGCCAGGAACGGCGCGTGGGTGACGAACCCGCTGTCGCGAACACGACCGCCGAGGCTCACGCCCACCGCGCTGATCGGCATGCCGTCGGCGAGTTCCGTGCATAACGCGACGATGAGGTCGACGACCGCGTCGGGGGATCGATCGTCGATCGGGCGTTCGAGGGAGCGCAACTCGGTCGCGCGCAGATCGGTGAGCACGCCGATCGCCTCGGTGCCGGTGAGCTTGACGCCGACGAAGTGCATGGCGTCGGCGCGGACGTCGAGTCGTTTCGCCGGTCGGCCGGTCGTCGACGGAACGGACTCGGAATCCTCGACGACGAGGCCCGCCTCGATGAGCGGTCGCGTTAGTCGCGTCATCGACGGCAACGAGAGCCCCACGCGATCGGCGAGCTCGCTCCGCAGGAGGGGCCCGTCGGCGAGCAGGGCGGAGGTGATCGCCGTCACGGCTCGCGCTCCGGGCCCGCCGGCGCCGATCGCGTGCTCCACGTCCTCGTCGCTCCTCGCCCGCTCATCACGCGCCGTCGATCATCCGGCGGAGAGCTCGATCACCGCTCACATCCGCTCCAGCTCGATCAGGATAGCGCTCTCAGGGTGCAGGATCGGAGGCCGCAGGCCGAACTCGCCGAGGGCTCGTCCGGTCGCGACGACGCCCTCCGTCCAGAGCGGGGCGACCTTCTCGAGGCGCGTCGCGCCCCCCGCGGGCTCCGCGATCGAGACGCGGTAGCGGGCATCCGGATCGAGGGAGGGGATCAGGACCCGCGGAGGGATCACCGCGGCCGCCGTCCCGAGCTGCACGTATGCGACGATCGCGCGCGCCCGATCGTGCGCCACGACGCCGTGCACGTGGGCGGCGGGATCGGGAGAGTCGACCCGGAGGACTCGGCCGGAGTGCAGCAGCTCGCGATTGCGCTTGTAGTAGGCGGCCCAGGCCGAGAGGCGCTCGCGCTCCTCGGCCGTGGTCTCCGTGAGATCCCACTCGAGCCCCGCGTGCCCGAAGAGTGCGGTGATCGCGCGGAACGACAGCGTGTGCGCACGACCGGTGCTGTGCGCGGGCGCCGGTCCGATGTGCGTTCCGAGCAGCTCGGGAGGGATCGCGATCGCGGTGTAGCGCTGGATCGACTGCCGCTCGAGCGCGTCGTTGCTGTCGGAGGTCCAGAAGCGGTCCGCATGCTCGACCATGCCGAGGTCGATGCGGCCGCCGCCCGAGGCGCACGACTCGATCTCGAGCCCCGGATGGTCGGCGCGCAGGCTATCGAACAACCGGTAGATCGCGAGCGTCTGCGCGCGCACGGCAGGGAGCCCGGCATGCCCCGGATCGACGAGGAACCGGTTGTGATCCCACTTGATGTACGAGATCGGATACGCGCGCAGGATCGCGTCGACCTGACCGTGGACGTGCGCCCAGGCATCCTCGTTCACCAGATCCAGCACCTGCTGCGAGCGCATCTCGGGCGGCAGGCGGCCGGGCACTCGCAGCAGCCAGTCGGGGTGCTCCGCGGCCACGCGCGAGCGCGGGTTCACCATCTCGCCCTCGAACCACAGGCCGAACTGCATGCCCGAGCCGACGACGCGCGCGCTCAGCTCGTGCAGACCATCGGGCCAGACCTCGGGGTCGACCTCCCAGTCGCCGAGGCCGGCGGTGTCGTCGCGGCGGCCCAGGAACCAGCCGTCATCGAGCACGAAGCGCTCGACGCCGATCTCGGCGGCGGCGTCGACGAGCGGCAGCAGGCGCTCGATCGAGTGGTCGAAGTACACCGCCTCCCACACGTTGAGGGTGAGCGGGCGGGGCGTCGACGGGTGCGAGGGACGAGCCCGTAGCCAGCGGTGGAAGCGGTCGGAGGCGCCGTCGATGCCCTCGGTCGAGTACACCGCGACGGCCGCCGGGGCGTCGTAGGTGTCGCCGGGCGCGAGGCGCACCTCGCCCGGCAGCAGCAGCTCCGCGACGCCGAAAGCCGTCGATCCGCCCGCCGTGCGCTCCACCGCCGCGAGGCCGTTGCCGCTCCAGGCGTGGCCGATCGCCCACACGGATCCGGTCTGGAAGGTGGCTCCCGCCGTCATCGCGAGGTGCACGATGCTGCTCTCGTGGCCGGGGCGGCCCTCGCGCAGCTCGCGCATCGACAGGCCCACGTCGATCCTGCGGCGCTGCGGCTGACGCTCGCGCAGCCAGCGGCCGGTGAAGTCGAGCAGCTCTGCCGTCCGGTCGGGCAAGGGGAGCCAAGTGCCGAGTTCGATGAGTTCGTACGGCGTCGAACCGGTGTTCGACAGCGACTGCTCGACGCGAAGAACGCCCTCGGGCGAGAGCGTGAACCGCACCCGCACCGCGAGCTCGGCCTCGGCGTCGACCGCCTCGATGTGCGCCGAGCCGTCGGCCGCCTCGTGGTGCGAGACCGTGAACAGAGGGGAGAAGCCGAGACCAGCCCGGCTGCCGGCGACGGCCGGTCGGCCCAGGTGGCCGCGTGCCGCCTCACGCCAGAACGTGATCTCGGCCGGCTCGTCGATGCCCGTCTGGGGGGCTCCTTCGGCGGCGAGCGCGACGACCGCCTCGAGATCGTCGTCTCCGAGTTCGGCACCCCAGTGAGCGATGCGGAGTCGGTCGTCGACGAGCAGCACGAGCGAGACGCCGGGCGCCCGCAGATGGATCGTCTCGGCCACGGGGGATCCTTCTCGACGGCTGGGCACGATCGTGGTCACGTCGTGATTATCTCGTGACTTTTTTCTGTTGCAAAACTGGAACCGATTCCATATGGTGGTGCTCACGAGGACGGGCATTGGCGCCCCCGCCGGTTTCCGCCTCTCGGAAAGACAGACGCACCGAGTTTCTGTCATTGCGAAGCGAAAGGAAACCACCACATGGCACACACGCGGTCCATCGCGACGGTCGCGGTCCTCGCGGCCGCCGGCCTCGTCGTCTCCGGCTGCGCCGGCACCGACTCCGCATCGACCTCGGAGGGTGACGGCAAGGTCACCATCTACGGCGGCTACGGCGAGGCGCAGGCGACGGCCTTCCAGGAGGAGCTCGACGCCTTCGGCGAGGAAGCCGGCATCGACATCACCTTCACCACCCTCGCCTCGTTCGACACCGACATCAAGGTGAAGATCGAGGCGGGCGAGGAGCCCGACATCGCCCTCTGGCCCCAGCCGGGCGGTCTGCTCGATCAGGCCGAGGCGGGCACGCTCATCGACCTCAACGACCTCGAGGGCTTCGACCTCGACGCCCCCCTCGGCACTCTCGTGCCCGGGTGGGAGTCGCTCGCCGCCGTCGACGACGCCGTCTACGGCCTGCCGGTCTCGGCCAACGTCAAGTCCCTCGTCTTCTACAACCCCACGGCGTTCGAGGCGAACGGCTACGAGGTACCGACGACCGACGAGGAGCTCACCTCCCTCATCGAGAAGATCAAGGCCGACGGCTCGGGCTACCCGTTCTGCGCCGGCATCGAGTCGGGCGGAGCGACCGGCTGGCCGATCACCGACTGGCTCGAGCAGTACGTGCTGAGCTACAACGGCGTCGACGTCTACAACGACTGGATCGCCGGCGACGTGACCTTCGACTCGCCCGAGGTCACGAAGGCCGCGGACAAGGTCGCGGATCTGCTGCTCGCCGAGGGCAACGTTAACGGTGGCGGCGTCTCGATGGCGACCGACGGCTTCGGCAACACGGCTCCGCTCTTCGAGACCGGCGGCAAGGCGGCCGGTCAGTGCTTCATGATCCGTCAGGGCTCGTTCATCACGGACTTCTTCCCGGACGACATCAAGGCACAGGTGAACGCGGGTGACTACACCAATGCGAACGTATTCCCGCTCCCTGCTCCGAAGGGCGGCCAGGCCGGCGTTCTCGGCGGTGGCGACCTCGCCGCCGTCTTCGACGGCCACATCGATCCCGATGTCGCGAAGGTCTACCAGTTCATCACCTCCGACCGGATCGGAAGCCTGATGGCGCAGAACGGCAGCTTCACGTCGCCGCACAGCACCTTCGATTCGAGCCAGTACCCGAACGACCTGACGAAGACCATCGGTGAGACGATGGCGAACGCCGAGATCTTCGGCTTCGACGGCTCCGACCGCATGCCCTCCGAGGTCAACGCCGAGTTCTGGGTTGCCGGCACCGAGTGGGTCGCCGGAAAGATCGACTGGACGCAGGCCGCCGAGCGCATCCAGTCGAAGTACTGACGCACCGCAACCGCATCGCCCGTCCCTGAGGGGGCGGGGCTGACGGAGGGGTGCTGTCGACGGCCGCGAGCTCGTCGACAGCACCCCTGACTCGCATCAACCCGAACCCGCAGAGGGGGAAACACTCGTGATCACAGATGTGCTCTTCGGAGCCACGTCAATCGTCGTCGGCATCGCCGTGAGCTATGCGGTCTACTGGATACTCGATCGACTGGTCGGCCTCACCTCCGACCGTGTCCAGAAGCGCATTCGCGCTTTCGCCTATCTTCTGCCGGCGGCGGTTCTGCTGATCGCAGTGCTGTTCGTGCCGCTCATCCAGACCTTCGTCTTCTCGTTCATGAACTCCAACGGCCGCAAATGGGTCGGCTTCGAGAACTACGTCGACCTCTTCACCGACGAGGGCTTCCTCGGCATCCTGCTCAACAACTTCCTCTGGATCGCCTTCGTGCCGGCGGCAACCGTCGGGTTCGGTCTGCTCATCGCGAGCCTCACGAACCAGGTCGGCCCGACCCGCGAAAAGGTCTTCAAGTCGCTCATCTTCATGCCGATGTCGATCTCGTTCATCAGCGCCGCGACGATCTGGTCGTTCATCTACGTCAACGTGCCCCCGGGCCGGCCCGAGATCGGCCTTCTGAACGCGCTCGTCATCGCCTTCGGCGGCGAGCCGCAGCCGTGGATGCTCGTCTCCGAGTTCCGGCTCAACTCGTTCCTGCTCATGATCATCATCGTCTGGCTGCAGACCGGTTTCGCCATGGTGCTCATCTCGGCGGCGATCAAGGCCGTGCCGGAGGAGACGCTCGAGGCCGCCCGCGTCGACGGCGCGAGCCGCCTTCAGGTCTTCTGGCGCATCGTGCTGCCGCAGATCTGGGGCTCGGTCATGGCGGTCTTCGTGACGGTGATCATCATGGTCATGAAGATCTTCGACATCGTGCTCGCGATGACCGGAGGCGCCTTCGAGACCTCCGTGCTCGGCTTCCAGTTCTATCAGGAGTACTTCCTCAACTCCGAGGTCGGCAAGGCCTCGGCGATCGTCGTGGTCCTTACTCTCCTCATCGTGCCGCTCATGTGGCTGCAGATCCGCACCGTCCGCCACCAGGAGGCCCTCCGATGAAGACCCTCGCCGTCCGCCTGCGCGATGCGCGCCTCGGCACGACTCTCCTCCTCGTTCTCCTCGTCCTCATCTGGTCGATCCCCACGATCGGCCTGCTCATCACCTCCTTCCGCTCGAAAGACTCGGCGAACGCCTCCGGCTGGTGGGAGGCGATCATCAATCCCTTCGGCCAGGAGTGGACGCTCGATGCCTTCGAGGTCGTCGTCACGCGCGACAACATGTTCGGCTCGTTCATCAACACGCTCGTCGTGGCCGTGCCCTCGACCGTCCTGCCGCTCATGATCGCCGCCTTCGCCGCCTACGCCTTCACCTTCATGGAGTTCAAGGGTCGCGAGTACTACTTCGCGGCGATCGTCGCGCTCATGGTCGTGCCCCTGCAGGCCGCGCTCATCCCCGTCATCCGTGCGCTCCGCGCGATCAAGGAGGCCACGGGCATCAGCCTCATCGGCGACTTCCCGGGGGCGTGGCTCGTGCACTCGGCGTTCGCCCTGCCGCTCGCGATCTACATCCTGCGCAACTACATGATGACCCTGCCGATGCCGCTCATCGAGGCGGCGAGGATCGATGGCGCCTCGTGGTTCCAGATCTTCTGGCGACTCGTGATCCCGATGTCGGTGCCCGCGCTCGCCTCGTTCGCGATCTTCCAGTTCCTGTGGGTGTGGAACGACTACCTCATCGCGTTCATCTTCGTCGACTCCAAGCCCGTGCTGACCTATCGTCTGCTGCGGCTGCTCGGGCAGTACGGGGACGGCTGGCAGAACGTCGCCGCGGCGTCGTTCATCAGCCTCATCGTGCCGCTCATCCTCTTCTTCTCGCTCCAGCGCTACTTCGTCCGCGGGCTCACCGCGGGATCGGTGAAGTAGAGCCCGCGTGATCAAGGATGACAATCGCTGGGTGTGGGATTCGTGGTACGCCCACGACGGCGAGTTCCATCACGCCTTCTACCTGAGCGCACCCCGCTCTCTCGTCGACCCGGAACGGCGGCACGATAACGCTCGTGTCGGCCACGCGATCTCGCGCGACCTCCGCCAGTGGACGATCCTCGCCGACGCCCTCGAGCCCGGATCGCCCGGTCGCTTCGACGACCGGGCGATCTGGACCGGCTGCGTCGTGCGGGACGGCGACGTGTGGCGGATGTTCTACACGGGCATCTCCGAGGCGGGCGGGCGATCGGTCCAGCGCATCGGCCAGGCCGTCTCAGCCGATCTCATGTCATGGGAACGCGTGTCCTCCGAGCCGCTCGTCGCCGCCGACGGGCGCTGGTACAGCATCCTCGATCGGGACGGCGACGAGCCGTTCCGCGACCCGTGGGTGTTCCGTCATGACGACGGTCGCTGGCACATGCTCGTGACGGCGACCGATCGGTACGGGCACGGCTGCGTGGGCCACGCGGTCTCCGACAACCTCCTGACGTGGGAGGTGCGCCCGCCGCTCACGGTCGGGTCGGGATTCCGACAGCTGGAGGTCGTGCAGCCCGCGCGCATCGACGGAGCGTGGGCCCTCGTGTTCTCGTGCAGCGCCGACGACGTGCTCGCGTCCGGCGTACGTGCGCGCACCGGAACCTACTCGGCGCCCGCCGACGGGCCGCTCGGCCCGTTCTATCTGCACCGCGCCGAGCCGGTCGGGGCCGAGGGCGTCTACGCCGCGCGCGTCGTCGAGAGCGACGCGGGCCCCGTGCTCATGGGCTTCGACGACGCCACGGCCGATCGGCCCTTCCTCGGGACGATCGGCGAGCCCCTCCCGCTCGCGCTCTCGCAGCGCTGGACCCTCGAGGTCCGGCTCGAGCACGATCGCGCTCCGGGCCAGTACCGGCCTCCCCGCATCGGCGAGTGGGGCCGCAGCAACCGCGTTCGCTAGGGCGATCGCCGCTGCCGGTGATGTGCAGGCTCAGTCGGCGATGATCCAGGCCGTCGTGTCCGGCGGAAGACGGTCGCCGTCGAGCGGGCCGCTCGAGGTGAGAACCCGTCCCGCCGGCAGCGCGCAGCGACGGTTCGAGAAGTTCGTGATCGACTCCCATCCTCCGGCGCGAGCGAACCGCAGGGCGCCCGCCGGGCTCCGCAGCCACGTGAGCTCGTCGCCCGCGACGAGGTCGCGGCGAAGAGCGAGCAGCCGGCGGTAGAGCGCGAGGGTCGAGTCGGGATCATCGAGCTGCCGATCGACAGCGAACCCGCCGAACCACTCCGGCTGCGGCAGGTGACCGACCGGGGCGCCGAAGCCGAATCCGGGCTCGTCGGAGGCCCACGGCAGCGGCACGCGGCACCCGTCGCGGCCCTTCTCGGTGCCGCCGGATCGCAGCCAGATCGGATCCTGCAGGGCCTCCCGCGGGAGGTCGGCGACCTCGGGCAGTCCGAGCTCCTCGCCCTGGTACAGGTACGAGGCGCCGGGCAGGGCCAGCATGAGCATCGTCGCGGCGCGTGCTCGTTGCAGTCCGCGCGCGGCGTCGACGACCGGTTCGGTGCCGTCGCTCATGAGCCAGGCGACGAGGTCGACCTCGTCGCCGAGACCGTAGCGCGTCGCGTGGCGCACGACGTCATGGTTCGACAGCACCCAGGTCGACGACGACTCGGAGGCTGCGGCGAGCTCGAGGTTGTGCTCGATGACGGTGCGGAACGCCTTCGCCTTCCACGGCGCCACCAGCAGGTCGAAGTTGAAGGTCTGGCCGAGGCCGTCGGCGCGCGCGTACCTCGGGCGGCGCTCGGTCGGCGCCCACGACTCGGCGACGGCGACGAGCGGTGGGTCGTACTCGTTGAAGACGGTGCGCCACTCGGCATAGACGTCGTGCACCTCATCGCGGTCGAACAGGGGGTGACTGCCGTCGAGGGGCAGGTGCTCGACCGAATAGCCCGCGAGTCGGGCGTAGGGCTCGCTGAGATCCTTGACGAGCGCGTGCGCGACATCCACGCGGAACCCCGCGACGCCGCGATCGCCCCAGAATCGCAGGGTGCGCACGAAGTCGGCCCGAACCTCGGGGTGATCCCAGTTGAAGTCGGGCTGCTCGGGGGCGAAGAGGTGCAGGTACCACTGGCCGTCGGCGACGCGGGTCCAGCAGGTGGGGCCGAAGTGCGACGGCCAGTCGTTGGGGGGCAGCTCGCCGTCGGCGCCACGACCCTCGCGGAAGATGTAGCGGTCGCGCGCTGCTGAGCCGCGCCCGGCGGCGAGGGCCTCCTGGAACCATTCGTGCTGGTCGGAGGAGTGGTTCGGCACGATGTCGACGATCACGCGGATGCCCGCCTCGCGCAGGAGCGCGAGCATCTCGTCGAACTGCTCGAGCGTGCCGATCCGCGGGTCGACGTCGCGGTAGTCGGCGACGTCGTAGCCCCCGTCCGCGAGGGCGGAGGGGTAGAACGGGCTCAGCCACACGGCATCCACCCCCAGATCGCGCAGATAGGGGATGCGGTCGATGACTCCGGCGAGATCGCCCATGCCGTCGCCGTTGCCGTCGGCGAAGCTGCGCGGGTAGATCTGGTAGGTGACGGCGTCGCGCCACCAGTCGGCGCGAGAGCGATCGGTCATCGTGCGGGTGCTTCCCCTCGAGAGGCCGACCGGGTGCGGATCCCCTTCGGACGGGACGACCTCGCAGCGCGAGTCCGCCGGCGAGGATCTTCGTGCCCTCACAGGATATCGTGCGGCGGCGCGGCCCCGGCGTCACCGACGGTGGACGCCGGGGCTCGCGTTCGTGCTTCAGGTCGTCTGAGGCGGGAGCTTCGCCGTGGGCGCCTCGGATCGGCTCGCGCTCGTGGGTGGGTTCGCGGCTGCGCCCGTGCTCGTGCCGCCCGTCGCGGTGGGCGCCGCGTCGCGCCGCTGCTCGCCCGCGCTGGGCGCCGAGCTCGCCTCCTGCTTGATGCGCGGAGCCTCGGCCTCGACCGTCGTCAGCCATGCCTCCCAGCGAGCCTGCATGGGCTTGATGAGGCCCCCGCCCGCGCCGACGACGATCACTCCGGCGATGATCGCGAGCACGGCGATCAGCACGGGCGTGGTCACGGTGGTGGCGATCTCCACCTGGTTGAGCGCCGCGGTGATGCCGAGGAAGAGGATGAAGACGCTTGCGATGCTCGCGATGAGGCGGCCGTACGAGAGCCCGCCGAGCATCCCGGTGATCACCGTCTTGGCGCCGGCGGCGATCGCGGCCGCGACGACGATGATGACGATCGCGACGATGATGCGCGGGATGAAGGCGATGATGCCCTCGAGCAGGTCGCTCACCGGGTTGGGGCCGAAGACGCCGAAGGCGAATTGCAGCACGAAGAGGATGAGCGTGTAGTAGACGATCTTCGCGATGATGTCGCTCGCATCGAATCGGGAGCGGTCGAGGAATCTCTTCACGCCGCCGCGCTCGACGAGCCGGTCGAAGCCGACGCGCTCGAGCAGCTTCTCGAGGCCCTTGGCGATGAGCCGGGCGACGATGACGCCGACGACGAGGATGACGACGAAGAGCAGGAGCCGGGGCAGGAAGTCGATGACGTTCGCGAGCCCGTCTCGGAGGATGACGTTGACGTCGTTCATGGGGGGTGCCTTTCCGTGACTGCGATCGAGCGTCGAGCCTGGTGCACGAGCGGGGATCCCGGTCAGGGGGTTGCGGTCGCCTGCCCGATACCGCAGGATGCGGGACCTTCGACCCTCTCGGCGCCGCCCGAGAGGGGGCTACCCTGCCATTGTCGGCGGCGACGCCGGGAGCGAAAGGAGTGCAGCCATGATGTGGTGGGGCGACGGATGGATGATGGGCTGGGGCTGGCTGTTCGGCGGCCTCATCATGGTCGGGGTGGTCCTGGTCGTCATCGCTCTCGCGGCGCTGCTCGGGAGGCCCCGTGAGGGCGGCGCTCCGCCGAGCGCGGCCGACCGGACGGCCGGGCCCGGCGCGCAGCAGATCCTCGACGAGCGGTACGCGCGCGGCGAGATCGACACCGACGAGTACCAGGAGCGCTCGAAGGGCCTCGGTCGGAGCTGATGCGGCCGATCTCGCGACGCCAGGCGCTCGCGCTCGGCGGCCTCGGGCTCGCCTCCGTCGCCGTCGGCACACTCGCGCTGTCGACGACTGCCCCCGGCGGTACGCCCCCTGCCCCGCCG
>SCPB01000046.1 GCA_005502445.1 Microbacteriaceae bacterium X2B
GTGTCCTCCTGGGGGCTCCTCCGGAGAGGAAGTCGACAGGCCCCCGGCGGCGGGGACCGCCGGGGATGCACCACCCTCTCGGCCGGGAGAGTGCGGTGCGAACCTGTGTTCCGAACATACATTCGATCGAACAGATTTTCAAGCCCCCGTCGGTGAATCCCCCTGAATTGCCGCGACACGTTCGAACGGGTGTTTGAAACGTCGCGCCCGGGTGGATAGAGTTTCGAAGACTCAACGACACTCCATCAGTGACCACCGACATTCGTTGACGGAACGGAGCCGAGCATGGCCGACGATCTCGACGACAGCGGCGCCTCCCCCGCCACGCGCCGACGCACGACGCTGAGCGACAAGCAGCGCGCCATCCTCGGCGTCATCCAGGCCTCGGTCGCCCAGCGGGGCTATCCCCCGTCGATGCGCGAGATCGGCGAGGCCGTGGGCCTGTCGTCGATGTCGAGCGTGTCGCACCAGCTCGGTCAGCTCGAGCTCAGCGGCTACCTGCGTCGCGACCCCAACCGGCCGCGCGCCCTCGAGGTGCTCATCGACCTCGACGCGCCCGCGTCGGCGACGAGCGACGCGCCGACCGGCCCCGCGGTCGGCGACGCGGCGATGGTGCCGCTCGTCGGGCGCATCGCCGCGGGAATCCCCATCACGGCCGACCAGCAGGTCGACGAGGTCTTCCCGCTCCCCCGCCAGCTCGTCGGCAAAGGCGAGCTGTTCATGCTCAAGGTCGTCGGCGAGTCGATGATCGACGCCGCGATCTGCGACGGCGACTGGGTCGTCGTGCGCCAGCAGAGCACCGCCGAGAACGGCGAAATCGTCGCCGCGATGCTCGACGACGAGGCGACCGTCAAAGTCTTCAAGCAGCGCGACGGCCACACCTGGCTGCTGCCCCGCAACTCGGCCTTCGAGCCGATCCTCGGCGACTACGCGACGATCCTCGGCAAGGTCGTGGCGGTGCTGCGCTCGGTCTGAGTCCTCTCGCCGTCAGGCGTCGACGGCGACGAAGGGCTCGAACGGCCCCGTGAACTGCGGATCGATGTACGCGTGCACGCGCGTACCGCGCTCGTCGTAGGCGGTCGCGATCACCCGGCCGCGCTCGTGCAGCAGCGCGACGAGATCGCCGCGATCGAACGGCACGAGCAGCCTCAACTCGATCTCGGGGTTGGGCAGCAGGTCGGCGATGCGCGCGCGCAGCTCGTCGATGCCCTCGCCCGTCTTCGCCGACACGAAGACCGCGCCCGGCTCGAGTCCGCGCAGCACGAGGCGAGCATCGTCGTCGAGCAGGTCGGCCTTGTTGAAGGCGACGATCTCGGGCAGGTCGCGCGCTTCGACCTCGCCGATGACATTGCGCACCGTGGCGATCTGCGCCGCGGGGTCGGGGTGGGCGCCGTCGACGACGTGCACGATGACATCCGACTCCGCGATCTCCTCGAGCGTCGAGCGGAACGCCTCGACGAGCTGATGAGGCAGGTTGCGCACGAAGCCCACCGTGTCGGCGAGGGTGAAGGGCCGGCCGTCGGGCGTCGACGACTTGCGCACGGTGGCATCGAGCGTGGCGAACAGGGCGTTCTCGACGAGCACCCCCGCGCGCGTCATGCGGTTCAGCAGGCTCGACTTGCCCGCGTTCGTGTAGCCGGCGATCGCGACACTCGGCACGGTGTACCGGTCGCGGTTGGCGCGCTTCGCCGCGCGAGCCGGGGCGAAACCCTTGATCTGCTTGCGCAGCTTCGCCATGCGGGTGTGGATGCGGCGCCGGTCGAGCTCCATCTTCGTCTCACCCGGGCCCCGGCTGCCCATGCCCGCTCCCGCGCCGCCGACCTGACCGCCCGCCTGGCGCGACATCGACTCGCCCCAGCCGCGCAGTCGCGGCAGCAGGTATTCCAGCTGCGCGAGCTCGACCTGCGCCTTGCCCTCGCGACTCTTGGCGTGCTGGCTGAAGATGTCGAGGATCACCGCGGTGCGGTCGATGACCTTGACCTTCACGACGTCCTCGAGCGCGCGACGCTGGCTCGGGGCGAGCTCGGTGTCGGCGATGACCGTGTCGGCTCCGAGCTCGGCGACGATGAGCGCGAGCTCGGCCGCCTTGCCCTTGCCGAGGTAGGTGCTGGGGTCGGGGTTCGGGCGGCGCTGCAGCAGGCCGTCGAGCACGACGGCCCCCGCCGTCTCGGCGAGGGCGGCGAGCTCGCGCAGCGAGTTCTCGGCGTCCGGGAGCGAGCCCTGCGAGTAGATGCCGATGAGCACGACGTTCTCGAGACGCAGCTGCCGGTACTCGACCTCGGTGACGTCATCGAGTTCGGTCGAGAGGCCGCGCACGCGGCGGAGTGCCGCGCGATCCTCGCGATCGAACTGCTCGCCGTCCCGGTCCGCGAGGTACGAGTCATCGGCCTGCAGGGCATCAGCACGGGCGCCGTGGAGCGAGACCGAGCGGGCGCGGGAGTCGGCGTGCGCGAGGACGCGCGCCACCGCATCCGCATCGGCATCGATGCCGACGGCGGAGCCGTCGAAGCGCTGCTCGTCGCCGGTCGCTGGCGTGTTCTCGGTCATCCGGTTCACCATACTCTCTTGCGATTCGGTAGATTCTGCCCATGGCCCCCGACCACTACTTCAGCGCTCAGCCGGGGAGCGAGATGGTCGTGAGGCCGCTGTCGACGGTGCTCGCCGGCCGCCCCGTCGAGCTCGTCACGGCGGGGGGCGTGTTCAGCCCGGGCGGGGTGGATGCGGGCACCCGGGTGCTGCTGTCGTCGGTGCCGCCCCCGCCGCCGGGCGGCGACCTGCTCGACCTCGGCTGCGGGTGGGGGGCCATCGCCCTCTCGCTCGCACTCGAGTCGCCTCGCGCCACGGTGTGGGCGATCGACGTCAACGAGCGTGCGCTCGACCTCACCCGGCGCAATGCCGATCGACTCGGGCTCACGAACGTCAACGCCGTGCTGCCCGAGGATGTTCCCGCCGAGGTCCGGTTCCGCACCATCTGGTCGAATCCGCCGATCCGCGTCGGCAAGAACGAGCTGCACGGCATGCTCGACACGTGGCTGCCGCGCGTCGATGCGGGCTCCGATGCATGGCTCGTCGTCGCCCGCAATCTCGGCGCGGATTCGCTGCAGCGCTGGATCGACGCGCAGCACGGCCCGGAGCTGCACGTGCAGCGCGCGGCGACGAGCAAGGGCTACCGGGTGCTGCGCGTGCGGCGACGCGGGGCGGCGACCGGCGAGATCCCCGTCCCGATCGCTTAGATCCGCAGTTCGCCCTCGAAGACGAGCACCGCGGGGCCGCTGAGCGCGACGTGCTCGCCGTCCTCCGCAGCGAACATGCGGACCCCGAGCACCCCGCCCGGCACCTCCACGCGCCATTCGTCCGGTGCCGCCGAGCCGGCCCAGTGGCGCACCGCGAGGGCGGCCGCGACGGCGCCCGTTCCGCAGGAGAGCGTCTCGCCGCTGCCGCGCTCGTGCACGCGCATGCGGATGCGGCCGATCCCGTCGACGACCATCGGCTCGTGCGGCACGACGAACTCGACGTTGGCGCCCGTCTCCGGGGCCGGGTCGATCGCGGGCCCGACGGTCAGATCGATGGCGGCGAGCTCATCGAGACTCGCGAGGGCGACGACGACGTGGGGGTTGCCGACGTTGATGCCGATGCCGGGGCGCGGCACGGGCAGCCCGCGCGCCCTCACGATCGGCTCACCGCCGTCGAGACGCCAGCGGCCGAGATCGGCGGCGAAGCCCTCGGCGGTGCGCTGCACGTCGCGCACGCCCGCGCGCGTGCCGATCGGGATCGACCGGCCCGCGGCGAGCTCGGCGAGCCCCGACTCGAGCAGGTATGCGACGAACACGCGGATGCCGTTGCCGCACATCTCGCTCACGCTGCCGTCGCTGTTGACGTAGTCCATGAACCATTCGGCCTCGGGGTCCTCCACAAGGGCGGCCTCGCCAGCGGAGAGGTGCGCCGACCTCACGGCGCGGATGACGCCGTCGCCGCCGACTCCGAAGCGGCGATCGGCGATCCCGGCGAGCTGCGCGGGGCTGAGCTGGCGCCGGCCCTCGGGGTCGGCGTAGAGCACGAAGTCATTGCCGGTTCCGTGGCCCTTGGTGAATCGGATGCTCGTCGCCATTCCCCGATTCTAGGCGCCGGTCAGGATGCTCCCCCTGAGCCCCGGCTCGGTGCCAGGCTCGGCAGCAGGAGCGACTCGACGGTCGCGGCAAGGTCGGGATCGAGCGCGTCGACCCACTCGATCGAGGCGTCGCGGCGGAACCAGCTCGACTGGCGCCGCGCGTACCGTCGCGTGAGCGCGGCCGTCTCGGCGATCGCCTGCTCCTGATCGATATCGCCCCGCAGCTGTGCGAGCGCCTGGGCGTACCCGATCGCGCGACTGGCGGTGGCGCCGCGATCGAGGCCGGCATCGCGGAGCCGACCGACCTCGTCGAGCAGGCCGGCCCTCCACATGCCGGCGACGCGCTCATCGAGTCGGGGAACGAGACGGGCACGATCGAGCGCGAGCCCCACCTGGCGGTACGGCCGCCAGGGCGAGTCGCGCGCTGCGAGACCGACGCTGAACGGCTCGCCCGTGAGCTCGATGACCTCGAGAGCGCGAACGATCCGCCGAGCGTTGTGCGCCCCGATCGCCGCGGCCGCTTCCGGATCGCGCCGGTGCAGTTCGAGGAAGAGCTCGGTGGTTCCGCGCGCGGCGAGCTCGGCCTCCCACCGCGCTCGCACCTCGCGATCGGTGCCGGGGAACCGGAAGTCGGTGAGCGCTGCGGCCACGTAGAGCATCGAGCCCCCGACGAGGATCGGCACGGCATCGCGGGCGAGGACGCCCTCTATGGCGGCCCGGGCATCCTGCTGGTAGCGGGCGACGGAGGCCTCGTCGGTGACGTCGAGGACGTCGAGGAGGTGGTGCGGAACTCCCCGACGCTCGGCGGCGGGGAGCTTCGCCGTGCCGATGTCCATGCCGCGGTAGAGCTGCATGGCGTCGCCGTTGACGATCTCGGCCGCGAGCCCGAGCGCCGCGAGGCGCTCGGCGAGGTCGAGACTCAGCGCGCTCTTGCCCGTGCCGGTCGCCCCGACGACGGCGATGATCACCGGAGGCTGCCGCGCTCGCCGTCGCCGATGCCTCCGGTACGGTCTTCGTCGTCGAAGGGGCCTGCGGCGACGCGCAGGCCCGGCAGCCCGAGCGCGACTTTCGCGGCCGCCGCGCGCGCGGACCCCGCGGCGGGCGACGGCGCGCCGCAGCTGTCGGCCTGGTCGCGTTCCCACGCGTCGCCCGCGCGCGTGCGGCGGAGGCGCAGCGGCTCGGTCGCGTCGGCGATGAGGTGGAAGGGCGCGGCGTGGGTGACGGTCGCCGTCACGATGTCGCCCGGGCGCGGGCGGTCGCTGCCGGCGGGTACGGCGATGTGCACGAGGCGGCCGTCGTCGGCGCGGCCCGAGATGCGCTCGGTCGCGGAGTCCTTGCGTCCGTCGCCGGTCGAGATGAGCACCCGCACGTCGCAGCCGACCTGCCGCTGGTTCTCCTCCAGGCTGATGCGCTCCTGCAGGGCGACGAGGCGCTCGTAGCGCTCCTGCACGATCGCCTTCGGAACCTGGTCGGGCATGGCCGCCGCGGGCGTGCCGGGCCGGATCGAGTACTGGAAGGTGAAGGCGCTCGCGAACCGCGCCTCCTCCACCACGCGCAGGGTCTCGGCGAAGTCCTCCTCGGTCTCGCCCGGGAAGCCGACGATGATGTCGGTGCTGATCGCCGCGTCCGGGATGCGCGCACGCACCCTCTGGAGGATCCCCAGGAACCGCTCGGCGCGGTACGAGCGACGCATCGCCTTGAGGATGCGGTCCGAACCGGACTGCAGCGGCATGTGCAACTGCGGCATGACGGCGGGTGTCTCGGCCATCGCCTCGATGACGTCGTCGGTGAACGCCGCCGGGTGCGGGCTCGTGAATCGGATGCGCTCGAGGCCCTCGACGGCGCCGGCCGCCCGCAACAGCTTGCCGAAGGCGAGGCGGTCGCCGAACTCGGCGCCGTAGGAGTTGACGTTCTGCCCGAGGAGGGTCACCTCGATCGCGCCGTCGTCGACGAGCGCCTGGATCTCGGCGAGGATGTCGCCGGGCCGGCGATCCTTCTCCTTGCCGCGCAGGCTCGGGACGATGCAGAACGTGCACGTGTTGTTGCAGCCGACCGAGATGCTCACCCAGCCGCTCGAGGCCGACTCGCGGCGAGTGGGCAGGGTCGAGGGGAACACCTCGAGGGACTCGAGGATCTCGAGCTGCGCCTCGCCGTTGTGGCGGGCGCGCTCGAGCAGCGCCGGCAGTGAGCCCATGTTGTGCGTGCCGAAGACGACATCGACCCAGGGGGCCTTCTCGAGGATCGTCGCCTTGTCTTTCTGCGCGAGGCAGCCCCCGACCGCGATCTGCAGCGCGCCGTGGCGATCCCGCTTGACTCCGGCCAGCTGGCCGAGGTTGCCGTAGAGCTTGTTGTCGGCGTTCTCGCGCACGGCGCACGTGTTGATGACGACGACGTCGGCCGTGGTGCCCGCCTCCGCCCGCACGTACCCGGCCGCCTCGAGCGATCCGCTCAGCCGCTCCGAGTCGTGCACGTTCATCTGGCAGCCGTAGGTGCGCACCTCGTAGGTGCGCGGGCCGCCGCGGGAGACCTGACTGTCGTCGGCGAATGTCGGGCTCGGAAGGGTCGTGCTCATGATGCCTTCGAGTGTACGGCGGGGGCGCTACTCGAATTCGACCCGGCGAGGGCCACCCGCGCGGGCGCCCGGGCCACGGCCGCCCCGCTGCCCGACGCCGCCCCGCTGCCCAAGCCCGCGCCGCAGCCCGAAACCCGTGCGGGGAAGGCGCTCGACGCCCGCCTCGTCGAGCGCCGCTCGCACGGCCTCGCGTGCTGCTCCGCCCCCGTGGCCCTTGCGGGCGAGGTAGCCGAGCAGCCGGCGCTCGGCGGTGTCGCGATCGAGCTCGCCCATTCGTCGCAGCCGATCGTCGACGAGGCCGGCGAGCAGATCGCGGTCGTCGTCGCCCTCGCGCGTCGCGAGAGCGGCCTCGATCGCTGCGGCGTCGAGCTTTCGCCGTTGGAGCTCGGCGCGCAGTGCGCCGGCGCCGAGCTTCTTTCGGTCGGCCAGTCGCTCGACGAGGGTCAATGCGAGTGCGCCGTCGTCGACGAGCCCGACACGCTCGAGCCGGGCGACCTCGGCCTCGATCACGATCGGGTCGATCTCGCGCCGCCGCAGCAGCTCGACGACCTCGGCACGCGACTGAGCACGTCGCCCGAGCGCGTGCAGGCTGGCGTTCTCGGCTCGACGCTCATCGGCCTCGCGCACACCGGGCAGGAAGACGACCGGAGCGATCGCCCCCTGTCCCGTGTCCGGTTCGGCCTCGGCCACGCCTACGCGCCCGCCGCCTTGCGCTGAGCGAGCTTGGACTGGATCGAGTCAACCGGGGCGGCCTCGACCGCCGCGGCCGCAACGGCACTCGCACCGATGCCGAGCTTGGCGAGGATCTTCTTCTCGATCTCTTCGGCGACGGTCGGATTCTCGAGGAGGAACTTGCGCGCGTTCTCCTTGCCCTGCCCGAGCTGATCGCCGTCGTAGGTGTACCAGGCACCCGACTTGCGCACGATCTCGTGCTCGACGCCGAAGTCGATGAGGCTGCCCTCGCGCGAGATGCCGACGCCGTAGAGGATGTCGAACTCGGCCTGCTTGAAGGGCGGAGCCATCTTGTTCTTGACCACCTTGACGCGCGTGCGGTTGCCGACGGCCTCGGTACCGTCTTTCAGCGTCTCGATGCGGCGGATGTCGAGGCGCACCGAGGCGTAGAACTTCAGCGCTTTGCCGCCCGCCGTCGTCTCGGGGCTGCCGAAGAACACTCCGATCTTCTCGCGCAGCTGGTTGATGAAGATCATCGAGGTCTGCGTCTGGTTGAGCCCGCCCGTGAGCTTGCGCAGCGCCTGCGACATGAGCCGCGCCTGGAGCCCGACGTGCGAATCGCCCATCTCGCCCTCGATCTCGGCGCGCGGCACGAGCGCGGCGACCGAGTCGATGACGACGAGGTCGATCGAGCCGGAGCGCACGAGCATGTCGGCGATCTCGAGCGCCTGCTCACCCGTGTCGGGCTGGGAGACGAGCAGCTGGTCGATGTCGACGCCGAGCTTCTGCGCGTAGTCGGGGTCGAGCGCGTGCTCGGCGTCGATGAAGGCGGCGATACCGCCGGCCTTCTGCACGTTGGCGATCGCGTGGAGCGTGAGGGTGGTCTTGCCGGAGGACTCGGGGCCGTAGATCTCGATGATGCGGCCCTTGGGCAGCCCGCCGATCCCGAGAGCGACATCGAGAGCGATCGAGCCCGTCGGGATCACCGCCACGGGAGCGCGCTCATCGGAGCCGAGGCGCATGACGCTGCCCTTGCCGAACTGACGGTCGATCTGAGCGAGCGCGGTCTCGAGGGCCTTCTCGCGGTCTGCAGGTGAGGGCATTGCGTTCTCCTTCGCGATGGTGTGCTGCTGCCTGTCGGCTGCCGCTCCTCGACCGGCCGATGGAGCCGGGCCGGTCGTCTCGCGACAAGGCGGTGACGACGATCGCCGACGAACCAGACGGTACGCAGGACCCCCGACATCGGGGCCTCGCGCGGTGATTCCGTGCACGACTCGTGTTCGAGCGCCGCTGTGGAGGAGTCTACGGCGATACCGAAAGAATGTTCGAACGCGCTCGATGCGGCGTGTCGGTGGCCGCGTGCGGCTCAGCGCTTGGGCTCGGGTCGCCCCGCGCCGCGCCACCGCTCGCGCGGGACATCCATCGCCGCGCACAGCGCGAACCAGACATCGCGCGGCGCGAGGCCGGCCGCGAGCGCCTGTTCGGCCGTGCGATCGCCGAGCGGGGTGAGCACGAGATCGCGCACGAGCGACCGGCCGTAGGCCTCGCCGAACTCGGCGACGACGGCACGGGAGAATTCGCTGCGGGTCACTGGACCACCCTAGCCAGCGCTGAGAGCACAGGCCGCCCCGCTCGGCGGGAAAGAACGACGTCCCCGCCGGGATTCCGGCGGGGACGGGGAAATCGGGAGCGACGTCGTCAGCGGACGGCCATGTCGGCGTCGAACTCGGCCACGAGGTCGTCGGGCAATGTGTCGGGCACGGTCGAGAGCCCCTCGACGACCGCGAGGCGATCGCCGACCTCGCGCATGATGACCGAGATGGGCGTGTCGAGGGCGTCGGCGACCGAGGCGAGGATCTCGCTGCTGGCCTCCTTCTGCCCGCGCTCGACCTCGCTGAGATAGCCGAGGGCGACGCTCGCGCGGCCCGCCACCTGCCGGAGCGTGCGACCCTTCTGCAGGCGGACATCGCGGAGGACCTCACCGATCTCCTGTCGGACGAGAATCATGATGGCCTCCTTCTTCACTGCCTGAGCGTCGCGGTCGCACGGGCCTCGGGTGGATCACTGTACCCCACCGTCGTTGACTCGACTCTAACCGGCTGCGCCTGGATGACGCGTGTCAGTCTGCTGTCTGTAACACGACCGTCATCACTGCTATTCCCGTGAGCCCCGCGGGGTTGAGCCGCATCGGCTCAGGTGCTCGACGGCGGACGCGTCTCGTCGGCGGCGAGACGCTCGGCGAGCAACTCGAGAGCCGCGCGCGCCGTCGCCGCGCGGATCGCCGAGCGGTCACCGCTCGCGTGCACCTCGCGAACCTCGCACCCCTCGGCGTCGGCGATCGCGACGAAGACCAGGCCGACCGGCGCACCATCCTGGGGATCAGGGCCCGCGACGCCCGTCGTCGCAAGACCGTAGTCGGCCGGCGCGCCCTCGATCTCGGCGGCCTCGCGCACCCCGCGCGCCATCTGCTCGGCGACGAGCGGGTGCACCGCGCCGTGGGCGGCGAGCAGGTCGGCGTCGACCCCGAGCAGGGACGCCTTGAGCGGCGTCGCGTAGGCGACGACGCCCCCGCGCAGCACCGCAGAGGCTCCCGGCACGTCGACGAGGGCGGCGGTGACCGCGCCGCCGGTGAGCGACTCGGCCACGGCGATCGTGCGCCGCGCGGCGGTGAGGGCGCGGACGACCTCGGCCGCGACATCCTCGCCGTCGACGGACGACGTCGCATGCGCCACGAGGGTCAGTCGCCCCGTCGGTTCTGCCGCCGGGCCTGCCAGAGGTAGTCGACGCCGGTGACGATCGTGAGCACGACGGCGGCCGACATGAGCGCCGTGTTGAGCCAGTGCGCCCCGACGCCCACGAGCATCCACAGCGGCAGCAGCGCGAACGAGATCGCGACGGACTGCACGACCGTCTTCAGCTTGCCGCCGCGCGAGGCGGGGATCACGCGGTCGCGCAGCATGAGGAAGCGGAACAGGGTGATGCCCCACTCGCGCACGAGGATGACGATGACGACCCACCAGGGCAGCTCGGCGAGCACGGCGAGCATCACGAGGGCCGCCCCCGTCAGCACCTTGTCGGCGATCGGATCGAGCAGGATGCCGAGGTCGGTGATGAGGTTGCGGCTGCGCGCGAGGTGCCCGTCGAGGCTGTCGGTCGCGATCGCGACGATGAACAGCACCGCCGCGGCGATGCGGAAGGGGCCGTCCGCGCCGCCGTCGAGCAGGAGGAGCGCGACGAAGACGGGGGCGAGCAGGATGCGCACGACCGTGATGATGTTGGCAAGGTTCCCCGTCGAGGCCGGGCTCTCGCCCGCGCTCACGACGCGGCCCCGCATCGGGAAGGAGCGCGCAGCACCGTTCGACGGATCCGCGTTCGACACCCGCACCTCCCGTCGCGACCGGCGCGGCGTCAGTCGCGGCCGGTCAGCCCCCAGGCGTCCTCGTCGGAATCGCCCTCGACCTCAGGATACCCCCGGGTCATGTCGTCCACGGGGTCCTCCGACGACGCGCGGGATGCTCCCTGAGCGCTCGGCGAGGCCGAGGGTCCGGCACCCGGCGCGTCGTCGCCGCGCAGTCGCGCGAGAACCTCGGGCAGCTGGTCGGGGCTCACGAGCACGTCGCGCGCCTTCGAGCCCTCGGAGGGTCCGACGATCTCCCGCGACTCCAGGAGGTCCATGAGGCGCCCGGCCTTCGCGAAGCCGACGCGCAGCTTGCGCTGCAGCATCGATGTCGAGCCGAACTGCGTGCCGACGATGAGCTCGGCGGCGGCGAGAAGCAGTTCGAGGTCGTCGCCGATGTCGGCGTCGATCTGCTTCCGCTCGGCCTCAACGGCGACGTCGTCGCGGTAGTCGGGGCGCGCCTGCTTCTTGACGTGGTCGACGACGGCCGCGATCTCGGGCTCGGTGACCCAAGCGCCCTGGACGCGCACGGCCTTGCTCGCCCCCATCGGCAGGAAGAGGCCGTCGCCCTGCCCGATGAGCTTGTCGGCACCCGGCTGGTCGAGGATCACGCGGCTGTCGGTCATGCTCGAGACCGCGAAGGCGAGGCGGCTCGGCACGTTCGCCTTGATGAGACCCGTCACGACATCGACGCTCGGGCGCTGCGTGGCCAGGACGAGGTGGATGCCGGATGCCCGCGCGAGCTGCGTGATGCGCACGATCGAGTCCTCGACATCCCTCGGGGCGACCATCATGAGGTCGGCGAGCTCGTCGACGACGACGAGCAGATAGGGGTAGGGCTGCAGGACGCGCTTGCTGCCCTCGGGCAGCTCGATCTCGTCGGCGAGCACGACGCGGTTGAAGTCGTCGATGTGGCGGAACCCGAACGACGCGAGGTCGTCGTACCGCATGTCCATCTCCTTCACGACCCACTGCAGCGCCTCGGCCGCCTTCTTCGGGCTCGTGATGATGGGAGTGATGAGGTGGGGCACGCCCTGGTAGGCGGCGAGCTCGACGCGCTTGGGATCGATGAGCACCATGCGCACCTCGGCGGGCTTCGCGCGCATGAGCAGGCTCGTGATCATCGAGTTGATGAAGCTCGACTTGCCAGAGCCGGTCGAGCCGGCCACGAGCAGGTGGGGCATCTTCGCGAGGTTCGCCACGACGTAGCCGCCCTCGACGTCCTTGCCGACACCGATCGTCATCGGGTGCAGCGCCTTGCCCGCTGCGCTCGAACGCAGCACGTCGCCGAGCGAGACGACCTCGCGGTCGACGTTGGGGATCTCGACGCCGATCGCGCTCTTGCCGGGGATCGGCGAGAGGATGTTCACCTCGTTGCTCGCGACGGCGTACGAGATGTTCTTCGTCAGCGCCGTGAACCGCTCGACCTTCACGCCGGGCCCGAGCTCGATCTCGTAGCGGGTGACGCTCGGGCCCCGGCTGAAGCCGGTCACCCGCGCGTCGACCTGGAACTGCGTGAGCACCTCGGTGATCGCCGCGACGACGGCGTCGTTGGCGGCGCTGCGCGCCTTCGGCGGGGTTCCCGGAGCGAGCACGGATGCGGCGGGCAGCCGGTAGGGAGGGCTCGCCTTCGCGATCGGGGGCGGCGCGAACTCCCCCGCAGCCCCCTTCTCGCTCGCCGTCGTCGGGAAGCCCGGAAGGACCGCCGGCTCGGCATCGTCGCGCACGCCGGAGGGGTGGACGGGCTGCTCCCCCGTGAAGCGGTGGACCGCCCGCTCGGCCTCGTCGAGAACGACCGCGAGGTCGCCCGTGGTCTTCGCCCGGGCATCCCGATCGATGACATCGGTGAGCTGGTCTCGCTCGACGGGGGTGTCGAAGGCGGGAACCTCGCCGCGCGGCTTGCCCTTGCGCCACCAGGGCATCGACGAGGTGTCCTCCATGTCGAGACCGAGGTCGCTGAAGGTGCCGAACTCGGGCGCGCCGACATCGTCATCGGCGGGCTTCTCGCGGGGCTCCGGCAGCTCGGCGCCGAAGAGGTAGGCGTAGAGCTCGCCGAGGCGCCGGCCGATGCGGTTCGGCGGCGTCTTCGTCATGATGAGCACCGCCAGCAGCGCGATGATCGCGAGAGCCGGGATCGCGACCCAGGCGGAGGCGAGGAGCAGCGCCCCGCCGAGCAGCCAGCCGATCACCCCGCCCGCCTGCGCGAGGACGAGGGCGCCCTGGGTCGGCTGCGGAGCACCAAGAGCGATGTGGCAGAGGCCGCTCACGCTCGCGATGAGCAGGCCGAGCCCGATGCCGATGCGCGTGTTGTCGTGCACGCTCGCGGGATGGCGGAACAGCCAGGCCGCGAAGAGCACCATGATGACCGGCAGCGCGAAGGCGACACGGCCGAGAAGTCCGCCGAAGGTGTAGGCGTCGAGGGCGAGGGCGACGGGGTCGGTGGGCGTGAACCACTCGACGATCGCGCCGACGACGGCCAGGAGCACGATGAGGAACGGCACGCCGTCGCGGCGCTCGTCCTTCGCGAGAGTCTCCTTGCCCAGCAGGCGGAAGGCCCCGCCGGTCAGGTGGGCAAGACCCATCCACGCGGCGGCGAGGATGCCCGGCTGCTCGCTCGGCGCGACGGGCAGCTTCTTCGTGGCCTGCGTGCGAGAGCTGGGCTTCTTCGCCGCCGAACCGCGCGACGAGGACGCGCGCGGGCTCGACGAGGTACGACTGGACGAAGCCATGGAGCCACGGTACCCGCGGGGTGCGACGGCGAGCCACCCGACACGCGTCGCCGCGGACGGGGCCGAGCGCTCAGGCGACGATCACGACCGGCACGATCATCGGCCGGCGGCGGTGCTGAGAGTTGACCCAGCGGCCGACGACACGGCGCACGACCTGGCTGAACACGTGGCTGTCGCGCGTGCCGTTCTCGGCCGCCTCCGTGAGAGCCGTGATGATCTGCGGGATCACCGCGTCGAACACGCTGTCGTCGGGCGCGAACCCGCGGGCGTGGATCTCGGGGCCGACGACGACGTGGCCGGTCTGCGCATCCACCGCGACGAAGATCGAGATGAATCCCTCCTCCGCGAGCACGCGGCGATCCTTGAGGTCGGCGTCGGTGATCTGGCCGACCGAGGAGCCGTCGACATACACCTCCCCGAGGTCGAGCTGGCCCACGATGCGCGCGACGCCGTCCTTCAGGTCGACGATCGTGCCGTTCTCGGCGAGGATCGTGCGCTCGACCGGCACGCCCGTGTCGACCGCGAGCTGCTGGTTGGCCACGAGATGGCGTGCCTCGCCGTGCATGGGCATGACGTTCCTCGGCCGCACGATGTTGTAGCAGTACAGAAGCTCGCCCGCGGCGGCGTGGCCGGAGACGTGCACCTTCGCGTTGCCCTTGTGCACGACCGTCGCGCCGAGCGAGATGAGGCCGTTGATGACGCGGTAGACGGCGTTCTCGTTGCCGGGGATCAGGCTCGAGGCGAGGATCACCGTGTCGCCCGTGCCGACCTCGACCTGGTGGTCGAGGTTCGCCATGCGCGCGAGCACCGCCATGGGCTCGCCCTGCGAGCCGGTCGACATGTAGACGATCCGGTCGTCCGGCAGCTCGGCGGCCTTCTTGTAGTCGATGAGGATGCCCTCCGGCACCTTCAGATAGCCGAGCTCGGCCGCGATGCCCATGTTGCGCACCATGCTGCGGCCCATGAGGGCGACCTTGCGACCGTTCGCGGCAGCGGCGTCGAGCACCTGCTGCACGCGGTGCACGTGGCTCGAGAAGCTCGCCACGATGACGCGACGGGGTGCCTTGGCGATGACCGATTCGAGCACCGCGCCGATGTCGCGCTCCCTCGGGGTGAAGCCGGGGACATCCGCGTTCGTCGAATCGGTCATGAACAGGTCGACGCCCGCCTCGCCGAGTCGGGCGAAGGCGCGCAGGTCGGTGATCCGGCCGTCGAGCGGCAGCTGATCCATCTTGAAGTCGCCGGTGTGCAGCACGGTGCCCGCGCTCGTGCGGATCGCGACCGCGAGCGCGTCGGGGATCGAGTGGTTGACAGCGACGAACTCGAGGTCGAAGGGGCCGAGCGTCTCGTGCTGCCCCTCGGTGACGGCGAGAGTGTACGGCTGGATCCGGTGCTCCTTGAGCTTCGCCTCGATGAGGGCGAGCGTGAGCGTCGAGCCGATGAGCGGGATGTCGCCGCGCAGTCGGAGCAGGTAGGGCACGGCGCCGATGTGGTCCTCGTGGCCGTGCGTCAGGACGACCGCGACGATGTCGTCGAGGCGATCGCGGATGGGCGAGAAGTCGGGCAGGATCAGGTCGACACCGGGCTGGTGCTCTTCGGGGAAGAGCACGCCGCAGTCGACGATGAGCAGCTTGCCGTCGATCTCGAAGACCGCCATGTTGCGGCCGACCTCGCCGAGCCCGCCGAGGGGCGTGACGCGGAGAGTACCGGGGTCGAGGGCGGGAGCGTCTTCGATGGCATGGGGCACGGG
>SCPB01000047.1 GCA_005502445.1 Microbacteriaceae bacterium X2B
ACAGCAGGCACGAGCGCTCCTGGGTAAACGCGAATCTTGAACAATCCGTGTTTAACAGGGCTCGTGCCTGTGCTACGTCAACGACCCACCCCGCCTATCCGCGCGACCTCTTACAGATCACCGTATATGTGTAAGTAAAACAGGGGCAGTGGATCACGCCACAGGTCAACGACCTTCGCGGAGCCCCTCGACCGTCGCGAGCGCATCACCCATCGGGAGCATGAGGGTGCGCTCGTCTCCGTCGAGCCGAGCGAAGCCGAACCTCTCGTAGAACGGCACGACCGACTCGTCCTGCGCGTGCACGATGATCGCCGCGCTCCCGATCTCGAGCGACACCCGCACCGCGCGCGCCGCAGCGTCCTGCAGCAAGGATGCGCCGAGCCCGATCCCGCGGAAGCGCTGGTCGACAGCGAGTCGGCCGATCAGCGTCGCCGGTATGGGGTCGGGCAATCCGCGACCGAAGTCTCCGGTCGACTCGCGGGCCACGGTGAACGACGACAGCGAGTAGTAGCCCGCGATCGAGCCGTCGTCCGCCATCGTCACGAAGGTCCGAGAGGCGCCAGCTTCCTGACTGCGCAGAGCCAGCGTGCGGAACCACCCGTTGAGGCTGTCGACCCC
The DNA here is from genome assembly GCA_005502445.1 of Microbacteriaceae bacterium X2B. Lineage (GTDB taxonomy): Bacteria > Actinomycetota > Actinomycetes > Actinomycetales > Microbacteriaceae > Microcella. Next base: position 619 of record SCPB01000047.1, read on the forward strand.
GCAGTCGAACGCTCCGACACGATCCCCCCGCTGCAGCGCGCGCGGCGGCGAGAACCGGGTCATTCGGCCGTGAACACCGACCGGCGACGCAGCAGGTCGGCGAAGCCGTCGTTGAACTCCCCTGGCTTGTCGATGGCCGCGGTGAACTTCTGCCAGGCCTCGTCACCGAGGCTGATCTGCCGCTCGTCGCTGATCGTCTTGCGCGCAGCCTGCAGCGCGGCCTGCTTGACGAAGGCCGAGGTGGTGAGCCCGAGCATCGCTGACGCGGTCTCGAGCTCTTCCTTGAGCTCCGCGGGAATGCGGAACTCGACGCGATCAGACGCTTGTGCGGTCATGTCGCCACTGTACGGCAAATCGCCGGGCAGTGCCCGATCACCCTCCTCCGCTCGCCGTCACGCAAGGTGCCCGATCGGGGCGCCCGCGATGAGCGCGGAGTGGGTCTGATCCGAGCCGCGCATGGTCGCTCTTTCCGGCCTTACGAGCCCGGGCGCTCCCCCACCGCGGTGCCGGGCGGACGCCCCGTGCCGGGCACGTGCTTGTCGCGCTCGGCGACGAGCCACTCGGGCATCTCGTCGAGCAGCGCCCGGATCTCGGCCGTCGTCATCGAGTCGCTCACCCCGCCGCGCGCGAGCGCCGAGTTCGACACGCCGAGCCGCCGGGCGACCTCGGCGCGCGGGTGCGGGCCCTCGCGGCGCAGCGTCGTCAGCCACTCCGGCGGGTCGGCCTGCAGCTGCTGCAGCTCCGTGCGCGAGACGGGGGCCGCCCGGAACTCCTCCGGCGTCGCCGGCAGGAACACGCCGAGCTTCTGCGCCGCCGTCGCCGGGCTGAGCAGCTGCTCCTTCGGGGGCTTCGGCTGCTGGCGGCGGTCTTCACGCGGGGCTTCGGTCATGCACCCGAGCGTAGGCGACCGCCGGGGCGCCCGGGCCCGCGGGGCCCGCGGGTAGCCTGAGCCCATGCCCGATCCGCTCGTCGTCGCCTTCGTGCCCGGCGTCACGCCCGGCAAATGGGAGCGCATCTGGCGCGAGCGCCGCCCCGGCGGACGCCTGGAACTGCTCCCGATGACGCAGGCGGATGCTCGCACCGCGCTCGCGGACGGCACCGCCCACATGGCCATGCTGCGCGATGTCGCCGCCGACGACCGCTGGCACGCGATCCCCCTCTACCGCGAGGCACCAGTCGTCGTCGCCCCGCGCGGATCGCTCGTGGCGAGCCTCGATCACGTCTCGCTCGACGAACTGAGCGCCCTCGACGACGTGGTCGTGCTGCCCGTCGACCTCATCGGCGGCAGCGGATCCGACGTCGTCGAGCTCGTCGCCGCGAACGTCGGCGTCGCCGTCATGCCGCAGTCGGTCGCGCGCGCCACATCGCGCAAGGATGTCGTCGCCCGGCCCCTGCGCGGGGCGCCCGACACCGGCGTCTCGCTCGTGTGGCCGGTGGCGGGCGCGCACCCGCTGGTCGAGGAGTTCATCGGCATCGTGCGCGGGCGCACGGCGAACAGCTCGCGGTGAGATTGGACCGGCTTCCTCTCGCCATGGCCGCCGCAGAGAGCTTGTTGTCACTGATTGGTTTCTCACACCCAACCGCTTCCTATTCGGCGACCCTTAGCTGCTCGATCTCGTCACGTACCGCAAGCGCGACCCTCTTGAGATCAGCGATGGTCAGGTCGCAGTCGAAGTGGAAACGCAGCTTGAGAGTCGAGTCCCACACAGTGTGTAGCGCCCGGCAGGCCGGGCGCTCACCATGTGATCCTTCCGATCGTGCTCGACCTTCGGCGCCGACTGCGCCACCACCGGCCCACCGATCCCTGCCGCACCGCGCACCACCCGCACGCCGCTACTGCGCCTTGCCCAAGGCCACCCCAACCGTGGGAGCCCGAGAAGGCGACACCCACACCGGCGTCCCGCTACTCGCGGCGCCGAGCGATGCTCGTCGCCGGTGCCGCCTGGCAGCTTTCGATTTGTCCCCGTCGCTCCCCCAGACGCGGCGGCGCCGCGACTGGGCCCCTCGCTCCGTGGGCCCACCTGCTCGCAGGTGCAATCTCGATTAGCCCGGGAAATGGAAAAGAGGGAGCCATGAGGTTCCCTCATTTCCATTTGTCGGGCTGACAGGATTTGAACCTGCGACCCCTTGACCCCCAGGCGTCCAAACTTCTCGATCTGTCGCCTCTCCCGCGTAATTCTGCGGCTCAGGTCAGGCAGAGCACGTCACGGACGCATGGTTTGCATGATTCTGGTCCCCTTTTGGTCCCCCTCACCGCAGTGCGGGTCACACCTCGATGACGGTCGCGATCTGCCGTGCAACAGGTGTCCAGAGGTCGACCTCGACTGTTGGCGACTCGATGCTGACGACGAGCGAGTAGTCCACACCCTTGTCGCTCTGATCGTAGAGTCGGCGGTTCTTCCACCAGCCTGCGACGGGATAGACCGCGACCGCTTCTTTGCTCGCAAGGTCGGTTGCGGTTCCGTTCCAGATGTCGGTGTGCAGCGATCCTGGCGCCTTCTGCTGATCGCTACCGAACAACCACCCCTTCTCGGTGTCAAGAGAGAGCGGTTTCTCACCGTCAGCTCTTGCTCGGGTGTTGATGCGCTGACGGAATGAATCGATGTTCTCTTCGGGGCGGCGCGTAGCAAATCGGAGCCCGTGGGAGTTGTAGACGTAGCGTCCAGCCCATCCTCGGCTGGACGGATTCGGCTCGACGAAGTAGGACAAGGTCACGCGCATTATTACCGGAGTCTCGCCAAGGTCGCTGAGCTGCTGGATCGGCCACGGCAACTGGTGAAGATTCATCTCACGCACCTTGCCATCGTTGGCGTTGCCGTCGCGTTCGTATGGATGAATGGAGGCCTCTGCGATGAGAGTCAGTGCGTTGGAAGCACTGTAGACAGCTCGATCCAGGCTTGGGACTCCCATCCCATAACGACGGAGCAAGTTCACCAGCTTCTTCTTGGTCTCGGCGCCGTCGAAACGTGCCTGCATCGCATCGGTCCACTGCGCGGAGTGGACGATGAGTGCCCGGACCGTCTCAGGCCTCAGGTTCGGGTACGCGGCGTAGATGTCGCCCGCAATCGCAGCAACTTGCGCGGTCGCGGCTGAGGTGTCCCGGGTAGTGGTGAAGTAACCCTCCCCCGGACGCTGAAGACGAGTCGTCAGCACAGCGAGGTTGGGAGGTGTATCAACTGCCGAGCCATCGGGGGTTCTGGCGAGGTTACCGCCGGTTGCAACGACATCGGGCTTAAACGGCCACCGCTTGCGATCGAACGAGACGGAAGTTCTACTCGTCGGCGACAACTCGCCGCGTGGCGCGATAGGAACGTATCTTTCGAAATCGGCCGATGCCCGGGACATGTCGTCGTGTTCGGAGTATGCGCCCACCGTGAGTCCGTTCCAGGACTGTGCGGGATCCTCAACCGCTTCCACGTCGCTTCGGTCGAGATGATCGTCTTCGGATCGAACATCCCTGACATTCCCGGCTGAGATAACGAAAAGCCTTGGTACCCGCGCCTCATCACGATCCAAGTAAGTGAATTTGGGCGCGGTATCGTCGATAGCGCGCCCGTAGGCCAGCGCGTCTACCGTGGCCGACCACGCAGTCGGACGCCCTGATTCCTGTCGAGGTCGCGGTGACGCTTCGTCACCATTGCTGACAGTTTCCTCACCGGCCGTGGCAGTGATCGCAAGCATGAACACGCGCTTCCGATCCGAAGCGGAGATCTCTGGCTGGTCGACCGCACGAGCAGTGACTGCCCCGTAGACGTCCGGGTCATTGTCTCCATGATCCGGAAGGACTTTGACTGATTCAAGTCGGTGTCGGAGCCGAATAACATGCGAGCCGAGGATTGCTGCTTGGAGGTCGCCAAACAGTGCGAGCCCGGCCATCTCTGTGCCATGGGGCCAGATGGTGACGTCACGACGCCAGCTTGGGTCAGCCGTGTGATGATCCTGGTCCGCAAGCGAGCCTTCGATGAGCGGGTGATTTGCTTGGACGCCGCGATCCAGGATGCACACGACCGGTGCATCAGCAGCGGCTAACTCGACACGCTGCTGAAGTTCGTCGACCCATTCCCGCTGTTCTGAGGCGTACAGCTCCGGAAGGAAGCTGGAGACTTCATGTGGTCGTCGTAATTCGGCTATGTCGTCAATGGTGCTGAACGCCGTCGCGAGCTGACTTGCTGTGGCCTGCATGAGGACCACGGTCCGGTCCCCAAACCCCAGGTAGTGCTCACTAGTTTTGAGATTGTGACCGGCGGCGAACGCGGTGAGACGCTGGCGTTCCTGACCGTCCCTCTTTCGGAGCCAGATCTCCCACCAGTGCAGCACGCTATTGACTCCCGGGAACTGCTCGTCGGGGTCAGTCCAGAGTTCCCGGATTGTTGCGCGCCGGATGGACTCGATCCCATCAACGAGGGTCGCATTCTTGGTCTTGCCTTCGGCGGCGGCCGCTACATACTCCGTCAGCTTGTTGAGAAAGTACTGCTTCTTCCCATCGGGGATGAAGACCGTAGCTTCAAGAACTGACCCGGAAGGTCGACGAACCTCTCGAACCGCGACAAGCTCAGGTTGCTCTCCGTTGCGGCGAACGTCGAGGCTTTCGATCGCGAGTTCCAGGTCTGGAAATGAAACGAACGTGATGTACGTGCCGTCAGTCTGCGACGCTTCTTCAGGTGCTGGCCAAGCGATCTCGAACTGTTCGGCGAGGCGTTCACCGTGCGCTGTTCGGTCACCCGCGAAACCACGCTTCTCCCCGCCACCACCGGCGCTTGCGAGCGTGAATGGCTCAGTGCGGGGTGGCGTTGGCACGACAATGTGCGGACGATCTCGTTCAGCCATGCCCGTTAGACGGCCTGTTGATAGTGATTGGAGGAACGGGGACGTTCCTCCAATGCGGAGACGATGTCGTCAGTGAGCACCCGATTGCGCCCGCTCAGCACCGTGCGCTTCGCTGCATTCTCTGCAGCGGTGGCGATCTCGGCATGGCTGAGGCCACGGGCAGCCGGTACGATCCGCACCCAACTGAGGTTGCCGATCTGGAAAGAAGCAAGCCGGTTCTTGATGACGGACTCGACGGACAAGTCATCAGGGAGAGTGAAGTCCATTACCGTGTCAAAACGTCGGAATAAGGCGTTGTCGAGCAGCCGTGGGTGGTTTGTGGCGGCGATGATGATGCTCTCTGAAGTGTCTTCTTCAAGGAACTGAAGGAACGAGTTCAGCACACGCCGGATCTCTCCGACATCGTTCTGCGCAGCCCTGTCACCGCCGAGCGCATCGACCTCGTCGAAGAGGTAGACCCCGCGAGTCTCCGCGAGCGCATCGAACACGAGACGCAGCTTCGCGGCCGTCTCACCCATGAACTTCGTCAGTACGGTGTCAAGGCGGATAGCGAAAAGCGGCAGACGTAGCTCGCCCGCAACCACTCGGGCAGTCGATGTCTTACCCGTACCTGGGGGGCCCGTGAGCAGCAGTCGACGCGCCGGTGAAAGCCCATGCTTTTCCAGGGCATAACGCTGGCGCTGTTCAAGAAGTATGTGACGCAAACGTTCGGAAAGCTTCTCGGCGAGGACAAGGTCTCCGAGGCGAGCTTCGGGGTAGGAGACATTGAGGAGCGCCCCGAGCTCACCTTTGGGCTGGGCGAATGGAACTACGGCCGCGATTTTGGCACGTGTGTCAGAGCGCTGTCGCAGATCGTTGACCAGGTCCCGCAGCTCTTGTGCAAACTTGGCCTGACCAGACCGCGCAGCCTTGGCCGCGACTTGCATCGCTACCGCGTAAAACTGAGAATCATCGCCGTCGGCATGGCTCTTGACGAGCGCCTTGAGTTGATCGTTGGTCGCCATGTGGGACCTCCTCTCAACGCGCTACCATGCCTCCCGATGGGTACGGACAAGCTCAGTCTAGCCGGGCACCACTGACATCAAGGTGAGGCTGGCGCGGTTCCCGAGCATGGAACTCGCGGGCTTTCTAGGTTCGGCGCAAGCGAGTCGACGATCAAACGGAGCCTTCGTAACCGACCGTGATCGGCACCCGCCCGCTTCATTCAGCTGGTTCCGCCGTCACGAAGCCTTCCTTCGCCATTACGCGTCTGCGTCGTGAGTACATGCGCTCCAGGATTGGCACGTTCTTGTCGCGGTAGTCGTGAACGATCGCGGGCATGGATTGCTCTGCTCGTCCACGCGTGATGCGGCCGATCTGCTGAATGACGCGCCCTTTGAAGGAGACCGGGACGGTGAGGAAGAGCGTGTTGAGAGTCGGAAGATCGAGGCCTTCGCCAGCGATCTTGTCGATGGCGACGAGAACGAACGGTTGCTGCTGCGCGTCCATCTCCTCGAGTGAACGTCTGATGTCACGGCGCTTGGTTGCAGTGAGGCGCCCGTGGAGCCGGATCACCGGCGATGCGCATGGTTCCAATGCGTCCGCGAGCGCGTCGAGGTGTAGAAGCCTGTTTGTCAGTACAAGGCAGGTACGACCCTGATCCGCGGCCCCTCTGACGTGCCCGGCGATCATTGTGTTGCGCTCGGCATCGGCGGCGAGTTCCGAGTAAATCGCTTGAACAGAGGGACCGTCGGTTCCGGGTTCCTCGGTGCGGAAGGTCGTCTCATGGACGACCACCTCGCGAGCGGCACGATCGGCGGTGTCGACCACGTGGCGGATCGGACCGCACTGCATCGTGATCAGTCCATTCATCTGATCGGCACGGTAAGGGGTCGCCGTCATCCCTGCCCAGTAACGGACATTGACGTTGCGCAGGGCGGCTTCGGTTGCTGGCGCTGCGACGGCGTGGCATTCGTCGATGATGATCTGCCCGTACTCCTCCAGCATGCTGGGGTCCGCGTTCCGATGCGCGACGGACTGCATCATGATCAGGTCCACGACGCCACGCCGTTTCCGTCGCCCCGCCCCGAGCTGACCAATCTGCTTCTCGGTCAGCCCGAGGAACTGCTGGAGTCGATCGCGCCACTGGGCGAGCAGTTCGGCACGGTTCACGAGGATCACCGTCGGCGTCGCACGTTCGGCGATGAGGGCGCAGGCCATGACCGTCTTGCCTGCGCCCGGAGGGGCGACGAGCACTCCGGTGTCGTGTGCGAGGAGCGCATCGACCGCATGCAGTTGCTCATCTCGGAGTTGGCCCGCAAAGGTCAACTCCAGACGTCCCTGCGCCGTAGCCGCTGTCTCGGTCGTTGTCTGGAAGCCTGCGTCCGCGAGGAGCGCTTCGGCTTCGTCAGTGAGCCCCCGAGGCAGGCGCAGTTCGTGCTCGGCATGCTCGAAGCTGGTGACGAGACGCGGGGTGCCGAAGGTGCTGAACCTCTGAGCCTGTCTGCGGTAGAACTCCGGGTTGGGAACGGACGCCATGTGTTTGAGTTCGGTGATCACGATCCCTGGAAGAAGCTCCGTCGGGATGTGCAGAACCGCATCGCGGCGCAACGCCAGCGTTCGTCCCGCCGTCGTGCGCGCAACCGCCCTAATATTCGATCGCCGCGGCCGTGCACCGAGCGACTCCGCGGGGCCCACGCGCGACTCCGCAAGGCTAATCGAACCGAGCTCAGCAATCCGTTCCACAGGTACGGGCGTCGTCATCGCCAAGACCGCGAACTGATCCTCATACGGATCCCAGGTCCCGGGATCGACGAACACGGTCGTCCCGCGTCGGCGGCAGTCGCCCTGCAGCGGTAGCGCGATGAGATTGCCAAGGCGCGCCCGCCCAGGAGATCGTTCCGGCAGGGTGTCTTGTGACGGGAAAAAGCGATCGTAACTCTGGAAATCCATCGTCGGTCGGCGCGCCATGGCAGCACGCAGCAGCCGCATTCCGGCTGCGCGGGCCGTCGCCGCCGGAACAAGGTCCGCGAAGAAGATCCAGACATGCGCACCCGCACCTGATCGTGACACCTCGGTAAGCACGTCGATCCCGGCGCGCTCACACTCCGCAACGAATGCTGCGGCGTCATGCCGCCACTGCGCGTCGTCGAAGTCGCAGACTAGGAGGCGACACCGGTCGCCCTCAACCATCGGGTAGAGGCCGACATGAAACTCGCGCTCTCCGGGTTGAAAGGCACCCCGAAGGTGCCGTTCGACGGTTCGATCCTCGAGCGGCAGATAGTCCGCAGCGGTCTCGGATCCGGTGTAAAAGCCGCCGCGCACTGCGGGGGCCCAACCCGACTTTCCCGTGCGCGCGCTGGTCCATCGCACCGCGTGGACATCACTCCTGCCGGCGAAGCGAGCACGGAACAGAGCGAGTTTCTCGACGCTCGACGATGCCGCCGTCACCGCTGGCGGCAGCCCAGCATGAGCAGGCGCAGCTACCGGAACCTCTCCCGAGGCGTCTCTCGCGCGCTCACGCTCTCTGAGCTCGCTGCGAGCTTCCGCAAGTTCGCCCTCCAGTCTTGTGATCCGCGACCGCAAGACATCGATCTCGGCAGGATCGCGTCCGTCGCGGCGAGCGAGGTTGCGTAGATCGTTATACGCCTGGTCGGCAGGTGTATCCCGTCTCGGTGTCGGCGGTGTCATAGGAGCACCTCGAGAGCCTGGCGGATCCGCGGCTGCGCCTTCGGAAACGAGGCAGCAACCTTCAACAGGGATGCCGGTGAGTTCCCGCGGCGGGGCAGCCAACGCCGGAGGGCTTCGTAGGCGACATCGCTGCCCTCTTGATGCATGAGCCGGAAGCAGTCCACAATCGTTCTTTCGGCCGAGTAAATGGCGAGCTTGAATCCGTTTCCGGCGTCGATATGGTCGCGTCCGATGCGGAAGGTTCTCGGATCGAAACTGTGCCACGCAACGTGAGCGAGTCCGGCGGGATGATGGGTGCCGCGTCGGAGGGCAATATCGGACTCGAACGGGATGGCGTCGCTCAGGTCATGGTGTACGAGCGCACTCGTCAGACACAATGTCGCTTCTTCACGCACAGCCGTTGCTGCAGCGAGCGAAGCGAAGGCAGAGTCGATCTTGTCGGGACGCAGATATACACCGCGGCCTACTCGTTCGATCTCACCCTTCGCGAGAACGTCGTAGACCTGGTCCTTCCTCAGGCCTGCGGCGCGAGCATCGCCGAGCGTAAACACTGGTGCGAGATCCGCTACCAACATGCTCACCTCCCAACTCTCTACACATAAAGGTTATCTGTAATGAGTTAGGAAGACAACGATGTGACGAGGCTCCAAGGATGAAAAGTTACCTTGCCTCCATCTCTCCACTCGGAGTCCGCATCCACACTGACACCTTGCCCCGCGGGAAACGTATCCGCGCACGAGCGAGGTGGACTGACCCGATCTCAGGTGTTCGCAAAAGTCGATCGATCACCGTCGACAACGAAGCGTCCGCATGCGAGTTCTTCAGCGCGCTGAGGTCCCCCGTCGGCACAGACCTCGACCCGTTCATCAAACTGACGAACTACGCAGATCAGATCGGAGACCGATTCCTCCGCGGCGTGGACATGACCTCCACTGCCTCCGGGTACCGAGCGGGCCTTCGACTTCGAGTCCTGCCTGCTCTTGGACATCTGCGCATTCGGGACATCACGACCGGGATCGTGGACCGAAGCATCGACCGCTGGGAGATCGAGCACTCTCGCTCGACGCTCAAGAACACGATCGCCGCACTCACACGAGTCCTCGACGAGGCGGTGCGTGACGAGATCATCACCCGCAATCCCGTGAGAGACCGAGCTCATCGGCGGTACCGGACGCAGGAGGCGACGCAAACCCTAACGCCGATTCCGTCACTCACCGACATCGAGCGGATTGCCGCCGCATGCACCGCGATCCACCAGAGTTATGCCGATCACGTTGTAATCAGCGCGCTTCTCGCAGCCCGCTGTTCGGAAATCGCAGGATTCTTGGTCGGTGATGTCGACTGGACAAGCAAGGTCGTCACCATCGAACGGCAGTGCTTCCCCGGTTCAGGTGGGCTGATAATCAAGCCAACGAAGAGCCGTCGGGTCCGTCGGGTTCCGATTATCGAAGCACTCGAGCCAACACTGCGCCGCCTCACCACAGGACGACCACACGACGCACCCTTGCTACGCGGATCGCGCGGTGGCGTCATCACGTCTGCAGCATTGCGTGATGCAACCGGCTGGAACGCGCTCGTTGCACGACTCGGGCTGCCGGGGTTGCGTCGTCACGACCTCCGTCATGCGGGCGCAACCTGGTTCGCAAACGCAGGCATCTCGATTCACGTTGTGAGCGACATCCTCGGACACGGCTCCGTGGAGACAACGCGTGCGTACCTCCACCCTGACGACACCGAGCTGCATAAGGCTGCAGCGCGGATGAACCAGCACCTCAGAGAGGCCGATATGAACAGCTAGTGTCATGCGCCAGTAATTCGTTTTCTATGTTGTAGAATGGGGTGTGGCAAGGAGCGGGCGGCCGAAGGCCGAGCTGGTATTGACCGATGGTGAGCGTGAGCAGCTGACGCGGTGGGCGCGGAGGCGGAAGTCGTCGCAGGCGCTCGCGTTGCGGTCGCGGATCGTGCTGGAGTGCGCCACGGGCGCGCCGAACACGCTCGTCGCCGAGCGGCTCGGGGTCAGCCGCCCCACGGTCGGGAAGTGGCGATCCCGGTTCCTGGAGGCACGACTGGACGGCCTCACCGATGACCCCCGCCCTGGACGACCGGCGACGGTGACCGCCGAGCAGGTCGAGGATGTCGTGGTCGCGACGCTGGAGCAGACCCCGGAGAACGCGACGCATTGGTCCAGGGCGAAGATGGCCGAGCGGACCGGGTTGTCCGCCTCGACGATCGGGCGGGTCTGGAAGGCGTTCGGGCTCAAGCCGCACCGCACCGACGGGTTCAAGCTCTCCAACGACCCGTTGTTCGTGGAGAAGGTCTACGACATCGTCGGCCTCTACCTGGACCCGCCGGAGTCCGCGGTCGTGCTCAGCGTGGACGAGAAGAGCCAGGTGCAGGCCCTGTCCCGCTCGCAGCCGGCGTTCCCGATGATGCCGGGCATGCCGGAGAAGCGCACCCACGACTACTTCCGGCACGGCACCACGAGCCTGTTCGCGGCGATGAACGTCGCCGACGGCACCGTGATCGCCTCCACCCATCGCCGGCACCGGGCGGTGGAGTTCAAGAAGTTCCTGGCCAAGATCGACCAGCAGGTGCCAGAGGATCTGGACGTGCACGTGATCTGCGACAACTACGGCACCCATAAGCACCCCACAGTCAAGACCTGGCTGGCCGGGCATCCCCGATTCCACATGCACTTCACCCCGACGTACTCCTCCTGGATCAACCAGGTAGAGCGGCTCTTCGCCGAAGTCATCCGCGACCTGCTGCAACGCTCCGACCACCGCAGTGTGCAAGCCCTCGAGAAAGACCTCCGCGACTGGATCAAGGCCTGGAACGAGAACCCGAAACCGTTCATCTGGACCAAAACCGCCGACCAGATCCTCGAATCCCTCGGACGACTATTACAACGAACTAACGGCGCAGGACACTAGACAACACCTGAACCCCTTGACCATGTCGAGTCAAGGGGTTCAAATTGGGTCCAAAATCGACGCGAACATCGATCTTGCGACCTCACGAAACACCGTCTGATCAGGTATTTCTTTGGTCGGGCTGACAGGATTTGAACCTGCGACCCCTTGACCCCCAGTCAAGTGCGCTACCAAGCTGCGCCACAGCCCGTGGCCGGCTCCGCGTCAGCGGGCCGTAGGAGAGTCTAGCGGCAACCGGGAGGGGTGGGCGCACGGCGCCACCGGCGTGCGACCCTGGGAGGCATGACCATGACGCGGGTGCTGGTGAGCGGGTTCGAGGCGTTCGGCGGAGGGCGGTCCAACCCCAGCGGGGAGGTCGTGAGGAGGCTCGTCAGCGTGCCGCAGGTCGAGCTGGCTGCCGCGGGGGTCGAGGTGCGCGGGGTGGTCCTGCCCGTGTCGTATCGGGCATCCGGGCCCCTGCTCATGGAGGCGATCGAGGCGCACTCGCCCGATGTCGTGATCGCACTCGGGCTCGCGGAGGGGCGCAGCGGCATCACGCCCGAGCGCGTCGCAATCAACCTCGACGACGCCCGCATCGCCGACAACGAGGGGGCGCAGCCGATCGACGAGGCCATCGAGGAGGGCGGGCCCGCGGCTCGGTTCTCGACGCTGCCCGTCAAGAGCATCGTCGCAGCGCTCACCGAGGCCGGAATCCCCGCGAGCGTGTCGCTCAGCGCCGGCAGCTTCGTGTGCAACCACGTCGCGTACCTCGCGCACGGGGTGGCCGAGCAACGTCCAGGGCTGCGCGCGGGGTTCATCCACGTGCCCGCGACGCCCGACCTGGTGCCGGCCGGGTCGAGCGTGCCGACGATGACGTTCGACGAGCTCGAGCGGGGCATCCGCCTCGCGATCGTCACGGCCGCGCGCACGACCGAGGATGCGCGCGTGCCGGGCGGGAGCATCCACTGATGGCGGCGCGCGCATGACCGCGATCATCCGCGTGTCGGCCGCGCTCTGCGTCGACGAGGCCGGCCGCCTGCTCGTCGTGCGCAAGCGCGGAACGAGCGTCTACATGCAGCCCGGCGGAAAGCCCGAGCCCGGCGAGACCCCCGCCGAGACGCTCAGCCGCGAGCTCGCCGAAGAGCTCGGCGTGAGCATCCCGCCCCACGAGCTCGAGCCGCTCGGCCGCTTCACCGCACCCGCCGCCAACGAGGCCGCGACGACGCTCGTGGCCGACGTGTTCAGGGCTCGGATCGCGGGGCCCGTCGCGGCGGCCGCCGAGATCGACGACGTGCGCTGGATGCACCCCGACGAGTTCGCGACCACCCCCGTCGCGCCGCTCATCACCGAGCACATGCTCGCCCTCCTGCCGCACCCGTGGCGGAGCGAACGCCGCGAGAGCGGGAGCGGTGCGGAGCAGCCGCTTTCATGAAACGGAGGTCAATACCCGTTTTATGAAACTTGGAGGCGAAGGCGAACATGCTCAGGATGCAGCTCGTGCTCCGAACCGGGCGCCCTAGAAGTCGTCGTCGAGATCCTCGTCCTGCTCGTCATCGTCGTCGTCGAGGTCGTCGAGCACCTCGGCGAAGCCCTCCATGCGATCGCGCACGTGGTCGAGGTCGGTGAGGAACCGCTCGAGGCGCTCGGGAGTCCACTCGCCGAAGAGCTGGATTCCGGCCTCCGTCAGCAGCTTCTCGTCGAGCGCCGCGTCGGCGTCGCCGGACCCGGGCCGCACGAGGGCGGGCAGGAACACGGTCTGCGCCACGTCGACGAAGTCGATCAGGTCGTCCAAGGCGGCGTCGGCGGTCTCGTTCTCGTCCACACCCCCATGAGAGCGCAGCACGCGCACGGGCGCAATGACCGGCGTGCGGCGGGCAGGTGAACGACCGGTCGGTATGCACGGCGACCCCGCCAGGTCTATGATCGCTCGCGGGGGCTCAAGGTTTCGTCGACTTCGCTCCCCGGGGAATGGGATGAGGCAATGGATGCTCGCAGCGCACGCTCGCGACGCCGGCTGACGACGGCGGTCATCGCCCTCGCATCCGAGCAGCCGATCGGCGAGGTGACAGCGGCGGCCGTCGCCGTCGAGGCCGAGGTCAACCGCTCCACCTTCTACCAGCACGCCGAGAGCCCCGCCGCCCTGCTGCGCACGGCCCTGCGCGACGAGCTCGACGCGATCCGCAGCGTGTATGTCGCCGCCGCTCCGCCCGACGCCGTCGCCGAGGCGGTGAGCGCCTCGACCTTCCGCGTCATCGACCACGTCGAGCACCACGCCGTCATCTACGAGCGCGAGCTCTCGCCCGCCGCCTGCTCGGGCGTCGGCGCGATGCTCACCCAGCACCTCGCCGAGTCGATCCGTCTGCTCGTCGAGTTGGGCGCCGTGCGCATCCCGCGCATCGAGCGGCACCCGCGGCCGGAGTCGCTCGCCGACGCGGTCGCGCACGTCGTCGCTGCGGGCGCCGTGGGCGCCATCGGCCTGTGGCTGCGCGAGCCCGAGCCGCGCGATCGGGACCTGCTCGTCGCGCACTGGCGCGTCGCCCTGCCTGCCTGGTGGCCCGCCGAGAGCGCGCGGCTAGAGCACGGGCAGCCGCGCGCGGAGGGCAGGCCACGACTGCGCGAATCCGGGGTGCAGCGGTAGGGCATCCACCCGATCGACGGCCACCCAGCGCAGTTCGAGGCTCTCCGGGTCGCCGACGACGGGCGTGAAGAACCTCTCGACCCGGCCCACGACGGTCGTGTACGACCAGAACCCGAGGTCGACGACGCTCTCGAACAGCACGGCCACCGCGTCGAACGGCACCCCGGCCTCCTCGTTCGACTCGCGCAGGGCCGCGTCAGCCGCGCTCTCGCCGAGCTTGCGCGCCCCGCCGGGGATGCCCCACGTGCCGCCGTGGTGCGACCACTCGGCGCGGTGCTGCAGCAGGATTCCCGCCTCGGCGTGCCAGGCGAGCAGCCCCGCCGCCCCGAAGCGGCCCCAGAAC
>SCPB01000048.1 GCA_005502445.1 Microbacteriaceae bacterium X2B
GCCCGACCCCTCGCAGCCCCGCGAGGGCGAGCAGGTGATCCTCGACGCGAACGTCGAGGCGGAGGGGCACGACTTCTTCAGCCTCGGCTCGCTCGACATCTCGCTCGACGGCCGGGTCATGCTCTACGCCGTCGACACCGAGGGCGACGAGCGGTACACGCTGCGGATCCGCGACCTCGACACGGGCGAGCAGCTGCCCGACGAGATCGAGGGTACCGCGTCCGGCGCGTTCTTCTCGCCCGACGGGCGCTTCGTCTTCTACTGCACCGTCGACGAGTCGTGGCGCCCCGACACCGTCTGGCGGCACGCGGTCGGCACGACGGGCGACGACGGGCGCGTCTTCCACGAGCCGAACGAGGCCTACTGGGTCGGCGCGGGGCTCACCCGATCGCAGCGCTACCTGCTCATCGAGGCGTCGAGCTCGATCACGAGCGAGGTGCGCTGGCTCGACGCCACCACGCCCGAGGGCGAGTTCGCCGTCGTGCGGCCGCGGGTCGACGGCGTGGAGTACGACGTCGAGCACGCGGTCATCGGCGGCCGCGATCGCTGGCTCATCACCCACAACGACGGCGCGCCCGATTTCATGGTCGAGAGCGTCGCCATCGGCCAGGATGCTCCCGCCGACCCGCCCGTCACGCTCGTGCCGCACGTACCCGGCCGGAGGGTCGAGGGCGTCGACGCCTTCGAGCGCTTCCTCGTGCTCGACTCGCGTCGCGAGGGGCTGCCGCGCACGGCGATCGCGCGCCTCGCGCCCGACGCGCGCGAGGAGTCGATCGACTTCGTCGAGCTCGAGGTCGGCGACGGCCTCATCTCGATCGGGGCGAGCGGCAACCCGGAGTGGCGCCAACCGATGGTACGGGTCGGCTACACGAGCTTCATCGAGCCGGCGACGGTCGCGAACCACGTCGTCGACACCGGCGAGTGGATCGTGCTCAAGCGGCAGCCCGTGCTCGGCGGCTACGACCCGGCCGACTACGCCGAGCGGCGCGACTGGGCGCTCGCGGCCGACGGCACGCGGGTGCCGATCTCGCTCGTCTGGAAGCGCGGGCTCGTGCCGGCATTGGACCGATCGGTCGATGCCGCGAGCGCGATCGATTCCGTGGGTGATGCGGGCGCGGGCGACGCCGAGCCGAGCCCGCTGCTGCTGTACGGCTACGGCTCGTACGAGGCGAGCATGGACCCGGGCTTCTCGATCCCCCGGCTGTCGCTGCTCGACCGCGGCGTCGTCTTCGCGATCGCGCATGTCCGCGGCGGAGGCGAAATGGGCCGCGCCTGGTACGAGAACGGCAAGACGTTGGCGAAGACGAACACCTTCACCGACTTCGTCGCCTGCGCGCGGCACCTCGTCGAACGCGGGGTGACCGCACCCGACCGCCTGGTGGCGGAAGGGGGAAGTGCGGGGGGCCTGCTGATGGGCGCCGTCGCGAACCTCGCCCCGGAACTGTTCGCGGGCATCCTCGCGGACGTGCCCTTCGTCGACCCGCTCACCTCGATGCTCGACCCCTCGCTGCCGCTCACCGTCATCGAGTGGGACGAATGGGGCGACCCGCTGCACGACCCGGCGGTGTACGCGTACATGAAGCAGTACTCGCCGTACGAGAACGTGGTTCGCCAGCGCTACCCGCGGATCCTCGCGGTGACCTCGCTCAACGACACGCGGGTGCTGTACGTCGAGCCGGCGAAGTGGGTCGCTCGACTGCGCGAGGTCGGTGCCGACGCACTGCTGCGGTGCGAGATGGAGGCCGGGCACGGCGGCGTGAGCGGGCGATACTCGGCCTGGAACCAGCGCGCGATCGAGCTCGCCTGGGTGCTCGACGTGCTCGGCCGCGCCGGCAGTTCCTGAGCGCACGGGGCACGGGCGAGCGCGGCGGGCACGGTCGAGCGCGGCGGCCGCAGTCGCGAATCACGCCGCGGGGCGCGACGCCGAGATCAAACGCGGCGGGCGGCCGACCAGTCCTCGTGGACGAGACGGTCGCCCGCGCCGAAGGTGAGCGTCGCGGCGACGTACCGGCCGGCGAGTGCGCACGGCACCCAGCGTGCGGCATCGGCCCACATGCGGTCGAGCGGCATCGCCTCGAGCGGATACCACTGCGGCTCGAGCTCCGCCGAGGCACGCGGCTCCCCCGCCCACACCGACGCTGTGAACGCCCACGAGAACTGCGAGACGTGCGGGCGGTCGAGGAACGGGTACGCGATCTCGGCGATCGGCACGAGATCGCGGGCGAGCACGTGAATGCCGACCTCTTCGCGCACCTCCCGCACCGCGGCATCCACGGGCGACTCGCCGGGCTCGAGCTTGCCTCCCGGCGCGACCAGCCGGTCGACGCCCAGTCCCGTGAGCTTGCGGCCGAGCAGGACCTCGCGCCGCGGCCCGACGGCGCTCTCGACGGTGCGGGTCAGGTAGACCACGCACACCTCGAACATCGGCACGTCGCCAGCCTAGGTGCGCATCGGTGGACTGGCCGTTGTGGGCGGAGAGCCGTGTTCCTCCGTCTCGGATTCCTCTCCCGGCGCAGACGCGACCTGACATCATCGACACCATGACCGACGCGCACCTCGTTCTCGTGAGCCATGACGGCGAGGGGCATGCCACCGGCGTCGTTCCCGCTGATCCCGACCTCGCTCAGTTGAGCGTTCTCGATCTCGCGGCGACGCGCGGCGACGGCGTGTTCGAGACGATCAGCGTCGGAGCAGGCCACCCGCAGGCGTTCGCGGCGCACCTCGAGCGCTTCGCGCGCTCAGCCCGCATGCTCGATCTGCCGCACCCCGACGAGGGCGTCTGGGGCGACGCGGTGCACGCGCTCGCGGAGCGGCTCGCCGATCACGATGAGGCCTGGATCAAGATCGTGCTCGCCCGCGGCGTCGAAGGCCGGTCGATGCCGACGGGCTGGGGGTACGGAACCGTCGCTCCCGACTATCGTCGCGAGCGCACGGAGGGCATCGAGGTCGTTCTGCTGGATCGAGGGCTGCGCAGCGATGTCGCCGCGACATCCCCCTGGTTGCTCGCCGGCGCGAAGACGCTGTCGTACGCGATCAATCGCGCCGCGCTCCGTGAGGCGATGCGGCGCGGAGCCGACGATGTCGTGTTCGTCTCCTCCGACGGGCTGCTGCTCGAGGGGCCGACGTCGACGCTCGTCATCCGGCGCGGCACCGAGCTCGTGAGCCCGCCGGCCGAGCTCGGCATCCTCCCCGGCACGACCCAGGTCGACCTGTTCGAGGCGGCAGACGAGTGGGGTCTCACGTCGGCCATCGAGCCGCTGACGCCCGCCGGCCTCGCGAGCGCCGACGCCGCGTGGCTCGTCTCGAGCGTGCGGCACGCGGCACCGCTGCGCTCGGTCGACGGAGTCGCCCGAGCCGTCGACGGCGAGCTGAGCGCGGCGATGAACGGCTTCCTGCGGCGCCGCACGCACTGACGTTCCGACGCAGCGGCGACTCTCGGCGTTCACTCGGGGAGCCGTTTCGTCTCCAGGGGCACGCCCGCGTAGGGTGGCGACATGAACAGCACGATGGAGTGCCTCACCGACTGGATGACCCGCCAACGCTGGTACGCCGGCAAGGGTCGCGTGCCGAATCTGGTCGAGGTCTCGCGCGAGGAGTGGCCGAGCGACGAGCCCGACGCGCGCGTCATCGTGCTGATCCTCCGCGACCTGGCGAACAATCCGCCGTCGCTCTACCACGTGCCGATCGTCGCCCGCCCGACGATCCCGAAGGGCTCGGGCCCGCAACTCGTCGGCCGCTGCCGCGAGTTCGACTACATCTTCGACGGCGCTCACGACCCCGCGTACACCTCGGCGCTGCTGAGCCGCATGCACCTCCATCGCGGCAACCGCGCATCGCGCGTGCACGGCGGCGAGCAGTCGAACAGCTCGATCATCTTCGACCAGGGCGGCGAGGCGCCGCTCGTGGCGAAGGTGTTCCGGCTCGTGCACGAGGGTGAGAACCCCGACGTGACCCTGCCCTCGGCGCTCACCTCGCGCGGCTACCGCCAGGTGCCGCGCATGCTCGGCGCGGTCACCGGCTACTGGAACGACCCGCACAACGGCGGCACGACGGCGATGGGCCACCTGGCGTTCGCCCAGGAGTACGTGCAGGGCGCCGCCGACGGCTGGGAGCTCGCCCTCGCCTCGGCTGCCGCCGGCGACGACTTCAGCGAGGAGGCCGAGAGGCTCGGCCGCGTCACCGCCGAGGTGCACCGCGGACTCGCCGAGGCGCTGCCGAACCGCGACGCGACGCTCGGCGACATCGTGGGGTTCGTCGCCAGCTGGCACCACCGACTCGCCGTCGCGACCTCCGACGTGCCATCGCTGCGAGCGCTCCGCCCCGCGATCGAAGCCGTGTACGACGCCGCACAGGAGTCTCCCTGGCCGGCGCTGCAGCGCATCCACGGCGACTACCATCTCGGGCAGGTGCTGCGCCGCTCGACCGGCGACTGGGTTGTGGTCGACTTCGAGGGCGAGCCGCTGCGGCCTCTCGCCGAGCGCAACCGGGTCGACTCCCCATTACGCGATGTCGCCGGCATGCTGCGGTCGTTCGACTACGTCGTCGGGGCCCGCCGCAACACCGCTGAGGATGCCGCCGCTCGCGAGGCCGTGGACGGCGCCTGGGCGCATCGCAACCGTTCCGCCTTCCTCGACGGGTACATCGCGGAGTCGGGCGTGGACCTGCGCGCTCACCGTGCCCTGCTCGACGCCTTCGAGCTCGACAAGGCCGTGTACGAGGCCATGTACGAGGCGCGCAACCGGCCCACGTGGTCGCCGATCCCACTCGCGGCGGTCGAGCACCTCGTGAGCGCTGATCGCGCGCGCGCCCGCCCCCGCTGAGACGACGCCGGACCCGGGCCGTCTGGACCCGGCCGCCCACCCGTACGCAGACCGGCCACCGCAGCCAGCCGCCCACCGCGTCGGACCGCACAGAGTCGGAGTCATGGCAGCACAGCACCCGTCGGGTAGCGGCGACTCTTCTCCTCGAGACGCTTCAACAATTTCGGAACTACGTGACCTGGCCTCAGATACTTCCGAAACTATGGAAGTCGCAGAGAGAGCCCACGCCGGAGGAGTGGTCCGGGGAATGAGTTGCCCGCGGAAAGGGCCACCCGTCCCCGCAGCACGAGCACGTGGCCTTTGCGGGGCGGATTCGCTGCGCGCAGGGTTCCGCACGCGGAGTCGACCGCGCGGTGGACGCTCTCGAGGGCGCTCCGGCGCCCGACAGCGCCGTCGATCAGCCCGGCAGCGCCGTCGATCAGCCCTGCAGCGCCTCGGTGAGCATCGAAACGAGCGCCTGCAGCTGGACCGTGCCCTCTTGCGAGAGAACCTCGTCCGAGCCGTCGAGGGCTCGCGCCGCGAGGCCCGCCTTCGAGTCGATGAGGTCGGCGATGCGCGCGTCGATCGTCTGCGCGGCGAGGATGCGCCAGGCGGTGACGGGCAGCTCCTGACCGATGCGGTGCACGCGGTCGATCGCCTGCGTCTGCTCGGCCGAGGTCCAAGACAGCTCGGCGAGCACGACGTTGGAGGCGGCCTGCAGATTGAGCCCGACGCCGGCCGCGGACAGCGAGCAGACGATGACCGCGACATCCTCGTCGTTCGTGAAGGCGTCGATGGCCTCCTGGCGCGCCTTCGTCGACTGGTCGCCGCGCACGCTGACCGAGCGCAGGCCCGCCGCGGCGAAGTGCGCCTCGGCGGCATCCATGACATCGATGTGCTTGGCGAAGAACACGACCTTGCCGACGTTGCGCGCGAGCTGCGCGGTGTAGTCGGCCGCGAGAACGGCCTTCGCGGTGCCGATACGGCGCACGAGGGTGAAGACGTTGTCGCCGTTGGTCGAGCCCTTCGACTCCTCGAGCTCCGACTGCGCGACGAGCCGCACGAGGTCGGCATCGATGCCGACGGGCTTGACGTCGCGGGCGGCGACGACGCGGCGGTAGCGCTCGACGAGACGCCCGATGAGCGCGCGCTCGGAGGCCTGGATCGACCGGCCGTACTCGTCGTCGAGCTCGACGGGGATGTCGGCGATGCGACGGGCGGGGATGTCGGCGGCGACGTCGACCTTCTTGCGCCGCACGATGCCCATCTCGATGACGCGGCGTCGGGCCTCGGCGAAGAAGCCCGGATCAGCCGGGGTCAGCCCGCTCTCCTCGAGCGAGACCATGAGCTCGCCGAGGGGCTTCTTGTCGTCGATCCAGCCGAGGAACTTCCAGATCATGCGGAAATCCTCGATCTGGTTGATCAGCGGCGTGCCCGTGAGCGCCATCATGAGCGCGCGCGGGTTGAGGGTGCGGATGCTCGAGGCGAGCGCCTGCACGTGCCGCGAACGCTGCGAGGTCGCGTTCTTGATGAAGTGCGCCTCGTCGACGACCATGCCCTTGAATCCGAAGCGCCCGAGCCAGCCGACGTGCCGGTCGAGGATCTCGTAGTTGACGATGATGACGTCGGCGAAGGCGTCGAGGTCATCGCCGTCGCCGTGCACGACCGTCGAGGTGCGCTGCGGGATCCAGCGCTGCACCTCGCGCGCCCAGTTCGTCTTGACGACGTTCGGCACGACCACGAGCAGCGGGAAGGCGCCGGCGACGTTCGCCGCCATGAGCGCCTGGGCCGTCTTGCCGAGGCCCGGCTCGTCGGCGAGGAGGAAGCTGCGGTGGCCGCCGCGCACGGCCTCGATGAGCCGCGCCTGGTGGCGCATGAGTTCCATGCCGCCGGGGGTCACGAGCGAGCCGGCCTCGGGCAGCTCCATCGAGGCGGCCTGGCCGCCCGCGCCGTACTCGAACGAGCGGAACAGCGGCTCGATGAGCTCCCAGTTCGACAGGCGCGCCGACTGCGGCTTGGGCTGCGCGGCGAGCGCCGTGAAGTCGGGAGCGAGGAAGGGGTTGGCGAGCTGGGCGCGCTTCACCGAGGTCGGCAGCACCTGCTTGGCGACCTCGGGCTTCACGGGCTCGGGCTCGGTCACGATGATGAGGTCGTCGGGCTCGAGCTCGGCTCCCGAGGCGAGCAGCATGTCGCGCCGCAGCAGCTTCGCGGCATCGGACACCTTGGCGTCCGGAGCCAGCAGCTGGATGAGCGTCGTGTCGCGCGCGGCCGTCTTGGCCATGATGCCGGCGAGGCCGTCCAGGCGCTTGAGCACTTCGGCGCGCTCGCCCTCGGGCACCTCCCGGTCGTCTTTCACCCGCGCGCGCTCCTCGCGCACGAGCAGGGCGGCGACCTGGAACTTCGTCCGGTTCGACGGGCTCACCCTGCCGCCGCGCTCCGCGGCGTTCTCGACCTCGCGCACGGCGCGGGCGAGGATCGGGATGATGCCCTGCTCGTCGAGCGGGCGCCGGCGGCGGGTCGGGCCGCCTCCGCCCTTGCGCTGCGACGACTTCGAACGCTGGCCTGTCTGGGCCATGCCCCTCCTCGAGGAAACCACGGTGCGTGACCGTGGGATGCTGTGGTGCGAGAGCGGGGCATCCGGACGAATCGAAACGCTTTCGTCGGCTGCGCCGCCATCGGCACCCGTGATGAACCGGTGTGCAGCGGCCCCGCCGGTGAGCTCGGGGCCGGCGCCCTCGCGCCCTGACCCGGTCGAGAACGACGCGGTGGGCCCGGAAGGCTGAGTTCAGTGTACCCCTAACTTCGATGTCTGCTCGGGGTTCTTGGCGTGGGCAACCGCGATGACGTGCCTACGTCCCGGGCGCGGTCTCGGCGAGCCAGCCGTCGAGCGCGCTCGGCTCGTCGGTGACGATGCCGTCGACGCCGTACGACAGCGCCTCGCTCCACCGCTCCTCCGAGTTGAGCGTGTACAGCATGATGCCGAGGCCTGCCTCGTGCATCGCGTCGACGACCTCGGGCCGTTCACGGATCTCGGCCAGCCGCGTCATGACGGCGGCCGCCCCGTAGTAGGTCGCGAGCCGCACGGGGTCGAGCGGCAGCTCGCGGCGCAGCACGACGCGGGGCAGGTTCGGCGCGGCGTCGAGCAGGTGGTGCAGGGTGCCGATCTCGAAACTCGCGAAGACGAGGCGGTCCTGCACCCCCGCGGCGTAGATCTCGCTCACGAGGGGCTCGAGCTCGTCGACCGTCCAGATGCCCTTGAGCTCGACGAGGGCCTTCTTGCGCGAGATCTGGAAGACGTCGATGAAGTCGTCGAAATGCGGGATGCCCGTGCCCGCCCATGCGGACCCGTACCAGCTTCCGGCATCGAGGCCCCGCAACTCGGCCCACGTGCGCTCGGCGACGAGCCCGGAGCCGTTCGTCGTGCGCTCGAGCGTGTCGTCGTGGATGATGACGGCCTCGCCGTCGAGGGTCTTCTGCACGTCGAGCTCGACGAACTCCATGCTCGAGTCGAGCGCGGCCTGGATGGCCGGCACGGTGTTCTCGGGTGCGCTCGCCCGGTCGCCGCGGTGCCCCGCGATGAAGGCCGGCTGGCCGGGTTCGCGCAACGTTCCCCACATGTTCGCGGCGTGCACGGTCGCGGCGTCATGGTCGACGACGAGCACGAGTGCGAGCGCGATCGTCGCGGTCGCCGAGATCAGCGCCCTCCTGCCCGAGCGGGGTCGCGGGGTCGCCCGCGCGGGCACCTGCGCTGTCGTCATCGACTCGCTCCGGAGGGTCGTAGGGTCTGCCTCGCCGCAGGGGTGAGGCCACCCTATAACACCCCGTTACCGTTCTGTGACCTGAATCCCGATCGCGTGTCGGTCGCTCCGCGCAGTGCCCGCGCGTGCGCGAGCCGGCCACCCATTCAGATGCGGTCGCGGCGATCGCGCGTCGCGGCGTAGCCGATCGCGAGCGCGAGGGCCAGCACGAGGACGACGATGAGGATGATCGCCCACAGCGGGAATCCCTCGTCGTCATCGACCTCGGCGCCGTCGTCGCCCTCCTCGGCGGGAGGGGCGTCCTCCACCGGCGCCTCCTCGACCGGCGCCTCGCTCGACCCTTCACTCGGCGCGGGACTCGGCTCGGCGCTCGTGCCCGTCGCGACCGAGGCGGCCGACACGCTCGGGTTCGCAGCGGCCGGCTCGGTCGCTGCGGCGAGGCCCGTGAGTGCGAGCAGCAACCCGAACACGGCGGACAGGACGACGAGGGCGCTCACGCCCGTCGAGAACTCTCGGTTCGATGCGGTTCGCAGCATGTCGTCCTCCTCGGACGTCATCGATTCCGGTGACCGCTGCCGGTTCGACCTCGGCCGCTCCCGATGCTCGTCCGGGTCGCCGACGACGTCCATGCGGTTGACAGCCGTCGTCGAGCGGGCTAGGAGCGGGCCGTCAGGGGCGGCGGATGCGCGTGGTCGCGGCGACGACGCCGGTCGCGGCGACAAGCGGCGACCGCGTCAACGCCGAGGCGGTCGGCCCGAGATAGCGGTCTTCGCCAAGGAGGACGCCATTCCCGCGAAGATGACGCCGTGGAAGGGAAGGATCGCGAACCAGTAGAGCCTCCCGCCGAGCCCGGACGGGAAGAACACGGCTCGCTGACGCAGCGCCGAGCCCCCTGCACCGCGCGGCAGCACCGTGAACTCGAGCCAGGCACGGCCCGGCACCTTCATCTCGGCTCTCAGACGCAGGAAGCGGCCGCGGTCGATCTGCTCGACGCGCCAGAAGTCGAGGGCGTCCCCCGGAGCGAGTCGATGCGGGTCTCGTCGGCCGCGACGCAGCCCGACCCCGCCGACGAGCTTGTCGAACCAGCCGCGCGCCGCCCACGCGACCGGCAGCGAATACCAGCCGTTGTCGCCGCCGATGCCCTCCACGACGGCCCAGAGCGTCTCTGCCGGAGCCGCGCAGTCCTTCTCGCGACGGTCGGTGAACACGGTGTGGCCGCTCCAGTCGGGGTCGCTCGGCAGCAGGTCGCTCGGGGCGCCCTGAACGGCCGCGTTACGCCAACTCGTCTCGACCTCGCCCTCGCGCATCTTCGCCAGCGCGTAGCGCACCGCACGACGGTAGCCGGTGAGCCCGCCCGGGGGCGGCGCGATGACCGCGTCGATGTCGTGCTCGCGCATGACGGCGTCGTACTGCAGGCTCGAGATGATCGGCACCGCAAGCGCCCTCGGAATCGGCGTGACGAGGTTCACCCACTGGCTCGCGAGGTAGGGCGTCAGCACCGGCAGGCTCGCGATCGGCCGCTGCTTGAGCCCCGCCTCGACCGCGTAGCCGTTCATCATCTGTCCATAGCGCAGCACGTCGGGACCGCCGATGTCGAAGGTGCGGTTGACACTCGACGGCAGGGTCGCGGCCGCGATGAGGTAGTGCAGCACGTCGCGCACGGCGATCGGCTGGATGAGATTGCGCACCCACTTGGGCGCCGGCATGTACGGCAGCACCTCGGTGAGGTGCCGGATCATCTCGAAGCTCGCCGAGCCCGAGCCGATGACGACACCCGCCTGCAGCGCGACGGTCGGCACGCCGCTGCCGAGCAGGATGTCGCCGACCTCCTTGCGGCTGCGCAGGTGGCGCGACAGCGGCCCGTCGGGGTGCAGCCCGCCGAGGTAGACGATGCGCCCGACCCCGGCCGCCTTCGCCTCGGCCGCGACCGTGCCGGCGATGAGCTTCTCGGTCGCCTCGAAGTCGCCCGTGCTCGCCATCGAGTGCACGAGGTAGTAGAGCACCTCGACGCCCTCGACGGCCGCGCGCACGTCGCTCGCACGCTGAAGGTCACCGGTCGCGACGTCGACCTCGCCGCCCCACGGCACCTCGCGCAGGCGCTCGGAGTCGCGCACGAAGACGCGGACGTCGTGGCCGGCCTCGAGGAGCCGGGGCACCAGACGCCCGCCGATGTAGCCGGTCGCACCGGTGACGAGAACGTGCATGCCGTCACGCTAAACGGCGAGTCTGAGTGCTCGGCGTCGTCGCGGCCCGTCGGCGCCACCCGTTGGCGCGGCCCGTCGGCGCGGCTCTCGTCACCCACCCGCAGATTGGTCAGTTGTCGTTCATCACGCGAACCCCGTGGACAACGAGTGCCGAATCTGGAAGCGATGACTGCAGTCGGCATGGCACGACTCGACGACCGGGGTCGAGCGTGCGCGCGGCCAGGATCCCGCGCGACGTCGCCTGCCGCGCAGCTCTCGCGCCCGCCTAGGCTTGCGCTCGTGGCGCCGTCCCTCAGCATCCCCGTCGTCGCGTGGTACCGCGAGCACGCGCGCTCGCTGCCGTGGCGGGCCGAGGGCTTCACCCCGTGGGGAGTCCTCGTGAGCGAGATCATGCTGCAGCAGACGCCGGTCGCGCGCGTGATCCCGCGACTCGAGCAGTGGCTCGCGCGCTGGCCCAACCCGGACGCGCTCGCGAGCGACTCCCCCGCCGAGGCCGTGCGCGCCTGGGATCGCCTCGGCTACCCGCGCCGGGCGCTCAACCTGCACGCCGCGGCGGTCGTCATCAGCGTGCAGCACGGCGGCGAGGTGCCCCACGAAGTGGATGCCCTGCTCGCCCTCCCCGGCATCGGCGACTACACAGCCCGCGCCGTCGCCAGCTTCGCGTACGGGGTCAGGGCGCCCGTCGTCGACGTCAACACGCGGCGCGTGATCGCGCGCGCGGTGCACGGGCACGGCGCCGCGGGACCGGCCCGCACGCGCGCGGACCTCGCCGACATGGAGGCCCTTCTCCCCGAGGACGCGGCGGATGCCCGGCTCATGAACGCGGGGCTCATGGAGCTCGGCCAGGTCGTCTGCATCGCCCGCGCGCCCCGGTGCGACGTGTGCCCGCTCGCCGCGCTGTGCGCGTGGCGCGCGGCCGGTTATCCGGAGTATGACGGCCCGCCGGCCCCGAGGCAGGCCCGGTTCGAGGGCAGCGATCGGCAGGTGCGCGGGCTCATCATGCGCGAACTGCGCCACGCCCCTTCGCGCGTGCCGGCCGAGGTCGTCGAAACCCTGTGGCCGGATGCCGTGCAGCGCGAGCGGGCGCTGGCCGGCCTGCTCGCCGACGGCCTCGCGACCGGCTCGCGCGAGGCGGGCTACGGGCTGCCCGGCTCCTGACGGTGCGTTCCCGGGGCAATCGTCAGCGGAGTCGGCGAGGATGCTCTCGAGCGGGTCGACCCGCTCGCCCGACCATCCCGCCCTCCGCGCGAGGGCCGCACCCGTTCGAGGAGACCGCGATGACGCAGCCGCACACCCCCGCCCCCTCGGAGTCCACGACGCGGCTCGGCCTTCTCGAGGCCGGCCTCCTGGCCGTGCTCGGACTTCTCGGGCTGCTCATCGTCGGCGGAGCACTCGTCGTCGCCGTGGCCTCGATCGCACTCGGCGGCACGGCGCTCGAACTCCCGGAGTAGTCGAGCCGGCTCAGCGCTGCTCGAGATCGTCGAGCTCGTCCTCGTCGTCCTCAGCGGCGTCGCGCGGCTTGACGTAGGGGTCGGGGTCGCCGGCGTACTCCGCGCGTGCCGCCTCCGCCTCGGTCTGCGCGTCGCGCTCGCGCGCCTCGCGCAGCAGCGCCTCGATCGCGGCCGCGTTCTCGGGCACTCCGTCGAGGATGAACTCGAGGGAGGGGGTCAGCCGCGTGTTGAGGTTGCGGCCGACCTCGGTCCGCAGCATCCCCGTCGCCGCCTTCAGCGCCGCAGCCGTGTCGGCGCGCTCCTCATCCGTTCCGTAGACGGTGTAGAAGACGCTCGCGTGCTGGAGGTCGCCGGTCACCTGAACCGCGGTGATCGTGGCGAATCCCATGCGGGGGTCGCGGATCCCGCGCTCCAGGCGCTTGGCGATGATCTCCTGGATGCGGTCGGCGACCTTGCGGACGCGGGGGCTCTCACCCATCGTTCTCTTCCTTCCCGGGGAGGACGGGCCCCCGCCTCGTGAGAGGACGGGGGCCCGGACCGGCGCCGCTAGGCGCGCGGCTTCTCCTTCATCTCGATCGTCTCGATCTCGTCACCGATCTGGATGTCGTTGAACTTGCCGAGACCGATACCGGCCTCGAAGTCCGTGCGAACCTCGGTGACGTCGTCCTTGAACCGCCGCAGCGACTCGATCGCGAGGTTGTCGCCGACGACCACGCCATCGCGGATGACCCGCGCCTTGGCGTTGCGCGTGATCGTGCCGGAGCGCACGATGACACCGGCGATGTTGCCGAACTTCGACGAACGGAAGATCTCGCGGATCTCGGCCACGCCCGACTGCACCTCTTCGAACTCGGGCTTGAGCATGCCCTTGAGCGAGCTCTCGATCTCCTCCAGCGCCGCATAGATGACGCTGTAGAAGCGGATGTCGACGCCCTCGCGCTGAGCGCGCTCGCGCGCCTTCGTGTCGGGGCGCACGTTGAAGCCCACGATGATCGCGTTGTCGATCGTCGCGAGGTTCACGTCGCTCTCGGTCACCGCGCCGACGCCGCGGTGGATGATGCGCAGCTGCACGCTGTCGTCGACCTCGATCTTGAGCAGCGACTCCTCGAGCGCCTCGACGGCACCCGACACATCGCCCTTGAGGATGAGGTTGAGCGACTCGACCTTGCCGTCCTCGAGCGCCTTCGTGAAGTCCTCCAGGCTGATGCGCTTGCGGGCCTTGGCCAGCTGGGCGTTGCGCTCGGCGGCCTCGCGCTTCTCGGCGATCTGGCGGGCCGTGCGGTCGTCGTCGGTCACCAGGAAGGTGTCGCCGGCGCGCGGAACGCTCGAGAGGCCCTGCACCTGCACGGGGCGGGAGGGGTAGGCCTCGTCGATCTTCTCGCCGTTCTCGTCGACCATGGCGCGCACGCGGCCGTAGGCCGTGCCCGCGACGATCGCATCGCCGACGCGCAGCGTGCCCGACTGGATGAGCACGGTCGCGACGGCGCCGCGACCCTTGTCGAGGCGCGCCTCGATCGCCACGCCGCGAGCGGTGCGGTTGGGGTTCGCGCGCAGGTCGAGCCCGGCGTCGGCCGTCAGCAGAACGGCATCGAGCAGCTCGGTGATGCCCTTCTTCTGCAGCGCCGAGACGTCGACGAACATCGTGTCGCCGCCGTACTCCTCGGCCACGAGGCCGAACTCGGTGAGCTGCTGGCGCACCTTGGCCGGGTTCGCGCCCTCCTTGTCGACCTTGTTGACCGCGACCACGATCGGCACGTTCGCCGCCTGGGCGTGGTTGAGCGCCTCGACCGTCTGCGGCATGATGCCGTCGTCGGCCGCGACCACGAGGATCGCGACGTCGGTCACCTGCGCGCCGCGGGCGCGCATGGCGGTGAACGCCTCGTGGCCCGGGGTGTCGATGAAGGTGATGGCGCGCTCGATCTCCTCGTGCTCCGTCCACACCTGGTAGGCGCCGATGTGCTGCGTGATGCCGCCGGCCTCGCCGGCGACGACGTTCGCCTCGCGGACCGCGTCGAGCAGCTTGGTCTTACCATGGTCGACGTGGCCCATGACGGTGACCACGGGCGGGCGGATGACGAGATCCTCCTCGGCCTCCTCCTCGTCCAGGTCGATGTCGAAGCTCTCCAGGAGCTCCTTGTCCTCGTCCTCGGGCGAGACGATCTCGACGCGGAAGCCGAGCTCGGCACCGAGCACCTCGAAGGTCGCGCCGTCGAGCGACTCGGTCGCCGTCGCCATCTCACCGAGGTGGAACAGCACGGTCACGAGATTGCCCGGGGGCACCGACTGGCCGCTGTACTGCTCGAGCTTGTCGGCGAAGTCGGTGATGGATGCGCCCTGCCGCAGTCGGATGACCGTCTTGCCGTCGCCGCGGGGAACGCTGACGCCGCCGACCGACGGGGCCTCCCGCATCTCGAACTCCTGCCGCTTCGTCCGCTTGGACTTGCGGGCCTTGCTCTTGCCGCCACCGCGACCGAAGGCGCCGGCCGTGCCGCCGCCGGGGCCGCGACCGCGACCGCCGCCGCCGCTCGGGCGAGGACCGCTGAAGCCGCCGCCCGGAGCGCCGCCGGGCCGCTGGAAGCCGCCGCCGGCGCCCGCGCCGGCGGGGCGGCCGGGGCCACCCGTGCGAGCCTGGAAGGGCGCGTTGCCGCGCGGAGCACCGGGGCGCGGCGCACCAGGACGCGGAGCACCGGGGCGGGGCGCGGAGGGGCGCGGAATGGCTCCGCCGCCCGGGCGCGGCATGCCCTGCGTCGACGAGAAGGGGTTGTTGCCCGGTCGGGGCTGACC
>SCPB01000049.1 GCA_005502445.1 Microbacteriaceae bacterium X2B
CGCCCACCCCGGCGATGGCCGCAAGCTGCTGCGGCTCGAGGTGCGCAACGCCGCGACGCCGATCGAGAAGAAGCCCGAGTGGATCAAGACGCGGGCGAAGATGGGCCCGGAATACACGGAGCTTCGCGCACTCGTCGGCGAGAAGCAGCTGCACACGGTGTGCCAGGAGGCCGGCTGCCCCAACATCTACGAGTGCTGGGAGGACCGCGAGGCGACCTTCCTCATCGGCGGCAGCCAGTGCACCCGCCGCTGCGACTTCTGCCAGATCGACACGGGCAAGCCGGCCGACTACGACACCGACGAGCCCCGTCGCGTCGCCGAAAGCGTGCGCGAGATGACCCTGCGCTACGCGACCGTGACCGGCGTCGCGCGCGACGACCTGCCCGATGAGGGCGCGTGGCTGCACGCCGAGACGGTGCGGAAGATCCACGAGCTCAACCCCGGCACGGGCGTCGAGATCCTCGCGACCGACTTCAGCGGCAACCCCGAGCTGCTGCGCGTCGTCTTCGAGTCGCAGCCGGAGGTGTTCGCGCACAACGTCGAGACGGTCCCTCGGCTGTTCAAGAGCATCCGGCCGGCCTTCCGGTACGAGCGCTCGCTCGACGTGATCACGCAGGCGCGCGCCTTCGGACTCATCACGAAGTCGAACCTCATCCTCGGCATGGGCGAGACGCGGGAGGAGATCAGCCAGGCGCTGCGCGACCTGCACGACGCCGGAACCGACATCGTCACGATCACGCAGTACCTGCGCCCGACCCCCCGTCACCATCCGGTCGACCGGTGGGTCAAGCCGCAGGAGTTCGTCGCGATCAAGGCCGAGGCCGAGGAGATCGGATTCCTCGGTGTGCTCGCCGGCCCCCTCGTGCGGTCGAGCTACCGGGCCGGCCGCCTGTGGGCGCAGTCGATGGTCGCGAAGGGGCGGGAGATCCCGGATGCCCTGCGCGGGCTCGCGGAGCCGAGCGCCGGTTTCGCGCAGGCCGTGGGCTGAGCATCCTCGCCCCGATGACGGCCGGGTGAGCGGCCACGTAACATCCCGGAAACAATCGGGACACCGCGGGGAAATCCCCGCACCGTAGCCTCACGAGTGGTTGCGGCCGCAACCGACCGGTACCAACCCAGGAGACCATCACATGTTCAGTGATTCTTCCGAGGTCCTGAAGTTCATCAAGGACACGGACGTCAAGTTCCTCGACATCCGCTTCACCGACCTCCCCGGCGTGCAGCAGCACTTCAACATCCCTGCTGCGAGCGTCGACGAAGACTTCTTCACCGTGGGCCAGCTGTTCGACGGCTCGTCGATCCGCGGCTTCCAGTCGATCCACGAGTCCGACCTGCAGCTCATCCCGGACGTCTCGACCGCCTACGTCGACCCGTTCCGCACCGAGCGCACGCTCATCATGGTCTTCGACATCTACAACCCGCGCAACGGCGAGATCTACGGTCGCGACCCGCGCCAGGTCGCCAAGAAGGCCGAGAAGTTCCTCGCCTCGACCGGCATCGCCGACACCGCCTTCTTCGCCCCCGAGGCCGAGTTCTACATCTTCGACGACGTGCGCTACGAGGTGCGTCAGAACAAGTCGTTCTACGAGGTCGACTCGAGCGAGGCCGCGTGGAACAGCGGTCGCGTCGAGGAGGGCGGCAACCTCGCCAACAAGACCCCGTACAAGGGCGGCTACTTCCCCGTCTCGCCGATCGACCAGCACGCCGACCTGCGCGACGACATCGTCGTGAAGCTCATCGACGCGGGCCTCGAGGTCGAGCGCAGCCACCACGAGGTCGGCACCGCCGGCCAGGGCGAGATCAACTACAAGTTCGACACGATGGTCTCGGCCGCCGACGACATCCTGAAGTTCAAGTACATCGTCAAGAACACCGCTCTCGAGTGGGGCAAGGTCGCGACCTTCATGCCCAAGCCCCTCATGGGCGACAACGGCTCGGGCATGCACACCCACCAGTCGCTCTGGAACGACGGCAAGCCCCTGTTCTACGACGAGGCCGGCTACGGCGGCCTGTCGGACGTCGCACGCTGGTACATCGGCGGCCTGCTCAAGCACGCCCCCGCGGTCATGGCGTTCACGAACCCCTCGGTGAACTCGTACCACCGTCTGATCCCCGGCTTCGAGGCCCCCGTCAACCTCGTGTACTCGGCGGGCAACCGCTCGGCCGCGATCCGCATCCCGATCACGGGCACGAACCCGAAGGCCAAGCGCATCGAGTTCCGCGCCCCCGACGCCGCGAGCAACCCGTACCTCGCCTTCGCGGCCCAGATGATGGCCGGCATCGACGGCATCATCAACAAGATCGAGCCGCACGAGCCCGTCGACAAGGACCTCTACGAGCTGCCGCCCGAGGAGGCCAAGACGATCCCGCAGGCGCCGTCGTCGCTCGAGGCGGCTCTCGCCGCTCTCGAGGCCGACCACGACTTCCTCCTGCAGGGGGGCGTGTTCACGAAGGACCTCATCGAGACCTGGATCGACTACAAGCGCGAGAAGGAGCTCCTCCCCTTCGCGCAGCGCCCGCACCCCTTCGAGTACGAGCTGTACTTCTCGGTCTAGGCAGACGCTCCAGCGCCACAGCGCACGAGGGCCGCATCCGTTCGGGATGTGGCCCTCGTCGCATTCCTGCCCGCCATTGGCCCGTCGCGAGCCGGTCGGCCTCAGGCGCGCGTGCTGCCCGTTCCGTAGAAGCCGCGCTCGAACACCTGCCGCGCGAGGCGCGTCGTGCGCAGATAGTCCTCTTCGAGGCGCGCCGCGCCGTCCGGGCCGTAGCCGAGCAGCCGGGCGACGCCGCCGAGCTGCTGCCGGTCGGTCGGCAGCACATCGGCGGTCTTCGCGGTCCACAGCGTCATGGCGGACCGGGCGCGCGAGGCGATGATCCACGCCTCCCGCAGCTTCGTCGCGTCTGCCGGGGCCACGAGCCCCGCTGCGGCCGCGGCCGCGAGCGCGTGCAGGGTCGATGTGGTCTTCAGCCCGGGCACCGCGTGCGCGTGCTGCAACTGCAGCAGCTGCACGAACCATTCGACATCGCTCAGCGAGCCGCGACCGAGCTTGAGGTGGCGTGCGGGGTCGGCGGCCTGCGGAAGCCTCTCTGCTTCGACGCGCGCCTTGATGCGGCGCACCTCGCGGGCATCCTGATCGGCGAAGGCGACCGGGTACCGCACGCTGTCGGCGAGGGCGGTGAAATCGGACGAGAGCGGCTCGTCGCCGACGACGACGCTCGCCCGCAGCAGCGCCTGCGCCTCCCACGTGAGCGACCAGCGCTCGTAGTAGGCGCGGTACGACTCGAGCGAACGCACGATCGGGCCGTTCTTGCCCTCCGGCCGGAGGCCCGCGTCGAGGTCGAGCGGCAGCCGGAAATCCTCGGTCAGCCGCCCGAGCTCGCGGACGAGGTGCTCGGCGCGCTGCTGCGCGTGCTCCCCCGCACCGGCGTCGCGGTAGACGTACATGACGTCAGCGTCGGAGCCGAAACCGAGCTCGCGCCCTCCGTAGCGCCCCATCGCGACGACCGCGAACTCGATCCCGTCGCCGTAGGTGTGCACGAGCGAGAGCACCCCCGTCAGCAGCGTCGTGGTGATGTCGCTGAGCGCCTCGCCGAGCTGCTCGACCGTGATGACGTCGAGGATTCCCGCGAGGGCGGCGCGGAGGATCTCGCGGCGCCGAGCGGTGCGCAGGGCCTTCGCCGCGGCCTCGGGGTCGCCCGCGTGCCGGGCGACCGTCGCGCGCGCCTCCTCGAGCAGCGCCGCGAGGGGGCGGGGGCGCAGCTCCTCCTCGTTCTCGAGCCAGGCGGCGCCCTCGGGGATGCGCTCGAACAGTCCGCCCACATACCGCGACGCGGCGAGCACGCTCGTGAGGCGCTGCGCGGCGCCGCTCGAATCGCGCAGCATCCGCAGGAACCAGTACGCCTCGCCGAGGTCGTCGCTCAAGCGGCGGAAGGCGAGGAGGCCGTAGTCGGGGTCGGCGCCATCGGCGAGCCACTGCAGGATGACCGGCAGGAGCGTGCGCTGGATCTGCGCGCTGCGCGACACCCCGCTCGTGAGCGCGGCGATATGATGCAGCGCGCCGCGCGGGTCGACGAAGCCGATCGCGCGCAATCGGGCCTCCGCCTGCTCGCTCGTGAGGGCGAAGCCCTCGTCGGGCAGCGCCGCCACGGCCGAGAGCAGCGGGCGGTAGAACAGGCGCTCGTGCAGCGAGCGCACCGCGAGCCTGGTCTGCTGCCAGCGGGCCGAGAGCTCGTCGGCGGTCGCCACGAGTCCGGTCGCGCGCGCGGTCACGCGCAGCTTCTCGACGTCGCGCGGCATGAGGTGGGTGCGGCGCAGCCCGTCGAGCTGCAACCGGTGCTCGATCACCCGCAGCAACCGGTAGTCGCGCGAGAACTCGGCCGCCTCGGCGCGGCCGATGTAGCCCCGTTCAGCCAGGGAGCCGAGCGCGCCGATCGTGTCGCGGTCGCGCACCGACTCGTCGAGGTGGCCGTGCACGAGCTGGAGCAGCTGGATCGTGAACTCGACGTCGCGCAGGCCGCCGGGGCCCAGCTTCAGCTGCACGTCGACCTCGTCGGCGGGGATGTGCGCCGTGACGCGCTCGCGCATCGCCTGCACCGACTCGACGAAGCCCTCGCGCTGCGAGCTCTGCCAGACGAGGGGCGACACGACGTCGAGGTAGCGCTCGCCCAGTTCCTCGTCGCCCGCGAGCGGCC
Organism: Microbacteriaceae bacterium X2B; assembly: GCA_005502445.1. GTDB lineage: Bacteria > Actinomycetota > Actinomycetes > Actinomycetales > Microbacteriaceae > Microcella. The sequence goes on from SCPB01000049.1 coordinate 4,693, forward strand.
GTGCCTTGAGCAGCGCCTGGAACTCCCAGTTCTTCGCCCAGCGCTCGTAGTACGCGCGGTGCGAGTCGAGCGAGCGCACGAGCGCGCCATCCTTTCCCTCGGGTCGCAGGTTCGCGTCGACCTCCCACAGCGGCGGCTCGAGCGACGGCTCCTGGATGCCCCGGGCCGTCGCCTGCGCCAGTCGCGTCGCGATCTCCACGGCCCGCGAGACCTCGAGGCCGTCGTCCCCCTCGGCGACGTAGATGACGTCGACGTCGCTCAGGTAGTTGAGCTCGCGCGCCCCGCACTTGCCCATGCCGATGATCGCCAGCCGCGTGCGGGCGACGTCGTCGGCCGGGAAGGCGCTGTCGCGGCGGGCGACGTCGAGGCTCGCGTCGAGCGCCGCGCCGGCGAGGTCGGCGAGGGCGGCGCCGACGGCCGGCATGGCCGCGAGCGGGTCCTCGTGCTCGAGATCCCACTGCGCGAGGCGCAGCAGGTGATGGCGGTAGCGCACGCGCAGCGCGACGATCGCCGCGTCGCCCGCGTGCGGCACGATCGTCGCCCGCAGGTCGTCGCGATAGCCCTGCGCCGTCAGGGGCTCGGGCAGCGGGTCGCGCAGCGCGCTGAGCTCGGCCGGGCGGCGGCGGAGGAACTCGAAGAGCCCCTCGCTCGCGCCGAGAACGCGGATCAGCCGCCTCGACCAGCCCTCGTCGGCGAGCACGGCGCCCACGGCATCCTCATGCAGTTCGCGCAGTCGGATGAGCGACCGCAGCGCGCGGTCGGGGTCGGCGGCGAGCCCGAAGGCCTCGAGGTGCTCCTCGAAGCCCTCGAGGCTCGCGCGGGCCTCGCTCAGCTCGGTGAACCCGAGACGGGCGATGTCGGAGAGCGTCAGCGGTGAGCGCATCATGAGGGCGGGGCGCGGTGGGCGCCCGATCGGCTAGAGGATCTCCAGGTTGCTCTGCAGCTCGTAGGGGGTGACCTGGGCGCGGTATTCGCGCCACTCGGCGCGCTTGTTGAGGAGCACGTAGTTGAAGACCTGCTCGCCGAGGGTCTCGGCGACGAGCTCGCTGTCCTCCATGAGGCTCAGTGCGCGGTCGAGGCTCGCCGGCAGCGCCTGGTAGCCGAGCGCGCGACGCTCGGCCTCGGTGAGGGCCCAGACGGTGTTCTCAGCCTCGGGGGGAAGCTCGTAGCCCTCCTCGATGCCCTTGAGGCCCGCCGCGAGCAGCAGCGAGTAGGCGAGGTAGGGGTTGGCGGCCGAGTCGACGCCGCGGTACTCGACGCGCGCGCTCTGCCCCTTGCCGGGCTTGTAGAGCGGCACGCGCACGAGCGCCGAACGGTTGTTGTGGCCCCAGGTGACGTAGCTGGGCGCCTCGTCGCCGCTCCACAGCCGCTTGTACGAGTTGACGAACTGGTTCGTCACGGCCGTGATCTCGGGGGCGTGCCGCAGGATTCCGGCGACGAACTGCCGCCCGATCTGCGAGAGCTGGTACTGGCCGGCCGGGTCGAAGAAGGCGTTGGTGTCGCCCTCGAAGAGCGAGAGGTGCGTGTGCATGCCCGAGCCCGGGTGCTTCGCGAGCGGCTTCGGCATGAACGTCGCGTAGACGCCCTGCTCGATCGCGACCTCCTTGATGACCGTGCGGAAGGTCATGATGTTGTCGGCCGTCGTGAGCGCGTCGGCGTAGCGCAGGTCGATCTCGTTCTGGCCGGGCCCGGCCTCGTGGTGGCTGAACTCGACCGAGATGCCGAGGTCTTCGAGCATGCGCACGGCGCGGCGCCGGAAGTCGTGCGCGGTGCCGCCCGGCACGTTGTCGAAGTAGCCGGCCGAGTCGACCGGCGTCGGGCCCTCGGGGCCGTACTTGCTGCTCTCGAGCAGGTAGAACTCGATCTCGGGATGCGTGTAGAAGGTGAAGCCGCGATCGGCCGCTTTCGCGAGCGCGCGCTTGAGCACGTGCCGCGGGTCGGCGGCGGCGGGCTGGCCGTCGGGGGTCGTGATGTCGCAGAACATGCGCGCAGTCGGGTCTACCTCACCGCGCCACGGGAGGATCTGGAAGGTCGTGGGGTCGGGGTGGGCGAGCACGTCGGCCTCGAAGGCGCGCGTGAATCCCTCGATCGACGAGCCGTCGAACCCGAGGCCCTCGGCGAAGGCTCCCTCGACCTCGGCCGGGGCGATCGCGACCATCTTCAGCGTGCCCACGACATCGGTGAACCACAGCCGCACGAACTTGACGCCGCGCTCCTCGATCGTGCGGAGAACGAAGTCGCGCTGCTTGTCCATGTGGCCCTTCCTCGACGACGGATGGGGCCCTGGGGCCCAGCGTTAGGCTACCGGGTATGCCCCGACTCCGCTTGGTACTCGGCCAGTCCAACCCCGTCGTCGGAGACCTCGTGGGCAACGCCGAGCAGGTGCTCGCCGCCGCGCGCGCGGCGCACGCCGCGGGGGCCGATCTGCTCGCGATGGGCGAGATGGCGCTCACCGGTTACCCGATCGAGGACCTCGCCTCGCGACCGTCGTTCCTGGCGGCCTCGGCGCGCGCGGTCGAGGCTCTGGCCGCCCGGCTGGCGATCGAGGGCCTCGGGGAGCTCGTCGTCGTCGTCGGCCACCCCGACGGCCCCTTGGCCCCGCGCGAGCTCGGCACCTCGAACGCTCCGACGGCGATCGCGCAGAACGTCGCGAGCGTGCTGCACCGCGGCGCCGTCGTCGCGCGCTACGCCAAGCACCATCTGCCGAACTACTCGGTGTTCGACGAGTACCGGGTGTTCATCCCCGGCGACGAACTGCTCGTGCTGCGCCTCCAGGGCGTCGATGTCGCGATCATCGTCTGCGAGGACCTCTGGCGCGACGGCGGCCCCGTCGGGCGCGTGCTCGAAGCCGACGCCGGGGTGCTCGTCGTCGTCAACGCCTCGCCCTTCGAACGCGACAAGGACGAGGTGCGCCTGCCCCTCGTCACGCGCCGGGCGGTCGAGACCGACACGATCGTCGCCTACGTCAACATCGTCGGCGGGCAGGACGACCTCGTCTTCGACGGCGACAGTGTCGTCGTCGACGGTCACGGCACGATCCTGGCGCGCGCGCCCCAGTTCGTCGAGCACCTGCTCGTCGTCGACGTGGATGCCGCGGCCGCGACCGACACGTCGCTGCCGCCCGCCGTCGCCCGCGTCGCGATCGCGACCGCGGCATCCCCGAAGCCCGAGCTGCCCCGCGACGTCGCCCTGCCCCCGGACGACCGCGAGCAGATCTGGAACGCGCTCGTGCTCGGGGTGCGCGACTACGTCGAGAAGAACGGCTTCCGCAGCGTGATCCTCGGCCTCTCGGGCGGCATCGACTCGGCCGCGTGCGCCGCGATCGCGGTCGACGCGCTCGGCGCCGATCGTGTGCACGGCGTGAGCATGCCGAGCCGCTGGAGCTCGGACCACAGCCGCTCCGACGCCGACGACCTCGCCGATCGTCTGGGGCTGCACTACTCGGTCGAGCCGATCGCCGACCTCGTGGCGCCCGTCGAGACGCAACTGGCGCTCGACGGCGTCGCCGCCGAGAACCTGCAGGCGCGCATCCGGGCGATCATCCTCATGGGACTGTCGAACATGCACGGCCACCTCGTGCTCACGACCGGCAACAAGACCGAGCTCGCGGTCGGCTACTCGACGATCTACGGCGACTCGGTCGGCGGATTCGCGCCGATCAAGGACGTTCCCAAGACCCTCGTGTGGGAGCTCGCGCGCTGGCGCAACGAGTACGCGGTCGCCCGTGGCGAGACACCGCCGATCCCCGAGAACTCGATCGCCAAGCCGCCGAGCGCCGAGCTGCGCCCCGGCCAGGTGGACCAGGACACGCTGCCGCCCTACGAGCTGCTCGACGCCGTGCTCGAGGCGTACGTCACCCGCCACCTCGGCAAGGACGACATCGTCGGACTCGGCTACGACCACGACCTGGTGCACCGCATCACCGGTCTCGTCGACCGCGCCGAGTGGAAGCGCCGCCAGGGAGCGATCGGGCCGAAGATCTCGGGCATGGCCTTCGGCCGCGACCGGCGGCTGCCGATCACGTATCGCCCGACCGAATAGCAGCCAAACCCCTCGCCGGACGCTTGAGTGTGTTATCTCTCAAGACATCGGTGACGGTTCTGCATCAGGACATCGGTGACAGTTGGCTCGCTGCATTCACGGCCTCAAGCCTCCGTGTCAGACCCAGAGACGTTCTACAGGAAGCGTGTGGATCCGGTCCTCCACCTGGTAGCCCCTGCTTCCGAGATGGAAAGCGATGCCAGCGACGAACGCGCTGCCGAGCCGGTCGCGAAGCTTCCGCAGCCCTGACAGCTGCTTCGAGTCGACATGATCCCCGGCCTTGATCTCAATCCCGAGCACGGCACCGTCATGGCGTTCAAGGACGAGGTCGACCTCGTCGTCGTCTCGGGTGCGCCAGTGGCCCGCCGTGACGATGTCGTCCATCCACGTCGCCTGGCGGATGACCTCTTGAACGACGAAGGATTCGACCAGGTGGCCGAACTCGGTAAGTGCGGAGGCGTCGCCTCGCTCCAGCTTCGGCCGACCGAGTCGGAGCAGGTGCGCCCCGATACCCGAGTCAACGACGTGGACCTTGGGCGCTCCGACGCTCCGCGACGACACAGTGGTCCCCCATGCGGGCAAAGTGCCGATGAGGAACAGTGACTCAAGGAGTTCCAGGTAAGCGGTGGCGGTGCCGCGGGACACCTCCAGCGTCTCGCCGATCTTCGTGATGTTGAGCAGCCCGGCGGTCTGCCCCACCGCTCGGGTGAGCAGCTTTGGTAACGCGGAGGCTCGGTTCAGCTGGCGGAGTTGTCCGGCATCGCGGCGAAGAGACTGCCGCACATGACCGGCGAACCAGCGGCCTCTTGCGATCTCGTCGGGTTCTCCGACTGCGAGGGGCATCCCGCCGCGGATGATCCGATCGACATAGTCCATCCGACGCGCCGTAGCGGCGTCGGCCGTGTGCGGGATGTCCCCGTCGAATGCCCGCTCGATGAAGCGATTATTCGTTCCATCGATCTCGGTCTGCGTCAGCGGCAGCACCGCCAAGCGCTGGATCCGTCCGGTCAGCGCCTGCGTACCTGCCGGGAGCGAGTCGTAGCTCGCGGACCCGGCGAGCACGAACATGCCGAGCTGCGTGCCCTTGTTCAGTCGTGCCTTGATCGACTGCAGCACCGACGGGATGCGCTGGTACTCGTCGACGAGCACCGGGAGCGCCTCCTCAGTGAGGAGCGAGAGATTCTGCTGCGCGAGCGCGAAAACGGCGGCGTCATCGAAGTCGAACAGGCGGGCTTCCGGGGTTGCCGCAACGATCTCCGCGAGCAGCGTCGACTTCCCGACACTCCGCGGACCCTCCAGGAGTAGCACTGGCGTCTGCGCGATGCGATCCCGAACGATGGGCAGGAGACGTCGCTCGATCCGCTCGCTCATACCGTCAGGCTATCAGATGTCAACAATCAGCCGAGCCATGTTTTGACATCTAGCCGATGTTGTTTCTGACATTCAGCCGTACCTGTTCTTGCCAACCAGCCGGCGCCAGTAGACATGGATCGGGGAGAGCTTCGCAAGTGCGGTCTTGCGTTCCTGGACGTACTCGCTCGCGGCGGCGCGAACGATGGCGGCGGCGATGAGCAGGCCGGGCTGTCCGCAGGTCTAGGGTTGGGCGCATGGCTGAGCAGGCACTCAAGCGCGTCCGCACCCGGCACTTCCAGCGGGCGAAGGAGCAGGGCATCAAGATCACGGGGCTCACCTCGTACGACGTGCTCACGGCCCAGATCTTCGACGAGGCGGGCATCGACTTCCTGCTCGTCGGCGACTCGGCCGGCAACACCGTGCTCGGCTACGACACGACCCTGCCCGTGACGATCGACGACCTCATCCCGCTCACGCGCGGCGTCGTGCGGGGCGTCAAACGCGCGCTCGTCGTCGCCGACATGCCCTTCGGCTCGTACGAGACCGGGCCGGAGGAGGCGCTCCACACGGCCTTCCGCTTCATGAAGGAGACGGGCGCCCACGCCGTCAAGCTCGAAGGCGGCGTGCGCTCGGCCAAGCAGATCCGCCGCATCGTCTCGGCGGGAATCCCCGTGATGGCGCACATCGGCTTCACACCGCAATCCGAACACGGCCTCGGCGGCCACGTCATCCAGGGCCGCGGCGAGGCCGCCGAGAAGCTGCTCGCCGACGCGCGGGCGGTCGAGGAGGCCGGAGCCTTCGCCGTCGTGCTCGAGATGGTGCCGGCCGAGGCCGCGCGCCGCGTGAGCGAGGATCTCGGCATCCCGACCATCTCGGTCGGCGGCGGCCCGCACTGCGACGGCCAGCTCGTCGTGTGGACCGACTGGGCCGGGCTCTCGAGCGGCCGGCTGCCCAAGTTCGTCAAGCAGTACGCGAACCTGCGGGGGGTGCTACGGGATGCGGCGCTCGCCTACAAAGCGGACGTCGAGTCGGGCGCGTACCCCGACGCCGATCACTCATACGAGGACGACACGGCCGAGCAGGCGCTGCAGGAACGCGCGAACTAGCGCCGTAGCCCTAGTTCTCATCGGCCTCCTCGGCGGCCCAGGCCCGCGCCCGCTCTCGCGCGATCTCGGGCGCTCGCGCGGCCTCCTCGCGGCTCGCGTACGGCCCGTCGCGATCGGAGCCGAGGGACTGCGGCCCCTCCTCCACTTCGCCCGTGCGGTGGTTGTACCACCAGCTCTGCGCTCGCCCGTCGGCCACGACGCACTCCCCTCGCTCGGTAGACTCGACTCTATGCCTCGCGACGCCTCCGGTCACCTCGTCGCCGGGCGGCTGTCGCCGCAGCGGTCGGTGCCGGCGGGCATCGCGCGACCCGAGTACGTGGGCAGAGCGGCCCCGGTACTGCACGAGGGCGGCGACGTCTACGACGCGGAGACCGTCGAGCGCATCCGCACCGCCGGTCGCATCGCGGCGCAAGCGGTCGAGGCCGTCGGTGCGGCGATCGCGCCGGGCGTCACGACCGACGAGCTCGATGCGCTCGCGCACGAGTTCCTGCTCGACCACGGCGCGTATCCCTCGACGCTCGGCTACCGCGGCTACCCCAAGTCGTGCTGCACGAGCCTCAACGAGGTCATCTGCCATGGAATCCCCGACGACACCGTGATCGTCGAGGGCGACATCGTCAACATCGACATCACCGCCTATCTCGACGGCGTGCACGGCGACCTCAACAAGACGTTCATCGCGGGCGAGGCGAGCGAGGAGGCGACGCTGCTCGTCGAGCGCACGCGCGAGGCCCTGAACCGCGGCATCAAGGCCGTCGCCCCGGGTCGGCAGATCAACGTCATCGGCCGAGCGATCGAGTCGTACGCCAAGCGCTTCGGCTACGGGGTCGTGCGCGACTTCACCGGCCACGGCGTCGGCCGCTCGTTCCACAGCGGGCTCATCGTGCCGCACTACGACGCCGCACCCGACTACTCGACGATCATGGAGCCCGGCATGGTGTTCACGATCGAACCCATGCTCACGATCGGCACGATCGAGTGGGACCTGTGGCCCGACGACTGGACCGTCACGACGAAGGACCGCTCGCTCAGCGCGCAGTTCGAGCACACGCTCGTCGTCACCGAGCGCGGTGCGGAGATCCTCACACTGCCGTGAGGATGCCCGCCCGCCCGAACGAAGGACGCACACCATGACGATCGCCGTCGGCATCGACATCGGAGGAACCGGCATCAAGGGAGCGCTCGTCGACCTCGGCAACGGCGAGCTCGCGAGCGACCGCGTCAAGCGCGCGACACCGGAGGGCGGCGCGCCCGGCGCGATCGTCGACGCCACGGTCGACATCCTCCAAGAGCTGGATGCTCCCGCCGACTCCCCCGTCGGCGTCTGCTTCCCCGCCATCGTGCTCGAGGGCCGCACGATGTCGGCCGCGAACGTCTCCGAGGCATGGATCGGCCTCGAGGCCGAGAAGCTCTTCGAAGCGGGCCTGCGCCGCGACATCCACTTCGTCAACGACGCCGACGCCGCCGGTTACGCCGAATCGCGCTACGGGGCCGCCGTCGGCCAGGAGGGGCTCGTGATCATGACGACTCTCGGAACAGGCATCGGCAGCGCGTTCATCCACGACGGCGTGCTGATCCCCAACACCGAGCTCGGGCATCTCGAGCTCGACGGCGCCGATGCCGAGAGCTGGGCCTCGAACGGCGTGCGCGAGCGGGAGGAGCTCTCGTTCGCCGACTGGGCCGAGCGCCTGCAGCGCTATTACGCGCACGTCGAGTTCCTGTTCTCGCCTTCCCTCTTCGTCGTGGGCGGCGGCGTCTCGAAGCACCACGAGCAGTTCCTGCCGCTGCTGGACCTGCGCACGCCCACTGTGCCGGCCGCGCTGCGCAACAACGCGGGGATCATGGGGGCGGCCGCACTCGCCCAGCGAGCGCCGACCACGTAGACGACAGCGGCGCCCGGCACGACTGCCGGGCGCCGCTGCCTGCGCGTGCCGCCTAGGTGCGGCGGAAGCGGTTCACCATCGGGCAGTCGAAGGGGTCGCGCGCCGCGAGTCCGACCTCGTTGAGGTAGCGGATGACGATGCGGTACGACTCGCCGATGCCGGCCTCGGTGTAGGGAATGCCGAGCGATCGGGCGTAGTCGCGCGTGATCTCGCGCGCCTTCGCGAGCGCGGGGCGGGGCATGTTCGGGAACAGGTGGTGCTCGACCTGGTGGTTGAGGCCGCCGAAGAGCGCCGTCGACCACCAGCCGCCCTTGATGTTGCGCGAGGTGATGATCTGGCGGCTGAGGAAGTCGAGCTTGGAGTCGTGCGGCAGGATCGGCATGCCCTTGTGGTTCGGGGCGAAGGACGCCCCCATGTAGACGCCGAACACGGCCATCTGCACGCCGATGAAGGCGAAGGCCATGCCGAGGGGAAGGGCCCAGAAGATGACGGCGACGTAGAGGCTCAGACGCAGGAAGATGAGCGTCAGCTCGAGCGCGCGGCCCTCGACGCGGCCCTTGTCGAAGAGGCTCGCGATCGATCGGATGTGCAGATTGAAGCCCTCGAGGGTCAGGAGCGGAAAGAACAGCCAGCCCTGCTTGCGCGTGATGAGCGCGAGGAAGCCCGTCGACTTGGCCGCGTCGGCCTCGGTGAACACGATCGTGTCGGGTTCGATGTCGGGGTCGGCCCCGACCTGGTTGGGCTTGGCGTGATGGCGCGAGTGCTTGTGCATCCACCAGTGGTAGCTGATGCCGACGGCGCCCGCCGCGAGCCAGCGGCCCGCCCGGTCGTTCGCCTTGCCCGACTCGAACACCTGGCGGTGCGAGGCCTCGTGGGTGACGAAGGCGATCTGGGTGAGGATGATGCCGAGGGCGGCGGCGATGAGCAACTGATACCAGGTGTCGCCGAGGAGCACGAAGCCCGTGACCGCTCCGCCGAGCGCGACGACGAGAGCGGCGAACACCGCGTAGTAGAAGCCCCGACGGCGACGAAGCAGCCCCGCGTCGCGCACCGTGCGCATCAGCGCGGAGTACGAGCTCGTGGGGTGCGGGGC
>SCPB01000004.1 GCA_005502445.1 Microbacteriaceae bacterium X2B
GCGTACTCCGCCCCGGCCCCCGCCTCCGCTCCCGCCGCGCAGGATGCGGCCGCGATCGAGACGACGAACACCAACAACCTCTTGCAGCTCGCCCGTCGCCTGCACGAGGAGCACGTGCGCGAGGGCATCGCCAAGCGCGACGAACTCATCGCCGAGGCTCAGGCGACCGCCGCGCGACTCGTCTCCGAGGCGGAGGGGCAGCAGCGGCAGATCGTCGAGCAGCTCCAGTCCGAGAAGGCCACCCTCGAGGCCCGCGTCGAAGAGCTTCGCGTGTTCGAGCGCGAGTACCGCAACCAGCTGCGCACCTACATCCAGGGTCAGCTGCGCGAGCTCGAGGGCTCGGCCACCCCATCGGCGCAACCGGGATCCGCGGCGACGCCCGGATCGGCCGCGGCGTCCGTCGGCTCGGCACCTGTCGGCGCCCCGAGCTCCGCGCAGTACCCGGGTTCCGCGCCGAGCTTCGGACAGCCGCAGCAGACTCCGGGCCAGTTCCCGGGCTACGGCTCCTGAGCAGCACCCTCCGTCGGGGACGGGGAGGGGCGTCGTGACCGAGTCGCGCGCCCTCCCCGTCCCCGACGGTCTGTCCGGCGAGCGCGTCGACGCCGCCATCGCGAAACTCCTCGGGTTCTCCCGCACCCAGGCCGCCGAGATCGCCGAGGCCGGGGGAGTCATGCTCGACGGCCGCCCGATGGGGAAGTCCGACCGTCTCGCCACGGGCGGCTGGCTCGAGGTGTCGTGGCAACCGCGGCGCGAGGCGCGCATCGAGCCCGTGGTCGTCGAGAACCTCCGCATCGTGCACGACGACGACGACCTCGTGGTCGTCGACAAGCCCGTCGGCGTCGCCGCCCACCCGAGCATCGGATGGGACGGGCCGACCGTTCTCGGAGCCCTCGCCGCGGCGGGCTTCCGCATCGCAACCTCGGGGCCGGCAGAGCGGGCGGGGATCGTGCACCGCCTGGACGTCGGCACGAGCGGCCTCATGGTCGTCGCGAAGTCCGAGAGCGCCTACCGCGAGCTCAAACGGCTGTTCCACGACCGCGAGGTCGACAAGGTCTACCACGCCGTCGTGCAGGGGCACCCCGACCCGTTCTCCGGCACGATCGACGCTCCCATCGGCCGGCACCCGGGCTCAGCCTGGAAGTTCGCGGTCGTCGCGGACGGCAAGCCATCGATCACCCACTACGACACGCTCGAGGCGTTCCCCGCCGCGACCCTCCTCGAGATCCACCTCGAGACCGGGCGCACGCACCAGATCCGCGTGCACATGGCCGCGCAGCGGCATCCCTGTGTCGGCGACGCCACGTACGGCGCCGACCCCACGCTCAGCGCGCGACTCGGCCTCTCGCGCCAGTGGCTGCACGCGATGCGGCTCGGCTTCGCGCATCCGGCGACGGGCGCGCCGGTCGAGTTCGAGTCGGTCTACCCCGACGATCTGCAGCACGCGCTCGACGTGCTGCGGGCATCCTGACGCCGCCGAGGCGGGAGGAGACCCGCGTCCTCGCGACGCGCCCTCGACACGCCGAGGGGCATCCCCGGGCGACCTAGACTGGTCACCCCCGCACGCCCTTGAACCGCACCGGAGGTGCCGTGACCACCGACTCGTTCGTCCACCTCCACGTGCACAGCGAGTACTCCATGCTCGACGGCGCGGCGCGCGTGAAGCCGCTCATCGAGGAGGCGGTCGCGCAGGGGATGCCCGCGATCGCCGTGACCGACCACGGCAACATGTTCGGCGCCTTCGACTTCTGGCGCACGGCGACCGAGGCCGGCATCACGCCGATCATCGGCACCGAGGCCTACCTCACGCCCGGCACGCACCGCACCGACAAGACACGGGTGAAGTGGGGTCAGGGCAGCGAGGACGACGTCTCGGGTGCCGGCTCGTACACGCACATCACGATGCTCGCCGAGACCACGACGGGCATGCACAACCTCTTCCGCATGTCCTCGCTCGCCTCGATCGAGGGCTACTACTTCAAGCCGCGCATGGACCGCGAGCTGCTCAGCCGCTACAGCGAGGGCGTCATCGCGACGACGGGCTGCCCGAGCGGCGAAGTGCAGACGCGCCTGCGTCTCGGCCAGTACGACGAGGCGGTCGAGGCGGCCGCCGAGTTCCGCGACATCTTCGGGCGCGAGAACTACTTCGCCGAGATCATGGATCACGGCCTCGGCATCGAACGCCGGATCATGAGCGACCTCATCCGCCTCGCGAAAGACCTGGGGCTGCCGCTCGTCGCGACCAACGACCTGCACTACACCCATCCCGGCGACGCGAGCTCGCACGCGGCGCTGCTGTGCGTGCAGTCCGGTTCCACGCTCGACGACCCCAACCGCTTCAAGTTCGACGCCGACGAGTTCTACCTGAAGACGCCGGCGCAGATGCGCGAGCTCTTCCGCGATCATCCCGAGGCGTGCGACAGCACGCTGCTCATCGCCGAGCGCGCCGACGTCGCCTTCGACACCGCGGCCAACTACATGCCGCGCTTCCCGGTGCCCGAGGGCGAGACCGAGAACAGCTGGTTCGTCACGGAGGTCGAGGCGGGGCTCGCGCGACGGTATCCCGCGGGCATACCCGAGGCGGTGCGATCGCGAGCCGAGTACGAGAACGGCGTCATCACGCAGATGGGCTTCGCCGGCTACTTCCTCGTCGTCGCCGACTTCATCAACTGGTCCAAGCGCAACGGAATCCGCGTCGGACCGGGCCGCGGCTCGGGCGCGGGCTCGATGGCCGCCTATGCGATGCGCATCACCGATCTCGATCCGATCGAGCACGGGCTCCTGTTCGAGCGCTTCCTCAACCCCGATCGCGTCTCGATGCCCGACTTCGACGTCGATTTCGACGACCGCCGCCGGGGCGAGGTCATCCGGTACGTCACCGAGAAGTACGGCGACGAGCGCGTGGCGCAGATCGTCACCTACGGCACGATCAAGGCCAAGCAGGCGCTCAAAGACAGCTCGCGCGTGCTGGGGTTCCCGTTCGGCATGGGCGAGAAGCTCACGAAGGCGATGCCCCCGGCGATCATGGGCAAGGACATGCCGCTGTCGGGCATCCTCGACCCGGCGCATCCCCGCCACAAGGAGGCGGGCGACTTCCGCGCCGTCATCGAGGTCGATCCGGATGCGCGCCGCGTCTTCGACACGGCGCTCGGCCTCGAGAACCTCAAGCGCCAGTGGGGCGTGCACGCCGCGGGCGTCATCATGTCGAGCGAACCGCTCATCGACATCATCCCCATCATGAAGCGAGAGCAGGACGGGCAGATCGTCACGCAGTTCGACTACCCGGCCTGCGAAGCCCTCGGGCTCATCAAGATGGACTTCCTCGGGCTGCGCAATCTCACGATCATCGACGACGCACTCGACAACATCCGGGCCAATCGCGGTGCCGAGCTCGTGCTCGAAGATCTGACGCTCGACGATCCGGCCGCGTACGAACTGCTCGCCCGGGGCGACACGCTCGGCGTCTTCCAGCTCGACGGCGGCCCCATGCGGTCGCTCCTGCGCATGATGAAGCCCGACAACTTCGAGGACATCTCCGCCGTCCTCGCCCTCTACCGACCGGGCCCCATGGGGGCCGAATCGCACACCAACTACGCGCTGCGCAAGAACGGTCGTCAGGCGATCACGCCGATCCATCCCGAGCTCGCCGAGCCGCTGCAGGAGGTGCTCGGCACGACGTACGGCCTCATCGTGTACCAGGAGCAGGTCATGGCGATCGCGCAGAAGCTCGCCGGGTACACGCTCGCGCAGGCCGACCTGCTACGCCGGGCGATGGGCAAGAAGAAGAAGAGCGAGCTCGACAAGCAGTATGAGAGCTTCCGCGCCGGCATGGCGGGCAACGGCTACTCCGAGGCGGCCACCAAGGTGCTCTGGGAGATCCTCGTCCCGTTCTCGGATTACGCCTTCAACAAGGCGCATTCGGCCGCCTACGGGGTCGTGTCGTACTGGACGGCTTACCTGAAGGCCCACTACCCGGCCGAGTACATGGCGGCGCTCCTGACGAGCGTCGGCGACTCGAAGGACAAGATGGCGGTCTACCTCAACGAGTGCCGCCGGATGGGCATCACCGTCCTGCCGCCCGATGTCAACGAGTCGATCGGGTTCTTCGCCGCCGTCGGCGACGACATCCGGTTCGGTCTCGGCGCGGTGCGCAACGTCGGCACGAACGTCGTCGAGGGCGTCCGGCGCGCGCGCAACGAGAAGGGGCGCTTCACGGGCTTCCACGACTTCCTCAAGAAGGTTCCGACGCCCGTGGCCAACAAGCGCGCGATCGAGTCGCTCATCAAGGCCGGCGCCTTCGACTCCCTCGGCGCGACCCGGCGCGCGCTCATGGAGATCCACGAGGGTGCCGTCGAGGCCGCCGTCAAGGAGAAGCGCGCCGAGGACAACGGCGACTTCGGATTCGACTTCGACAGCCTCTTCGACGGGCCCGCCGCGAGCGAGCAGGTGCCCGACCGCCCTGAGTGGGCGAAGAGGGACAAGCTCGCCTTCGAGCGCGAGATGCTCGGACTCTACGTCAGCGACCACCCGCTCGCCGGGCTCGAGGTCGCCCTCGCCAAGCACGCCGGAACGGGCATCGCCGAACTCAACGACAACCCCCCGGACGACGGCGAGCAGGTCACGGTCGCGGGCCTCATCACAGGCGTGCAGCATCGTGTCGCCCGCAACTCCGGCAACCCCTACGGCATGGTCACGATCGAGGACTTCGGCGGCGAGCTGCAGGTCATGTTCCTCGGGAAGACCTATCAGGAGTTCGGCTCGCGTCTCGCGGCCGACTCGATCGTCGTCATCCGGGGCCGTGTCAACCACCGCGATGACGGCATCACCCTGCAGGCGATCACCCTGCAGCAGCCCGATTTCGGGGTCGCCGCCGAAACCGGCCCGCTCGTGCTGTCTGTGCGGGAGCAGCGTGCGACCGTCGACGTCGTGACGGAGCTCGAAGCCGTGCTGCGACGGCACCGCGGCGCGACGGAGGTCCGGCTCCGGCTCGTGAAGGACGAGGCCGCGCGCGTCTTCGAGCTGCCGCACCGCGTCGATCCGACGGCGGGCTTCTTCGGCGAGGTCAAGAGTCTGCTGGGCCCCCGCGCGCTCGCCTAGGAGCCGCGCCGACGCCGCCCCCGTCTCGGCATCAGAGCTCGGCGCCGAGGGCGCGGTATCGCCGCTCGTGATAGAGCAGCGGCTCGTCGGGCTCGCCGAGCGCCCCTTGTTCGATCTGCACGGCGATCATCGCAGCGCCCGCGACGCGCGTCCGTGCGACGATGCGCCCGACCATCCAGGCGGTCACGCCGCGCAGGATCGGCAGGCCGTGCGGCCCCGGCTCCCAGTGGTCGCCGTCGAAGCGGCGGTCGTGATCGCCCGCCATGATGCCGGCGACCGCGAAGTCGTCGAGGCCGAGCATGTGGATCGCCACGTGGTCGGCCTCGGCGACCGCGGGCCAGCTGCTCGCCGTGCGCGCCATGTTGAAGGTCGCGAGCGGCGGTGCCGCGGCGAGGGAGGCGAGCGACGTCGCCGTGAATCCGACGGGCCGACCGTCGAGGTCGAGCGCCGTGATGACGGCGACGCCCGCCGCGTGGCGTCGGAACGCCTGCGCGAAGGCGTCAAACCCGGTGGCGTCGGCTGCGGTCGTCATCACGCTCGATCAAACACCCGAGCCGCTCGGCTATTCCCGAGGCTGGCCGCGATTAGGCTGAAGCCGCCATGATCCAGTCGCTCGATCTTCGCGGCCGCACTCTCACCGCCGCCGACCTCCTCGCCCTCGTCCCGCGATCGGCGAGCGGCATCGGCTCCGCCGCCGCGACCGTCGACGCCCTCATCGCGGATGTCCGCGAGCGCGGCACCGCCGCCCTCCTCGATCAGGCGGAGCGATTCGATCGCGTCCGCCCGCCGCACCTGCGCGTGCCCCTCGGCGCGCTGCGCGAGGCCGAGGCCGCGCTCGAACCCCGCGTGCGCGCCGCACTCGTCGAGGCGATCGACCGCGTGCGCCGAGGCACGGCCGCACAGGTGCCGCCGAACGTCACGACCGAGATCGCTCCGGGGGCGCGCATCGTGCAGCGCTGGCAGCCGGTCGACCGCGTCGGCCTGTACGTTCCTGGCGGCAAAGCGGTGTACCCCTCGAGCGTCGTCATGAACGTCGTCGCCGCGCAGGTCGCGGGCGTCGCGTCGATCGCGCTCGCGAGCCCCGCTCAGGCCGCGTCCGGCGGGGGAGCGCACCCGACGATCCTCGGCGCAGCGCACCTCCTCGGCGTCGAGGAGGTGTACGCGATGGGCGGGGCTGGCGCGATCGGCGCCCTCGCCTACGGCGTGCCCGATCTGGGCCTCGAGCCCGTGCAGGTCATCACCGGACCGGGCAATCTGTTCGTCGCGACGGCGAAGCGCGCCGTGAAGGGCGTCGTCGGCATCGACTCGGAGGCCGGCCCGACCGAGATCCTCGTCATCGCGGATGCCTCCGCGAACCCCGCCCTCGTCGTCGCCGACCTCGTGAGCCAGGCCGAGCACGACGAGCTCGCGGGCGCCGTGCTCGTCACCGACGACGCCGCGCTCGCCGGGGCCGTCGAGTCGGCGCTGCCCGCAGCCGTCGGCGCGACGCGGCACCGCGAACGCGTGACGGCCGCTCTGAGCGGGCCGCAGTCGGCGATCGTGCTCGTCGACGACCTCGACCAGGCCGCGCGGTTCAGCAACGCCTACGCGCCCGAGCACCTCGAGGTGCACGTGCGCGACGCGCAGTCCCTGCTGCCGCGGCTCACGAACGCCGGGGCGATCTTCGTCGGCGACCACACGCCGGTGAGCCTCGGCGACTACATCGCCGGTTCGAACCACGTGCTGCCCACGGGCGGGCAGGCGCGATTCGCGGCGGGTCTCGGCGCCTACAGCTTCCTCCGCCCCCAGCAGGTCGTCGAGTACGGCCGCGAGGCGCTGCGCGAGGTCGCGGAGCAGGTCGACGCGCTGAGTTCTGCCGAAGACCTCCCCGCGCACGGCGAGGCGGTGCGGGCGCGCTTCCGCGACGGCGAGCCGCCCGCCGCCGAGTAGGCTGAGGCACCATGCACTGCCCCTTCTGCCGGTACCCCGACAGCCGCGTCATCGACTCGCGCACGAGCGACGACGGGCTGTCGATCCGTCGCCGCCGGCAGTGCCCCGAATGCGGTCGCCGCTTCTCGACGACCGAGACGGCGAGCCTCTCGGTCATCAAGCGCAACGGCGTCGTCGAGCCCTTCTCGCGCGAGAAGATCGTGGCCGGCGTGCGCAAGGCCTGCCAGGGGCGCCCGGTCACCGACACCGATCTGGCGCTCCTCGCCCAGAAGGTGGAGGAGAACCTGCGCGCGACGGGCGCCTCGCAGCTCGAGGCGAACGACATCGGCCTGGCGATCCTGCCCGAGCTGCGCCAGCTCGACGAGGTCGCCTTCCTCCGCTTCGCGAGCGTCTACCAGGCGTTCGAGAACCTCGACGACTTCGAGTCGGCGATCCACCAGCTCCGCATCGAAGACGCGCAGCGCGCGACCGAGGGCTAGCCGGGTGGGCGCCTACGACGTCCTCTTCCGCCAGGTCTTCGCCCGCATGGACCCGGAGCGGGCGCATCACCTCGCCCTGACCATCATCCGTGCGATCCCGCGACTCGGCCTCACCTCGCTCGTGCGCCGGTTCACGGCACCCGATCCGAGCCTGGCCGTCGAGACGCTGGGGCTGCGATTCGAGTCGCCGTTCGGAATGGCCGCGGGCTTCGACAAAGACGCCGAGAGCATCCGCGGGCTCTGGGCGCTCGGATTCGGCCACATCGAGATCGGCACCGTCACCGCGATCCCGCAGGAGGGCAACCCGAGGCCACGCCTGTTCCGCCTCATCGCCGATCGCGCCGTCGTCAACCGCATGGGCTTCAACAATCGCGGCGCCGCCCGCGCGGCCGAGAACGTGCGCCGCGAGGCCGCGCGCCGCCCGCGCCCCGTCATCGGCGCCAACATCGGCAAGAGCCGCGTCGTCGCCGTCGAGGATGCGGTGGCCGATTACCGCGCATCGGCTCGCCTTCTCGCCCCCGTCGCCGACTATCTCGCCGTCAACGTCTCCTCGCCCAACACCCCCGGTCTGCGGGGCCTGCAGGACGAGGCGCTCCTCGGACCGCTGCTCGACGCCGTGCTCGACGAGGCCGGCACGACGCCCGTGCTCGTGAAGATCGCGCCCGACCTCGACGACGAGTCGATCGATGCGGTCGCCCGGCTGGCCGTCGCCAAGGGACTCCGAGGCGTCATCGCGACCAACACGACGATCGCGCGCGAGGGCCTCTCGACCGAGCCGTCCGTCGTCGACGCGGTGGGGGACGGCGGACTGAGCGGGGCGCCGCTCGGGGCCCGCTCGCTCGCGGTGCTGCGCCGCGTGCGCGCCGTCGTCCCGGACGACTACTGCGTCATCTCCGTCGGCGGCATCGACACTGCCGCCGACGCGGCCGAGCGCCTCGCCGCGGGGGCGACGCTCGTGCAGGGTTACACGGCGTTCCTCTACCGCGGGCCCGGCTGGGCGCGCCAGGTCACGCGAGGGCTCGCCCGAGGCTGATCACCGTCGGGCGAGAGCGCCGATCAGGCCGGGAACTGCCCGCGCCCGACCTGCGGCTTCGGCAGGCGCAGCACCCTCAGTTGCAGCGAGCGCATCGCCGCGTACCAGCGAACGCCCTTCTCGACCTTCGATGCGCCGAATTTCTCGGCCAGGCGTCGCTTGACGATGAAGCCCAGGATCGAGGCGTCGAGCACCGCGACGAGGAAGAAGAGCCACAGCGCGAGCACGGCGTACACGTCGACGGTCGGGATGAACGTCGCGATGATCACGGCGAACATGACAGGGATCATGAACTCGCCGATGCTCCAGCGGGCGTCGACGTAGTCTCGCACGAACTTCTTCTGCTGGCCCTTGTCGCGCGTCGGCAGATAGCGCTCCTCGCCGTTGGCCATGCCGACCCGCGCGCGGTCGCGTGCCTCGTTCATCTTCGCGCGAGCCGCCTTGGCGGCTTCCTTGCGGTCGTTCGGCACGAGCGGTCGCTTGCGGGCGGCCTCGCGCTCGCGACGGCTCGGGGTCGGGCGGCCCTTGCCGGCCGCGAGGGCGGCGTCGGCGTCGGCGTTGTCTCGGGTGGCCACGGCGGCACATCCTTCCGGTGAAGTCGCCACTAGATTACCGGCATGGCGCTCCACGACCGGCCCACGATGCCCCCCACCCCGACCGACCTCGTCGAGAAGCTGCGGGGGAGCGTGCGCGACGGCGTCCCCGCCGCGATCGCGAACCTCTCCGCGCTCGTGCGCATCCCCTCCGTCTCGTGGGACGGCTTCGATCCCGCCCACGTGCGCGCCTCGGCCGAGGAGGTCGCCCGCCTCGCCCGCGAGCTCGGCGTCTTCGACACCGTCCTCGTCGACCAGGTCGCGATCCCCGGGGGCGATGCGCTCGGCCAGCCCGCCGTCCTCGCGCGCCGCGAGCCGCGCGACGGCCGGGCGACCGTGCTCCTCTACGCGCACCACGACGTGCAGCCGCCCGGAGACGACGCGGAGTGGCTCTCGCCCCCCTTCGAGCCGACGGTGCGCGGCGATCGCCTCTACGCGCGCGGCGCCGCCGACGACAAGGCCGGCATCGTCGCGCACATCGCGGCGATCCGCGCACTCGTCGAGTCGGTGGGCGACCCCCGGATCGGCCTCGTCCTGTTCATCGAGGGGGAGGAGGAGTTCGGCTCCCGCTCGTTCGGCGCGCTGCTGCAGAAGCATCGCGCCCTCCTCGCCGCCGACGTCATCGTCGTCGCCGACTCCGACAACTGGAGCATCGACACCCCGTCCCTCACCGTGGGCCTCCGGGGCAACGCGGCCTTCACCCTGACCGTCTCGACCCTCGACCACGCCTCGCATTCGGGGATGTTCGGCGGCGCCGTGCCGGATGCGATGCTCGCCGCCGTCCGCCTGCTCGCGACGCTGCACGACGCCGACGGCTCGGTCGCGGTCGAGGGGTTGCGCGCGCACGAGCAGGAGGTTCCCGACTACACCGAGGAGCGCTTGCGCGAGGAGGCCGCCCTGCTCGGCGGCGTCGCGTCGATCGGCCGAGGCCCCGTACTGCATCGGCTGTGGGCCCAGCCGTCCATCACCGTCACGGGCATCGATGCGCCGAGCGTGCAGAACGCCTCGAACACGCTCCTCCCGCGAGTGTCGGTGAAGATCAGTGCGCGCGTGGCCCCCGGCCAGTCGGCGACCGAGGCCTTCGACGCCATCCGGAAGCACCTCGAGGCGAACGCGCCGTTCGGCGCGCAGCTGAGCTTCGGCGCGGTCGACTGCGGCAACCCCTTCCTCGTCGACACGAGCGCCTGGGCGGTGGACGAGGCCCTCGCGGCGATGCGAGAGGCGTGGGCGGCCGAGCCGGTCATGGTGGGAGTGGGTGGGTCGATCCCCTTCATCGCCGAGCTCAGCGAGGCGTTCCCCGAGGCGCACGTTCTGGTCACCGGCGTGGAAGACCCCGACACGCGCGCCCACAGCCCGAACGAATCGCTGCACCTCGGCGTGCTCCAGCGGGCGATCCTCACCGAGGCCGTGCTGCTCGCACGCCTGGGCGGCGCGGTCGAACGGCCCCCTCAGCTCTGACACCGCCGGGCGACGTACAATGGTCGCAGTCCGTCCGAACGACGAGGAGCCCCCATGACCGACACCGCCATCGACACCCACGGCGTCGCCCTGACCGACGCCGCGGCCGCCAAGGTTAAGTCGCTGCTCGAGCAGGAGGGCCGCGATGATCTGCGACTCCGTCTCGCCGTGCAGCCCGGCGGCTGCTCCGGCCTCATCTACCAGCTCTACTTCGACGAGCGGCTGCTCGACGGCGATGTCACGCGCGACTTCGACGGCGTCGAGGTCGTCGTCGACAAGATGAGCGTGCCCTACCTCGACGGCGCCTCGATCGACTTCGAGGACTCGATCCAGAAGCAGGGCTTCACGATCGACAACCCCAACGCGCAGGGCTCGTGCGCGTGCGGCGACAGCTTCCACTGAGCCTCGCCGGAGCGGGCGAGCGAGCCGCTCCGCGCCCGCCCTATCGACCGGCGCGGGCATCCTCGTCGACGGGATGTCCGCGCCGTCGTCGTGACCGCTGGAATCCGTCGCGGAAGCGGCCGATCAGCGCCGTTCTCGCGGCCTTCTCGGAGCGTCGGAGGACGTTCCGGGGAGTGCCGGTGACGTAGACTGACAAGCGCTCCACGTCCGCAATCCCCCTTTCGAGAGGCCACCGGTGCGTTCCAACCGACGTCTTCGATTGGCGGCGATCCCCCTCGCCGTCGTCACCTCGCTCGTGCTCGCCGCGTGCACCCCTCAGCAGCAGCTCGGGTGGCTGCCCACGGAGCCGGGCACGACGAACCAGGTCGACCGGGTGATCGGCCTGTGGGTCACCTCCTGGATCGTGCTGCTCGGCGTCGGCATCATCACCTGGGGCCTCATCGTCTGGGCCGCCGTCGTCTACCGCCGCCGCAAGGGCCAGACCGGCCTGCCGGTTCAGCTGCGCTACAACATGCCGATCGAGATCCTCTACACGGTCGTGCCGCTCATCCTGATCATCGGCTTCTTCGCCTTCACCGCCCGCGACCAGGCGGCGATCGAGGAGCCCCTCGCCGACCCCGACGTGACGATCGAGGTGTACGGCAAGCGATGGGCCTGGGACTTCAACTACGTCAACGAGGATGTCTATTTCCAGGGGATCCAGGCAGAGGAGGACGAGGCAGGTCAAATCGCGTTCGAGAATCTGCCGACGCTGTATCTCCCGGTGGGCAAGAAGGTCGAGATCAAGATCGAGTCTCGCGACGTGATCCACTCGTTCTGGATAGTCGATTTTCTCTACAAGAAGGACATGATCCCGGCGAAGTCGAACTACTGGTACTTCATTCCCGAAAAAGAAGGCTCGTACGTCGGGAAGTGCGCCGAATTGTGCGGCGAGTACCACTCGCTCATGCTCTTCAACGTCGAGGTCGTCTCGCAAGAGAAATATGACGCTTACATTGAGTCGCGACGCGCGGCCGGCTTCGAGGGTCAGGTCGATGATACGTACAACACGAACTCCAACCTGCCGGGCACGACCGGCTCGAGCGAAGAGGAGTAGTCGGCATCATGACCACGACCGCACCGCGTCCTTCCATCGGCACTGTCGAGCCCGGATTCAGTAACCAGAGTGTCGCCCGTAAGGGGAACGTATTCGTCGGCTGGATCACCTCAACCGACCACAAGACGATCGGCTATCTATATCTGATCACTTCGTTCTTCTACTTCCTCGTCGGCGGTGTCATGGCACTTGTGATCCGTGCTCAGCTGTTCGCGCCGGGTCTTGAGGTCGTAGCCACCAAGGAGCAGTACAATCAGCTGTTCACGATGCATGGCACGATCATGCTTCTGATGTTCGCGACGCCTCTCTTCGCCGGCTTTGCGAATGTGTTGATGCCGCTTCAGATCGGTGCGCCCGATGTCGCCTTCCCTCGTCTCAATTCGTTTGCGTACTGGCTCTTCTTTTTCGGATCGCTCATCGCGGTATCCGGTTTCCTCACTCCTCAGGGCGCGGCATCCTTCGGCTGGTTCGCCTATGCTCCGTTGTCGAGCCAGACCTTCTCGCCGGGTATCGGCGGCAACCTGTGGGTCATGGGTCTGGCTATGAGCGGCTTCGGCACGATCCTCGGTGCGGTCAACTTCATCACGACGATCATTACGATGAGGGCGCCGGGCATGACGATGTGGCGCATGCCGATCTTCACCTGGAACACCCTGGTGACGTCGTTGCTCGTGCTCATGGCGTTCCCGGTTCTTGCCGCCGCGCTCTTCGCACTGGCTGCCGATCGTATATTCGGCGCGCATTTCTTTGACGCCGCCACAGGTGGCGCGATTCTTTGGCAGCACCTCTTCTGGTTCTTCGGACATCCCGAGGTGTATATCATCGCGCTTCCGTTCTTCGGCATCATCTCCGAAGTCCTGCCTGTATTCAGTCGGAAGCCGATCTTCGGTTACAAGACACTCGTCTATGCGACGATCGCCATCGCCGCGCTCTCCGTCACGGTATGGGCGCACCACATGTATGTCACCGGCTCGGTGCTGTTGCCCTTCTTCGCGCTGATGACGATGCTCATCGCCGTTCCCACGGGCGTGAAGATCTTCAACTGGGTAGGAACGATGTGGCGCGGTTCGGTGACTTTCGAGACGCCGATGATGTGGTCTATCGGCTTTCTCATCACTTTTGTGTTCGGCGGTCTTACTGGCGTGATCTTGGCATCCCCGCCGCTCGACTTCGCGATGTCCGACTCCTACTTCGTGGTCGCGCACTTCCACTACGTAGTATTCGGTACCGTTGTGTTCGCGATGTTCGCCGGCTTCTATTTCTGGTGGCCGAAGTGGACCGGCAAGATGCTCAATGAGCGGCTCGGGCAGATCCACTTCTGGCTGCTGTTCATCGGATTCCACACGACCTTCTTGATTCAGCATTGGCTCGGGGTCATGGGAATGCCGCGGCGATACGCCACCTACGCGCCGGAAGATGGGTTCACGTGGATGAACCAACTGTCCACTTTCGGCTCCGTTATCCTCGCCGCTTCGATGATTCCGTTCCTGCTCAATCTGTACGTGACCGCACGCCGTGCGCCGAAGGTTACCGTCAACGACCCCTGGGGCTACGGCCGCTCGCTCGAGTGGGCGACGTCGTGCCCTCCGCCGCGTCACAACTTCACCTCCATTCCGCGCATCCGCTCGGAGTCTCCGGCTTTCGACCTCAATCACCCTGAGGCGGGCATCCCGGTCGGCATCGGCCCGGCGAAGGACGCGCCCGATGCACCTACGTTCGACCTCGACGACCAGAAGGTGAAGTAGTCATCGAATGAAGACGAATGTCAATCTGTTCTGGATCCTGCTCGGGTTTTTTGCGCTTCTCGCCGGTATATACACTGCCTGGTCGATCATCAGCACGGGCAAGGTCGAGTGGGTCGGTACCGTCGCGCTCGGGCTCTGCGCGGTGCTCTCGGCCTTCATCGCCTTCTATCTGCAGCTTGTCGACAAGTCGACCGGGGGTCTCCTGCCCGAGGATCGTCTGGATGCCGATATCGATGATGGCGACCCCGAGTTGGGCCACTTCTCACCGTGGAGCTGGTGGCCGATCTTCCTCGGAGGCAGCGTCGCGCTTGCGTTCGCGGGGTTCGCGGCAGGAATCTGGATTGTGTACTATGCCGTGCCGCTCGCGCTCATCGGCATAGTCGGCTGGGTGTACGAGTACTACCGCGGCAACTTCGGGCGCTGACGTGCCGGTTCGTCGTGCGCGGGCGGACGACGCCGACGCCGTGTTCGGCCTTGTGCAGCAGCTCGGGGCGGCCTTCATCCCCGTGCGCTCCGCCTTCGACGTGAGCTTCGCGGAGGTGGTCGAGGCGGGTGACGATTCTGACGTGCTGCTGCTCGTCGCGGAGGACGACAGCCAGGCCGTGCGGGGCTACGCGCTCACGACCGTCGCGCGACTGCTGTCGACGAACGGCGCATCAGCCCAGCTGCAGGAGATCGTCGTCGACGAGTCAGCCCGCGACCAGGACCTCGGCACGGAGCTCGTGCACGCGGTCGAACGCGAGTGCATTCACCGTGGCGTGCGCCAGATCACCGTCGCGAGTCGCCGCGCCGGAGGGTTCTACGATCGGCTCGGCTACAGCCAGCACGCCGAGTACATGCGCCGAGTTTTCTGACGGATCGCGGTCCCTTCACAGCGGTGCGCGTGCTGTGGTCGTGCGATCTCGTCGAGAGTTGCGAGGGTCAGTGGCGCTGCGACTCGAGCTCGCGTTGCGTTACAGGCGAGATGCGATCCTCGAAGAACCACCGCGAGAGGCGCGCGCGCATCCGCTGACGGGCGGTGATGCGGCCGCGCGAGTCAGGACGGATCATGATCGGCTGATACTCCTCGAAGCTCACGAGCTTCCAGCGCTCGTAGTCGTCGAGCTGCTCGTGCACCTCGATGTACTCGCCGCCGGGCAGTCGCACGATGCGGCCCGATTCGTAGCCGTGCAGGGCGATCTCGCGATCTCTGCGCATGAGCGCGAGGCACACCCGTTTGGTGATGAAGTACGCAATGAACGGACCTGCCACTGTCACGAACTGCAGAGCGCCGATCACTCCTTCGATCGACAGGCGGAAGTGGGTGGCGATGAGGTCGGAACTCGCAGCGGCCCAGAGCCCGGAGTAGAACGTCACGCCAGCCGCGCCGATCGCGGTACGGGTCGGGTTGTTGCGGGGACGCTCGGCGATGTGGTGCTCGCGCTTGTCGCCGGTCACCCACGCCTCCAGGAACGGGTACAGCGCGGCGGCGGCGAGGAATACCAGCAGCCCGACGAGGGGGATCAGCACGTTGAACGACACCGTGTAACCGAAGACGACGATCTCGAGCCCCGGCGGGATCAGCCGCAGTGCACCGTCCGCGAATCCGATGTACCAGTCCGGCTGCGTGCCGGCCGACACCGGCGAGGGGTCATATGGTCCGTAGTTCCAGATCGGGTTGATCGTGAACAGCGATGCGATGAGCACGATGACGCCGAAGACGAGGAAGAAGAAGCCGCCCGCCTTGGCTGCGAACACCGGCATGACCGGGGCGCCCACGACGTTGTCGTTCGTGTTGCCGGGTCCGGCGAACTGGGTGTGCTTGTTGACGATCAGCAGCACCATGTGGGCGCCGATGAGGGCGACGAGGATCGCAGGCAGCAGCAGGATGTGCAGCACGTACAGACGCGGGATGATGTCGGTGCCCGGGAACTCGTTGCCGAACAGCAGGTACGAGATCCACGCGCCGGCGAGCGGCACGGCCTTGATCATGCCGTCGATGATGCGCAGGCCGTTGCCCGACAGGAGGTCGTCCGGGAGCGAGTAGCCGGTGAATCCGAGCGCCATCGCGAGAACGAAGAGAAGGAAGCCGATGACCCAGTTGAGTTCGCGCGGCTTGCGGAAGGCTCCGGTGAAGAATACCCGCATCATGTGCAGACCGATCGCGGCGAGGAAGAGCAGAGCCGCCCAGTGGTGCACCTGGCGCATGAGGAGGCCGCCGCGGACTTCGAACGAGATGTCGAGGGAGGATTGGTATGCGACCGACATCGGGATTCCCTGAAGCGGCACGTACGATCCCTCGTACTCGACCTCTGTCATCGACGGGTCGAAGAAGAAGGTCAGGAAGGTGCCGCTGAGCAGGATCACCACGAAGCTGTACAGCGCCACTTCGCCGAGCATGAACGACCAGTGGTCGGGGAAGATCTTGCGCCCCAGCGCCTTGACGGCCGTCGAGGCGCTCGTGCGCTCGTCGATGTAGTTCGCCGCCCACCCGGTCAAACGCATGCCGCGCGACGGCGCGACGGCGACCGGGGTGACGGGCTCAGTTGCGGTACTCACAGTGCACGCTCCCAGAAGCTTGGACCCACAGGTTCGGCGAAGTCGCTCTGCGCGACGAGGTATCCCTCTTCATCCACCGTGATCGGGA
This sequence comes from Microbacteriaceae bacterium X2B, assembly GCA_005502445.1. Classification (GTDB taxonomy): domain Bacteria; phylum Actinomycetota; class Actinomycetes; order Actinomycetales; family Microbacteriaceae; genus Microcella. The sequence goes on from SCPB01000004.1 coordinate 16,456, forward strand.
GTTGGGGGAGGGGTCGTGCCGCCGGCCCGAAGATGACCTCGGCGTGGTTGGCCACGTCGAACTCGGACTGATGGCACGGACACAGCAGATGGTGGGTCTGCTGCTCGTACAGCGCGACGGGGCACCCGACGTGCGTACAGATCTTGGAGTACGCGACGATTCCGTCGTACGACCAGCCCTTCCGGTCGTCGCGTTCGTTCAAGCGGTCGAGGGGCAGGCGCATGAGAAGCACGGCGGCCTTGGCCTTCTCCTCGAGCTTGTGCGACTCGAGTTCACTGAGGCCCTCGGGGATCACGTGGAAGGCCGAGCCGATCGTGACCTCGGATGCTTTGATAGGCGTGCCGGAGGGGTCGCGCGCGAGGCGTACGCCCTCCTTCCACATCGTTTGCTTGAGCAGCGCGACCGGGTCTTCAGCCGGAGCGAGGTCGCGGAAGATCGCGATCGCGGGGATGGGAGTCGCGACGAGCGCGCCGATGAGGGTGTTGCGCACGAGACGACGGCGCGTGAAACCCGATTCGGCGTTCCCGGCCTGGAAAACCTCGATGGCCTTCGCCCGCGTGTCGTCGGAGCCTCGCGTGCCGTGGCGCTCTTCGACGAGCTCGTGGCCGTGCATGAGCGCCTTCGACCAGTGCACCGCGCCGATGCCGATCCCGAGCAGGCCGAGTGTGATGCCGAGGCCGAGGAACAGGTTGTTGAGGCGGATGCTGTTCGGCTCGCCCTCGACGATCGGGAACGCGACGTAGGCGACGACGGCGAGCACGCTGCCGGCGACGGAGAGCAGGAACAAGCCCGAAACGGTGCGCTCGGCCTGCCGCTCCTTCGCCGGGTCGAGGTCGGTCACGCGCAGTCGCTCGGGTCTGAAACCCGGGTTCGCGATGCGATCGGCCCGCTCGACCGCCACTCCGGACGACGGAGCGGTGCTCGCGTGACTCTCGACGACGGTCCCGGCAGTCTCGCCGCTCGTCGTGCCGTCGTGACCGTCCGCCATTATCGTCCCTTCCTAATTTGCTGCACGGGCCGTCAGTTGGACTTCGCGGTGAGCCAGATGGTCACCGCGACGAGTCCTCCGAGGCCGAATATCCAGATGAACAGGCCCTCCGACACCGGACCAAGTGCGCCGAGATCGAAACCGCCCACCGAGGGGTTCTGCTCGAGATACTTCAGGTAGGTGATGATGTCGTTCTTCTCCTCCGGCGTGAGGTTGAGGTCGTTGAACACGGGCATGTTCTGCGGCCCCGTGGCCATCGCGCCGTAGACGTGCACGGGGTCGACGCCGGCGAGACTCGGAGCGTATTTTCCCTGCGTGAGCGCGCCGCCTGCGCCCGCGACGTTGTGGCACATCGCGCAGTTGATGCGGAAGAGCTGGGCGCCGAGGGCGGCGTCGCCGTCGCCCGAGACGTATCGCTCGGGCGGCACGGCCGGTCCAGGTGCCAGTTCGGCGACCCATGCGCCCATCGCATCGATCTGCTCCTGAGTGAATTGCACCGGCTTGACCTCGGCCTGCGGTCCGGAAGCGGCGGCGGGCATGCGCCCGGTGCCCACCTGGAAGTCGACGGCGAGTGCACCGACGCCGATCAGCGACGGGCCGGCAGCCGTGCCTGCGGCCTGCAGGCCGTGGCACGTCGCGCAGTTCGCGGCGAAGAGCTTGCCGCCCTCTTCGACGAGTTGAGCGCTCGCCGTGGTCGTCTCGGCGGTCGCCGAGGTCGTCGCGAGTGCGTACGCGCCACCGGTCGCGAGCAGCCCCACGACGAGCAGTGATGCTGCCGCGAGGGGATGCCGACGACCGGCTCGCCGGGTGGATGCAGGGGAGGTGGAGTGCATGGTGCGGTCCGTCTCGATTCGCTTGCTCATTGGAGGACGTAGATGACGAGGAAGAGGCCGATCCACACGACGTCGACGAAGTGCCAGTAGTACGAGACGACGATCGCGCTCGTCGCGTCGCGATGAGTGAACACTTTCACTGCGTACGCGCGGCCGATCACGAGGAGGAAGGCGATGAGGCCCCCCGTGACGTGGAGGCCATGGAAGCCGGTCGTCAGGTAGAACGCCGAGCCGAAGGCGTCGGAGGTGAGCGAGACGTATTCGCTGACGAGGATCGAGTACTCGTAGATCTGGCCGACCACGAACACCGCGCCCATGGCGTAGGTCAGGAAGAACCACTCGATCATTCCCCACTGCGTCGGCTTCCAGCCGGTGCGCCGGGCCTGCAGGCGCTCAGCCGCGAATACGCCGAACTGCGCCGTCACCGACGAAAGAACGAGGATTGTGGTGTTGACGGCCGCGAAGGGGACGTTGAACTTCTCGGTTCCCGCGGTCCACAGTTCGGGTGAGGTCGATCGCAACGTGAAATAGATCGCAAACAGGCCGGCGAAGAACATGACCTCGCTGCCGAGCCAGACGATCGTTCCGACGGCGACGACGTTCGGCCTGTTGATCGTGGGAGCGGTGAGAGATCTCGACAGAGAGGTACTGGTCACTCGCTCATTATGGCGGATGTTCCTGGGGGTTCTTGCCTGCCGACATGCCTACTCGCGGCGATTCACTAGCCTTTACCCATGTCCGTCGCTCCGACCTGGCCCGCACTGCTCGCGCGACTGCTCGACGGCGGCGATCTCACCATCGCCGAGGCGACGTGGGCGATGGAGCACGTGGTCGCCGGTGAGGCCACGCCGGCCCAGCTCGCCGGCTTCCTCGTCGCTCTCACGGCCAAGGGCGAGACGGTCGACGAGTTCGTCGGATTCCGCGATGCGGCACTCGCCCACGCCCGTCCGATCGACATCGACCCCATGGTGCTCGACATCGTCGGCACCGGAGGGGACCCGTTCGGCGCCGTCGTCAACGTCTCGTCGATCGCATCGATCGTCGCCGCCGCCGCGGGCGTTCCGGTGGCCAAGCACGGCAATCGGGGGGCGAGCAGTGCCTCGGGCGCCTCGGACGTGCTGAGCGCTCTCGGGATCGACCTCGCGCTCGAGCCCGATGCCGTCGCGGGCGTCTTCCGCGAGGTGGGCCTGACCTTCCTGCACGCTCAGACCTTCCACCCCGGATTCCGGCACGCGGGCCCCGTGCGACGAGAGCTCGGCATCCCGACGCTCTTCAACATCCTCGGCCCGCTCGTGAACCCGGCGAGGCCCGAGGCGTCGGCGGTCGGCGTCGCGAGCCTCGACCGCGTTCCGCTCGTCGTCGGCGTCTTCCGCACGCGGGGTGCCACGGCGCTCGTCTACCGCGGCGACGACGGCATCGACAAGCTCACGACGACGGGTCACAGCCACATGTGGGAGGTCTCGCGCGGCTCGGTGACCGAGCACGACCTCGACCCGCGCGAGCTCGGCATCGGGTACAGCACGATCGATGAGATCCTCGGCGGTTCGCCCGAGCACAATGCCGGCATCGCGAGGGCCGTGCTCGCCGGGGAGCCCGGCGCCGTGCGCGACATCGTGCTGCTCAACGCCGCAGCGGGCCTGGTCTCCTTCCGCCTGGCCGAAGACCCCGCGCAGATCGCGCGGCCCATCACCGAGCGCCTGCGCGAGCAGCTCGAGATCGCCGAGCAGGCCGTCGACTCGGGGCGGGCCGAGCGCAAGCTCGCCGAGTGGGCGGCGGCCACGCAGCGCGCGGCACCCTCCGCGACCGCTTGACCCGGGCATCCGGCTCGGCGATGCTCGAGATCGTCGACCCGCCGCCCGGAGCGAGCGACACCGAGGAGCGCGTCATGACGGTGACCATGGTCTTCATCAACCTTCCCGTGACCGACTTGGAGCGCTCCAAGCGCTTCTTCACCGGGATCGGGTTCCGCATCGAGGAGCGCTTCACGAGCGAGGATGCTGCGTGCGTCGTCTTCGGGGAGGCCGCGTTCGCGATGCTCCACACCCCGGAATCGCATGCGCGCTACGACCCGCGGCCGCTCGCCGACACGGCGCTGACCGCGACGGGAATCTACGCGCTCGGGCTCGCGACGCGTGCGGAGGTCGACGAGATCGCCGATCGCGTGCTCGGGGCGGGAGGCTCGGCGGCGCGCGAGCCCGAGGATCACGGTCTCATGTACGTGCGCAGCTTCCACGACCCCGACGGTCACCTGTGGGAGCTCGCGTGGATGGATCCGGCGATGGCGGAGGGCGACGGGCCCGTCGGCTGACCGGCTCGGCGCTTCGGTGCTCAGGGGCGGGGGAGGAGCCCAGCGCCGTCGATGACCTCGAACACGAGCTGGGTCTCGGTGTGCCGCACTCCGGGGTGCACCTGGAGGTGCTCGAGAACGAGGTCGCGCAGGGCCGCCGCCGATTCGACGGCGACGTGCAGCAGGTAGTCGTCGGCGCCGGCGACGTGGAAGATGCGCACCACGTTCGGGATGTCGCGCAGCCTCGATTGGAACGCCTGCACCTGGTCGCGGCTGTGGCTGGCCAGGCGAACCGTGATGACGGCCTCGATGCCGAGGCCGAGCGCGGACGGGTCGATCTCGGCGCGGAACCGCCGGATGACGCCCGATTCGCGCAGAGTGCGCAACCGCTGGCTGCAGGTCGACTCGGCGATGCCGACGCGCGCGGCGAGCGCCGCATTGGTCAGGCGGCCGTTGGCGTCGAGCTCGGCGAGCATCGCGAGGTCGATCGTGTCGAGCGCCGCGGCCCGCGGGTTCTTCGGGGCGTCGCGGTCAGGCATGGTCGAAGTGTGAAGGATCTGCGCGTTTTTGTCTACTGTCAGTAGCATGTGCGCTAGATGTTGCCGAATCCAGCAGGATGCGCCAGTCTCGCGGCATGGAACGCGCTGTCGCCCTCGAGACTCTCGCCGTGCACGCGGGGCGGGAGGACCTCGCCGGGCTCGGCGTCCACGCGCTGCCGATCGACCTGTCGTCGACGAACCCGCTGCCCGACGTCGAGCACGGAGGCGAGTCGTACGAGGCGATCGCGACCGGCGGCCATCCGACCGAGGGCGGCTTCGTCTACGCGCGGCTCTGGAACCCCACGGTCGACCGGTTCGAGCGGGCGCTCGCCGCGCTCGAAGGAACGGGCGACGCGGTCGCCTTCGCCTCGGGAATGGCCGCGTTCAGCGCCGCCGTGACGGCTGCCGCGAATCGTGGCCGGGGTCGGCGCGTCGTCGCGGTGCGGCCGCTCTACGGCGGCACGGATCACCTTCTGGCCTCGGGTCTGCTCTCCGTCGAGACGACCTTCTGCGCGCCGGACGAGGTCGCCGACGCGGTACGCGACGACACCTGCCTGGTCGTCGTCGAGACTCCGGCGAACCCGACGCTCGACCTCGTGGATCTGGATGCGGTCGTCGCCGCTGCCGGGAGTGCGCCGGTGCTCGTCGACAACACCTTCGCGACCCCCGTGCTGCAGAATCCGGCCGCACACGGAGCGGCGATCGTGCTGCACAGCGCGACGAAGTACATCGGCGGGCACGGCGACGCCGTGGGCGGCGTTCTGGCGTGCTCGAGCGACTGGGCCACGAGCATCCGGCCGATTCGTGCGATCACCGGGGGAATCCTGCATCCGCTCGCCGCCTACCTGCTGCATCGGGGTCTCGCGACGCTGCCGCTGCGCGTGCGGGCGCAGCAGGACTCGGCTCAGCAGCTCGCGGAGTGGCTCGCCGGGCAGCCCGCCGTCGCACACGTCTACTACCCGGGGCTCCCCGGCGGGGATCCCCGCGGCGTCGTCGGCTCTCAGATGCGCGGGCCGGGCGCGATGATCTCGGTGAGGATGCGCGGCGGGCACGAGGCCGCGGCGCGCGCGGCGGAGCGCGTGCGGCTGTTCACCCACGCGGTCTCGCTCGGGGGCGTCGACTCGCTCATCCAGGTCCCCTCGTCGCTCACGCACCGGCCCGTCGAGGCATCGGCACGACCCGGAGCGGACATCCTGCGACTCTCGATCGGGCTCGAAGCCGTCGATGACCTGCGCTCCGACCTGGAGAGCGCCATCGGGGCGTGATTCTTCGGGCGGAGCCGGGCGGGCGGTCGCCGGCGGTCACATCGGAGGAGTATCGTCGCGCCCGCTGACGGCCCGCCGGGTCGCGAACGAAGGAGAACACGATGACCTACGCCCACACGATCACTCTGCCGCTGCCTTTCGCCGAGGCGGTCTCGCGCGTTCGCGAGGCACTGGCGGCGCAAGGTTTCGGCATCCTGTCGGAGATCGACGTCCACGCCACCTTCGCCGCCAAGCTCGGGGAGGAGAGCGCTCGAGCGCTCGGAGAGTTCCTCATCCTCGGAGCGTGCAACCCCTCACTGTCGCAGCGGGCGCTCACCGTCGAGCCGGAGATGGGAGTCCTGCTGCCCTGCAACGTGGTCGTCCGTCGCGGAGCCGATGCGACATCCACGACGGTGCAGACGATCGACCCGCAGACGATGGCGGAACTGAGCTCGGCGCCGGACGTGCGCGCCGTCGCCGACGAGGCGGACTCGCGACTGCGCACGGCGCTCACCGCGCTCGAGGCGGCCTGAGGCGGCGAAGGGCCCGGCCCAGGACGAGCAAATCGCGGCTGGGCCGGGCATCTCGACGAGAGCGCGAGAAGCCGGTACTACCGGCCGTAAGACCGCTCGGACGGGTTCCCGGCTGTCTCGAGGCCGTTCGGCCCGCCGGGCGTGCCCAGGTGCGGGTCGGTGCAGTCGACGCAGTGGGCGGCCTCGCGTTGCGCGAGCATGAGCCCGCCGGCGACGATCGCGGTGATGAACGCGATGGAGACGGACTTATTCATGGAGACCTCCACACCTGGGGGGAGCGGTCATTGCCCGACCCCTCTGCGTCAGCAGGAGATGAGCCCGGTCGCCACCCCGAGCCCCAGTAGCGGCAGCGCGTCGGCGACGGGTGCTGCTGATCGGGGGCCGGGCGATCGCGAGCAGGATGAGCGCTCCGAGCGTCAGCCGCAGCCAGGCCGTGCCGGCGGCCTCCAGGTCGGGGAGGAACGGGCCCGCAGACAGTGCCGAGCCGAGCTGAATCGACAGCATCGCGCCGACCGCGAGCGCCCACGGGGGATCGGTGCCGGCGCTGCGGGCGCCGCGACCCGGTCGAGCGCGGCGGTCACGGCGCGCGCCGCCCGCGCCAGTCGCCGATCGCGGCGAGCCGCCGGCGCTGCTGCGCCGCCGCTCCGGAGTCGAGCGCGTGGTCGCGCTCGTCGAGGCGGGCGCTGACGCGCTCACGATGCTCGGTCGGATTGTGGTCGTCGTACTTGAATTTCGCCTCCACACGCAGGATCTCCAGACGCACCCCGCGGATTCCCGGCAGCATCCGTCCGTACGGCGGGGCGTCGACATCCACGGCCGCGTGCCCGCCCTCGGGCTGCATGTGCGCGAACTGCGCCTGCAGGATCGCGACTTTCTCGTGCGGGTTGTCGACGATCGTGGGCCGGCAGACGAACTGCACGGCGGCGTAGTAGCTCGTCGGCACGCCGTCCTCGTCGGGCCCGCCCGCCTTCGCGCGCCAGTAGCTGGGCACGTACGCGTAGTCGCCCACGAGCGCCAGCCGCACCTCGGTCGCGGTCTCGAGATGCGGCCAGACGGGGTTCGGCCGGGCGAGGTGCAGGAGGATCTCGTCGCCGGCGGGCGTGAAGTGGGTCGGCACCACGAGCGGCGCCTGAGCGGGGTCGAGGTTGTTCACCACGAGCATCCCGAACGAGTCGATCGTCGACAGCCACTGCTGCCACTCGGCGTCGTCGAGGGCGGAGTCCCAGGGGTGGATGAGCACGCTCAATCTCCGTTTCCGGCGGGGGAGGACGCGCTGATCAGCCGACGCGCGAGGACGATGTCGGAGCCGAGCCGACGGAGCTCCTCGGCGAGCGCGGCACCCGCGGCGCTCAGCTCGCCGTCGGTGACGGGGTCGAGCGCGTCGAGGATGAACAGAGCGGCGCGGGTCGATGCCGTCAGCTGCGTTCGCGAGGTCTGACGCCAGTTCCAGCGTCGGCACGTCACGCCGGCGTCGTCGCACCACACGACTTCTCCGGGTTCGGGATGCTCGACAGCGGTTGCGCCGTCGGCGACCGTCTCGAACGGTTCGACTCCCACCGCTCGGCGCAAGCGGGCGGATCCGGCATAGTGGTCGAGATCCTCGCCGCCGATGGGGATGCCGTGCCGCACGGAGATCGCGTTGTAGACGTCGGTGAGCCGGTTGACGCGGGGGAGTCCGGCATCCGCCCTCCTCAGCAGCGCCTCGAGGCTGTTGCGCGTGCGCTGCGGCTTGGCGCCGAAGGCGCGATACGCCTCGCGCCAGGCGGCGACGTGCGGCAGCGCCTCCACTGGGTGCTCGCGCAGGAGGGCGCGGGCGTGCTGCTCGGCGTCGCGGAGGAGGGCCTCGCTGCGCACATCGCCGGGGCCCGGCTCGATGCCGTCGACGACGATGAGCAGGGCGCGGTAATCGGGGCAGAGCGCGAGCACGCTCTCGTCGACGGTCGCCGCGTCGAGCAGGTGCTGAAGAACACGCGGGTCACGCACGGTGCGTCATCGCCCCTGAGTGACGGGATGCCGGCTCGAGCACGGTGAGTGCGAACCGCACCGTCGAGCCTCCTGGTGCGGCGTAGGCGTGCGGGATGTCGCCGGGGAAGCCGATCGCATCGCCCGCGGTGAGCGCATGCTCCTCATCGCCGACGCGCAACGTCATCACGCCCTCGATGACCTGCAGCAGTTCGCGCGTGCCCGCCCCGTGGGCCTCGCTGCGGTGTTCCTCGCCAGGTTCGAGCCGCCAGTCCCAGAGCTCGAAGGCGTCGGGCGTCGTCATGCTCGCGACGAGAACGCCGCGGCCGCCATGGTCGCCCGACCAGAGCACGGCGCCCTGTCCGGAGAGCGTGAGCGTGGTCGCCGTCGTGCGCGGAGCCTCCACCAACTCCGGGAGTCCGATGCCGAGCGCCTCGCCGAGGCGCAGGAGGGTGCTGACGCTGGGGTTGGCGGCGCCCTGCTCGACGTTGACGAGCATCCGACGGCTCAGCGATGCCGCTTCGGCGAGCTGGTCGAGGGTCCAGCCGTGCGCGCGGCGCTGTTCCTTGACGCGAATGCCGATGGCGACGGAGAGCGCGGCGGAGGAATCATGCATAAGCGCATCATAATGCACTGAAAATGCAATGGAACCCCAAGGCGGTCGCCATGACGCAGTGCCTCTCAGGCCCGGGGACGACTCGGCCGCTCGTTTGTGCTCGCGATCGACGGGCATCCTTTCGCTTTGACATCACCGCGTGGTTTCTGGGTTCACGAATTGTAGAAGTCGGCTGCGCGTCGCCGACGCCCACCGTGCGGCCGCCGACATGCTCTATCCGGAGAATCCATCACCGAAGGAGGACGAATGCGATTCATCCTGTTCATCTGCGACGACCCGACAGCCGAGCCCTATCTGGCGAGCGAAGACACCATCGAGGAGTGGGTCGGCGCGCTCGAGGGCGGGGGGCGCTACGTGCTCGGCGATCGGCTGCGGCCCGCCGAGGATGCGCGCACTGTCATCGTCCGCGCGGGGGAGCGGATCGTCCGTGACGGCCCGTTCACCGAGAGCCCCGAGCGGATCGCCGGGTTCGACGTCATCGACGCCGACAGCCTCGACGAGGCCGTCGACATCGCCGCGGCGCATCCGATGGCGCGGTTCGGGCGCATCGAGGTGCGTGCTCTTTGGCCGTTCTGATCCGCTCCGAGAGGCCAATGTGCTACGCTGTGCTACATGGATAAGGTCACCCATCGGGAGATGCGCAACCGCAGCGGCGAGATCCTTAGACGGGTCGAGGCGGGGGAGTCGATCGAGGTCAGCAACAACGGTCGGCCTGCGGCGCTCATCGTTCCGGTCGGGGGCACCGTTCTGGACGGGCTGATCGCTCGCGGCGAAGCGCGTGCTGCGCGCGCCGGCACGGAAACGCTGCTCGAAATCACGCGCGTCGAGTCGACGGCAACGACCCAGGAGCTGATCGAGAGCAGCCGCGGGCCGTGGTGACCATCACATACCTGGACACGTCGGCGGCGATGAAGCTGCTCGTCGAAGAGGCCGAGTCCGCGGCGTTGCTCGAGGCGCTGACATCGTCGCACCGCCGCCTGGTGGCATCCTGGCTGCTCCATACCGAACTGCATTGTGCGGCGGGTCGACACCCGGACGCGCTCGCGCTGGATGCGATATCGACCGTTCTTGATGTCGTCGACCTCGTGGATGTGACACGAGGGGATCTGCTCGCCGCGGGCACCCATGCGCCGTTGCGCTCGAACGACGCGATCCACCTGGCGACAGCATTACGGATCGGAGTCGACGAAGTGGTCACCTATGACGGCGAACTCGTGCGTGCAGCGTCGGGGGCAGGCGTCCGAGTGATCGCGCCTCGCTAGGCACCCGAGGGGGATGGGGTCGTTCGACTCGTTGCCGCGCGCACATCGCGCTGGTCTGACATAATTTCGCTTATCATCCGACGCTCCGACGAGCTCGTAGCCCATCTCGACCTCGCCGATCGCTTTCTTCAAACCCCAGTACCCCCAGAACCGGCCAGGCTTGCCGCCCCAGAGAGCGGGAGGCTGGTTCTGGTACTCCTTCGCGGCGAAGAGGCCGTGTTTGACGAAGTAGTCGGCGATGCGCTTAGCATCGGTGCCGGTCAGCGAGTACGTGTCATCGACGTAGACGCCCTTGGCCAGGTGATCCCGGTACTCCTGCTCAGAAGCGTCAGCGTGGCGGCAAGTACGCGCCCACACGGTGCGGAGCCAGGTTTCGAAGCTCTCACCCGTCTTCGGGCACTCGCCCGAGGGCGCGGCGACGATCATGTGCAGGTGGGGAGCCTTCGGGTCGTGGCAGCCGTCGCGACGACACGATTTACGATCCTGGAATTCCATCTTCCAGATGCCCACGAGGTCATAGCCCCAGTCACGACGGAACGATCGCTTCAAGGCGTTATCCACCAGGTTCTTCTTGAACACAGCGGGGGTCGGGGCGATGCGCTCCCAGTTGTGCGGAAGCGTGAGGGTGACGAACTTCGGCAGACCGAGCCCACGGCGAAACATCGGCGAGTAGTCGAACTCGCCGAACACGCGCCGCATGCGCACCCGCGACTTCTGCGACCAACCACTAATCTGCCCGCGAGTCGAGGCGGGAGGGTCATCATCCACAGGGCCATTCTCGCGCACCCAGTCTGAACGCGACACCCCGAGCACCGGGGAGGCCGTATCCACCTGACGGGAGGCGAACCGGAACGAGCCCGGAGAGACGGCAGCAAAACGTATCGAGCCGCCCGCCCCATGCTCCAGATCCACCGGCCGCAGCGTGGCCGTACGCAGCCGCTCGGCCGCCGCCTCAACATCGAGCATCGTGCGCAGACGGACGTGAGTTCTCGGCAGAGCGACAGAGACAGGCGCTAGCATGGAGATGCCCCATCGTGAAGTGACCGCATATTGCTAACGTACACGGGCCAGACGCCCCCGCCAGTAGCCCTGGCGGGGGCGTTGTTCATGCCCGCCACGACATCACCGGGTGACCCTCAGAGACGGGGCGCCGTCGTCGTGCCCGCGGCAGGTCTTGGCCATGATGCGACCGCCGCACTTCGGGCAGGAGGCGTCGACCGCAAGCACATCGTCGAGCGTGTTGTAGGAGGCTCGAGCGAGCGTGCCTCCGGCGACGTACCACTCGCGATGAAGCACCTTGGCCTTGCGCCGCTTGTTCTCGTCCTGGGTGATCGCGGCAGAGTCCTCCGACTGCGAGAGCGTTTGCGCGTCATAGGTGACCAGAGAGAACGCGCGTTTCGGCGCCCACATCGAGGTGGCGTCACGGACGCCGGTGCCGCGCCGGGTCGAATAGTCGGGAATGTAGCCACGGCACTTCACCACCGCTTGGGTGATCTGGCGCAGACGCCGATCGGAGTTGTCCCAGTCGATCGCCGTCCAACGGATGACGACGTTCCGACGCCGCATCTGCGGCATCAGCCGTCGCACTTCGTTGGGCATGCCGCCGTCGCGGGAATCGAAGATGCCGGTGATTTCGTCCAGCAGAATGTCGCCGTCGCGGAAGTCGAGCAGTTGCCAGACCGACCGCAGCGGCTCCCACAGCGGGTGCGGTTCGCCGGTTCGGTGATCGAGGATCGCCACCGTCGAGAGCACGCGACGACCAGCGGCGAGCGAGGGCAACGTGTCGCGAACCATCGCTTGAGTCTTGCCGTCGCCGTTAAGGCCGACGTAGCCGATCAGGGGCACGGAGCGTCGTTTGAGAACGCCTCCCGTTAGACGATCGCGACCGGTGAAGTCGTAGGGCACGGCGCCGATCGTGGCGAGGTGTGCGGGCTCCGGGGAGGGCGCGGCCTCCGGCTCGCTGCCCTCCCCTGCGCCCGAGTCCTCGAATTCGATGTCTGCGTTGCTCATCCGGCACCGCCGAACTGGGGAACATGCGAACCGGCGCGGAGCACCAGCTTGATCACGAACCCGACGACATAGGTCGCGAGTACCGCCGTGGCGACCGTGGAGGCGAGGGAGAAGTTGACCCACACGCCGAGCCCGTCCGCCGTGGCGAGGACGCCTTGAATCTGCGGGCCGACGCTCGTGAACCACGCGGGCGGCTCCCACACCGGAAGCAGGCCCGCGACCATCGTGACGAACGCGGAGCCGATCCCGGCGAGCCATTCCAGAATCATCAGTGGTTCCCTCCCGCGACGGTCAGGCCGCGGTAGCCGATCACCGCGGCCACGATGTTGATGACGGCCCAGATGCCAGCGATGCCGAACAGCACTCCCGACAGCAGGTGCGACATCGACGCGATAGGGGCCAGCGGGGTGCCCGCGCACGCGTCGAGCATCTGCACGGTGTCGCCGCGCCAGGTCAGGGGAACCCCGGCGCAGCCGTCGAGGCCGACATCGACGTCCCACGTTCCGACGACGGCGACCACCTTGCCGGGGGGTGTGCCCTGCCAGGCGTCGTTGGCCTTCGCGAGTTCGAGCGCGACGACGGCCTGCCGGGGCACGAAGGCCCATTCGATCGCGCACTGTACGGGCTGCATGATCCACTCGACCGGGTTGAATTCGGCCCACCCTTGGCCGTAGCAGGAGCGTGTGCGGTTGGGGTCTTGCACCGTGTTGCCGAACAGGGTGGCGGAGGCGCCGGGGGAGGACTGCCCGCCCGACCAGATGCCGGTCTCCGGGTCGGCGTAGGGTGCGCCGATTTCCACCTGGCCGGGCTTGAAGAGAACCGCGTAGACGTAGCACTCCGAGAGCACGACGGTCTGACCGCCGTGCGTGCATCGGTAGTTGGTGTCCTTTGCCGGGTCGGCAAACCACTCAGCGCACGCCGTGCCGGTGTCGAAGCAGGAGACAGCCGTGCCGGAGCGAAGGTCGAGGAGGTCGGTCGCGCACGCCCCGTAGGAGCACTGCGGGAAGGCCTGTAGCCACGCCTGGTATTCGGGCGTCGTGGGCTCGTCGTAGAGCGGCACGGAGCCGTTGGGGCCGTTCTCTTTGACCGCGTAGTTCTGCGGCGTGACGCCCTCAGGGAGGTCGGGGCAGGACGGCGAGGCAACCTCGCCGCCGCCCTCCGTGTACGGGGCCGAGACTTCGGTATAGGTGATGCCGTTCGTGCCCGTGATCGAGCACGTCAGCGTGCGCTCCGGATCGGCGGGGATGGTCTCGCCGGGCACGGTCGGCGACGTCGTCGTCGCCGCGAAGCCGAGCACCGTGGGGAGTGCCGCCGTCCAGGGGAACTCATTGATCGTCGAGCCGTTGGCGTGCGTGAACGTGCCCGAACCCCACACCGACACCGCCTTCTGGTAGTTGGTGTTGCCGGTTTCCTTCGTGATCGAGAACGGGTATCGGCATTCGACCGAGGTTGTGCAGCCGGGCGAGTTGGGTGGGAGCACGATGTAGAACGTCGGGGTTGTGGTCGTCGTGGAGTTACCGATGACCAGCAACGCCTTGCGCGCAAACCCATCCGTGTGCAGAGCGAAGTCGAGCGGGGTGAAGCAGGGCGTCCCGCCAGACAGACACACGGTGCCCCAGGTGAAGCCCGGCTCGAAGTCGCTGTTCGCGACGTACTCCGGCGCGAGAGCCAGCGCCGAGCAGTCGGTGCCGGTCAGGGTGGCAATGAGCCCGCCGTCTTCGAAATTGGGCTCGCAGAGGCCCGCGGTCGGGTCGTAGCCGATGATTTCGCTGATGCCCTTGCCGACCGAGAACCCGAACTGTGCCGACGTGACCGCGGCGAGCGCACCGCCGACGCCGCCGACCACCTTTTCGAACTTCTGCGCGCGTGTCGCCGGAGGCCGGGCGGGCTTGGTGCCGTTCTTGCCCGCGAGCTGTTCCTCATAGGCCTTGATCACATGATCGTCATACGAGGAGGGGTTAGTGATGAAGTCGCCGTTCATCTGCTGCCCGCCGTTGAGGGCAACGTCGAGGGATTCGAGGCCGAAGTCGTAGCGGTTCTGATTTGCGAGAATCTCGCGGCGCCACTTGTCCGGCGTCGCGCCCTTCAGGACGGAGCCGACGACGTTGAGCATGAACGCGCGCGTCTTGGACTCGGAGGGCACGAACGGCTCCGTCGCCGCAGAAGCCGCCGTGACGGGGCCGACGACGAGCGCGAGCGCGATCGCTGCGGAGAATACGACGCGGGTGCGATTGAGCATGAGTGACCTCACAGACTCGGTAAGAGTGTTCGAGCGGGGCGCCTGCCGGGTCGCGGCAAGCGCCCCGCTCTTGGGGGGTGGGACCGATCAGCCCTTGACGAAGCGCTTGATCAGCTTCCAGCCGACGAAGGCTGCGATGACCGCGGCCCCGATCGGCCAGCCTGCGGCGACCGCTTCTGCGGCCTCCGTCAGGATCGTGTTGGCGCCAGTCGCCCAGTCGATCGTGATCTGGGGGTGCGAGACGCTCGGCATGATTCCGAACATAGGATTTTCACCCCCTCACCTTGGTCAGTCGGGCGATCAGCCCGAGGCCAGCGCCCACCGCGATCGCGGTGACGACAAGGTCGACCGTGACGGCCACCATGGCGGCGGTCATCGGTTCGATCCCAGGAATACGACGAACAGGTCGAGTGCCCGAGTGACCGCCAGCAGCGGGATGAACACGGCCGCAAACATCTCGGCGAGGCTCACCAGGACACCACCAGTCGGATGACGCCGAGCACGAGCAGCGCCGCGAGCAGGATCATGATGCCGAGGCCCACGGATTGAAGCGCGTAGACGGCATCGAGGAAGTCCTGCCGGGTGACCGGATCATGGGCCGTGAGCGCGAGCATGAGCAGCTACCGCGCCCCACCGCGGCGTCGGCGAACCGCCAGGACGATAGCTACCGTCCACAGGCTCGCGACGACGGAGAAAATCAGGACGAACGAGACCGCCAGGACGGAAGCGTTCTCGGCAAGATAGTGCTCAAAGTCGTGGTTCACGACGCCAACCCCTCAGCCACGAGCACCGTGCAGACAGCGAAAGCGACGCCGATCAGCACCACCGCCACCACCAGCAGCACGGTCATGATCAGGCGGCGGGGTCGACCGAGGCAAGCTCGGCCAGGACGGGGCGGGCGATGTCGGCCGAGGCGACCGACTCGAAGACCAGGGTCGTGCCGTTGCGGGAGTTCATGCTCCACTCGACCAGGCGCACCCAGAGGGCGACCTGCTCGCCCTCGCGGAAGATCACCGAGGCAAACTCGACGGGGACGTTGAACTGTGCGAAGCCCGCCCGCGTCAGAAGGGTGACCTTGCGGCCGCGATCCTCGATCATGCCCGAGGAGCGGTCGATGAATTCGTTCTTGCGCACTTCGCGCACGGTGCCAGCCAGGAGGCCCACCGGGTGGATTGCTGCCATGGTTCTCTCCGAATCTTCAAGGGTCATATTTGCTCACTAGGAGCCCTGTGAGCGAATATGGCACAGGTAACAAGACCGGCACGGCTGCGCCGCCTAAATCCCCCCCGAAGTGGGGGTATGACGGGGGCCGAATCGGTCGACGGCGGTGAGTCGACGGCGGTGAGTCAACGGCGGTGAGTCAACGGCGGTGAGTCAACGGCGGTGAGTCGACGGCGGTGAGTCAACGGCGGTGAGTCAACGGCGGAGAGTCAACGGCGGAGAACAGTTCACGAGCCCGCGTGCCTCCTTCGCTGTAGGTCGGGGATTGTTTCACGCTCTCCGCTCCGCGCAAGGGCCGTCGCCCTCCGACTCGTGCAGATGGTTCGGGAACGTCCTCCGGACGTGCGATTCCAGACTCTCGAAGGCGGGGAGGGCTCAGAACCCTTGCACTCCGCTCCGATCGTGAACTGGCTCCGCCTATCAACACCGAAGGAGACCTCTACACCGGAAGGTCTCGAACCTCACGAAGGAGCACACCATGACAACAACCTCGCACCGACAAGTAGCCACCCACCTCTATCAGGCGGCAATCGTTCTCGACCTCGCAGCAGAGGCATACCGCGCGGCGGCAGCAGACGCCCTCGCCGGGATAGTGGCGAGCCCGCACAAGCTCATCGGCGACATGTACGCGCAGCGCGCCGCCCTGCTGCAAGAACTCGCCTACGAAGAGGCCGAAGCCGCAGTACGGCTCGACCCCTACACGGTGCCGGTAGACCCCGCCGACGAGACGAACTGCGAGTCGTGCCAATGAATGCCCCGACCCTCGCCGTCGGCTGCCACGTCGTCACCGCGACGGGCGGCCGCGGCCGCGTCGTGGATCGGCAGATGCGCGGCCGCACCGCCGTGGTGTGGCTGGTGAAGTTCACAACGGGGGAGTACCTGTGGTTCACCGACCCCGGCAAGCTCACGATCGTGTCGTGAGTTCACGCATCAGCGTCGGTGACGGCCCCTGGTATCAGACGATGCCAGGGGCCGTTTCCGATCCGCGCACACGCGCACGCACGATCGAAATCGGCATGTCCCGGTGGATGACCCAGAAGCTCAAACGAACCATCATCGTGAAAGCAGACGACGGCGACGAGCAGCTGCACGTCACCGTACTCGGACTACGCCACTGACCGGGCGTCGATGAGCGCCCGCCAGGAATCATGCGCAGCCCGGCGACGATCCAGGAACTGCACGGCCGCCCGCTCGGCCGCGCGAGCGCCGACCGCGTACCGAGCTCTCCCAATTGTAGGAACCCCATCAGCCGGCACGCCGCCTGCAGCAGCATTTTCAAGAGGAATCCCACAATCCGCGGCATCCCCGCCCGCCAGGCGCAGCGCCCGCAACAAATCATCGTTGAAAGCCACCCCATCATTCACTGACACGAAGCCGTTGGCGCCGCGCACCAGCGGGCCGTGCATGCGCGACGTACGCCGGGAGGTAACCTCACCGGTCCGCTGATCCACATCGGTCAACGTCACTCGAATTTTACGATGCTTGCCATTGGCACGAGCCCACCGACGAGCGATGCGCTTCATGTGCACGAAGGGATCAATCTCGCCTTCGCCGACCTGCGCGGGGCGCTCAGAAACGAGCGAACTGTCATAATGGTGATTATCGGATTACATTCTCGTGTCCAACCAAAGAGGCGTCGAGCGGCGATCGCGTCTCGAGCAGCGCGTATCGCCAACCGAGATACTCGAGGCCGCTCATAAGGGATGAGCGCCGGTTGATCGAGACGATGCCCCTCCTCGGCGTGCATAAATAACAGCGCCGGCAAGCCGGCGATAACAGCGCGGTATGGCGCTATCATCGGTATGTGACGATTGAATCTGCGGTGCCGACCGATACCTTTCGGCAACTCGATCCCGCGGCGGCGCTGTTCCATTCGCTCAGCGACCCGACCCGGTTGGGCATCGTGAAGCGGATGGCCGACGGCGAGGTGCGGGTGGGTGATCTCTCCGGCGAGCTGGGCCTGGCCCAATCCACGGTATCGGCCCACGTCGCATGCCTGCGGGAGTGCGGCTTGGTGGAAGGCCGCGCGCAGGGCCGCAGCGTGTACTACTCGTTGTCCCGTCCGGAACTGATGGACATGCTCGCCCAGGCCGAGGTTCTGCTCGCGGCCACCGGCAACGCGGTCAGCCTGTGCCCGAACTACGGCATCGGCAGTGCTGGGGCGAGCATACAAACTAAGGAGAACGCGCGATGAGTGATGCTTGCTGCAGCACCGACGGGAAGACCGGGGCCGGGGAATCCGCCGAGGCAGACGAAGCCGTCGGTTTCTGGCAGGTGAGCGAAGTCCGGGCAGCTGCGGTCTCCGGCGCTCTGCTCCTCGCGGCGTGGATCGCCGGACTTGTCGGTGGCCCCGATCTGCTGAGGCTGCCGCTGGAAGTCGCGGCTCTGCTGGTGGCCGCCTGGACGTTCGTTCCGACCGCCCTCCGGCGCCTGATGAAGGGCAAGATCGGTGTCGGCACGCTGATGACGATCGCCGCCGCCGGCGCGGTCGCGCTCGGGCAGTTCGAGCCAGCAGCAACGCTGGCCTTCCTCTACGCGATCGCCGAAGGACTGGAGGAGTATTCTCTGGCGAAAGCGCGCCGGGGCCTGCGCGCGCTGCTCGACCTGGTCCCGGCTGAGGCGAGCGTCCTGCGCGACGGCGTCGAGGTCACCGTCGCCCCGTCAGAACTCGTCCCAGGGGACCGCATGGTCGTCCGGCCTGGAGAGCGTCTGGCCACCGACGGCAGGATCATCACCGGTCGCACGTCCCTGGATACCTCGGCGCTCACCGGCGAGTCGGTCCCCGTCGAGGCCGGACCGGGAACGGACGTCTATGCCGGGTCCATCAACGGCACCGGCCCGCTTGAGGTCGAGGTCACTAGAACCGCTGAGAACAACTCGCTGGCCAGGATCGTGCACCTCGTGGAGGCCGAGCAGTCTCGCAAGGGCCCGGGCCAGCGCTTGGCCGACTCGATCGCCAGCAAGCTGGTTCCGAGCATCCTGATCGTCGCTGCCCTGATCATCATCTTCGGCTTCATCGTCGGCGAACCACTGCTGTGGTTCGAACGAGCCCTCGTCGTCCTGGTCGCCGCCTCGCCCTGCGCCTTGGCCATCTCCGTTCCGGTCACCGTTGTCGCCTCCGTCGGCGCCGCCAGCCGCATCGGCGTGCTCATCAAGGGTGGGAATGCCTTGGAAACCCTCGGCAAGATCCGCACCATCGCGCTGGACAAGACTGGAACCCTCACTCGCAACAAACCCGCCGTGATCGACGTCGCCGCCACTGGATCCGCTACCAGGAACCATGTTCTCGCCCTCGCGGCCGGCCTGGAATCCCGCAGCGAACACCCGCTCGCTCGCGCAATTCTCGCCTCGGCTCCGTATCGGGCGCCAGTCACTGACGTGGACACCGTCCCCGGCGCGGGCCTGGAGGGCCGGCTGGAGGGCCGACGTGTCCGTCTCGGCCGTCCGGGTTGGATCGACGCCGGACCCCTGGCCGCCGAAGTCGAGCGGATGCAACAGGCAGGCGCCACCGCTGTCCTCATCGAGGACGATGGGCAGGTCCTCGGCGCCATCGCGGTCCGTGACGAGTTGCGTCCCGAAGCCCGCGAAGCTATCGCTCGCCTGAGCGCGGCCGGGTACACCACGGCCATGCTCACCGGGGACAACGTGATCACCGCCACCGCCTTGAGCGAGGCCGCGGGCATCACCGAAGTCCACGCCGACCTCCGCCCGGAGGACAAGGCGGAGATAATCCGCACGCTCAAGGCCCGCCAGCCCACAGCCATGGTCGGCGACGGAGTCAACGATGCTCCGGCCCTCGCGACCGCCGACATCGGCATCGCCATGGGCGCCATGGGCACCGATGTCGCCATTGAAACCGCGGACATCGCTCTTATGGGTGAAGACCTGAACCATCTGCCCCAGGTGCTCGATCACGCTCGGAGGACCCGGAGCATCATGTTCCAGAACGTGGGCCTGTCTCTGCTGCTGATCGCCGTGCTGATCCCCATGGCACTGTTAGGAATCCTCGGCCTGGCCGCCGTGGTGCTGATCCACGAACTGGCCGAAATCGTCGTGATCGCCAACGGCGTCCGGGCGGGCCGGCTCAGCCGTAAAACCGCGCTGAAAGCCGCGCAGCCTGCCCCGGCCCTGGAACCGGCAGCGTGAACGCCGAAGCCACTGCCCGCCTCAGCGGGTCCGCGGCGGCAGCGCGACGATTCAGGTCGGTGCTGCTCGTCTGGGCGGCCGTGCCGCCCGCGACCGCGCTGGGGCTGGTCGACGTCCGACTGCTCTACGACCCCGGCGTCGTGTTCAGCCTCGGCGTTTCTTTCGGCGGGTCGCCGGTAACCTGATCGACCGGCTCGACCGGCACGGCGTAGTCTTCGCTACCCCGGACGTTCACTCCGCACCTGAACCTGGCCGTGCGCCGGTACCTTCACAACGTCCTGCCAGATCGCGGTGTCGGGAGCGCGACCATCGGACTCCACGATCTGCATCGGCCACACGTGCAGGTGTACTGGGTGATCCATGGGACTGGCGTCTCCCAGGGTCCATTGCTCGATGCTGCCCGCTTCGACCGTGGTGTCCCCTCGATCCGCATCGAATTCCCGGCCACAGATGGTGAAGCTCATCATCGACCCACACCCGCCCATCATTCCGCCCATTCCTATGGCAAACGTCAGTTCCCGTCGGTGAAGTATGATTCACTTGTCGGTGGAGGGGAGTATCCCCGACCCGCGTCGCGTCGACACTCCGATCCGTCCGCACGGATCCGGCGCCACGGGCCGAACTCAGACCGTTCCGGCCGGGAAAGACCTCCTGAATAGCCTCACCGACCATTCAGGAGCTCCGTCATGGACGTCCCCCTCTGGCTGTGGTTCGCCGTCCTCGGCACCATCCTCGCCATGCTCGTCGTCGACCTCGTCGCCCACCGCAGAGCCCACATCATCGGGGTGCGCGAGGCCCTCGCGTGGAGCGCCGTGTGGATCGCTCTGGGCGTCGCGTTCGGCGTCTACCTCTGGAACGCCTTCGGCGCCGAGATCGGCCAACAGTACTTCGCCGGCTACCTCATCGAGAAGTCGCTCGCGGTCGACAACGTCTTCGTCTGGGCGATCATCTTCGCCTCGTTCGCCGTGCCGCGGGCGTACCAGCACCGCGTGCTTTTTCTCGGCGTGCTCGGCGCGCTCGTCTTCCGCGCGATCTTCATCGCCGCGGGCGCGGCGCTCATCGAGAGCTTCTCGTGGATCCTCTACGTATTCGCGGCGTTCCTCATCGTCACGGGCATCCAGATGATCCGCTCGCGCAACGAGCACATCCACCCCGAGAAGTCGCGCACGCTGCGGCTCTTCCGCAGCGTCGTGCCGATGACGGATGCCTACCACGGGCAGCGCTTCCTCATCCGGCGGGCGGGCGTCGTGGTCGCCACTCCCCTGCTCGCCGTGCTCGTGCTCGTCGAGGTGACCGACATCATCTTCGCGGTGGACTCCATCCCCGCGATCTTCGCCGTGACGACCGAGCCGTTCATCGTCTTCACCGCGAACGCCTTCGCGATCCTCGGCCTCCGGGCGATGTACTTCCTGCTCGCCGACCTCATCCACCGGTTCCGCTACCTGAAGATCGGGCTCGCGATCGTGCTCGTCTGGGTGGGCGTCAAGATGGCGCTGCTCGACGTCCTCTACATACCGACCACGGTGTCGCTCGCGGTCGTCGCCGCGATCATCGCCACGGCGATCGGTGCATCCCTCTACGCCACTCGCGGCCAGGGTCGACGCGATATCGAGGTCGAGAGGGCAGGGCCGTTCCGCCTCGCGACCCCGGAGGAGCTCGCCGAGACAGAACCGCTGTGGCGACGTCGCCGCAAAGGCGTCGGTCAGCCGAACCGGCCGATCAGCTCCGGCAACTCGACCGGCTCGTAGGGCTCACCGCTCGCGACGAGCTCCTCGGCGCTGAACCAGCCGTGGGCGGTCACGTCGACGTGCTCCTCCTCGGTCCAGTTGGTCGAGAGCGGTTCGAACCGCTCGTCCACCCGCACCAGGTAGTACTCGGCGTGGCCCCGATCGTGATCGGCCTCGTCCCACGCGACGTCGAAGTCGAGCGTGAAGATCGGCTCGCCGACGGCCTCGACCACCAGGCCCGTCTCCTCGAACAGCTCGCGGATCGCCGCCTGCTCGTGCGTCTCACCCGGGTCCACTCCCCCGCCGGGCATGATCCAGCGGGCGAATCGCGAGGAGTCCGGCGAGGCGGTCATGAACAGCAGCGCCGCACCACCGGCATCCACCAGCAGGATTCGCGACGTGCGGCGCAGGCCCGGGAGGGCGGGCACCCTACTCCCCCGCGTGCTCGGCGAAGTAGCTGACGTCGCCCACGAGGCGCGTGTTATCGGCGGGCACCGGGTCGACGGCCGCCTGCACGACCTCCGCGGCGAACTCGCTCACGTTGTACAGCCGGCCGGCCGACTCCTTGCGCGAGTCGATGGCGCCCGGGTTGGCGCGCTCGAGCAGGGTCGCCGTGATCGTGCCCTCGATCATGTCGCCCGAGACGACCGTGAAGCCGATGCCCCGCTCGGCGAGCGTCGGGATGAGCTCGCGCAGGGCGTCCTCGCCCGCGCGCTTCGACAGCGCGACCGCCTCGTACTCGGGCATCGTCGGCACCGTGCGGATGAAGTGGGCCTGATGGCTCGTGACGAAGACGACGCGACCGCCCTCGCCCATGAGCTCGGCGCCCTGCGTGAGCACGTTCACCTGGGCGTCGCGGTTCAGCCGCAGCGCGTAGTCGTCGCCCATGCCCGACTCCATGCCGCCCGAGGCGTTGAGCACGAGGATGTCGAGGGTCCCGAATCGCTCGCGCACGGCATCCATCATCGCCGCGACCGAATCGGGGTCGGTCAGATCCGCGCCGACAGCGATCGCCTGCGTTCCCTGGGCCTCGAGCTCGGCGACGAGCTTCTCGGCCCGAGGGGCCTTCGCTCGGTAGTTGATGACGACGTTCGCGCCGGCCGCCGCGAAGTACTTCACGGTGTCGGCGCCGATGCCGCGCGATGAGCCGGTGACGAGGGCGGTCTTGCCGGCGAGCGAGCCGGTGCGAAGGGGGTTGTCCACGGTTCTCGACCCTACCGCGTCCTCCCCCGCTGCGCCGGGTCGGCAGGGCGTCGGAGGCCGGTGATAGCGTGAGCGTCCATCGACCCGAGGAGGGGAAGAGCGATGCTCGTCGACCTGACGCAGTACCTCTGGATGATCTGGCTCGTCTTCGTGCTCGTCTGCGTGATCCTCGAACTGCTCACCCTCGAGTTCACCTTCCTCATGATCTCCGCGGGCTCCCTGGTCGGCGGCCTCGGCGCGAATCTGCTCGGGTGGCCGTGGTGGGCGCAGATCGGCCTCGCGGCGATCATCTCCGGACTGCTGCTGTTCACGATCCGGCCGTTGCTGCTCCGAACGCTCAACCGTCCCGGCGACGGGGCGAAGACCAACGTGGATGCCCTGGTCGGCATGGCGGCGCGCGTCACGACCGCCTTCTCCGACGGCGCCGGCTACGTGAAGCTCGCGAACGGCGAGACCTGGACCGCCCGCATCGACCGCGCGCACGAGAGCGTCCAACCGACCGTCGGCGACCGTGTGGTCGTCACCCGCATCGACGGGGCGACCGCCGAGGTCGCGCCCGAGAAGAGGAGCACCCCCTCATGATCAGTCCGGCCGAATTCCTCGGGCAGACATTCGTCATCGCCCTTCTCGTCGTCCTGGCGATCTTCGTCGTCGTCGTGCTGCTGCGGTCCATCCGCATCATCCCGCAGGCCTACGCGGGCGTCGTCGAACGGCTGGGTCGCTACCAGAAGACGCTGCAGCCGGGACTCAACCTGCTCGTCCCCTTCATCGACCGGCTCCGGCCTCTGGTCGACATGCGCGAGCAGGTCGTGTCGTTCCCGCCGCAACCGGTCATCACCGAGGACAACCTCGTCGTCTCGATCGACACCGTCATCTACTTCCAGGTCACCGACGCGCGCGCCGCGACCTACGAGATCGCCAACTACCTCGCCGGTGTCGAGCAGCTCACCGTGACGACCTTGCGCAACGTGGTCGGCGGGCTCAACCTAGAGGAGGCGTTGACGAGCCGCGACAACATCAACGGGCAGCTTCGCGTCGTGCTCGATGAGGCCACGGGCAAGTGGGGCCTGCGCGTCAACCGCGTGGAGCTCAAGGCGATCGACCCGCCCGCGAGCATCCAGGACTCGATGGAGAAGCAGATGCGCGCCGAACGCGACCGCCGCGCCGTGATCCTCACGGCCGAGGGCACCAAGCAGTCGCAGATCCTCGAGGCGGAAGGCGCCCGGCAGTCGGCGATCCTCAAAGCCGAGGGCGATGCGAAGGCGCAGGTCCTGCGTGCCGAGGCCGAGGCCGAGGCGATCCGCATCGTGTTCGGGGCGATCCATGCCGGCGACCCCGACGCGCCTCTGCTGGCGTACCAGTACCTGCAGACGTTGCCGAAGCTCGCCGCGGGCGAGTCGAACAAGATGTGGATCATTCCGAGCGAGCTGACCGAGGCGCTCGCGAGCATCGGCAAGGGCTTCGTGCCGGGAGCGCCGGTCGCGGCGGCGGGTCGCGACCCCGTCCCGCCCGGAGCCGCCTCCTAGGTGGTCCACGAGCGCGCCGACGGCTACTTCGCGCCCGCCACCCCGCGCGTGCTCGCGCACCGCGGGTTCGCGCTCTCCGCGCCCGAGAACACGCTGCTCGCCTTCGAGCACGCCCTCGGGCTCGGAGTCGACCACATCGAGACCGACGTGCACGCCTCGCGCGACGGCATCGCGATCATCGCCCACGACCCCGGGCTCGACCGCGTCGCCCACCGACGCGGTCGCATCGCGCAGCACACGGCCGCCGAACTCGCCCGCGTCGATCTCGGCGCCGGTCAGGGATTCGCCTCGCTCCCCGACGCTCTGGCGGCCTTCCCGACCGCGCGCTTCAACATCGACCTGAAGAGCGCGGATGCCGTGGGCCCGACCATCGACGCCATCCGGCAGTTGCGGGCCGAGCATCGCGTGCTGCTCACCTCATTCAGCGAACGTCGTCGCGCGGCCGCCCTGCGGCTCCTGCCCGAGGTCGCGACGAGCGTCTCGGGGCCGCGGTTCGCCCGAGCGCTGCTCGCGGCCCGTGCGGGAGCGATGCCGGCGGTTCGGGCCGCTCTGCGTGGCGTCCACGCCGTGCAGATACCGGAACGGGCACTCGGCATCGAGACCACCGCTCCCCCGCTGTTGCGGGCATTCCACGCTGCCGGGGTCGAGGTGCACGTCTGGACGGTCAACGCCCCCGCGACCATGCGCAGGCTTCTCGACCGCGGAGTCGACGGCCTCATCACCGATCGCGCCGACCTGGCTCTGGAGATCGTGAACGGGCGCTGACGGAACCCCCCGATCCCGATCGCGAGCGTTGCTCAGCGACGTCATCGGCACACTGGCAATGCTCTGGGAAAGGCTCCCGTCGCCTCGATTGTCCGCGCCGAATAGGTCTATACCTTTACATTGATTTCAGTACGCGAAGCGAGAGGGGTGAATCATGGCCGATCGAACACTGCGCGGTATGCGGCTCGGCGCGCAGAGCATGCAGAGCGAAGAGGGCGTGGAGTTCGCCTCACGACAGCGCGCGCAGTACCGCACCCTCGAGGGCGAGTCGTTCGAGGTCGTCTTCTCCGCCGACGCCGAGGTGCCCGACACGTGGGAGTCGCCGAAGTCGGGCCGAGAGGGCGTGCTCATCGCCCCCGACGGAACGCCGGTCGACATCGCCCAGAGCGAGATCAAGGCACCGCGCACTCACTGGGACATGCTGCTCGAGCGGCGCTCGATCGCCGAGCTCGAAGATCTGCTCGAGGAGCGCCTGCAGCTCTTGCGGGCCCGCCGCGGCACGGGCGAGCGGCTCGGCGCCTGAAACACCAGTCGCCGCCTGAGACTCGGAGTCGGGCGGCGCTGCCGGCCGACGTCACGGCGCCTCGCCCGGCACCGCGCGACCGCTGCGGAGCGCGACTCCCCACGCCGTGACGCGCCAGAGCGCCTCTCCGACGATGCCCGCGTGCATCTTCGACCGGCCGGTGGCCCGTTCGACGAAGGCGATCGGATGCTCGATGATCCGCCTGCCCCGGCGCTCGATGCGCCAGGCGAGCTCGACCTGGAAGCAGTAGCCGTGCGACGACACCACCGCGCCGTCGAGACCCGCGAGCACGGCGGTGCGGTAGACGCGGAATCCGGCCGTGAGATCCTGCAGGCGTGAGCGCAGCATCCACCGGGCGTAGCGATTGCCGCTTCGCGAGATCGCACGGCGCAGCCACGGCCAGTTGACGACCGTGCCCCCGGCGACCCAGCGCGAGCCGATGACGAGGTCGGCGCCCTCGTCCGAGGCGAGCGCGATCATGGTCGGCAGCTCCCCCGGGTCATGCGAGCCGTCGGCGTCGAGCTCGACCACGAAGCGGTAGCCCTCGGCCGCGGCCAGGGCGAAGCCGGCGAGGTAGGCGGACCCCAGGCCGTCCTTCGCGGGGCGGTGCAGCACCCGCACGCCCGGGTCGCCGGCGGCGAGCTCGTCGGCGATGCGGCCCGTGCCGTCGGGTGAGGCGTCGTCGACGATGAGCACGTCGGCATCGGGCACGGCGACGCGGATGCGCGCGAGAACGCCGCGCAGGCTCTCGGCCTCGTTGTAGGTCGGAAGCACGATGAGCGACTCGGCCCCGGTCACGACGGTTCTCTGGCCCGGCGCGGGCGGCGTGCGTGAACTCCCGCGATCACGAGAACGGCGGCAGCGAGCAGGCACACGAACCACTCGAGCGTTCGGCCGAGCGCGTGCGCGGGGGTGATGACATCGCTCAGCGGCACATCCTGCACCATGACGCCCGCGGTGAACAGCGGCAGTGAGTCCAGGTCGCGGCCGTCGGGGCCGATGATGGCGCTCGCACCGACCGTGGAGGCCTGCACGACGCTGCGCCCGGTCTCGATCGCCCGCAGCCGTGCGATCGCGAGCTGCTGCACGCTCTGGTCGGTGCGGCCGAAGTCGGCGTTGTTGGTGGGGGCGAGCAGCACGTTCGCGCCTTCGTCGATCATGCGCGCGAGCAGGTCGTCGTCGACGATGTCGTAGCAGATGGCGACGCCCGCCGTCAGGCCGTCGAGCTCGAGCACGGTGTCGCGCCGCCCCAAGGAGTAGTCGCGCGGCACGAGGTCGAACAGCTCGGGGGCGAGCGGGTAGAAGAAGTCGCGTTCGGGCAGGTACTCGGCGAAGGGCACGGGGTGGACCTTGTCGTACTGGTCGAGGGCGCCCTCGCCCGCTTGCCACAGCAGCACGCTGTTGAAGGTCTCGTCGCCCTGAGCGGTGATCGTGCCGACGACGACGGGTGCCGCGAGCCGGGCCGATACCGAGTCGAGCGCGGCCGCTGCGTAATCATCGCGCAGCGGGTCGAGGTCGGAGGCGTTCTCGGGCCACACGAGCAGGTCGATCGGCTCGTCGAGGGCGTACAGGGGAACGGTCGCGTCGAGGTGATCCTGCAGGATGTCGCCAGGGTTGTACTGCGCGAAGAGCCCCGTCTCCGAGTTGCCCTGCACCGCGGCGATGCGCGAGGTCCCCGATGTGATGGTCGGGAACGCCGGCCAGACGAGCATGCTGGCCGCCAGCCCGCTGACCAGGACGCCGCGACCGAGCAAACTCGTGCGCCGTTCGATGGCGGCTGCGGCGAGCACCCCTGCCAGCAGCGCGAGCAGGAAGCTCAGCCCCGACATCCCGACCCATGCCGCCCAGTGCGCGAGCGGACCCTCGGCTTGAGAGATGGCGAGGCGCCCCCACGCGAATCCACCCCACGGCCAGACGTTCGAGACGCCTTCACGCGCCGTCCACGCCCCGGCGAGCGCGATCGGGAGCAGCAGCAGACGGCCGGCGACGCCGGGGAAGGCCACGGGGATCCAGCGCCAGGCGAGGGCTATCGGCACGGCGCCCACGGCGACGAAGAGCACTTGGGCGAGCGTGAGCGCGATCCACGGCACGACGCCGAGGTAGACGGTCAGCCACTCGATGAGCACGCCGTAGTAGGCGAAGCCGCCGGCAGCGCCGACGAGCAGCGCGCCGCCGATGCTGCGACCGCGCAGGCTCCACAGCACGAGAGCGGTGCCGAGGATCGTGAACGGCCACCAGCCCGTATCGGGGAAGCCGAGATCCATCGTCCACCCGCC
This sequence comes from Microbacteriaceae bacterium X2B, assembly GCA_005502445.1. Taxonomy (GTDB): domain Bacteria; phylum Actinomycetota; class Actinomycetes; order Actinomycetales; family Microbacteriaceae; genus Microcella. Next base: position 44,356 of record SCPB01000004.1, read on the forward strand.
GAGGGCGGCCGCGAGCAAAGCAACGGCGAGAGGCGGCGCGGCGGAGGCGGGAGCGGCGAGGGGGATCGGTAGGCGGGAGAACGACACGGCGTCGGCGCGATCACCGCGGGGAGCATCCATCACGTGTCGATCCTAGAAGAGCGCGATGAGCGGATGCTCACGCGACTGAGCTGTAGGCGACGATGCCGCGACGCACCCGGTCGAGGGCCGAGCGGGCGGTGCGCCCGACGGGGCCGTCGGCGACGAGCGAGATCTGGTCGAGCAGATCGATCGTCTGCTTGCACCATCGCACGAAGTCGCCGGCCGCGAGATCGGCGTCGCGCAGCACGGTATCGAGGGAGGCTCCGCTCGCCCAGGCGTGCATCGGGCGGGCGAGCGTCGTCGCGAGGGGGTCGGACCCGGGCAGGCGGTGCTCGCGCTCGAGGTCGTCGAGCACCGCCCAGAGCTCCTGCGTGCGCTCGAGGGCGACGCGGAACGCCCCGCGCGGCAGCGCGTACTCGGGCGCCTGACCGTCATCGCGCCGGGCCTCGAAGACGATCGCGCACGCCATGGCGGCGAGCGCGGGCGCGTCGAGGTCGTTCCAATAGCCCCGCCTCAGACTCTCGGCCACGAGCAGGTCGCGTTCGCCGTAGATGCGGCGCAGGGCGCGGCCGTCGGCCGTGAGCCCGAGCCTCCCGTGCTCGTCGGGAACGAGATAGCCGAGCTCGCCGAGCACCTCGGTGACGCGATCGAAGACCTGCGCGACGGCGCCCGTGCGGCCGCGGATCTGGCGGCTCACCTTGTCGCTCTCGCGATTGAGGCGCCACCAGCGCTCGGCCCATCGTGCGTGCGATTCGCGGTCGGCGCAGCCGTGGCAGGGATGCTTGCGCAACGACAAGCGCACGCCTTCGATCTGGCGCTGCCGGCGGTCGCGCTCGGCGCGACCGCCCTGTTCGCCCTTCTGCGCGCGCAGTCGTTCGAGGTCGTTCAGCTCGCGTCGGAGCGCCGCGTATTCGCCGAAGTCGCCGAGGTGGCATCGCATGCTCGCCGCGTAGCCGGCGAGCGACTCCTGCTGCTTGCGCACCGTGCGCGCGAGATCGACCACGGCGCGGTCGGCCTGGAACTGCGCGAACGAGCTCTCGAGGATCTCGCGGGTGCGCTCGCGGCCGAACTGCTCGATGAGGTTGACGGCCATGTTGTAGGTCGGCCGGAAGCTCGAGTTGAGCGGGTAGGTGCGACGGGAAGCCAGCGAGGCGACGGCTTGCGCGTCCAGGCCGCTCGACCACTGGATGACTGCGTGACCTTCGGTGTCGATGCCGCGACGGCCGGCGCGGCCGGTGAGCTGCGTGTACTCCCCCGGGGTGATGGGCACGCGCGCTTCGCCGTTGAACTTCTCGAGCTTCTCGAGCACGACGGTCCGCGCGGGCATGTTGATGCCCAGGGCGAGGGTCTCGGTCGCGAAGACGACTTTGAGCAGCTTCTTCTGGAAGAGCTCTTCGATGACCTCCTTGAAGGCCGGCAGCAGACCGGCGTGATGCGCGGCGACGCCGCGCTGCAGGCCGTCGAGCCATTCCCAGTAGCCGAGCACCGCGAGGTCGTCGTCGCGCAGAGTGCGGCAGCGCTCCTCGACGATCTGCCGGATCTCCTCGCGCTCGTGCGCCTCCGTCAGTCGCACCCCGGCTCGCAGCAGCTGGCGGACGGCGCCGTCACAGCCGGCTCGGGAGAAGATGAAGAAGATAGCGGGAAGCAGATTGCGGTGCGCGAGCATACCGGCGATCTCGGCGCGATCGGCCCTCCCGTCGCCTCCCGGCCGCTTCTCCCACCGTCGCGCGTGGTGCTGGCGCCCCCGATGGGGCAGGTGGCCTCCGGCCCTCGCGAGCTGGACGAGTTCGGGGTTCACGCGGTTCGTCGCAGCCTGGCCGCTCGAGTCGAAGAGGTCGACGAGCTTGGAGCGCACGAGCACGTGCTGCTCGAGGGGTACGGGCCGGGTCTCGGAGACGATGACGTCGGTGTCACCCCGCACGGCCTGCAGCCAATCACCGAACTCCTCGGCGTTCGACACCGTCGCGCTGAGCGAGATCAGACGGACGGGCAGGGGAAGGTGGATGATCACCTCCTCCCACACGGCGCCGCGGAAGCGGTCGGCGAGGTAGTGCACCTCGTCCATGACGACGTACGTGAGATCGGTCAGGAGCGCGGAGTCCGCGTAGAGCATGTTGCGCAGCACCTCGGTCGTCATGACGACGATGCGCGCGGTCGCATTGATGTTCGTGTCGCCCGTCAGCAGCCCGACCTCGCTCGCGCCGTACTGGGCGACGAGCTCGGAGTACTTCTGGTTGCTGAGCGCTTTCATGGGGGCGGTGTAGAAGATCTTCGCTCGCGGGTCGACCATGGCGAGGAACACCGCGAACTCGGCCACGATCGTCTTGCCGGCACCCGTCGGTGCGGCGACGAGCACGCTGCGCCCTTCCTCGAGCACGGCGCAGGCGGCGTGCTGGAAGGGGTCGAGGTCGAAGGCGAGCTGGTCGCGGAATGCGCGCAGGCGCGGATGCTCACGCAGTTCCTTGGCGGCGGCGAAGCGCTCGGCCGGCGACGGCTCGACGGCGGGGTCGCTCATGCGGACGTCGGGTCGATGCCGTACTCGGCGGCGAGCGCGGCGTCGCGCTTGGCGATGCGCCTGTCGTTGATCGAGGCGATCGCCGCGGCGATGAAGTACAGGCCGACCATCGGGATCGCGAGGATGAACATCGACAGGATGTCGGCGGCGGGCGTCGCGATCGCGGTGAACACGGTGATCGCGAGGATCGCCCAGCGCCAGCCGCCGAGAATGGCGCGTCCGCTGATGACGCGCGCGAAGTTGAGCATGACGAGCACGACGGGCAGGACGAAGCCGATGCCGACGGCGAGGATGAGCTTGAGCGAGAAGTCGAGGTAGAACTTGGCGGTGAGCAGCGTCGCCGTTCCCTCGGCCGCGAACCCCGTGAGCAGCTCGACGATGTGGGGCAGCACGAACCAGCCGGCGGCGCACCCGGCGAGGAACAGTGGCAGGGCGGCGCCCAGGAATCCGATGGCGTACTGCTTCTCGCGACGGTGCAGCGCCGGGACGATGAACGCCCAGAGCTGGTACAGCCAGATCGGCGACGAGATGACCACGCCGAGGACGAGCGCGATGACGAGCTTGGTGTCGAAGGCCTCGGTGACGGCCGTGTAGTTGATCGTCGCGGCCCTGCCCTGCTCCTCGGCGACCTGTAGCAGGGGCGCGCTGAGCGCGAGCCACACCGCATCGGCGAGGAACCACCCTCCGACGGCCGTCGCGAGCACGGCCGCGCCGACGATCGTGAGGCGCTTGCGCAACTCGACGAGATGCTCGCCGAGCGACATCCGGCCCTCGGCGTCTCGAGGCCGGGCGGGTCGTGCCGCCACGGTCTAGGGCTTGGGAGCGCTGTCGGTTCCCTCAGCGCCGGTCGCCGTCGACGAGGGGTCGGCGGGCACCTCGGGGCTCTTGATCTCGCTCTTGAAGATCTTCATCGACTGGCCGAGGCTGCGGGCGAGCGCGGGCAGCTTGGGCGCCCCGAAGAGCAGAAGGATGACGACGAGCAGGATGATCGCGTGCCAGCCGGTGAAAGCGTTACCGAACATTGGATGTCGTCCTTACAGGTGGGGGTACCGGTGCGTCGAGTCTACCCCGCCCGCTCTCGCGACGGGCCGCCGCGCAGCGAGCCCGGGCGTCGTCACTCCGCGGCGGCGAGGGCGGCCCGGGCCCACTGCGCGGCCGCGGCGCGGGCATCCTCGGGGTGCGTGATCGCGCCGACGCCCGCGAGCCGCGTCGCGAGCCGGCCCACGAGACCTCGATGGGCGAGCGGGATGCGCGCGATCGCGCGATCGCCCACGTACTCGACGGCGTCCTCCGGGCCGAGGTAGTCGGCGATGACGGGCAGCGCCGAGGCGGGCACCTCGACGGTCACGAGCAGGCCGCCGGCGTCGCCGCGGAACAGCGCTCCGGCGTCGTCGACGCTCGACTCGTGCTGCTGGGCCGCGCCGATCGCGACGGCGCTCGCCATGCGGTCGAGGCGGAAGGTGCGCCCGGCCTCGCGGCTGAGGCACCAGGCGCGCAGATACCAGACGTCGTCGACCGACTCGAGCCGGATGGGGTCGACATCGCGCTCCTCTCGCTCGCCGCGCGTCGTGACGTAATCGAGGCGCAGCCGGCGCCCCGCGGCGACGGCGGCGGCGACCGTCTCGCGCAGGGCGTCGGCGGTGCGGGTGTTCACCGAGACGGGCGAGACCTCGCCGGAGGCGCCGCGCGCGAGCTTGGCCATGAGTCGACCGAGGTCGGCGCGCTCGCCGAAGCCGGGCAGCGCGGCGACCGCCTGCAGGCCCGCGAGGAGGGCCGCCGCCTCGCGCGAGGAGAGTCGCGGCTTCTCGTCCAGCGGCGCTCGACGGAATCGGATCACGTCGCGCTGCTCGAAGTCGTCCCAGTCGATGTCGAAGAGCCCCTGCGGCAGATAGAGGCCGTCTGGACCCGGCTCGCCCGTTCCCGTCAGGTACGCGACGAGGGTGCGCATGTGCTCAGGGCTCACGTCGAACTGCGCCGCGGCCTCCGTGACGCTGACGCGCACCTCGTCGATCAGGTACGGCACGAGGCCGAGGAGCAGGGCGAGCTTGTCGCCCGCGCGCGCGGCGGGCTTGCGCACGGGATCGCGGTCACTCATGCGCGCTCACCACCCGCCGCCAGCGGTCCAGCACGGCGTCGCGCAGGGTCACGGGCTCGAGCACCCGGATCTCGGCGCCGAAGGCCGCGAGCTCGTCGGCGAGCACCGCGAGGTCGGTCGTGCGGATCGTGAGGGCCTCGTTCTCGACGACGGTGCCGGCGCGATTGCGGAGCACGACATCCGCCTCGCTGCCGGGCCGCGCGACGACCGTCGCCGTCGTCCGATCGAAGACATCCTGCAGCTCGTGCTGCGCCCGGGCGGCCTCGTCGAGGCGGGGGGCGCGCGCCTCGGCCTCGTCGACGCGCACCGGGCCGACGATGCGGCTCAGCAGGAAGGTGCGCGGCGCGTCCACGGTCTCGTCGTGCGCGTGCAGGTGCCAGCGACCCTCGTGGTTGACGAGCGCGAGCGGCGAGACGCGCCGCAGCTCCGGTTCGGCGGCACCGGGCTTGAGATAGGGGAACGTCGCCTGCCGGCGGCGGTCGATCGCGGCCGCGAGCGGGTCGTGCGCCGACTCGCGCGTGCGGATCGACGGGGCGAATCCGATGACGCTCTGCTCGACGGAGTGCCCGAAGGCACGCAGCTTCGTCAGGGCGCGGCGGGACTGCTCGGTGAGGGAGCCCTCGCGCCAGACCTGCGCGGCGAGGCTCAGCAGCGCGACCTCCTCGGCGGAGAACTCGACATCGTCGGGCAATCGGTAGCGCGACTTCGGCACGCGGTAGCGCTGCAGCTTCGTGTCGCCCTCGGCCCCCGGCTGGTCGACCGTCTCGAGGGGCACGCCCAGATCACGCAGGTCCTCCTTGTCGCGCTCGAACTGCCGCTCGAGATTGTCGCGATCGCCGGCGTCGTCGTAGCGGTCGGCGTATCCCATGACGGTCGAGAGGATGTCCTGCTTCGTGAGCCCCTGATCGGTCGCCATGAGTGCGAGGATCAGGTTGAACTGCCGCTGCTCCGGCGGGATGCGGCGGCGCGCTGCCATGGAGCGGCTACTCCTCGATGCCGAGCACGTCGACGACGAACACCATCGTCGAGCCCGCGGGAATGGTCGCCGGAGCCTGGCCCTCGGGGTAGCCGAGCGACGGCGGGATCACCACCACGACCTGCGAGCCGACGGTCTTGCCGACGAGCGCCTGGGCGAGACCCGGAACGACGCCCTCAGGGTCGTCCTCGAAGCTCGCGACGGTGAAGGTCGCCGGTGCGCCGCGCTCCCAGCTCGAATCGAACACCGACTTCGACTCCCACAGCACTCCCGTGTAGTGCAGCACCGCACGGTCGCCCTCCTCGATCGCCGCGCCGTCGCCGAGCACGAGCACGTGGTCGATCAGCTCGTCGGACGGGTCCTGATCGGGAACGGTGACGCCCGGCACGCCGTCCGGGGTCGTCACGACGGCCGGGACGCCGTCGCGGCCGAGCTGCGGAGACCCCTGGGCCTTGCCGAGGTACGCGGCTTCGATGTCGAGCACGACCACGACGGGATCGTCGTCGCCGAGGCCCAGGTTCGGGTCGAGCCGGCCGGGGCCGAAGACATCGGAGATCGTCGCGGTCGCGGCGATGCGCGAGCCGACCTCGGCGCACTGCACGATCTCGGCGAGTACGTCGACCTCGGCGCCGGCGGTGCGCCGCACGGGCGCGCTCTCGGGGTCGTAGGACGAGGCCGTGATGAGGTCACCGGTCTCGGCGCTGAACAGGCTCACGCGGAGGTCGACGACCTGCCCGGCCTCGATCGTCTCGCCGTCGCCCGGCACGATGACCGCCTGCTGCGGGCCGCGGCTCGTGAGTGGAGTCGGGAAGTCGACGTCCGGCTCGGTGAGCAGCGCGCCCTCGGCGTCGACGTAGCTCGCCTGCTCGCCGGTCGGCACGACGGGCGTGCACGCTTCGGCTGCGGCCGTCGGCACGCAGGCCGTGAGCGTGACGAGCACGGCGGCGGTCAGGATGATCGCGGGTGCGGGAGTGCGCACGGAACCTCTTCTCACATCGGGTGCGGCCTTGAGCACTCTACCGGGCCTCGCCGTCGGCCCCGGTCGTCGTTGCGCCGGCCGACTCGCCGCGCTTCGCGGAGCGCTCGGCGAGCGACTGGGCCTCGCGCACGGCCTTGCGGAGGCGCTTGTCGCTCGCCATCCGGTCGCCGAGCGCGCCCGGGGTCCAGAGCTCGACATCCCCGTCGCCGTGCTCGGTCTTCGAGCCCCGCTTGGCCTTGACGAAGCGGGCCGTGCCCTCGGCGAGCCGGCGGGCGCTGATCAGGAACCCGGTGTGGGCGACCATGCGGTGGTCAGGGCGCACCGAGAGGCCGTCGACGTTCCAGCCGCGCACCATCGTCTCGCTCGACTGCGGCTCGGTGAAGCGCTTGGCGGCGCGGATGGCCTCGGCGACCCGCGAGAGCTGGGTCGCGGTCGCGACGTAGCACACGAGCACTCCGCCCGGCACGAGGGCGTCGCCGACGGCGTCGAGGCACTCCCACGGAGCGAGCATGTCGAGCACGGCGCGATCGACCGAGCCGTCGGCGACCGCCTCGGGCAGCGCGCTCTGCAGGTCGCCGATCGTGATCGACCAGTTCGGGGGCTCGTCGCCGAAGAAGGCCGTCGCATTGGCGCGGGCGATGGCGGCGAACTCCTCCCGGCGCTCGAAGCTCAGCAGGCGGCCGTCGGGGCCGATCGCGCGCAGGAGCGACATCGACATCGCTCCCGATCCGACGCCCGCCTCGACGACCGTGGCGCCCGGGAAGACGTCGGCGATCGAGACGATCTGCCCGGCATCCTTCGGGTAGATGATCGCGGCGCCGCGCGGCATCGACATGACGAAGTCGTTCAGCAGCGGTCGCAGGGCGAGGTAGGAGACGCCGGAGGAGTTCTCGACGACGCTGCCGTCGGAGAGGCCGATGAGCTGCTCGTGCGGCAGCACGCCGCGGTGCGTGTGCATGGCCTTGCCGCGCTCGAGCGTGACGGTCGTCAGCCGCCCCTTCGGGTCGGTCAGCTGCACCTGATCCCCTTCGACGAAGGGGCCGGACTGCCGTCGGGCGCTCATACCGCCGCTCCGGTGGCGCGGTGGCGGTGGCGCAGGAGCGCCGCGCCGAGGTCATCGACCCCGCGGCCCGCGAGACTCGGCCACAACTCGTGGGTCGGAGCCTCGTGGAGGGTCACGTGGCAGGGAACGCCGACCGTCGCGGCGCCCGCGGCGACCGCCGAGACGAGGCCGAACTCGCTGTCTTCGATCGCGACGCAATCGTGGATGCTCACGCCCAGCCGGGCGGCCGCCGTCAGGTACGGCTCGGGGTGCGGCTTCGCGTTCGCCACATCGTCGCCCGCGACGACCACGTCGAAGACCTCGTCGCCGATCGCCGCGGCCACGCGCAGCGCCATGCGTCGCAGCGACATAGTCACGAGAGCCGTCGGCACGCTCGCTCGGCGCAGCCCGGCGAGCAGCTCGCGCGCCCCCGGGCGCCACGGCACCTCGACCTCGATCTGCTCGAGAACGCGGTCGGTGAGGCCTTCGACGATCTGGCCGCGGCTCAGTTCGACGCCCGCCCGCTGCAGGACAGACGCCGCCGCCGGAAGGCCCGAGCCGACGAGCTTCATGCCGTCCTCGGCGGTCCAGACGCCGCCGAAGGAGGCGACCAGTTCGGTCTCGGCGCGCATCCAGTACGGCTCGGTGTCGACGATCGTCCCGTCCATGTCCCACAGCACGGCGGCGGGTCGGAGGGGGTCGCTGCTCGGGGTGGTCACGACCGTGAAGTCTAGTTGCGTTCTATTCTGGAGGACGCGCTCCGGCGGTCGGCCGGTGTCGCGCGATACGAGAGCGAGCCTTGTGACCCAGAGCGATCTGTTCCGCGGCGGACGGCTGCTCGTCGTCGCCTTCGAAGGGTGGAACGACGCCGGCGAGGCCGCGAGCGGTGCCGTCAAGGCGCTCAAGGAGGTGCTCGATGTCGTGGCCGTAGCCGATGTCGACCCCGAGGACTACTACGACTTCCAGCTCAACCGGCCCATCATCGAGTTCGACGACGACGGCAAGCGACGACTGCGCTGGCCGGGGGTCACGCTCTACGGGCCGGCGAACGACGATGGCCTGCCGCGCGACGCGGCGCCGGAACGGGTGCTCGACGTGAGCGGTGCCAATCACGACAACATCTACCTGCTGCTGGGCACCGAGCCCTCCCGCGGGTGGCGCACCTTCGCGACCGAGACGATGGACCAGGCTCTCACCGCCGACATCACCGGCATCGTGATCCTCGGCGCGCTGCTGGCCGATGTGCCGCACTCTCGGCCGATCACCGTGCACGCCTCGAGCGAGAACCAGCAGGTGCGGGACGAGCTCGGCGTCGAACGGTCGGCCTACGAGGGGCCCGTCGGCATTCTGAGCGTCATCGCCTCGGCCGCCGAGGAGGTCGGGATCCCCGTCGTCTCGCTGTGGGCCTCGGTGCCGCACTACGTGCACAACGCCCCCTCCCCCAAGGCGACGCTCGCGCTGCTGGACAAGCTCGAGGAGTTCGTCGACGTGACGATCCCGCGCGGCGACCTCATCGACGAGGCGCGCGCCTGGGAGGACGGCATCGACGCACTCGCCGACGACGACGACGAGATGAAGTCGTACATCGTCTCGCTCGAGCGCGCACGCGACGCCGTCGAGGCGCCCGAGGCGAGCGGCGAGGCGATCGCGCAGGAGTTCGAGCGCTACCTGCGCAAGCGCGGCGACGACGATCCGCCGCAGTCGGCGACCGAGCCGCCCGCCTAGGGCGGAGCATCCGCGCCGGGGACGGCCGCCGCGGCGGCCCGTGCTGAGGATGCGTCGTCCTGCCGTGCGGGGCGCGGACCGTCCGGTGCACGGACCGTCCAGCGCACCCGTGGACCGTCCGGCGCTGAGGCGATTGTCGCGCAGCCCCGGTCGGAATGCGTTTGCGACGGCGAGTCGGTTCCGGTGCCCGGCACGGCGCGCCCGGCACCGGGGCTGAGCGACACGTTCGGCGGGCGTCAGCACGGAGGCGGCCATCGCGCCGATCGAGTGCGCGGCTACAGGGGATCGATGACGCCCGCGCCGAGAAGCACGAGCAGCACGGTGCCGAGGACGACGCGGTAGACCACGAACGGCAGGAACGAGCGCGTCGAGATGTAGCGCATGAGCCCCGCGATGACGAGGTAGCCGACGCCGAAGGCCACGACGGTCGCCGCGAGCGTGTCGAGGGCGCTGAAGGGGCTCGCGCTCGGTTCGCTGATCGCCGTCGCGAGCTCGTACAAGCCGCTGCCGAAGACCGCGGGGATCGCCAGAAGGAAGGCGTAGCGCGCCGCGGCGGGCCTCGTGTACCCCAGTGCGAGGCCCATCGTCGTCGTCGCGCCCGAGCGCGAGACGCCCGGAATGAGCGCGAGCATCTGCGCGGCACCGTAGAGCAGACCGTGCGGGTAGCTGAGCTCGGTCAGCTCTCGCGTGCGGCGGCCCAGCAGGTCGGCTGCGCCGAGGATCAGACCGAACACGATGAGCACGATCGCCACGAGCCAGAGCGATCGGAAGGTGGAGCGGATGGACTCCTGGGCGAGATAGCCGACGACCACGATCGGGATCGTGCCGATGATGATGAGCCAGCCCATGCGGACATCCGGATCGTTCTTCGGAACGCCGCTCGTTGCGGAGAAGTGCCGGAACCAGCGCCCGATGATGCGCGTGATGTCCGACCAGAAGTACAGCAGCACCGCGAGCTCGGTGCCGATCTGCGTGATCGCGGTGAAGGTCGCGCCGGGGTCGGTCGCGCTCGGCAGGAACTCCCCGGCGATGCGCAAGTGGGCGCTGGAGGAGATCGGCAGGAACTCGGTGAGGCCCTGGATCAAGCCCAGCACGATCGCTTCGAGGAGGGACACGCGGCTCCTAGTAGGTCGACAGCAGGTCGGTGAGGGCGCGGTGGCCGAAGTCGAGCGCGTCGAGCGGCACGCGCTCGTCGACACCGTGGAACATCGCCGGGAAGTCGAGGTCGGGGGTGAGCTTCAGCGGTGCGAAGCCGTAGCCGGTGATTCCGAGCTCGCTCAGCGCCTTGTTGTCGGTGCCGCCGCTCAGCAGGTACGGCAGCACCTGCGCCCCGGGGTCGTGGCGCAGCAGGGTGCCGACCATCGCATCGACGAGCGCACCCGAGAAGGGGTTCTCGAGCCCGACGTCGCGCGTGACGACCTCGATCTCGACATCGTCGTCGAGCAGGGCGCGCACCTCGGCGAGCACCGAATCCTCCTCGCCCGGGAGTGTGCGGATGTCGATGAGCGCCTCGGCGGAGTCGGGGATGACGTTGTGCTTGTACCCGGCGGTGAGCAGTGTCGGGTTGCTCGTCGTCCGCAGCGTCGCCGTGAGGAACCCCGCCGCGGTACCCGTGCGCAGCAGCAGCTCGTCGGCGCCCTCGCCACTCGGGCCGATCGCCCCCGGGTCGGCTCCCACGAGTCGGGAGAGCTCGTCGAGCAGCTGCGCCGTCGTCGTGGTGAGGCGCACGGGCCACTGCTGCCGGCCGAGCGTCACGACGGCCTCGGCGAGCTTCGTGACGGCGTTGTCGCGGATGACGCGCGAGCCGTGCGCCGCCGTGCCGCGCGTGCGCAGGCGGATCCAGACAAGGGCCTTCTCGCCCGTCTGCAGCAGGTAGGCGCGCTGGCCCTCGATGTCGACGGAGTAGCCGCCGACCTCGCTGATCGCCTCGGTCGCGCCGGCGAACAGCTCGGGGCGGTGGGTGACGAGGTGGTGCGAGCCGAAGGCGCCGCCGTTCTCCTCGTCGGCGAAGAACGCCACCACGAGATCGCGGTTGGGCTGCCCGCCGCCCGCGAGCAGCTCGCGCAGAGCGGTGAGGATCATCGCGTCCATGTTCTTCATGTCGACGGCGCCGCGGCCCCACAGCATCCCGTCGCGCACCTCGCCCGCGAAGGGGTCGACCGACCAGTTCGCGGGGTCGGCCGGCACGACGTCGAGGTGGCCGTGCACGACGAGGGCCGGCCGCTCGCCGCGGTCGGTGTCGACAGGGTTCGCGTACGAGCCCTCGACGCGCGCGACGACGCTCGTGCGGCCGGGTGCGGCGTCGATGAGCTCGGGCGTCAGGCCCATCCCGGCGAGGATCGCGCCGACGTACTCGGCCGCCTCGGTCTCGCCCTTGCTGCGCCCCTCCCCGAAGTTCGTGGTGTCGAAGCGGATGAGGTCGCGGGCGATGCGGGCGGTCTCGCCGAGCTGCGTCTGGCCTGCCATGCCGACCACGCTACCCCGCGTCGAAGCGGCCACTCGGAACGTGCTATCGTCGTCTCTCGGTCGCCCCGCCCCCGGGCGGAACGGCCGGACCAGCGCGGGTGGCGGAAATGGCAGACGCGCTAGCTTGAGGTGCTAGTGCCCGAAAGGGCGTGGGGGTTCAAGTCCCCCCTCGCGCACGCTGGTCGGTGAGTCGATCACCAACCAACCAGAACTGGTTGAGACAGTGCCCGCTCGCGCCGTGCTGCTGCACGGCGAGCGGTAAAGAACGGCCCCGAGGCTCCGGCCCCGGGGCCGTTCCGCGTTCGGGGGCGTCGCGCGTGTCGAGAGGATGCTCGAGGACGCGCCTGCGCCGGTATCGTGAGCGCGACCATGACTCTGTCGCGCCGCACGCTGCTCATCGGAGGCACCGGCCTCTCGGTGCTCCTCGTCTCGGCGTGCACGCGCGACACCGACCCCCCGCCTGCGCCGACGCCCGACGCCGAACCCGGCCGCGGGCGACCGAGGGCGATCCTGCGCAGCGAGTGGGCGACCGACGGCTTCGCGCAGGGCTCGACGAGCTACCTGCCGGTGGGCGCCACGCCCGAGGACCGGGTCGCGCTCGCCCGGCCGGTCGCCGATCGGCTCTTCATCGCCGGCGAGGCCACCTCGACGACCGCCGCGAACACCGTGCACGGCGCCCGTGCCGAGGGCGAGCGCGCGGCCGCGGAGGTGCTGCGCGTCGCTCAGGAGGGCGAGCGGATCGTCGTCATCGGCGCCGGCGTCGCGGGGGCGGCCGCCGCGCGCCGACTCACCGAGGCGGGCGCCTCGGTCGTCGTGATCGAGGCGCGTGGTCGCGTCGGCGGCCGAGTGCGCACGATCGAGGCGGAGGGCTGGCCGATGCCCGTCGAGCTCGGGGCGCACTGGGTGCGCGACGTGCAGGAGAGCTCTCTGCTGGAGGATCTCGTCGCGCTCGGGGTCGAGATCGGCATCGCCGACCAGCGCAGCGTTCGCGGCGCGGGCGGCGAGCCGATCGCCGAGGCGACCGGCGTCGATGACGCTGTCGCGCGCATCCTCGCCGCCGTGTCGGCGCAGACCGAGGCCTCCGCGCCGGATCTGCCCCTCGCGAGCGCTCTCGCCCAGCTCGCGCCGTTGCCGGAGGGGGCCCCGCCCGGAGCGCTGAGCGACCGCGAGTCGGCCGCTCTCGCCGTCGGCGAGCTCGGCGCCCGTCTCGGCGCGCCCGCGCGCCGCCTCTCGACGCGGTACGGGATCAGCGAGCAGGCTCCGGGCACGGACAACCTCGTGCTCGGCGGCTACGCACGCATCGTCGACGAGCTCCTCGACGGCGTCGACGTGCTGCTCTCGAGCGCCGCCACCGGCGTCGACTGGGGCGACGAGGGCATGCGGGTGCGGCTCGCGACGGGCGAGTCGCTCGCCGCCGACCGCGCCGTGCTCACGGTGCCGCTCGGCGTTCTGCAGGGTGGCGGCATCGAGTTCGAGCCCCCGCTGCCCCTCGCCCACCGCGTCGCGATCGCGAGCCTCGGCGTCGGCCGGCTGGAGACCGTGTGGCTGCGCTTCGATGAGGTGACGTGGAGCGACGAGGCGGCACTGTGGGCGCTCGCCGACCCCGAGGGCACGGCGACGATCACCCACTGGGTCAATCTGCATGCCGTCACCGGCGATGCCGTGCTCGTCGGGCTGATCGCAGCCGACCGAGTCACGCCGTTCCTGCGCTTGGATGACGACGAGGCCGTCACGGAGTGCCTGGCGAGTCTTCAGCCGTTCTTCGACGCGGAGTGAGCAGGAGCGGCACTGCCCGGCGGAGCGGGCGCAGCGCGGCCTCGAGCACGCGGTGGACGAGGCGCGGCAGCGGCAGGAGCATGAGGCCGATCGCGACGGCCGTGAAGAGGCCGATCGCCGCGGCGCTGTAGGCGATGAACTCGAGCGGTCCAGACACCTGGGCCGGGTCGAGGAAGAAGTAGGGATACCACCCGATGATCGCGCCGCGCACGAGCGTCACGACGCCCCAGCCGAGGGGATACCCGATGACGATCCAGAGCACGGCTCGGCGGACGTGGCGCTCGCCCGGTGCGAGCAGCCAGTCCAGGAGCAGGTAGCCGGGGATCCAGAAGTGCAGCAACTGGTCGCTCCACGGCACGTCGAGGCGGTAGCCGCGCGCTTCGGCCTGCGAGGCCAGGAGCGCGAAGACGATGCCGGCCACGATCAGGAAGGTGGTGACGCACAGTCGCAGGCCGGGCATCCACGCGGGATCGACGGGGCGGCGCAGGGCGGCGACGCCGCAGAGCACGTTCGCGACGACCGCGACCATGTTGCTCTGCACCGTGAGGTAGCCGAAGAAGTTCGCCGAGGCGAATGCGCTGAACCCGAGGCCGTACTGGAACCGCGCGACGAGAGCGACGACGCCGACGACCGCGACGAGCAGGCGCAGCGTCCCGAAGACCCCTCGTGCCGTCACGCGCTCTCGACCCCCACCGTTACGAGACTGCCACGTCCTCCGCAGGGTGTCAGCGGACAGGAACGAGCTGCACGATGACCGATTTCGACGTCGGAGTGCCGCTCACGTCGGCGACCGAGTCGAGCGGCACGAGCACGTTGGTCTCCGGATAGTAGGCGGCCGCATTGCCGCGCGGCGTCGAATAGGCCACGATGCGGAAGGCCTCGGCGCGTCGCTCGACGCCGTCGCGGAACTCGGAGACGAGATCGACGAGGTCGCCGTCGGCCAGGCCGAGAGCCGCGATGTCGTCGGGGTTGACGAGCACGACGCGACGACCGCCGTGGATGCCGCGGTAGCGGTCATCCTCGCCGTAGATCGTGGTGTTGTACTGGTCGTGCGATCGGATCGTCTGCAGCAGCAGCCGACCGGGCGGGATGCGCGGGTACTCCAGCGGGTTCGCCGTGAACACCGCACGGCCGCTCGGCGTCGGGAAGGTGCGCGAGTCGCGCGCGCCGTGCGGGAGCACGAAGCTCGCGCCCTTCTCGATGCGCGACTCGAAGTCGTCGAAGCCGGGCACGACGCGCGCGATGCGCCGGCGGACCGATGCGTAGTCGCGCTCGAACTCCGCCCAGTCTGCGACCGGGGCGCCGGGCAGCGCATCGGGCCCCTCAAACAGCAGAGCCGAGAGGCGGGCAATGATCGCGACCTCCGACAGCAGCTCGTCGCTCGCCGGTGCCAGCCGCCCGCGGGAGGCGTGCACCGAGCTCATCGAGTCCTCGACGGTCACGCGCTGTTCCCCGCCGGCCTGCACGTCGCGCTCGGTGCGCCCGAGGGTCGGCAGGATGAGCGCGCGCCGACCGGTCATGAGGTGGGAGCGGTTGAGCTTGGTCGACACCTGCACGGTCAGGCGGGTGCGCGCGAGCGCCTCCTCGGTGACCGCGGTGTCGGGCGTCGCGCGGGCGAAGTTGCCGCCGAGGCCCATGAACACGCGGACGGCTCCCTCGCGCATCGCCCGGATCGCCGCGACGGTGTCGACCCCGTGCGTGCGCGGCGAGACGAATCCGAACTCGGCGTCGAGGGCGGCGTGGAACGACTCGGGCATGCGCTCGAAGATGCCCATCGTGCGGTCGCCCTGGACGTTGGAATGGCCGCGCACCGGGCACACCCCGGCGCCGCTGCGGCCGATGCTGCCCTGCAGCAGCAGCACGTTGACGACATCGCGCAGCATCGCGACCGAGTGCTTGTGCTGCGTCAGCCCCATGGCCCAGCACACGACCGTCGCTCCGGACGCCACGAGGGCGTCGCCCGTGTCGCGGATCTGCCGCTCGGTGAGCCCTGTCGCGGTGACGATCTCGCTCCACGGGGTCGCGCGCATCGCTTCGAGGTAGCCGTCGACTCCCGTCGTGCACTCCGCGATGAACGCGCGGTCGAAGACCGTGCCCGTGTGCTCCTCGACCTCGAGCAGGTGCTTGCCCAGGCCCTGGAAGAGCGCCTGGTCGCCACCGAGGCGGATCTGCAGGAAGTCGTCGGCGAGCACCGTTCCGCCGAGCAGGAGGCCGCGCGGCGACTGCGGGTTCGCGAACCGGATCAGGCCGGCCTCGGGCAGCGGGTTCACCGCGATGATCCGCGCGCCGTTGCGTTTGGCCTTCTCGAGCGCGGACAGCATGCGGGGGTGGTTGGTTCCCGGATTCTGCCCGGCGATGATGATGAGCGAGGCGCGGTGGATGTCATCGAGGCTCACCGAGCCCTTGCCTATGCCGATGGTCTCGGTGAGGGCCGATCCGCTGGATTCGTGGCACATGTTCGAGCAGTCCGGCAGGTTGTTGGTGCCGATGCCGCGCACGAGCAGCTGGTAGAGGAACGCCGCCTCGTTGGATGTCCGTCCCGAGGTGTAGAAGACGGCCTGATCGGGCGAATCCAGGGAACGGATCTCGTCGGCGATCAGAGCGAGCGCGGCATCCCAGTCGATCGGGGTGTAGTGCGTCGCGCCCTCCGCGAGAACCATGGGGGCGGTCAATCTGCCCTGCTGGCCGAGCCAGTAGTCGTCGCGCTCGCGCAGCTCGGCGACCGAGTGCTCGGCGAAGAACTCGGGCGTGACGCGTCGCAGCGTCGCCTCCTCCGCGACGGCCTTCGCACCGTTCTCGCAGAACTCGGCCGTGTGCCGGTGGTCGCCCTCGGGCCAGGCGCAGCCCATGCAGTCGAAGCCGGTCTTCTGATTGACGCGCAGCAGCGTCTGCGCCGTGCGCACGACGCCCATCTGCTCGACGGATGCCTGCAGGGCGTGCATCACACCGGGGATCCCGGCCGCAGAACGGGCGGGCGGGGTGACGCGCAGCCTCGACTCGTCGATACCGGTTCGGGGGGCCTTGCGTGCCATGCTCGCGCTCCGCTTCGTCGGGGACGGGGTTTCGCTCGTGCTTCATGATAGGTGTCATGGGAGCGCGCGAGCAGTGAGCAGGACCATGCGACGCCGGCGTGTGATCGGCGTGCGGGCGGTGCCGGGAGCGAGCCGACCGACGGGGCGGCGCGACGACCTGCTCGCCGTCGAGGAACCCCTCGAGGTGCGGGTCAACGGCGAGTCGTTCTCGGTGACGATGCGCACGCCGGGAGACGACTTCGATCTCGTGGCCGGGTTCCTGGTCTCGGAGGGACTCATCGCCACCGCATCGCAGCTGCGCACCATGCGCTACTGCTCCGGTCGCGACGAGTCGGGGGTGCAGACCTACAACGTCATCGACGCCGCCCTCGACGCGACGGCCGCGCTGCCCGCGACCGCCTCGGCGCGGCACGTCTACACGAGCAGCTCGTGCGGGATCTGCGGCACGGCCTCGATCGATGCCGTCAGCAAGGCCTCGCGCTTCTCGCTCGCCGACGACCACTCGGTCATCGGCATCGCGACGCTGCTGCGTCTGCCGACGATGCTTCGTGAGAACCAGACGCTCTTCGATCGCACCGGCGGCGTGCATGCGGCGGGGCTGTTCACGACCGAGGGCGACCTGCTGTGCCTGCGCGAGGACGTCGGCCGCCACAACGCGGTGGACAAAGTCATCGGCTGGGCCCTCCGTGATGACCGCCTGCCGCTCGCGGGCACCGTGCTGCAGGTATCGGGCCGTGCCTCGTTCGAGCTCGTGCAGAAGGCCCAGCTCGCCGGCATCCCCGTGCTCGCCGCCGTGAGCGCCCCCTCCTCGCTCGCCGCCGATCTCGCCGATACGGGCGGGCTCACCCTCGCGGCGTTCAGTCGAGGCGACAGCATCAACGTCTACACGCATCCCGAGCGGGTCGGCGGAATCGACGCCGGCATCGATGGCGACGCCGCGCCGCGCTGATACCGTGCTCGCGGAGCACTGGCAGAAGGGACGCCCATGAGCGCCGACCGGATGAAACGGCAGCATCCTGCGGCCGCCGCCGCACGCACGGCCGCGTTCGGCCTCCTGCTCGACGTCGACGGGCCGATCGCGAGCCCCGAGTCGCGGACGATCGCGATCCCCTCGATCATCCATGACCTCCTGCGCCTCGCGCACGCGGGGGTGCCGGTCGCCTTCGTCACGGGCCGCAGCGACGCCTTCATGCGCGACCAGGTCGTGGCGCCCCTCGTCGCCGGCGGCCTCGACGACGATATCGCGCTCTTCGGCGTCTTCGAGAAGGGCGGGGTGTGGGCGCCCATCACGGCGGCGGGGCTCGGCGAGATCGCGCTCGACCCCGCGGTCGCCCTGCCCGCCGACGCCCGTGCCGAGGTCGAGCGGATCGCGCGTGAGAGCTTCTCGCCCGCGATGTTCGTCGACGAGGGCAAGCGCGTGATGGTCTCGATCGAGCAGCGGGTCGGCACGAGCGCCGCGCTCTACCGTGAGGCGCAGGGGAGGTTCGAGGATGCCGCGTTCCGCGCGCTCGCCGCCCGCGGGCTCGGCATCCGCTACGGCGACCGGGTCGTTCTCGACGCAGAGGGAGCCGCTCCCTACCGCATCGATCCCACGATCATCTCGACCGACATCGAATCGGTGCGGCTCGACAAGGACCACGGCGCCGCTCGGGCGATCGACTGGTTCGCCGAGCGGGGCGTGACGGCGCCGCGCTGGTACTCGGTGGGCGACTCGCGCTCGGACTACAAGATGGCCGATCACGTTCACGCGGCAGGGCTCGAGGCAGTGCACGTCGACGTGCGGCCGCGTGACGGCCTGCTGGCGCGCGATTACGAGGTGGCCGTGCGGGGCGACCTCGTGCACGACGCGGCGGGCGCCGACTTCCTGCGCGAGCGGGTCGCCGCTCTCGGAGGCTGACGGCGAGCAGCGCTCGCGGTACGGTGAGCACATCGATGCGCCCGCATCGCCGCGCCACCCGACCGCGCCGTGCGGACGGCCGCCGACCAGGAGAGGTCAGGATGGGCCAGATCGTGTACGCCTCGACCTTCGAGGCCCGATTCGACGACCGGGTGCTCGCGCATCTGCAGATCGTCATCATGGCGAAGCTGCGACGGCAGGAGTCGTTCAGCTTCAGCTGGACGAATCCGCGCGATAACGGCAGCGGGCGCACGAGCCTGTGGCTGCACCCGACCATCCCGCTCGTGTTCAGCTTCCACGGCAATCGGCCGCCGACGATCAACCGGGCCTGGATCGAGTCGCTCATGGCGTCGGCGAACAGCGCATCCGGTCTGCGGGTGCTGCCCGAGCCGATCGCCCCCGAGGCGGCGGTGCCCGCCGAGGCGGCCGTGCGCCTCGTCCACGACGAACTGAGCATCGGCACGACCGGCAAGGGAGAGGCCTCATGAGAGTGACGCAGGCGACGATCGGCACGAGCAGGAACTATCTGGCGCTCGATGAGGATCTCGACGCCCTCAAGGAGGAGATCGTTCGCGCGTGCGCCGCGGGCGGCGCCTTCGTGGATGTCCGGCTCTCGGGCGAGCGCGCTCTCAGCGTGCTCGTCACGGCGTCGTCGAGCATCACGTTCGAGCTGCTCGATGTCGATGAGGAGGAGTTCGTCGAGGACGAGGCCTCCGAGAGCGGGCGGCTGCACATCGACGGGGATTACTGGATCG
The DNA here is from genome assembly GCA_005502445.1 of Microbacteriaceae bacterium X2B. Taxonomy (GTDB): domain Bacteria; phylum Actinomycetota; class Actinomycetes; order Actinomycetales; family Microbacteriaceae; genus Microcella. The sequence continues at coordinate 63,695 of SCPB01000004.1, forward strand.
AATAGGGCGCTTCGGCGAGACGGGTGGCCCGCCGCCCGCGACGCATCCCCGAATGTCGGCGGCGGTTGCGATATTCGAATGTATGTTCGACCATGGAGGCATGCCCGCACTCGCGCCCTCCCCCGCCGCGCATTTCGGCACGGCATCGCGAGCACCCGCCGGCGCGTCGGCGCCCCTCTCGTCATCCCGTCTTCAGACGGTCGACACCGTGCGGCAGCTGCAGGCCCGCATCGATGCGCTGCAGCGCACGAGGCTCGACACCCGGCTGATGCCCACCCACGAGGCGCTCGCCGACCTGCTGCCCGACGGCGGTCTCAAAGAGGGCGCGGCCTACTCGGTGAGCCCCTCGAGCGCCCTCGTCATGGCGCTGCTCGCCGGCCCCTCCGCCGCGGGCTCGTGGTGCGGCGTCGTCGGCATGCCCGAGTTCGGCGTCGAGGCGGCGGAGTCGATGGGCATCGACCTCGATCGGCTCGTGCTCGTGCCGCACCCGGGTGAGCAGTGGCTCACCGTCACCGCTTCGATCGCGGACGCGCTCGGGGTCGTCGTCGTACGCCCCGGGCGGGCGGCGAGCGACGGGGCGGTCGCGAAGCTCGCGAGCCGGTTGCGCGAGCGCGGCTCGACCCTGCTCGTGCTCGGTTCCTGGCCGCAGGCCGAGGCGATGATCGGCATCACCGAGAGCCGGTGGTCGGGCCTCGGCGCCGGATCCGGCTACCTCACCAGCCGGGAGGTCACCCTGACGGTGACGAGTCGCCGTTCGCCGCGACCGGTGAGCGGGCGACTGCTCATGCCCGACCCGGAGCAGGGCATCCGTCGTCTCGATCCGCCGTCGGCGCGCATCATGCCGCGACCGGGGCTCGGGAGCGCCGCCCGGCGCGCCCGCGAGGCCTGGCGGGAGGTCGGCTGATGCTGCGCGCGCTCTGCCTCTGGGTGCCCGACTGGCCGGTGCTCGCGGCGGTGCGCGAGGGGCTCGCCCTCCCCGGGGCGCCGCTCGCCGTCGTCGCGGCGAACCGCGTCAACGCCTGCTCCCCCGCGGCCCGGGCACAGGGGGTGCGCCGCGGCCAGCGACGGCGCGAGGCCCAATCGCTGTGCCCCGCGCTCGTCGTGCTGCCCGCCGACGACGACCGCGACCACCGCGTCTTCGCCCCCCTCGTCGACGCGGTCGAGGCCCTCGCCGCCGGCGTGCAGCTCGTGCGCCCCGGCCTGCTCGTGCTCGCCGCGCGGGGCCCCGCCCGCTACTACGGCGGCGAACGGGCCGCGGCGATCGCGTTGCGGGCGGCTCTCGCGGTCGAGGGGGTGGCGGATGCGCGGGTCGGCATCGCCGACGGCGCCTTCGCCGCCGAACTCGCGGCCCGTGAGGCGCCCGGCATCCGCATCGTGCCCGAAGGGGCGACGGCCGCCTTCCTCGCCCCGATGCCCCTCGCGGTGCTCGCCGACGACGAGCTCGCGACGCTGCTCGGGCGCCTGGGCATCCGCACGCTCGGCGCCTTCGCCGCTCTGCCCGCCCTCGCCGTGCGCGAGCGCTTCGGCGAGCGGTGTGCGCACCGGCACGCGCTCGCGAGCGGCACCGATCCTCGGCTGCTCGCGCCGCGCATCCCGCCGCTCGACCTCGAACGGGTCATCGAGCTCGAGCCGCCGCTCGATCGCGTCGACCAGGTGGCCTTCGCGGTTCGGCAGCTCGCCGACGAGGTCGTCGAGACCCTCGCCGGGCACCGGCTCGTCGCGACGGCGATCCGCATCCAGTTCCGCGATGAGGAGGGCGGCGAGTCGGAGCGCGCCTGGCTGCACCCGCGGTCCTTCCGCGCGAACGAGATCGTCGACCGGGTGCGCTGGCAGTTGAGCGGGGCGACCCGCGTGCTCGGTTGGCGGCGCGACGGCGGTGCGGGGCCGGATGGTGCTGGGCCGGGTGGTGCTGGGCCGGGTGGTCCTGCTGGGCCGCAGCTGCGCGCGGCGATCGCCCGTGTGCGCATCCTGCCCGAGAACCTCGACGCGATCGCCCATCACGAGCCGGGGCTGTGGGGGTCGGGGCCCGACGAGCGCGTGCACCACTCCCTCGCTCGCGTGCAGAGCCTGCTCGGGCACGACGCCGTGCTCACGGCGCAGCGATCGGGTGGGCGCACGCTCGCCGAGCGGCGCATCCTCGTGCCCTGGGGCGATCGCGCGGTGCGCGCGCGCCCCGTCGATCGACCCTGGCCGGGGGCGCTGCCGCAGCCCGCGCCCGGCACCGTCTTCCCGGCGCGGCACGCCGTCGGCGTGGTGGATGCCGGTGGCGCGCCCGTGACGATCGACGAGCGGATGCGCCTGAGCGCCGCCCCCGCGGCCTTCGCCGCGAGTGCGGGCGGCGCCGCGCGGCCGATCTCGTCCTGGGCGGGCCCGTGGCCGCTGGAGGAGCGCTGGTGGGATCCCTGCCGGGCCCGTCGTGCGCACCGACTGCAGGTCGTCGACGCGGCCGGCGTGGCCTGGCTGCTCGTGCTCGAGGGTGCGAGCTGGTGGGCGGAGGCCCGCTATGACTGACACGGACATGCCGGCGCCCCGATCGACCGCGCCGGGCGGGGGCCGCTGATGGCCGGCTGGCACAACCCCCCGATCCCGTGGAGCGAGTTCGAGCGCAATCTGCGCGAGGGCAGTCGGCCCGGCACGGTGCCGCCGGTCGGTGCAGACGGCGGCGACTCCCCCGCCTGGTCGCCCAAGCGCGCGCCGTACCGGCCGACCGGCATCGAGCGGCCGGACCCCCAGACCGTCGTGCCGTACGCCGAGCTGCACGCGCACTCGTCGTTCAGCTTCCTCGACGGCGCCTCGAGCCCCGAGGAACTGCTGGAGGAGGCGGCACGGCTCGGCCTCACCGGGCTCGCGATGACCGACCACGACGGCTTCTACGGCGTCGTGCGCCTGGCCGAGGCGGCCGAACCCTTGGGGCTCACGACGGTGTTCGGCGCCGAGCTCTCGCTCGGCCTCACCGGCCCGCAGCAGGGCGTCGCCGACCCCGAGGGCATCCACCTGCTCGTGCTCGCGCGCCGGCAGGAGGGCTACCACCGGCTCGCCGGCGCCATCACCGAGGCGCAGCTCGCGGGTGCCGAGAAGGGCCGCCCCGTCTACGACCTCGACGTCCTCGCCGAGCACGCCGGGCGCGGCGGCGACGCGACCGCGGGCGATCACTGGCTGATCCTGACCGGATGCCGCAAAGGCGCCGTGCGCGCCGCCTTCCACGACGCCGGCGGGGTCGCCCGGGTCGTGCCCTCGCGCGCCGCGGTCGCCGCCGCGGGTGCCGAGCTCGATGCACTCGTCGAGCGCTTCGGCCGCGACAGCGTCGTGGTCGAGCTCTTCGATCACGGGCGGCCGCTCGACACCGTGCACAACGACGTGCTCGCGGCCCTCGCCGCCGAGCGGGGGCTGCCGGTGCTCGCGACCGGCGCCGTGCACTACGCGACCCCCGCCCGGCATCCCCTCGCCACCGCCTTCGCCGCGCTGCGCGCCCGCCGCAGCCTCGACGAGATGGAGGGCTGGCTGCCCGCGGCAGGCACCGCCCACCTGCGCAGCGGCGCCGAGATGCAGCGGCTCTTCGCCCGCCACCCCGGGGCCGTCGCGCGCAGCGTCGAGCTCGCCGCCGAGCTGGGGTTCCCGCTGCGGCAGGCCAAGCCGAACCTGCCCAAGCAGGAGGTGCCGCCCGGCCACACGCCGATGAGCTGGCTGCGCGAGCTCGTGTGGCAGGCGGTGCCGCGCAAGTACCCCGACGCCGACGACGCCGTGCGCGTCCGCATCGCCCGCGAGCTCGATGTCATCGAGATGAAGGACTTCCCCGGCTACTTCCTCATCGTGCACGACATCGTGCAGTTCGCCCGCTCGCGCGGTATCCTCTGCCAGGGCCGCGGCTCGGCTGCCAGCTCGGCCGTCTGCTACCTGCTCGACATCACCGCCGTCGACTCGATCGGCTACCGGCTGCCCTTCGAGCGCTTCCTCTCGGCCCTGCGCGACGAAGAGCCCGACATCGATGTCGACTTCGACTCCGACCGGCGCGAAGAGGTCATCCAGTACGTCTTCTCGACGTACGGTCGGCGCAACGCCGCCCAGGTCGCCAACGTCATCTCCTACCGGCCGAAGAACGCCGTGCGCGACATGGCGCGGGCGCTCGGCCATTCGACGGGCCAGCAGGATGCCTGGAGCCGGCAGGTGGAGCGCTGGGGCGCGCTGGAGCGCGGAGCGACGACCATTTCCGGTCGTCGGGCCGCAGAACAGCTCACGCACGACATCCCCGATGACGTCGTGGATCTGGCGAATCAGGTGCTGCGATACCCGCGGCACCTCGGCATCCACTCCGGCGGCATGGTGCTCACCGACCGCCCCGTCGGCGAGATCGTGCCGATCGAGCACGCGCGCATGGAGAACCGCACGGTGCTGCAGTGGGACAAAGACGACTGCGCCTGGATGGGCCTCGTGAAGTTCGACCTGCTCGGCCTCGGCATGCTCGCTGCCCTGCAGTACGCCTTCGACCTCGCCGACGCGCACCTCGGCGAGCGGTGGCAGCTCGACACCCTGCCGAAGGAGGAGCAGGCGACCTACGACATGCTCTGCCGCGCCGACTCGATCGGGGTGTTCCAGGTCGAGAGCCGCGCGCAGATGGGCCTGCTGCCGCGCCTGCAGCCGCGCACGTTCTACGACCTCGTCGTGCAGATCGCGCTCGTGCGACCCGGGCCGATCCAGGGCGGCGCCGTGCACCCCTTCGTGCGTCGCAAGCTCGGCCACGAGCCGATCACGTACGACCATCCGAAGCTCGTCGAGCCGCTCGAGCGCACCCTCGGCGTCCCCATCTTCCAGGAGCAGCTCATGCAGGTGGCCATGGCCGTCGGCGGCTGCACGGGCGACGACGCCGACCTGCTGCGTCGGGCGATGGGCAGCAAGCGCGGCCTCGAGCGCATCGAGTCGCTGCGCGAGACCCTCTACGCCGGCATGGCAGGCAACGGCATCACGGGCCGGCTCGCCGACGAGATCTACGGACGCATCCAGGCCTTCGCCAACTTCGGCTTCGCCGAGAGCCACTCGATCAGCTTCGCCCTGCTCGTCTATGCGAGCTCGTGGATCAAGCTGCACTACCCCGGCGTCTTCCTCGCCGCACTGCTGCGCGCCCAGCCGATGGGCTTCTACTCCCCTGCCTCGCTCACCGCCGACGCCGAACGGCACGGGGTCGCGGTGCGCACCCCGTGCATTCTGCGGTCGGGCGTCGAGGCGGGGCTCGAGCGGCTCGATCTCGTCATCGGCTCCGCTCACGAGCCGGTAGCGGCGGATGCGCGACGCGCCGCCCCGACGGGCCTCGCCGACTGCGCCTGCCGCACCCAGCCCCCCGTGCCCGAGTTCCGCCCCGACTCCACCGACGGCGACCTCGACGACTGCGCGCGCCACCGGCGCGATGCGGGCCTGGCCGTGCGGCTCGGACTCGCCGCCGTCGGCGGCATCGGCCGGCCGGCCGCGCAGCGCATCGTCGCCGAGCGCGAGCGCGGCGGCCCCTACCGCGACCTCACCGACCTCGTCTACCGCACGGGCCTCACCGCGGCCCAGGTCGAGGCGCTCGCGACCGCCGGCGCCTTCGACGTGCTCGGGCTCACCCGGCGTGAGGCGCTCTGGGCGGCGGGCGCTGCGGCCCAGGCGCGCCCCGAGCACCTGTCCGGCAGCGTCGTCGCGGTGCAGCCGCCGCTGTTCACCGACCTCGAGCCCTACGAGAGGATGGTCGCCGACCTCCTCTCGACGGGCGTCGCCCCGGGCGACCATCCCGTGCGCTACGCCCGGCCGCTGCTGCGCGCCCGGGGCGTGCTCAGCGCCCGCGAGCTGCGCGCCACCGAGCCCGATCGCCGCATCGAGGTCGCCGGCGTCGTCACCCACCGCCAGAGGCCCGCCACGGCGAGCGGCATCACCTTCCTCAACCTCGAAGACGAGACCGGGCTCGTCAACGTCATCTGCTCGGTCGGGCTGTGGGGTCGGCATCGCCGCGTCGTCCGCGAGAGCCGTGCTCTCATCGTGCGCGGCATCGTCGAGCGCTCGCCCGAGGGCGTCGTCACCGTCGTCGCCGACCGCTTCGAGGCGCTGCCGCTGCCGGTGACGATGCCGAGCCGCGACTTCCGCTGACGAACAGCGTCGCCCGATCCGCGCATACTCGCCGATGCCCCGCGCAGCAAGCCCCACACGCGAAACGCCTTCGCCCCCTAGCCTGAGCGGATGACCTCCCGCACCGAGGATGACGCCGTGCGTCCGCACGGCGTCGCCATCTCGACCCGCACCTTTCGCGTCGTCACCCGCACCGGCCTCGTCGTCAACGGCGTCCTGCACATCCTCGTCGGCATCGTGGCGCTGTCGATCCCCCTGGCGGTGATCCTCACTCCGGACGCCGAGAGCGTCGGCGCGCTGCGCGTGCTCGCCTCCAACCCCGGTGGCAGCGTGCTGTTCTGGGTCATTGCGATCGGCTACGCCCTCCTGGGTCTGTGGATGCTCGCCAATCCGTTCCTGGAACGCCATCGGCGCGTCTCCGGCCGCGAGCGCGCCGTCATGGTCGGGCGCGGCGTCGCGTACCTCGCCCTCGGCATGAGCAGCGGAAGCGTCGCGATCGCCGGCCGCTCCAACCCCCATGAGGCGCCGGGCACCCTCACGGGCAGCGTCATGCAGCTGCCGGTGGGGCCCGTCGTGCTCGGACTGTTCGCGCTGATGGTGCTCGCCGTCGCGACCTACTTCGGGCTCAAGGGGTGGCGTCGTGGATTCCTCGACGATATCCGACTGCCCGCCGAGTCGTCCGGGCGGCGCCCCACGCTCATCGTCGCTCGCATCGCGTATCTCGGAAAAGCCCTGTCGCTCGGAATCGTGGGCGTGCTCGTGCTCGTCGCCGCCTTCCTGCCGGCCGTTCCCGCTGGCCTCGGCGGGCACCTCGCCTCGCTCGCCCTCGCGCCGCTCGGCCCGCCCGTGCTCTCGGTCGTCGGCTTCGGCTTCATCGTCTACGGCTTCTACTGCGCCGCCCGTGCGCGGCTCGCGCGCCTGTGAATGCCGGCGACTCGGTGCAACAGGTGCACGAGAGCCGCGCCTTCACTCTGCTGGCGCGGTCGGGATGGGTCGTCACGGGCTTGCTGCACCTCATCATCGGCGCTCTCGCGATCGCCGTCGCCTTCGGCAACCGTGATGCCCGACCCGACGAGGTCGGCGCCTTCGAGGCGATTTCCGCGGCTCCCCTCGGCGGCGTGCTGCTGGCCGCCGTCATCGTCGGCCTCGTCGGCCTCGGCATCTGGATGATCGCCGACGCTGTGCTCAACGGCGGCCCCATGCACCGGTGGACGTCGGCGGTCTCGAGCGCAGCGCAGGGCCTCGTCTATCTCGGTCTCGCCGTGCCCCCCGCCATCCTGCTGTTCGGCGGCGACCTGGAGTCGGGAGCCACGGCGCGTGCGCTGAGCGAAGTGCTGCTCGACTCGGCACCGGGTGCGGTCGTCCTCGTGCTCGTCGGTCTCGGCATCGCGGTCGCGGGCGTCTACTTCGTCGTCAAAGGGGTCAAGCGCCGATTCGCGTGGGAGCTTCGGCCGCTGCCGCGTCGTCGGCGTCGTATCGTGCGCATCCTCGGCGTCATCGGCTATCTCGCTCGCGGCGTCGCCTTCCTGCTGCTCGCCGGTCTCATCATCGTCGAGGCGATCCAGGTCGACCCGAACGATGTGACCGGGCTCGCAGGCGCACTCTCCGCCCTTCGCCGGGTCTTCCTCGGCCCTGTCTGGCTCGCGGCGATCGGCGCGGGCCTCATCGTGTTCGGCCTCTACAGCGTCGCCCGCGCCCGACTGTCGCGCATCTAGGTGTTCGCGCCGCGCGCCGCGACGGGCCACGTTCCGACCTCGGCCCCGGCGCGCAGCACGACGAGCTCGTCCGCGAGGTTGACCGCCGAGCACACGTGGTTCGGCGCGACCCGGAGGCGGGCCCCGAGAGGCGGCACGGCAGCACCGGCGGGGAAGGCGATCGTCGCGTGGTGCTCGGAGACGGCGACGACGCGCGCTTCGGGGTGATCCGGCAGCCGCCCGAACCCGCTCGCGAACCCCGCACGGTCGGCCCCGAGCACCTTGCTGCCCGCGTCGACGACGGCGACCCCGGCGCGTCGGCTGACGACCGTCGCGCACGCGGTCAGGGCGATCGACCCGGGGTCGGACGCGCCGAGCTCCCACTGCTGTGCGTCCTGGAACACGTAGACGCCCGGCCGCAGCTCGGTCAGCACACCGCCGTCGGCCGCACGGGCGCTCGGCGTCGACCCGCCGCTCACGACGGGGCACGGGATGCCCGACGCGACGAGCGCATCGCGCGCCGTCCCGAGGGCGGCGGCCTCCTCCCCCGCTGCGGGCGATGCCGCTTCGAGCCCGTAGGAGTGGCCGGGGAAGGTGAAGACGCCGTCCACGTCGAGCCCGGCCTCGCGCGCCGCGAGGGCGACCTCCGCCGCGCGATCGGGGGCTGTGCCCGAGCGGTGGTGGCCGCTGTCGATCTCGATCGCGATCGCGAGCGGGGCGCCGCCCGGGCGACCGGCGCGCACGGCGGCGGCGAGCATCCGCACCCCCTCGATCGAGTCGGCGCCGACGCGCACCCGTGAGCGCGACGCAAGGGCGCGTAAGCGATCGGCGCGCTCGCCTTCGGCCCACACGGGGTAGGCGATGAAGAGGTCGTCGACGCCCGCGGCGGCGAAGACCTCGGCCTCGCCGACCGTCGCGACGGTAAGGCCGATCGCCCCGCGCGCGAGCTGACGCCGCGCGATCTCGGGCGACTTGTGGGTCTTCGCGTGCGGACGCAGGGCGAGGCCGAGCGTGCGGGCGTGCTCCGCCATCGCGGCGAGGTTCGCCTCGAGCAGGTCGACGTCGACGGCGAGGTAGGGGGTGTCGCGCATGCGACCATCCTGCCGGGCGCCGCGTTCGATCGGTCGGGGAGCGCTCAGCCGCCCCGCGCCATCTGGCGTCGGAGCAGATCGATGCGGGCCTGCAGCTGGGCGACGCTCGCCTGCCCGACCGCGGGCCCGCCGCAGAGGCGGCGCAGCTCGGCGTGCACGTGCCCGTGCGGCTGGCCGGTGAGCTTCGCGCGGAGCCCGACGAGGCTGTTGAGCAGGGTGCGCTGCTCTTTGAGCGTGCGGTAGAGCGGCGGCGGCTGGCGCTCCGACGGCGGGCGCTCGGCGGTGCGTCGCAGCTGCCGCTGATAGCGCGAGCGCAGCAGCTCGTGCACCTGGTCGGGCTCGAGGATGCCCGGCAGCCCCAGGAAGTCGAGCTCCTCCAGGCTGCCGACCTCGGCCTGCTGCCCGAACTCGACGCCCTCGTAGAGCACCTTGTCGAACTGCGCGTGCGATTCGAGCGCGGCGAAGGCGTAGGTCTCGGTGAGCGCATCGCTCGCGCCCTCGGGCGCCTGGGCCTCGCGCAGCAGGTCGTCGGCGAGCAGTTCATCGCCCGTGCCCTCGCGGTCGAGCGCATGGTCGCGCTCGCGTTCGAGCGCGTTCGCGAGGCCGATGACGGCCGGCACGCTCGGGATGAAGATCGAGGCCGTCTCTCCGCGTCGGCGGGCTCGTACGAACCGCCCGATCGCCTGGGCGAAGAACAGGGGCGTCGATGAGCTCGTCGCATACACCCCGACCGCGAGGCGCGGCACGTCGACCCCTTCCGAGACCATGCGCACGGCGACGAGCCAGCGCGCGTCTTCGTCTGCGTACTGCTGGATCCGCTCGCTCGCACCCCTGTCGTCGGAGAGCACGACAGTCGGCGCCTCCCCGGTGACGCCGTGCAGGAGCGCCGCATAGGCGCGCGCGGTCGACTGATCGGTCGCGATCACGAGACCGCCCGCGTCGGGCACCGACTGCCGCACCTCGCTCAGGCGCCGGTCGGCGGCCGACAGCACCCCGGGCATCCACTGCCCCTCGGGATCGAGCGCGGTGCGCCAGGCCTGCGCCGTCACATCGGCCGTGTCGCCCTGCCCGAGCTGCGCCTCCATCTCGTCGCCCGTCGTCGTGCGCCAGCGCACGCGGCCCGCGTAGGCCATGAAGAGAACGGGGCGCACGACACCGTCGGCGAGAGCGCGACCGTAGCCGTAGGAGTAATCGGTCTGCGAGACGCGGATCCCGCTCTCGTCGGGCACGTAGCTCACAAAGGGGATCGGCGCGGTGTCGGAGCGGAACGGCGTGCCCGTGAGTGACAGCCGACGGGCGGCGCCCTCGTAGGCCTCGCGGATCGCATCGCCCCAGCTGAGCGCGTCGCCGCCGTGGTGCACCTCGTCGAGGATCACGAGCGTCGACGCGCTCTCGGTGAGCGCGCGGTGCAGGTAGGGCTTCGCGGCGACCTGCGCGTAGGTCACGGCGATACCGTGGAATGCGCGCGGGATCACCCGCTGGCTGTTGCGGAACGCCGGTTCGAGCCGGATCCCCACACGGTGCGCCGCATCGGCCCACTGCCGCTTGAGGTGCTCGGTCGGGGCGACGACGATCACGCGGTCGACGCTGCGGCGCGCGAGCAGCTCGGTCGCGAGGCGGAGGGCGAAGGTCGTCTTGCCGGCGCCGGGCGTCGCGGCGGCGAGGAAGTCGCGCGGCTCGGTCGCGAAGTACCGATCGAGGGCCTCGGCCTGCCAGGCGCGCAGCCGGTCCGCGGTGCCGCGCGCGGCCCTCTCGGGGAAGGACGGTGAGAGATGCTCGGCGGCGAAGGTGCCCACGTGGGGCGCTGCGCGGTCGGAGGGGCTCACTCGACCCGATGCTAGTCGAGGCCGCCGACATCGCTCGAGTCAAGAGGCGCGAGCGCCGAACGGCGTCGGCGCTCGCCGGGCGCGAGCAGAGAGGCGCGCTCCACGGCGCCCTGCCCGAATCGCTCGGCGACGGCGTCGAGCGCGGACTCCGCCTCGCGCCACGGTTGATCGTCGTCCCACAGACCGCGGGCGACCGCGCCCGTCGGCAGGAGGTTCTCGGCGCGCACGCCGATGAGCCGGATGCCCGCTCCGCCTGTTGCTGCAGCGGCGAACAGCGCACGCGCCTCGCGGGCGATGCGCTCGGCGACGTCGCTCGGCTCGGCGAGGGTCTGCGACCGGGTGAGCGTGCGGAAATCGCCGAAGCGGATCTTCACGCCCACCGTGCGGGCGACCCAGCCGCCGCGGCGCAGTCGCGCGGCGACGCGCGAGGACAGACGCAGCAGCTCGCGTTCCAGTGCGGCGTCGTCGCGCACATCGTGCTCGAAGGTGACCTCGTGGCCGATCGACTTCTCGTCGCGCTCGGGCGTCACCGCTCGCGCGTCACGCCCCCAGGCGAGCGCGTGCAAGCGCGCCGCACTCGCCTCGCCGATCGCGTCGCGCAGCGTGTCGAGGGGCGTCGCCGCGAGGTCGCCGATCGTGCGCAGTCCGAGTCGGGCGAGTCGCTCTGCGGTGGCCGCCCCGACGCCCCAGAGCGCAGTGATCGGCTGCGGGTGCAGGAAGGCGAGAGTCTCACCAGCGGGCACCACGAGCAGCCCGTCGGGTTTGGCGCGGCTCGAGGCGAGCTTCGCGACGAATTTCGTCGCTGCCGCACCGACCGACGCTGTGAGCCCCGTCTCGCGGCGGATGCGCTCGCGCAGCCCTGTCGCGATCGCGAAGGGCGGGCCGAACAGCTGCATCGCCCCACGAACGTCGAGGAAGGCCTCGTCGATCGAGAGGGGCTCGACGAGCGGCGTGACGTCGCCGAGGATGCGCATGACCTCTCGCGACCAGCCGCGGTAGCGGTCGTAGTGCGGCTCGAGGACGACCGCGTCGGGGCATCGGCGAAGAGCGACCGCCATGGGCATCGCCGAGTTGACCCCGTAGCGGCGCGCCTCGTACGTGGCTGCGGTCACGACAGATCGTGCGCCGCGATGGCCGACGATCACGGGTCGCCCGCGCAGTTCGGGCCGGTCGAGCAGCTCGACCGAGGCGAAGAAGGCGTCCATATCGAGGTGGAGGATGTGCGCGCTTGCGTCGTCGGTGGGCACGGCGGTGACCTGCCGCCCGCTGCCGTCCTGCTTGCTCACCCGGGCATCCTGGCACCCACCACCGACGACGGCTCGCCGGGTCGCGCCGAAGCGCACGGCGACGTCGGGGGCGGAGCGCCGAGGCGCTCCGCCCCCGACGGACGGGATGAATCGCGCCTGATCAGACGCGACGGCGGCGACCGGTCAGGGCGCCGTAGATGACGAGCACGATGAGCGCGCCGCCGATCGCGAGCAACCATGTGCTCAGGTCGAAGAACTCCTCGAGGCCGGTGCCGAAGAGCAGACTGCCCAGCCAGCCGCCGAGCAGCGCGCCGAGTACGCCGAGCACGAGGGTCATGAGCCAGCCGCCGGCCTGCTTGCCGGGCAGGATCGCCTTCGCGATCGCGCCCGCGATGAGCCCGAGGAGGAGGAAAGCGAGGAAACCCATGGCGTCGTCCTTTCGTTGTGGCAAGAGCCCAGTGAGCTCTCAGCCTCCGTTCGAGCGATTCGGTGGAATCGCTCGGCCGACAGTCAAGCACACCCCCCGTTGGGGGGTGGGACCCTTCCCAGGGATCTTCCAGGAGCGGGCGGGGCCTGATCCCCGTTCGTCGACGGTCGCACGAGAGTGGTGGCCGTCATCTGGCACGCTAGGAGCATGCCCCGGCTGCACTCCTGGTCGCGCTATGTCGCGATCGGCGACTCGTTCACGGAGGGCATCGGCGACCCCGAGCCCCGCTCCCCCGGCGGTCACCGCGGGTGGGCGGATCGCGTCGCCGAGTCGCTCGCTGCGCGAACCGACGACTTCGCCTACGCGAACCTCGCCGTTCGAGGTCGACTGCTGCAGCAGGTCGTGGACGAGCAGATCGACCCGGCGCTCGCGCTGCGCCCCGATCTGGTCTCCATCTCGGCCGGCGGCAACGACATCATCCGCCCCGGCACGGACCCCGACGAGGTCGCGATGCGGTTCGAGCGCGCGATCGGCCGACTCCGCGCCGACGGCGCGACCGTCGTCATGTTCACCGGCCCCGACATCGGCATGACGCCCGTGCTGCGCCGCGTGCGCGGCAAGGTCGCGATCTACAACGAGAACCTTCGCGCGGTCGCCGCGCGGCACGACGCGATCGTCGTCGACATGTGGGCACTGCGAGAACTGCAGGATCCCCGCATGTGGGATCCCGACCGGCTGCACTTCTCGCCGCTCGGCCACCACACGATCTCCATCGCGACGCTCGACGCCCTCGGAGTCGAGCACGAGCTCAGGCCCCAGCACCCGGAACCGCTGCCGCCCCGTTCGTGGCGCGAGGCGCGCGCGCACGACATCGGCTGGGCGCGCGAGTACCTCGTGCCGTGGGTCGTCAGGCGCATCCGCCACCAGTCGTCGGGCGACCGCATCTCGGCCAAGCGCCCCGATCCGCGGCATCCGCTGCGCTGACTGGTCGTCCCCGGTGATCACCCGGCGAGGATGCCCCACTCGCGCAACGGGCGCAGCAGTCGCCAGGCGAGGTCAGGGCCCTCGATCTTGCCGCTCCAGCGCAGCGGAACCCGACGCTGCTCGTCGCCCAGTTGCACGACCAGAGTCGGATCGGCGGGCGGGGTGACGCCCGCTTCGAGCGCCGGCACCGGCACGAACGACTGGCTCGAGGCCTCCCCCCACGTGAGAACCCGCGTGTCGTCGGCGACGACTAGGCGCGCCTCGGCGCCCCACGGGGCGCGCCAGCGCGCGACGACCTCCCCCGCAGCGCCGACGGCGACGGCGCGGTAGTCGTCGACGACGCTCGCGAGAAGCGTGCGGGCGTCGCGGGCGGCCTGGGCGTGCACGTCCGCGTCGAGCACGACCCCGACGATGTCGACCGTCTGGCCGTCGACCTCTCCGCGGCCGGAGAAGAGCAGGCAGGCGCCGGCCTCCTCCGTGGTGCCGGTCTTGAGCCCGGTGATCCCGTCGGCGCCGAGTGCCGTGTTGCGGTTCTCGAACGCACCGACTCCCGGTACGTCGATGCGCTGCAGCGCCGTGGAGTCGGCGACGACGGGGTGGGCGACGGCGAGGCGGGCGAGTTCGAGCAGCGCCCGCGGGGTGGCCGAACTCTGCGGCGAGAAGCCCGTGGCGTCGACGATCGTAAGTCCATCGAGCCCCGAGCGCGCGACCCACGCGCGCGCCGCGTCGACGTAGGCCTCGAGTGAGCCGAAGGCCCAGATGGCGAGTGTGTCGGCGTAGTTGTTGGCCGACCAGACCAGCATGAGGTCGATGATCTGCCGCTGCGACAACTGCAGCCCCTCATAGGCGGGCGCGAACGAGCCGTTGCGGGCGATGTACTGCTCATCGAGCGAGCCGGCCGCCACATCGAGAGTGATGGTCGGCCCCTGCTCGCCGAGGGCGAGCGGCGCCTTCTCGAGCACCACGAGCGCCGTCACGAGCTTCGTGATCGAGGCGATGGGTCGCGGCGTGTCGAGATCGACTCCCGCGTAGACGACGCCCGCCTCGGCGAGCGGGCCGACGGCGCTCGCCCCGTAGGGGGGCAGCTCGACGGTCTCGAGGGGCGTCGAGACGGATGCGCGTTCGACCGCCCGTCCCTCGATCGCGGGCAGCGGCGCGAGCAGGGCGACGGTCGCATAGAGCCCGGTCGCTCCGACCAGCGTGCCTCCGACGAGCCGGGCCAGCAGGGCGGCGGGACGACGGGGCACGGCCCCCATTCTACGAAGGCCTGCACGGCGGTCTGGTCGCGAGTGCCCGGATCACGCCGAATCGCGCCACACGACCTCGGTATCGAGCATGACGCCTTCACTGCCGCTCGCGCCGCCCGTGGTGATCTGTTCGAGCACGAGCGTGGCGGCCCGTGCACCGAGCAGGGCGGCGGGCTGCCGCACTGTCGACAGCGCCGGCAGGCTGCGCAGCGCCCACGCCGAGTCGTCGAAGCCGACGACGCCGACGTCCTCGGGAACGCGCCGGCCCCGGGCGCGAAGCACCTCGATGGCGCCGACGGCGACGGCGTCCGATGCTGCGAAGAGGCCGTCGAGCGCCGGCTCGAGGTCCAGCAGCTCGGCCATGCCGGCGACGCCGGCGTCGAAGGTGTAGAACGGCTGTCGCGAGACGAGCGCGGGCACGAAGGCGTCGCCCAGCGCCTCCTGGAAGCCCGCGAGCCGGTCGCGACCCGAGTCGCGATCGAGACCGGCGGCGATCATTCCGATGCGGTCGCGCCCGGTCGCGGCGAGCCGCTCGGTGATCTGGCGAGCCGCTCCGCGGTTGTCGATTCCGACCCAGGGCAGGCGAGGCTGGTTGTCCGGCCGCCCGATCATGACGGCGGGCAGGTGAAGGTTGGCGATCGCCTGCGAGATGGGGTCGCCCTCCCGGGCTGAAACGATGATGGCGCCGTCGACGAAGCCGCCGCCCAGGTAGCCGCTGACGCGCTCGGAGTCGCGGTCGGTCTCGATGACGAGCGTCACGAGCTGGTAGTCGGCGGCCGAGAGCGCCCCGTTCGTGCCGAGCAGGATGTTGCCGATGTTGGGGTCGTCGACGAAGACCGAGTTGGGCTCGTGCACGATGAGCGCGATGGCGCCCGAGGACTGCCGCGCGAGGTTGCGCGCGGCCGTGTTGCGCACGTAGCCGACCTTCTGGATGGCCTGCTCGATCGCGGCGCGCGCGGCCTCCGAGACGTAGGGCTCGCCGTTGAGCACGCGCGAGACGGTGCCGCGCGAGACGCCGGCCTCGGCCGCGACGTCGAAGATCGTGGCGCGCTTGGGGCGCGTGCGAGGGGCGGTCACGCTCGCCAGTGTAACCGCGGGCGACACGCCGCGATCGGCGTCGCGTGTTGACACCGCTCGCGCGCCGTGTCTAATCTGTGAGCGCTCACAGAAACCATCCCGAGCGAGCCGCGCAGTCGAATCTGTGCACGCTCCCAGGGCGGGGTCGCGAGCAACGACGATGTTGACCGACGACTGGATGCAAGGACGGTTCGTGAGCCTCACCCCCGCTCTCCCCCGCTCGAGCGCCGCGCCCCTCGTGCCCGGCTGGCCGACGCGGTCGATCGTGCTCGGGTGCGACTACAACCCCGAGCAGTGGAGCCCCGAGGTCTGGGCCGACGACACCGCCCGCATGCGTGAGCTCGGCATCGACCTCGTCGCGATCAACATCTTCGGCTGGGCGCACCTCGAATCCGAGCCCGGCGTCTACGACTTCGCCGCGCTCGACACCGTCATCGGCCTGCTCCATGAGGCCGGCATCCGTCTCAATCTCGGTACCGGCACCGCCTCGCCCCCACCGTGGCTCTCGCGCCTGCACCCCGAGATCCTGCCCCAGAGCGCCGAGGGCGTCACCGCTTGGCCGGGCGGCCGACAGGCCTGGTGCCCGAGCTCGCCCGTCTACCGTGAGCGCTCGCTCGCCCTCGTCGAGCAGGTCGCCGCCCGCTACGGCCGGCACGAGGCGCTCGCGCTCTGGCACGTCTCCAACGAGCTCGGCTGCCACAACGCGCACTGCTACTGCGACACCTCTGCCGAGGCCTTCCGCACGTGGCTCGAAGCGCGCTACGGGTCGATCGAGGCCCTCAACGCCAGCTGGGGCACCGCATTCTGGAGCCAGCGCTGCCGCGACTGGGCCGACATCCTGCCCCCGCGCACGACGCTCTCGGCGGGTAATCCCGCGCAGCGGCTCGACTTCCGGCGCTTCTCCTCCGACGCGCAGCTGGAGCAGTACCGCGCCGAGGCGGCCGTCATCCGCCGCCACTCGACCGCCCCGATCACGACGAACTTCATGGTCACCGCGCACATCCAGGCCCTCGACTACTTCGACTGGGCCGACGACATGGATCTCATCGCGAACGACCACTACCTCGACCACCGCCTCACCGACCCGATCGCTGAGCTCGCCTTCAGCGCCGACCTGACCCGCGGCATCGCCGCGGGCGATCCGTGGATGCTCATGGAGACCTCGACGAGCGCCGTCAGCTGGCAACCCGTCAACCACGCCAAGGGCGAGGGCGAGCTCGAGCGCACGGTGATCGGCCACGTCGCCCGCGGCGCCGACTCGATCTGCTTCTTCCAGTGGCGCGCCTCGCAGCGCGGCGCCGAGAAGTTCCACTCCGCCCTGCTGCCCCACGCCGGCGCGACCGGCCCGGCCTGGCAGCGCAGCGTCGAGCTCTCGGCCCTGCTCGACCGGCTCGAGCCCGTCGTCGGCACGCGGGTCGTGGCCCGCGCCGCCCTGGTCTTCTCGTGGGAATCGTGGTGGGCCACGGGTGCCGACACGCACCCGAGCGGCCTGCTGCGCTACCTCGACGAAGCCCACCGCTACCACCGCGCGCTGCGCCGCCACGGCGTCACCGTCGACATGGTGCGCCCCGGCGACGACCTGACCGGGTACGACCTCGTGATCGTGCCGACCCTCTACGCGGTCTCGGATGTCGCCGCAGCCATCATCCGCGACGCCGTCAGCACCGGCGCGGTCGCCCTGATCACCCCGTTCAGCGGCATCGCGGACGACTCCGACGCCATCCGCCTGGGCGGGTACCCGGGAGCCTTCCGCGACCTGCTCGGCCTCGTCGTCGACGAGTTCCGCCCGCTCGCCGAGCGCGCGACCGTGTCGCTCGAGAGCGGCGCGACGGCGAGCATCTGGACCGAGGCGATGAGCACCTCGAGCGCCGAGGTGCTCGACCGCTTCGTCGACGGCCCGGCCGCCGGCCTGCCGGCCCTCACGCGCGCCGCCGTCGGCGCGGGCGCCGCGTACTACGTGGGCACGGTGCTCGACGACCTCGGGCTCGACGCGCTCATCGGCCGCCTGTGCGGCGAGGCGGGCATCCCGACCCGGTCGCTCGGCGATGGGGTGGACCTCGTCGTGCGCCGCGGCGACGACCGCGAGATCGTCTTCGTCATCAATCACCGCGACGAGGCCGTGACGCTGCCCCTCACGGGGCGCGATCTCGTCACGGGCGCCCTGCTCGACGGGCCCGCTGAGATCCCCGCCGGCGCCGTGCGCGCCGTGCTGAGCGAAAGGAGCGATCGTGGCGCGTGACACTGCCGGCCGACCGTCGCGAGCGGTGCGCCATCGCGCCGCCCTCGCCGTCTTCCTCGTTCCCTTCGGGGCGCTGTTCACCCTGTTCTACGTCATCCCGATCGGGTACGCGGTCTACCAGTCGCTGCTCACCGTCGAGCGCGAGGGCACCTTCGGCCCGGCCGTCCAGGTCTTCGGCGGGCTGACGCAGTACATCGCGGTCTTCCAGAACGAGCTGTTCTGGAACTCGATCGGCCGTGTGCTGCTCTTCGGCGTCGTGCAGGTGCCGATCATGCTCGGGCTCGCGCTCATCCTGGCCCTGCTGCTCGATTCGCCGCTCGTGCGAGGCTCGAGGTTCTTCCGGCTCGCGTTCTTCGCGCCGTACGCGGTGCCGAGCGTGATCGCCGCGATCATGTGGGGCTTCCTCTACTCGCCCAACCTCTCGCCGTTCACGGGCGTGACGCAGGCGGTCGACTTCCTGTCGGCGGATGCGGTGCTCTGGTCGATCGCGAACGTCGTCACGTGGGTCTACGTCGGCTACAACATGCTCATCATCTACTCGGCGCTCCTCGCGATCCCGCAAGAGCTGTACGAAGCCGCACGCCTCGACGGCGCCGGTCAGCTCCGCATCGCGCTCTCGATCAAGATCCCGCTCGTCGTGCCGGCGCTCGTGCTCACGGGCATCTTCTCGATCATCGGCACGCTGCAGCTGCTCGCCGAGCCCCAGGTCTTCCAGAGCTTCACCTCGGCCGTCACGAGCACCTTCACGCCGAACCTCACGATCTACTCGACGGCCTCGGTGCCGAACATCTCGCTCGCCGCCGCGATGTCGGTCGTCCTCGCGCTCGCCACCTTCGTGCTCTCGTTCACCGTGCTCAAGCTCACCCAGCGGAGGACCGCGCGATGACCGCCACGACCGCGTCCCGCGCATCCCGCACCGCTCGTCGGCCCGCGCCCGCCCGCAACGGCGGCATCCGCGAATCGGCCGTCTCGCGCACGATCGCCATGGCCGTCATGGTCGTCGCGACCCTGTACTTCCTCACCCCGATCTGGTGGCTCCTCGTCGCCTCGACGAAGACCCGCGCCGACTTCACGACCACGGCGCCACTGTGGTTCGCCGACTTCGCCCTGTTCGACAACCTCGCCGCGCTCTTCGACTACCGCAACGCGGTCTTCCTGCGCTGGCTCGCCAACTCGGCGCTCTACGCCGGCGTCGGCGCGCTCTTCGCGACGCTCATCGCGGCGATGGCCGGGTATGCGATCGCCAAGTACAGCTTCCGCGGCCGCGAGACGCTCTTCAACGTCATCCTCGGCGGGGTGCTCGTCCCCGCCACGGCCCTCGCGCTGCCGCTGTTCCTGCTGTTCAGCCAGATCGGCGCGACGAACACGATCTGGGCGGTCTTCCTGCCGAGCCTCGTGAGCCCGTTCGGCGTCTACCTCTCGCGCATCTACGCCGCGGCGAGCGTGCCCGACGAGATCATCGAGGCGGCCCGCATCGACGGCGCCGGTGAGGTGCGCACGTTCTTCACCGTCGCCACGCGCATGATGGCGCCCGCCCTCGTGACGATCTTCCTGTTCCAGTTCGTCGCGATCTGGAACAACTTCTTCCTGCCGCTCATCATGCTCCGCGACGAGTCGCTGTTCCCGGTGACCCTGGGCCTCTACGTCTGGAACACGCAGGTGAGCCAGATCCCCGACATCCGCGCGCTCGTCATCATCGGGTCGCTGCTGTCGATCATCCCGCTCATCATCACCTTCCTCGGGCTGCAGCGCTTCTGGCAGTCCGGCCTCGCCAGCGGCGGCCTCAAGTAGGCCGACGCCCCTCGACTCCCGGTCCCCCGACCGGGCGCACCACCCGCACCGCCTGCTTCACCACCACCAAGAGAAAGGAACATCGCATGGCGATCTCTTCCGTCGCACGCGTCGGGGCCATGGCGGCCCTCACGGCGCTTGCGCTGACTGCCTGCTCCACCGGCGGCACCGACGCCCCCGGCGCATCGGGCGGCGACTGCGCCCCCTCCGACGGCCCCGTCACCCTCACCTTCACGAGCTGGCTCCCCGGCGTCGAGGAGGCCGTGGCGATCTGGAACGAGGAGAACCCCGACATCCAGGTCGAGGTGCAGACCGGCCCGAACGGCAACGGCGGCACCTACCAGAACTTCTTCAACCAGCTCGAGGCCGGCAACGCCCCCGACCTCGGCCAGATCGAGTTCGACGCGATGCCCAACTTCCGGGTGCAGGACGGCCTCGAGAACATCGCGGCCTGCGAGGGCATCCTCGAGGCCGAGAGCCAGTTCGTCGACTGGACCTGGAGCCAGGTCACCTTCGGCGAGGAGGACGCGGTCTACGCGATCCCGCAGGACACCGGCCCCATGGCCATGTTCTACCGCGCCGACCTGTTCGAGGCGGCCGGCATCGCCGTGCCCACCACGTGGGAGGAGTACGAGGCGGCCGCCCGGCAGATCCGTGAGGAGGGAGGCTACATCAACAACTTCTCGCAGAGCGACATCAACGCGTTCGCGGGCCTCGTGTGGCAGGCCGGCGGCGAGTGGTTCTCGAACGACGCCGACGGCTGGACCGTCGATATGACCGTCGGCGAGAGCGCGCAGGTCGCCGAATACTGGCAGCGCATGATCGAGGACGACCTCGTCGCGAAGTACCCGCCGTGGACGGACGAGTGGAACGCCGCCTACAACTCCGGCGAGCTGTGGACGTGGGTCTCGGCTGTCTGGGGCGCCAACACGATCGCGAGCGGCGCGCCTGACACCGCCGGCAACTGGGCCGTCGCCCCGATGCCGCAGTGGGAGGCCGGCGCGAGCGCCGCGGGCAACTGGGGCGGCTCGACCACCGCGGTGCTGAAGGGCTCGGACCACCCGTACGAGGCCGCGCAGTTCGCGCTGTGGCTCAACACGGATGCCGACGCGCTGACGGCGATGAACCGCACCGCGAACATCTACCCCGCGACGATCGAGGGCGCCGACCTGCCCGTGTTCGACGAGGGCGTGGAGTTCTACGGCGGTCAGAAGATCTACGAGGTCTTCGCCGAGGCCGGCGACAACGTCGACCCCGACTTCACCTGGGGCCCGACGATGACGCAGGTCTACAACGACGTCGCCGACGGGTTCTCCGGTGTCCTCGCGGGCAACGGTACGCTCCTGGATGCCCTGGCCGCCGGCCAGGAGTCCACGATCGCGGCCCTCGAGGCGGCGTCGATCCCCGTCAAGGAGTAGGCGGCAGACCGCTCCATGACCGTGCCGCGGGTGTCAGCATCGTGCTCGACGCCCGCGGCACGGCCTGTTCGCCCACTCAAGGCTGCAGCGCGTACAGCGCGACGGCGCTCGCGGCGGCGACGTTGAGCGAGTCGACGCCGTGCGCCATGGGGATCGTCACGACGAGGTCGGCGGCGTCGAGCGCCGCGCGCGTCAGACCGTCGCCCTCGGCGCCGACGACGAGCGCCACGCGCTCCGGCGCCGTCGCGGCGAACTCACGCAGCGCGACCGCGTCAGCGGCGAGAGCGAGCGCCGCGATCGTGAACCCCGCCTCGTGCAGCAGCGGCACTGCGGCATCCCACTCCGGCAGTCGGGTCCACGGCACCTGCAGCACCGTGCCCATGCTCACGCGCACGCTTCGGCGGTAGAGCGGGTCAGCGCAGCGCGGCGTCACGAGCACGGCGTCGGCGCCGAGGCCCGCGACCGAGCGGAAGATCGCCCCGACGTTGGTGTGGTCGACGACGTCCTCGACGATCACGACACGGCGGGCCTCCCGCAGGACGAGGCGGGGGTCGAGCGGCGTCGGCCGGTGCATGCTTGCGAGCGCGCCGCGGTGCAGGTGGAACCCCGTGAGGGCCTCGAGCGACTCCGGCGCGCCGACGTACACGGGCACGTCGCGCCCGTCGAGCAGCACCTCGACGTCGGGCAGCCACCGCTCGCTCGTGAGCACCGAGCGCGGCTCGTGCCCGGCGCGCAGCGCGCGGCCGATGACCGTGAGCGATTCGGCGAGGTAGAGGCCGCCGGCCGGTTCGGTCACGCGGCGCAGAGCGACATCGGTCAGTCGCGCGTAGTCGGCGAGGTCCGGATGCTCGAGCGCCTCGATCCGCACGACCCGCATTCGACGCCCTCCCTCTCGATCGCGGCTCGCGCCCGGCCTCGCGCGGGTCGCACAGCCCCCGGAAACATATCGGAAACCCGACACCTTTACCCTGCGAGGGAACCCTTCAGGGAGGCATCATGGCGCACTCGACGGCTCCGGCGCAGCCGCTGCCGCTGAGCGGCGAGGCGCGCGCTGCCGTCGACCTGGCCTCCGGGTTGCTGCGCGGCGCCCGCATCGCGGTGCTGACGGGAGCGGGTATCAGCACCGACTCGGGAATCCCCGACTATCGCGGGGCGGGCGCTCCGGTCCGCACGCCGATGACCTACGGTCAGTTCCTCGCCGACGAGCCCTACCGCAAGCGCTACTGGGCCGGCAGTCACCTGGGGTGGCAGCGCTTCGCGGCAGCGCGGCCCAACGAGGGGCATCGCACCCTCGCCGAGTTGGAGGCGGGCGGCATCGTCGGCGGCATCATCACGCAGAACGTCGACGGGTTGCACGTGCGGGCGGGCTCGCGCCGCGTCGTCGACCTGCACGGCTCGATGGATCGCGTCACGTGCCTGCACTGCGGCCAGTTCTTCTCGCGCGAGGCGATCGCCGAGCGCATCGCGGCGCTCAATCCCTGGCTCGACCCGGCCGGCCCGCACGCGATCAACCCCGACGGCGACGCCGAGGTCGACGACGTGTCGGGGTTCGCGGTGCCCGAGTGCAGCGTCTGCGGCGGAACCCTCAAGCCCGACGTCGTGTTCTTCGGCGAATTCGTGCCGCCGGTGAAGTTCGAGGAGGCCCGCGGCATCGTCGCGCGCGCCGACGCGCTGCTCGTGCTCGGTTCCTCACTCGTGGTGAACTCGGGCGTGCGGCTCGTGGGGCTCGCCGCGAAGCGGCGCATCCCGACGATCATCGTCAACCGGGGCGAGACGAAGGCCGACGCCCGGGCTGCGGTTAAGATCGACGCGGGAACCTCCGAGACGCTCGCGGCACTCCGCGACGCGCTCATCGCCTGAACGACGCCGACCGCCGCGGTCGGCGAGAGGCTCCGGTCCCGCCGACCGCCACCGGAAGGATCGCATGACCGCGTTCGCCCTCGTCCGCCACGGCGAGACCGATTGGAACGCCCAGCGGCGCATCCAGGGATCCACCGACATCCCCCTCAACGCCATCGGGCGCGCCCAGGCCGCCGCGACGGGAACGCTGCTGCGCGGGCGCCAGTGGTCGCGCATCGTCGCCTCGCCGCTCGGGCGCGCCGCCGAGACGGCGGCGATCATCGCGGAGGCCGTCGGAATGCCGGGCCCCGAGCTCGACGCCGCCTTCGTCGAGCGCAACTACGGCGAGGCCGAGGGGCTCACGGGCGCCGAGCTCGATGCGCGGTTCCCCGAGGGCGTCGAGGTTCCGGGTCGCGAGTCCCGCGAGGCGGTGGCCGAGCGCGTCGTCGCCGCCCTGCATCGGCTCGCCGGCGAGCATCCGGGCGAGGCGATCATCGTCGTCGCCCACGGCGGGGTGATCCGCAGCGTGCTCGAATCGGTTGCCCCCGGTCGCCACCGCGAGCCGATCACGAACGGCTCGGTGCACTCCTTCCTGCACGCCGACGGCGATCTGAGTCTCGTGCTCTTCGACGATCCGATCGACGAGCAGTCGATCTTCCCCCTCGCGGAGGACTTCGAGCTGCAGAACCCGCTCGCCCGCCGCGAGGGTCTCGACAAGGGCTCGCGCTGATGGCCTCGGGCGCCGAGCGCTTCGCCGCCGCGACCGCTCACCTGGGCCTGTCTCCGATCCGGATGCCCGACTCGACGCACACGGCGGCCGAGGCCGCGGCCGCCGTCGGCTGCGAGGTCGGCGCGATCGTGAAGTCGCTCGTCTTCGTCGCGCTCGACGGCGACGCACGTGTGCCGCTGCTCGCCCTCGTCGCCGGAGACCACCGCGCCGACCTCGAGCTGCTCGCCCTAGCGGTCGGGGTCCCCGTCGAGAAGGCTGACGCGGCGACCGTCAAGGCGACGACGGGCTACTCGATCGGCGGGGTGCCGCCCATCGGGCATCCCCAGCCCGTGCGCACGCTCGTCGATGAGAGCCTGCTGCGCTACGAGAAGGTGTGGTCGGCGGCGGGTGACGCTCAGACGGTGTTCCCCGCCGACCCCGAGCGGCTCGTCGCCTGGTCGGGCGGGGCGATCGCGCGCATCGCGACGACCGGCTGAACGTCCGAACCCTCGGGCGATTCGTGCTCGAGCGGCCTCCCCTGCTCAGCGACGCCCGGTCGCGGCGAGCTCGCGCAGCAGCTCCAGCAGGATGCCCGCGCTGCGCCCCCAGTCGAACCGCGCGGACTGCGCGTACCCGGCCCGCGATCGCGCCTCCCACTCCCCCGGGGCGAGAAGCTCGCGCACTCGCTGCGCGAACTGCGCCGCGTCGTCGGGAGCCGCGTAGAGCGCCGCCTCGCCGCCGATCTCGCGGAAGATCGGCGTGTCGGCCACGACCACCGGGGTTCCGCGACCCATCGCCTCGACGAGCGGGATGCCGAAGCCCTCGTCGCGCGAGGCGTGCACGAGCGCCGTCGCCCCGTCGAGGATCGAGGCGTACTCATCATCGCTCACGCCGTCGTAGACGACGAGGGCGCGCGGCGGCGCGAGCGCTTCGAGTCGCTCCCGGTCGGCGGGCCGGATGCGGCTCAGCAGGTGCAGCCGCGCGCCGGGCAGCGCGTGCAGGGCGCGCGCGAGCGTCTCGACGTTCTTGTACGGCATGAACGAGCCCATGTAGACGAGCTCGACGCCCTCCGGGCGCGTGCGCTCGCGCGCAGCGGGCCGCGCGGCCGCGTTCGGCACGACGACGACGCGCCGTCGGGTGAGGCGGCGGCGCGCGATGAGCGCCCGCGTCGTCTCGCTCACGGTGACCACCGCATCCGCCCGATTCAGCAGCAGCCGCTGCGGCCACCACGCCAGGTGGTACAGCCGCCAGAGCAGGCGCACGGGGCCGGGCAGGTCGTGCGGCGGCGTGCGATGAACGTAGTAGATGAGGTCGTGCAGCGTGAGCACGAGCGGGTACCGTCGCCCCCACGAGCCCATCGTCTGCATGGGGCTGAACACGACGTCGGGGCGGATGCGGTTGACCTGCGCCGCGACCCACGGCTCGCGCGCGCTCGTCGGCGCCGTCAGCCGCTGCACCGTGAGGCCGGGCGGCAGCTGCTCGAGCTGGCGGTCGTCGTGGATGAGCGCCACGAGCTCGTCGTCGTGCCCGAGCAGCGGCAGCAGAGCCTCGACGAGGCTCGCCGTGTAGCGGCTGATGCCGTCGTGGGTGCCGATGCGCACATAGCGGCAGTCGATCGCGAGCCTCATCGTCGCCGCCTCACGCGAGGAACGCGCGGATCGCGCGCGCCGCCGCGACCGGCGATTCGTAGTGGATGAGGTGGCCGACCCCGGGCACGACGACGAGCCGCGCGTCGGGGAACAGCCGCTCGAGCCGGTGCTGGGCGGCCAGAGGCGTGATGTCGTCGTCCTCAGCGGCGATGAGGAGCGTCGGCACGCGCACCTCGGCCGCGTAGTCGGAGACGTCGTGCGAGACGGAGGCGCGGAAGGCCTGCAGCAGGGTGTCGCGGTCGGCGAAGCCCGAGAAGTAGCGGTCGTGCTCCTCGTGGATCCAGCGCCGCAGCGCCTTCTGCCGCGTCTTCGCCATCGACTCGCTCATGATGCGCGTGATGAGCCGGCTGCGCAGCAGCGCGAAGCCCGCTCGCTCGGGGAGGGCCGCGCCGAGCCGGTAGAAGGCGACCGCTGCGCGGGTCAGGATGCCCCGGGGGCCTGAGAGGGCCGGCTGACCGATCGGGTTCACGAGCACCGATCGCGGCGTCGGCACACCGCCGGCGATCGCCCCCGCCACGACGATCGAGCCGAAGCTGTGACCGAGCAGCGCCGCCGTGCCGCGCACCTCCAGCGCGCCGAGCAGGGCGTCGAGCCAGGCGGCATAGCCGGCGATGTCGTGCTCGCGGTCGGGCAGGGGCGCCGAGGCGCCGAAGCCGGGCAGGTCGGGGGCGATGATGCGCAGCTCCGGCAGCTGGGCGATGACGGGCTCGAGGCCGTGGTGGTCACCGCGGAACCCGTGCACCACGACGAGCGTGCGAGGCGCGTCGAGCGGTCCGTACTCGACGACGTGCGTGCGGGCGCCGAGGACCTCGAGGTCGCGATCGCGACGCGGGATCGCCTGGAGGGCGGCGGCGTATGGGGAGGGCGCGGGCATCCCGCCCAGTCTAGGTCGGCGCGCGTGCGCGAGGTGCGGCGGCACCCGGTCTACAGTTGTTCGCGGTCGTGGCTCGCGCGATCCGCGCCGCCTCTGTCTTCCGCACCCGCCGAGGAGCTCCGTGAACTTCACCGCCCCGATCACCCTGCCCGGTCTCACCCTCGATCCGCAGTGGTATCGACGCAGCGTCTTCTACGAGGTCATGGTGCGGTCGTTCATGGATTCCAACGGCGACGGCACGGGAGACCTCGGTGGGCTCATCGGCAAGCTCGACTACCTGCAGTGGCTCGGCATCGACGCGCTGTGGCTGCCGCCGTTCTTCCAGAGCCCCTTGCGCGACGGCGGCTACGACGTGAGCGATTACACGGCGATCCTGCCCGAGTTCGGCACGATCGAGGAGTTCCGCGAGCTCGTCACGAAGGCGCACGAGCGCAACATGCGCATCGTCATCGACCTCGTCGTCAACCACACCTCCGACCAGCACCCCTGGTTCCAGGCCTCGCGGGAGGACCCGGAGGGGCCGTACGGCGACTTCTACGTCTGGAGCGACACCGACGAGAAGTACGAGGACGTGCGCATCATCTTCGTCGACACGGAGGAGTCGAACTGGGCGTTCGACCCCGTGCGCCGGCAGTTCTACTGGCACCGCTTCTTCTCGCACCAGCCCGACCTCAACTTCGAGAACCCGGCCGTGCACGAGGCGCTCTTCGACATCGTGCGCTTCTGGCTCGACCTCGGCGTCGACGGCTTCCGCCTCGACGCGATCCCCTACCTCTACGAGTCCGATGGCGGCAACGGCGAGGGCGAGCCCGCGACCCACGAGTTCATCGCGAAGATGCGCGCGATGGTCGACAAGGAGTACCCGGGCCGCGTGCTCATCGCCGAGGCGAACCAGTGGCCGCACGAGGTCGTCGAGTTCTTCGGCTCGGCCGAGAAGCCCGAGTGCCACATGGCCTTCGACTTCCCCGTCATGCCGCGCATCTTCTACGCGCTCCGCTCGCAGCAGGCGACCGAGCTTCAGCGGCAGCTGAGCGAGGAGATCAACGCGCCCGACGGCGCCGCGTGGGGCGTGTTCCTCCGCAACCACGACGAGCTCACGCTCGAGATGGTGAGCGAGGAGTACCGGCAGGCGATGTACGGCTGGTACGCCTACGACCCCCGCATGCGCGCCAACATCGGCATCCGTCGCCGGCTCGCGCCCCTGCTCGACAACTCGCGCGCCGAGCTCGAGCTCGCCCACGCGCTGCTGTTCTCGCTGCCGGGCAGCCCGTTCCTGTACTACGGCGACGAGATCGGCATGGGCGACAACATCTGGCTGCCCGATCGCGACAGCTCGCGCACGCCCATGCAGTGGACCCCGGACCGCAACGCCGGCTTCTCGCACGCCGACCCCGGCAAGCTCTACCTGCCGGTAGTGCAGTCGCTCGTCTACCACTACAACCAGATCAACGTCGAGAGCCAGTTGGCGCAGTCGCGCTCGCTGCTGCACTGGATCCGCAATGTGATCCACGTGCGCAAGGCGCACCCGACCTTCGGTCTCGGCTCGATCCGCATCCTGCCGACGAACCACGAGTCGGTGCTCGCCTTCGTGCGCGAGTACGCCGGGAGCGGCACGCACCTCGGCGACGCGCCCGAGCGCATCCTCTGCGTGTTCTCGTTCGCCCACAACCCGGTCGCCGCGACGATCGACGTGTCGGGCTTCGAGGGCGCCGCGCTGTGGGATCTCTTCGGCGGAGCCGACTTCCCCTCCGTCGACGAGAACGGCGCGGTCACCCTCACGCTCGCGACGCAAAGCTTCTACTGGCTGCACGTGGGCGAGCGCGACCCGCACCCGCATTACGGCGGTTTCGGCGTCGGCGGTCATGCTTAGGCTCGCGGCATGAGCCACTGGAGCGACACCCTCGCCGTCTTCGATCTCGAGACGACGGGGGTGGATGTCTCGACCGCTCGCATCGTCACGGCACACGTGGGCGTCATCGACGCCTCGGGCGCTCCCCTCGAGTCGTGGTCGTGGCTCGCCGACCCGGGCGTCGAGATCCCTGCCGGGGCGACCGCCGTGCACGGCATCACGACGGAGCGCGCTCGCGCCGAGGGGCGTCCGGCCGCGGAGGTCGTCGCAGAGCTCGTGGATGCTCTGCGCACGCTCCTCGCACGACCCCTGCCGCTCGTGGTCTACAACGCGCCATACGACCTCAGCCTGCTGCGCCACGAGGCCCGGCGCCACGGCGTGGAGCCGCTCGCCGACCCCGCCCCCGTCGTCGACCCGCTCGTGATCGACAAGGCCGTCGACCGCTACCGCAAGGGCAAGCGCACGCTCGAGGCCGCGGCCGCGCACTACGGCGTCGTCCTCACGGGCGCGCACGACGCCGCGGCCGACGCGATCGCCGCGGGCCGGGTCGCGCAGGCGCTCGCGCGGAAGCACGAGGCCGCTCTGCCCGACGACCTCGCGGCGCTGCACGGCGCGCAGATGTCGTGGCACGACCAGCAGTGCGACTCGTTCGAGGACTACATGCGCCGCGAGCGCGACCACCGCTTCACGGCCGACCGCGGCTGGCCGACCCGAGTCTGACCGCAGGGAACCGGCTCGTCCACGACTTGGGGGCGTTTTCGGAGATGGGTCGGCAGCCGCACAGCTCAGGGGGCGGATCACGTTGGCAAGCTGAAGGATCTTGTTGTGGAGGGGTCCTCCGAGACTCTCTGTCGCTCGCGTTGCGACCAATGTGGCAGCCAGGTAGGTCAGCTTTTCGGCGAGACCACCCAGAAGTTGTCGGCCCCCTCGGGTAGAGCGGTGCCGGCAATCGAGTTGCCCTCACCCCCGGCGAGTCGAATGGGTTCACCTGGCCCCGGTATCGCCCAGCCCGAAATTTCGCCAGCCAGATCAAACTCGGCGACGGCATCCTCGCGGGTTAAGTTGAAAAGGGGGATGAACACCTCAGCGCCGGTCCTCACCGCGAGCAGACCGTCCACGATGTCCGTGGTCCCTTCGAGTAGGGCGCTATCTCCACCCATCGTCGACTGCCCAGAGACTAAAACCTCTAAGGTACCCCAATCGGCATCTAGCGGGACTCTTTGAATACCGTCAGGGACTTGCGTTGATGTGCATGAAATGAGCGCGAAGCTCAGCGTCAAACAGATTAGTACTGCGGCTCGTCGACGATCCGAAAAATTAGCCGTAGACAATTGCGACGCCCAGCGATCCGAAGTAATTACCCGAGGTGAATACGGAAAACGACGTTGAACCGCCTTTATGGATCCCATAGGCTGATCCGCTCGCGGCCCACGGACCGCCGCTATCGCCCCCCTGAGTAGAGGCTCCGACTCGAACCCATGTTGCTGAGCACGTGGTGCCCGGACAAGCATCTGTCCATGTAGGCGTGTAGGAGATGCTGTTAATGGTCCCACACCGATAGCCGCTGGTCTTGCCTCGCGAGCAGACGTAATCCCCGAGTTGCTGGCTTTGAGAGGTCGAAGAGGTAACCGTGACAGTTGAAGATGTGCTCGGCCCGTAGTAGCGCGCATATACCGTGCCCGAGATCGTGTGCCACTGCAAGTCTGCGGAGGCAGAGCGCACTTCGGACTGGTAGGTCATAGCATAACTGCCGGGGAACCCGTAGATACTATAGGACTGACTATTGCCACAATGACCTGCCGTCAGAAGTCCTCTTGTCCCCGCAGAGTTTCTTACTGCGAACCCGGAGGTGCAGGTCGACAGAGGCAAGCCCCCGCTGTTGGTATCTCCGGCTCCGACAGGAGATATCTCGACAAGCAAGTTGCCGGTGGGCACGCCTAGAGACATCGCAAGACCGTCGATCATTTCGGGTGTCACCTCTGAGGAGGTGCTCCCAGGAATCGAAATATCTGCGATGACACTTCGCCCGAGATCAGATTTTCCGACTCCTTCGAAGATGAAGGGAGTCACCGAGGATG
Organism: Microbacteriaceae bacterium X2B; assembly: GCA_005502445.1. Lineage (GTDB taxonomy): Bacteria > Actinomycetota > Actinomycetes > Actinomycetales > Microbacteriaceae > Microcella. The sequence continues at coordinate 93,824 of SCPB01000004.1, forward strand.
CTGCTGCCTGTAGCTGCGCATTGGTGAAGCGGTAGGGCTCGTTGGATGACTCTGTGACCATGACACGAGGATCTAGCGCTTCAATCGCCTCGACCAGTTTGCGAGGAGCGTCTTTCGCAAGATTCACTTCCAGCCAGGGATCACTCCCATGGTGCAGTTGTGTTCCGACCAGCCAGGTGGCAGCAAGGAGATGCGCATCTGCTTCGATTGGGCCGATCGTGTCCTGCAGTTCGAGATTGACTCGGGCGTCGGCGAGAGAGACTCCGTATTCGGCCGCATACTGCGAAATGGCTTCGTCGGGCCACGTTGAACCGGCGCCTGCCTCGAACGTTTCGTTCGGTGGTCGCTCTGTCGACGCGAACTTCACCTGAGAGGGCGCTGCGGTCACCTGCGAGGGCACGGTGGTGGCTGCTCCTATGAGAATGAGAGCCGCTGTAAGGCTCAGCCAATTCCGTCTGTGCGTGGTTGGCCCTGCGCCCATGATGCGAACCTTCCTCGATCTATTCGCGAAAGTACTCCGGACATTTAGGTGTGTCAAGAGTGTTCGTCACTTAACTCCGCTGATTTTCATAGCGAGCATCCGCCCAGGACCCCCGACGTGGTGAGATTCACACGGGCGTGCTCGCTCTCTGCGAGATCCGCTGGCCGTCGTCCACTCGCAAGTGGGGCCGATACGTCTGGATTGCGCGAGGGGCGCCAGTCGGATCCTTGCCTACTCTCCGCCGTGGAGAAGGAGGTGTAGTAGTAGACGGAAAAGGGCCCCGCCTGACGGCGGGACCCTTCGCGGTGCTGTTGAGGACTACTTGCCGAAGCTCTTGAAGCGCTGGTTGAACTTCTCGACGCGACCGGCGCTGTCCATGATGCGCTGCTTGCCCGTGTAGAAGGGGTGCGAGGCCGACGAGATCTCGACGTCGATGACGGGGTACTCCACGCCGTCGAGCTCGATCGTCTTGTCGCTCGACACGGTCGAGCGGGTGAGGAAGGTCTCCCCCGACGCGAGGTCGCGGAAGACGACGGCCTTGTACTCGGGGTGGATGTCAGTCTTCATGAACGGTTCCTTGGATTCGTGATCAACGGGTTGCCCCCGTTGCGGGCAGAAAGATGGGCGGTGGCAGGCTGAACCTGCGAGGCCGACTCTCAAGACTAGCAGAGCCGAGCGGTGACGACCGGGCGGATCAGGCGGCGCGGGCGGCGAATCGGTCGCCGTCGCGCTGCACCTGCAGGGTCAGGCCGAAGGTGCTGCTGAGGTGCTCGCCCGTGATGATCTCATCGAGCGGCCCCGCGGCCGTGACCCGGCCGTCGGCGAGCAGGAGGGCGTGGGTGAACCCCGCGGGGATCTCCTCGACGTGGTGCGTGACCATGATCATCGCGGGCGAATCGGGCGAGCTCGCGAAGTCTCCGAGGAGGCCCACGAGTTCCTCCCTCGCGCCGAGGTCGAGGCTCGCCGCGGGCTCGTCGAGCAGCAGCAACTCGGGGTCGGTCATGATCGAGCGCGCGATCTGCACGCGCTTCTGCTCGCCGTCGCTCAGGCTGCCGAAACGGCGCTCCTCGAAGCGATCGAGCTTCCACTCGCGCAGCACACGGCGCGCACGGCGCTCGTCGACGTCCTCGTACTCCTCGTTCCAGCGGCCCGTGACGGAGTGCGCGGCGGTCATGACGACGTCGATGACGCGCTCACTGCCGGGAACCTTCCGTGCCATGGCCGTCGAGGCGAAGCCGATGCGCGGTCGAAGCGACGCGAGGTCGCTGCGGCCGACCTCCTCGTCGAGCACCGTCACGCGACCGCGCGAGGCGTGCAGCATCGATGAGGCGAGTTGCAGCAGCGTCGTCTTGCCGGCGCCGTTCGGGCCGAGCACGACCCAGCGGTCGGCGTCATCCACGCTCCAGTGCACCTCGCTGAGAATGGAAGTGCCGTCGCGGGTGACAGAGACATCATCGAACTCGAGAACGCTGGCCATGATGCTCCCAGCCTAGACGAGCAGGCTCGCGTAGAGGGCTCGCGTGCGCTCCGCGATGGCATCCCAGGCGAAGTGCTGCTCGGCACGCGCGCGACCCGCTGCGCCCATGGCGGCCGCCGTCTGCGGGTCACCGACGACCTCCGCGAGCACGCCGGCCAGATCGGCGATGAATCGCTCGGGGTCGACCGGAGTGCCTGTCCCGTCCTGCACCTGTTCGATCGGCACGAGCCGACCGGTGACGCCGTCGTCGACGACCTCCGGAATGCCGCCGGTCGCCGTGCCGACGACGGCGACGCCGCACGCCATGGCCTCGAGGTTCACGATGCCGAGCGGCTCGTAGACGCTCGGGCACACGAACGCGGTGGCGTGAGACAGCACCGCGGCGAGATCGCGCTGCGAGAGCATCCTCTCGATCCAGACGACGCCCGTGCGCTCCGCCTGCAGCGCAGCGACGCCGTTCTGCACCTCGCGAAGGATCTCCGGGGTGTCGGGAGCACCGGCGCACAGCACGAGCTGCACCTCCGCCGGCAGTCGGCGAGCCGCCTCGAGCAGGTACGGCAGGCCCTTCTGACGCGTGATGCGACCGACGAAGACGATCGTGGGGCGGTCGGGGTCGATGCCCAGGGTGCGCACGAAGTCGTGGTCGATCGTGCGCTGCCAGCCGTCGAGGTCGATGCCGTTGTGGATCACGCCGACGCGCGACTCGTCGAGCTGCTGGTAGCAGCGCAGGATGTCCCGGCGCATGCCGTCGCTCACGGCGATGATCGCGTCGGCGGTCTCGAAGGCTTCGCGCTCGATCCAGCTCGAGATCCGGTAGCCGCCGCCGAGCTGCTCTGCCTTCCAGGGGCGCAGCGGCTCGAGGCTGTGCGCCGTGACGACGTGCGGGATCCCGTGCAGCATCGAGGCGAGCTGCCCGGCGGCGTTCGCGTACCAGGTGTGAGAGTGCACGATGTCGGCGCCGTCGACGTCGTCGGCGATCGCGAGGTCGACGCCGAGAGTGGCCAGAGCGGGGTTCGCGGACGAGAGCGCACCGGGCACGAGGTAGGCGTGCGTGTCGGCCTCGTTGCGCGGCGCGCCGAAGCAGCGGACCCGCACATCGATGTCGTGACGCAGGGCTCGCACGAGCTCGGCGACGTGCACGCCGGCCCCTCCGTAGACCTCGGGCGGATACTCACGGGAGATGACGTCGACGCGCATGGCACTGACGCTAGTACAGCGCCTGCGCGTCGCCTACTGTGGGCACATGGCGTCCCCAAAGGTGTTCGGAATCGTCCTGGCCGGTGGCGAGGGTAAGCGGCTCATGCCGCTGACCGCTGACCGTGCGAAGCCCGCCGTGCCGTTCGCGGGCGGCTACCGTCTCATCGACTTCGCCCTGTCGAACCTGATCAATTCCGGGTTGCGCCAGATCGTCGTCCTGACGCAGTACAAGAGCCATTCGCTCGATCGCCACATCTCGCAGACCTGGCGCCTGAGCGGCATGCTCAACGCCTATGTCGCCTCGGTGCCGGCGCAGCAGCGCCTCGGCAAGCGCTGGTTCTCCGGCAGCGCGGATGCGATCCTGCAGAGCCTCAACCTGATCCGCGACGAGAAGCCCGACATCGTCGTCGTGGTCGGCGCCGACCATGTCTATCGCATGGACTTCACTCAGATGATCGATGCGCACGTCGCCACCGGTGCCGGCGTCACCGTCGCGGGCATCCGTCAGCCGATCGCGCTCGCCGACCAGTTCGGCATCATCGAGACCGACCCGACGAACCCCGCGCGCATCGCCGCCTTCCACGAGAAGCCGACGAGTGCCGTCGGCCTGGCGGATGCCCCGGACCAGGTGCTCGCATCGATGGGCAACTACGTGTTCGACGCCGACGTGCTCATGGACGCCGTGATCCGCGACGGCGAGCTCGAGACCTCGAAGCACGACATGGGCGGCGACATCATTCCCGCATTCGTCGGGCGAGGTGAGGCCTTCGTCTACGACCTCAACCACAACGACGTTCCCGGCGCGACCGAGCGCGACCGCTTCTACTGGCGCGACGTCGGCACGATCGAGTCGTTCTTCGACGCCCACCAGGACCTCATCGCGGCGCTGCCGGTCTTCAACCTCTACAACACCGAGTGGCCCATCTACAGCCAGCAGTTCAACCTGCCGCCGGCGAAGTTCGTGCGCGACGTCTCGGGCACGACGGGGCAGGTCATCGACTCGGTCGTCTCGCTCGGCTCCGTCATCTCTGGCTCGCACGTCGAGCGCAGCGTGCTCGGCACCTGGGTGACCGTCGAGTCGGCGGAAGTGGTCGATTCGGTGCTGTTCGACCGCACGGTGATCGGCGCGGGCGCGAGCATCCGGCGGGCTATCCTCGACAAGGAGGTCGTGGTCGCTCCCGGCGCGCGCGTCGGCGTCGACCACGCCGAGGATCGAGCCCGCGGCTTCACGGTCACCGACACCGGCATCACGGTCGTCGGAAAGGGCATCCGCATCGAGTGATCGGGCGCCCGCGCCCCGACGTAGGAGTGCCCGCGCCCATGACCCGTCTTCTCGTCGTGCTCGACGTCGACTCCACCCTCATCGAGAACGAGGCGATCGACCTGCTCGCCGACGAGGCGGGGACGGGCCATCTGGTGGCGGCGATCACCGAGCGCGCGATGGCGGGCGAGCTCGATTTCGCCGCGAGCCTCGCCGAGCGCGTCGCGACCCTCCGCGGCCTGGATGCGGGATGCTGCTCTCGCGTCGGCGCGCGCATCACCCTCACGACCGGAGCTCGGGAGCTCATCGAGGCCGTCCACGACGCCGACGGCGTCGTCGGCGTCGTCTCCGGCGGCTTCCACGAACTGCTCGACCCGATCGCCGCCGACCTCGACCTCGATCACCACCGCGCCAATCGGCTCGAGGCGATCGACGGTCGCTTCACAGGCCGCACCGTCGGCCCCGTCATCGACTCCGCCGCGAAAGCGCAGGCGCTGCGCGAGTGGGCCGACGTGCGCGACGTGCCGCTCTCGCGCACGGTCGCCATCGGCGACGGCGCCAACGACCTCGACATGCTGGGCGTCGCCGGGCTCAGCGTCGCCTTCGACGCCAAGCCGATCGTGCGGCGCGCCGCCGACCTGTGCATCGTCAACCGCGACCTGTCGGCGGTGCTCCCCCTGCTCGGGCTGCGCGGATGATTCTGCGAAGTCCTCCTTCTGGATTCGTGATGGCTTTTATTCAGTCGACGCTGCGTCGGATGAGCTCTTCGACGTCATCGAGATTTCGCAATTCAGCTGGCAATACCGTTGTCCGTCAGCGCGGGATCCCTGAGCGCAACTATGTGCCCCGTGTCCGACATCCGGAGAACACCGGCAAGCGTCGTCATGTGAAAAACTCCGTCGATCCTGCTCGGGCGCATGAACAACGTCGCCTCGGCATCCGGAAGGGCTCTTCTCCGATGACGGTCACGGTCGCCACGCGGCCGGTGTCGCCCCGGGAAGAGATCACTTCAGGACGAATCTGTGATGAGCCACGACCCGCGAGGGTCGGGCAGTCTCCTAATGAAGTCACTGAGGTGGGCCGGACGGCGCCGGCCGCGCCGATCCTGGCGGACAATTCAACAGGAAGGCACCGCCGCAGCGGGCCAATCGCTTCGAGAGTCACGCCCGGATCGACACGACCGACACCCATCCTGGCCAGCCAGTCCCAGACCAGCCGAATCCAGACTCACAGATCGCCTCGGTGCCGCCGTTGGAGACGCCGCCGGTGTCGAAGTAGGCCAGGAACTGTTGCCGCCAGTTCCGCAGCGTCCGTCCCAGGCGAGCGATCTCGGGGATCGGGCAACTGTGGAAGGTGTCGAGGACCTGCTCGGCGATGAGGCGACCGTCCGCTGCCCGCTCCTGGTGATAGATCGAGCGCAACTGCTGGTAGCAGTGCCAAGCGACTTCGACCTCGCAGTTCGGGTCCCCGGCGACCAATCCGGCGCGGAGGCGTGCGTGTTGCCGGTCGGACAGGTGCTCACCGCCGTGTCGCAGCAGCCCGCGGATGGCGTAGAGCGGATCGCCCTTCCGGCCGCGGTGACCGAGGGTGTCCTGCTGCACTCGCTGCCGAACTTCATCGAGGGCCTTCACGCCCAGGCGGACCACGTGGAAGGCATCCAGCACCGCGGCCGCCTCGGGCAGCTCGTCGCGGATCGCGTTGGCGTAGCCGCGGAACGGATCCAACGCGGCATGCTCGATGGCGGGCACGAACCCCGCAGGAGCCTGCCGCAGCCAGGCGGCGTAGGCGGTGCCGGACTGTCCGGGCACCACATCCAGCAGTCTCGCCCGCACCAGCCCGTGTTCGTCGCGGGTCAGATCCACCATCGAGGTGACCGCCCGGTCGTGCCCACGACGAGACGGTTTCCAGATGTGCTCATCCACTCCGAGTGCGGTGACACCCGTCAGGCGGTCAGGGTCATCGACGCCGTCACCGGCGTGCTGGGCGATCGCCCGCCAGAGGGTGTGCCAGCCGACCCGCAACCGCCGAGCCAGCGTCGCGACGGTCGTGTCGTCCGTTTGGAGCATCCCCGTCGCCCAGCCGACCGCTCGAGCCGTGACCTTCGCCCGCGCCGTCGCGAACGGGTGCATCTCGGAGAGAGAGTCTGACCGGGCAGCCGACCTGGATGCACCGCCAGAGCCTCTTGGACCACCGCACCCGCACCGACACCCCGAACGCGGGCGCGTCCGCGAGCTCATGCACCCGCCGCCCCCGCCCCTCCGCGATCACTCCGCAACCCGGACAGCCGACAGGGTCAGAATCCGTCTCGATATCGAGCACGAGCACCTCGGCGCGAGCCTCGACCTGGGTGACGTGGAACCCGTCGATGGCGAAAACGGTGCAGGCGGGCGCGCACGAAGCGCACCCCGAAATAGAGTTAGAGGTCGCGCGGATAGGCGGGGTGGGTCGTTGACGTAGCACAGGCACGAGCCCTGTTAAACACGGATTGTTCAAGATTCGCGTTTACCCAGGAGCGCTCGTGCCTGCTGTTCCATCATCCATCATCGAGCCCATCTGGGAGCAGTTCCGCGCTCTGATCCCTCCCGTGGTCGATGAGCACCCGCTGGGCTGCCACCGGCCGCGCGTGGCGGACCGGGTTGTCTTCGACAAGCTCATCCAGGTCCTCGTGCTCGGCTGCGCCTACGTGAAGATCGCCGATGCCAGCTGCTCCGCGACGACGCTTCGGACTCGCCGGGACGAGTGGATCGACGCGGGAGTCTTCGCCGAACTCGAACAGCTCTGCCTTCTCGCCTACGACAAGATGATCGGCCTGGACCTGGCCAACCTGGTCGTGGACGGGTGCATCGTCAAAGCACCCTGCGGCGGCGAAGCCGCCGGGAGATCGCCGGTCGACCGCGGGAAACAAGGCACGAAACGGTCCCTCCTGGTCGATGGCACCGGGATCCCGCTGGGCGCGGTCGTCGCTGGCGCGAACCGCCACGACTCACCCCTGCTGCGTCCGACTCTGGAAACCCTGCGCCGTTTCGACGACCTCCCGGAACGCATCACCGTGCACCTGGACGCCGGCTACGACTCCACGGTGACGCGCGACCTGCTCGCCGAACTCGGCTGCGAACACCAGATCGCGTCGAAAGGAATCCCCGCCCCGATCCAGGCCAGCACCCGCTGGGTCGTGGAGAGAACGAACTCCTGGCACAACCGCGGCTTCAAGAAACTCGCGTACTGCACCGAGGTGCGAACCCGAGTGATCGACGCGTTCATCGCCCTCGCCAACGCCATCATCATCGTCCGACGCCTCATCCGCGAAGGATGGACCCGCTACCGCTGGACCGGCCGCCCCCACCGAAAACCATGACCTATCCGCGCGACCTCTAAGTGACGGGGTGGCCGCTGCGGTACCACTCGGTTAGCGGTGCGCGGCGTCGAGCGCCTTCTGCATGCACACGCTGAACTCGTCGCCGACGTACGGGCCGAAGTTCTCGATGCGCTCGTACCCGCGCCGCTCGTAGAGCGCGATCGCGGCGAGCTGCTTCGGGCCGGTCTCCAGCTGCAGGATGCGCACGCCGCGCTCGCGCGCGGCCTGCTCCAGGGCCTCCATGATGGCCGTGGCGACGCCCCGGCCGCGACCGCCCTCGTCGACGAAGAGCCGCTTCAGCTCGCCCGAGCCGTCACCGCGGTCGACGAGCGCCGCCATGCCGAGCGCCGCCATGCCGAGCGCCGTGCCGTCGCCGTCGTCGCGCGCGACGAGCACCGTGACGTTCGCCGCGTCGAGCTCGTCGAGGTTCAGCATGTAGCAGCTGTCGGCGGGGTACAGGCTCAGCGCGTAGGCGTCGCCCGCCCGCAGCAGCGCCTCGACCTCCGGCGAGCGCGGGCTCTCGACTCGCACCGTCAGGGTCACGGCGAGTCCTCCTCGCCGGTCGGGGCGGGCTCGGCGAGCTGCTCGGTCCCGGCCCGTTGCTCGAGCTCGCCCATCGCGATCACGCCGGGCGGCGCCACGAGCCGCTCGCGGAGGAACTCGGCGATGCGCGCGGCCAGCGCATCGTCGAGCAGGCCGACCGAGTGCGCCTCCGAGTCGACGAGGTCGAGCTCGACGCGGATTCCCGCCTCGCGCAGCGCGAGCGCGAACGGCGTCGCCTGCCCGACCGGGATCAGCACTTCGCGCGCGCCGTGCACGACGAAGAAGTCGGGGCCGCCGCGCGTTATGGCGTACTGCGGGGATGCCTCGATCGCGGCCGGGCACTCGGCACGATCGGCGCAGGCGAGGTAGTCGAGCATCGACTGCTCGAAGACGGGATTGGCGGCCGAGCCGGGCGTGAGGTCGAACGGCGCCGAGAGGGCGACCACGGCATCCACCGCGTCGATGCGGTCCGAGTCGACGCTGCGCAGCCCGACGAGCGAGACGAGGTTGCCGCCCGCGCTGCCGCCGAGCAGCCCGACGCGCGCGGGGTCGATGCCGAACTGCGCGGCGACGGTGTCATCCTGCGCCCAGGCGACGGCGGCGGTCACGTCGTCGGCCCCGGCGGGGTAGGGGTGCTCGGGGGCGAGCCGGTAGTTGACCGAGACCCCGACGAAGCCCTCGGCGGCGAGCCACTGGCAGATCGTGCGCCAGTGGGGGTGCGATTTGTCGCCGCGCGCCCAGCTGCCCCCGTGCACGGCGAGCACGACGGGCCGCGGCTCGCTCTCGCCATCGGGGTGGCAGACGTCGACGCTCACGCCCTCGCCCGCGCCGAAGTCGGTGATCGGCACGTCGACCGAGACGCGGATGTCCGGCTGCGCCGACAGCGGGAACACCGCGCTCTCGGGCGCGGCGGCCACGATCGCCTGCTCGCGCTCGCGCTCGGCCGAGGTCGCGGAGCAGCCCGACAGCACGAGCGCGACGAGCGCCGTCGCGGCGATCGACGCGCGGGCGACGGCGGGGTGGAGGGTGAGGGCGGGCACGGTGGGTCAAGGGTAAACGCTCGGCGCGCTGTGCTTTTCATCGGCCGTCGGATAGGCTGAGGGGTCGGTTGGGAGACGGCGCGGAGCGATCCGCGTGCGTTCATGTGCGTCTCCCGGGCCGGTTTCCCCGCCAGACGGCGATGGGAATACACCATTCAGGATGTATCGGCCCGGTCGATGACCGCCCGGGGTTGCGGCGCCCACGGCGTCGACGCTGCTTCTTGCTCTACCCCGGAAAGCCTCATGCCTCAGAACAACAAGGGCCGCCCTTCGCGCGCCCACGCCCCTGCCCGCTCGAGCGCTCCGCTCGGCTCGCGCAGCCCCAAGCACCGCGGCCACCGCCCGGAGGACGCCGAGGCGCCCGCGAAGAAGGCCCGCTGGTCGCGCGACGAGCGCGTCGAGCGCGGCCACGCGCCCGAGCGCGCGCGCCCCGCCGACCGCGACGAGCGTCCCGCCCGCGCCTACGGTCGCGACGAGCGTCCTGCCCGCGCGTTCGGTCGCGACGAGCGCCCGGTGCGGGAGCCCCGCGACGCCCGCGGTGCCGATCGCGACGCGCGACCGGCGCGCGAGGGCTACGCGCCCCGCAGCGGTTCTGCCGGTCGCGGCGCCGGCGCCCGCACCGGCCGCCCCAGCCGCGACGTGCACGTCGACCGCACCGGCACCGGCCGCACCGCGCACCGCCCCGAGTGGCGACCGCGCACGGAGGGCGACGCCCGCCCCGCGCGAGGGTACGACCGCGATGCGCGTCCCTCTCGCTCCGTCGACCGCAATGACCGTGATGCGCGCTCCCCCCGCGACGATCGCGCTCCCCGATCGTTCGACCGCGATGCGCGACCCGCACGTTCGTACGATCGCGCTGCGCGACCCGCACGCGACGACCGGGCGCCCCGCTCGTTCGACCGCGACGATCGCCCTGTCCGCTCGAACGACCGCGCACCGCGCTCGTTCGACCGTGACGACCGCCCCGCCCGCCGCGATTCGGACTTCTACCCGACGCGAACGCAGTCGAGCGGGCCGGTCGACGACGTCGTGCTCGAGCGCCTCTCCGCCGACGCCGTCCAGGCCACCGACGTCGAGGGCGTGACCTTCGCCGACCTCGGCCTGGGCGACAACATCAGTCGCGCGCTCGCCGAGCTCGGCGCGACCTCGCCGTTCCCCATCCAGGCGGCGACGATCCCCGACGTGCTCGCGGGCAAGGATGTCCTGGGCCGCGGCCGCACCGGCTCGGGCAAGACGATCGCGTTCGGCGCTCCCCTGGTCGAGCGACTCATGGAGAACGGCGGCGGCCGTCGCCGTCAGCCGGGTCGCAACCCGCGCGCGCTCATCCTCGCCCCGACCCGCGAGCTCGCGCTGCAGATCGACGCGACCGTGCAGCCGATCGCCCGCAGCGTCGGCCTCTTCACGACGCAGATCTACGGCGGCGTGCCCCAGGGCCGCCAGGTCGGTGCGCTGCAGCGCGGCGTCGACATCATCATCGGCACGCCCGGCCGCATCGAGGACCTCATCCAGCAGGGCCGCCTCGACCTCAGCGAGGTCGTCGTCACCGTGCTCGACGAGGCCGACCACATGTGCGAGCTCGGGTTCCTCGAGCCCGTGCAGCGCATCATCCGCGAGACCTCCGAGGGCGGGCAGAAGCTGCTCTTCTCGGCGACCCTCGACTCGGGTGTCGCGAACCTCGTCACCGAGTTCCTGCACTCCCCCTCCGTGTACGAGGTCGCCGGCGAGGATCAGGAGTCGTCGACGATCGACCACAAGGTGCTGCTCGTCGAGCAGCGCGACAAGCGCGCGGTCATCGAGCAGCTCGCCTCGGGCGAGGGCAAGACGCTCGTCTTCGCCCGCACCCGGGCCTTCGCCGAGGAGCTCGCCGAGCAGCTCGACGACGCCGGGATTCCGGCCACGAGCCTGCACGGCGACCTCAACCAGCGCAATCGGCAGCGCAACCTCGACAAGCTCACGAGCGGCCGCGTCTCGGTGCTCGTGGCGACGGATGTCGCGGCCCGGGGCATCCACGTCGACGACATCTCGCTCGTCATCCAGGCCGACGCCCCGGACGAGTACAAGACCTACCTGCACCGCTCGGGCCGCACGGGCCGCGCCGGCAAGGCCGGCACGGTCGTCACGCTCATCACGCGCCCGCGCCGTCGTCGCTTCGAGGAGCTGCTCGCCCGCGCCGAGATCGAGGCCGAGACGACCGAGGTCCGCCTCGGCGACGCTCTGCTCGACGAGCTCGCGGCCCTGTAGACCGCACGGCTCGGCCTGCCGTGCGGCGGGCGCTCGCGAGAATTCTGCTCCCCCACGACCTTCCACAAGTACGGAACGGCTGAACGAGACTCACGCGTTCCGTACTTGTGGAAGGGCGACGAACCGGGGCTCGCGCCGGGACTGGACCCGGGACTGGACCCGGGACTCGACCCCGCGTTCGTAGGGCTCGTGCCGTGTTCGCAACTCAGGCCAGGGCGAGCATCGCGCTCGCCGTCAGCGCGAGCAGGAGCCCGACCCACTGCAGCCGCGCGATGCGCTCGCGCAGCACCGCCGCCGCGAGCAGGATCGTCCCCGCCGGGTAGAGCGCCGTGAGCACCGACACGATCTCGAGGTCGCCGACCCTCAGCCCGACGAGCACGACGACATTGGCGGCGGCGTCGAGCACGCCGCACACGATCGCGAGCACGAGCCCGCCGCGCCACCCGCCGCGCAGCGCGGCCGAGCTCGCTCGCAGCAGCCCGCTCGCCCCGTCGCGGCCCTCGAGCGCGTGCGGTGCGCCGTGGGTTCCGTCGACGATCGCGAGAGCGGCATCCGCCGCCCGAACGTGCCGGCGCCCCGCGACGACCGCGAGGGCGACGATGACGGCGACCATGATGCTCGCGTTCACGAGCCGGTTGGCGACGAGCGGCACGAGCCCGCTGTCGTCGGGCGTCTGATCGACGAGGATGTAGAACGCCCCGATGAGCACGCCCGAGGCGGTCGCCATGACGAGCCCGCGCGGGGTTGGCCGTACGGCCTCCTTCGCCGGAACGAAGCCGACGAGCACGACGGCGACGAGCGCGAGCGCGAACGCCGGGTAGGCGATCGCACCGAGCTGCGCACCGGCGGCGAGCCCCCAGCCGAGCGGCACGATCGCGGAGGTCACGGCCGTGAGCGGCGAGAGGATGCTCATGGGCCCGATCGCGAGGCAGGCGTACAGCAGCGCGATCGCCGCGGCCCCCGTCACCCCCGAGACTCCGCCCCAGAGCAGGGCCGAGGCCGACCACTCCCCGGGAATGACGACGCTGCCGAGCAGCAGCAGCCCCACTCCCGAGACGGCGCCGATGGCGGTCACGCGCAGTGCCGAGATGCGCCGAGCGGCGAGCCCGCCGAAGAAGTCGGCGGCGCCGTAGACGAGGGCTCCGGCAAGGCCGAGCACAACGGTCAACATGGGGG
>SCPB01000050.1 GCA_005502445.1 Microbacteriaceae bacterium X2B
GCCCTCACCCTTTCTCGGCCCCCGATGTCGTGTTCATGATGCGGCGCTGGAAGACGAAGAACAGCACCGCCACCGGGATCGTCATGAGCACCGCGGCCGCGAGCTGCAGCGGGAACTGATTGCCCGAGCCCAGCTGCCCAGACACGAGCGAGGCGACGCCCGTCGTGAGCGTGTTGAGCTCGGGGCTCTGCCGCGACACGATGAAATGGCCGAGCTCGTTCCACGAGCCCTGGAAGCTCAGGATGAACAGCGTCACGAGCGCCGGCCGCGCCATCGGCAGCACGATCGTCCAGTACACGCGGAAGGTGCTCGCGCCGTCGATGCGCGCCGCCTCCTCGATGCTCACCGGAATCGAGTCGAAGAACTGCTTCATGATGAACACGCCCGCGGCCGTCGACAGCAGCGGGATGATCATGCCCGCGTAGCTGTCGTAGAGGCCGAGCTGCTGCAGGATCAGGAATCGCGGGATCAGCAGCACGACGCCCGGTACCGAGAGGATCGCGATGAAGGCGACGAACACGGCCGTGCGGCCGCGGAACTGCAGCCGCGAGAGCGCATAACCGGCGAGGGAGTCGAAGAACACGCGCCCGACGGTGACGACGACCGTCACGAGCAGCGTGTTGCCCGCCCAGAGCCCGAACGGCACGTCTCCGAACAGCCGCTCGTAGGCGGCGAAGGTGATGGTCTCGGGAACCAGGCCCAGCGGATTCTGCGTGGCCTCGGCATCCGTCTTGAACGATGCGGAGATCGAGACGATGAAGGGGTAGATGTAGACGAGCGCGAGCCCGATGAGGATCAGGTAGCCGAGCAGCAGGTTCGCCCGCGCCCGCCCGCCGATGCGCTTGCGTCGCGTGAACGGACGATTCGGGGGCCGGATGCCGCTCTCGAGCGGTTCCGCCACGGCGGTCATCGCGGCCCTCCTTCGACCGTGCCCGTCGCGACGACGGCGACCCGCTTCCGCGGCGAGCGTTCCTTGAGCACCCAGCGTTGCGCGAGCGTCAACAGGATGATGAAGACGAACAGGATGAACGCGATGGCCGCGCCCTGGCCCCACTCGAGGTCGACGAACGAGCTGCGGTAGGCGAGGAAGGCCGGTGTCGAGATCGTGCCGCCGGCGGAGGTGCCGCCGAGCACGTAGATCTGGTCGAACACCTGCCATGACCCGATGAGCCCGAGCGTCAGCACGGTGAAGAGCGTCGGTCGCAGCATCGGCACGGTGATCGAGAAGAACTTCCGCACCGGGCCCGCGCCGTCCATGAGGGAGGCCTCGTCGATCTCGGAGCCGATGCTCTGCAGAGCGGCGAGGAAGAGCAGCATGAAGGTGCCCGAGGTCGTGAAGATCGCGAGGATGATGAGCGAGGTCATCGCGACCGAGGGGCCGGCGAGCCACTCCCAGCCGGTGATGCCGAGGAAGCCCGGCTCGGCGAGCAGCGGTGGCGGCGAGGTGATGCCGAACGCGCTCAGCAGGCCGTGGATGAGGCCGGTCGAGTCGTTGAACCAGTCGGGCCCGTCGATGCCGAGGGCGCCGATGAGGGCGTTGACGGCGCCGGATGCGGTGAACAGGAACTGGAAGACGATGACGATCGCGACGGTGCTCGTCACCGAGGGGAAGTAGAAGGCGGTGCGGAAGAAGCCGCGACCGCGCAGCGCAGCGCGGTTGACCTGCACGGCGAGCAGCAGGGCGATGATCGTCTGCAGCGGCACGACGAGCAGCACGTAGTAGAGGTTGTTGCGCACGGCGGTGCCGAAGTTGCGCTGGTCGAGGCCGTCGTCGACGGTGATGGCCGCGTAGTTCTCGAGCCCGACGAAGTTCACCCGCGGGCTCAGCGGCGACTGGAAGCCGTTCCAGTCGCTCATGCTCACCCAGAGCGCGAGCGCGATCGGGACGACGAGGAAGACGGCGGTGATGACGACCGCGGGGGCGACGAAGAGCCACCCCGCGCGGGCCTCGCCGCCGCGGATTCCTCCGCGGCGGCGAGGCCGTGCTGCGGCGAGGGGCACAGTGGCTATCCGTTCGCCTCGTCGTACGCCGCCTGCAGGTTCGACTGGAGCGGTGCCAGGAGGCTCGACGGCTCGGCGCTGCCGATCTGCTCGAGCTGGGTGTTGAAGTCGGCGATCGCCGCCGCCGCGCCCTGGAAGGCGACGGGGCTCGCGGCGTACTCGACGCCCGCGACGAAGGCCTCGTTCTCGGGGAACTGCTCGGCATAGGCCGCCGAACCCGCCTCGGTCGACGGGATGACCCCGAAGGCCTCGGCGAAGGCGAGCTGCTGCTCGTCGCTCGTCAGGAACTCGATGAGGTCGAGCGTCGCCCCGCGCGTCTCGGAGTCGACCGGCATGCCCCAGCAGTTGCTGAAGGCGAAGGTCGACGGGCCAGCCGGGCCGGCCGGCAGCTCGACCGAGATGTACTTCCGCTCGGGGAAGTCGTTCTTCATGGCGCCGTTGATCCACGGGCCCTCGATGACCATCGCGGCCTTGCCGAGCCCGAAGGCCTCGCCGCCCCAGCCCGCCTCGAGCTCCTGGGGGAACTTCAGCGAGCCCGCGGCGATGAGCTCCTGCAGGTACGCCAGGCCCTCCGCGTTCTCGGCGCTGTCGGCGGCGATCGTGTCGCCGTCGACGAGCGAGCCGCCCGCCTGGTTCATGAAGACGCCCACGCGGGCGTACTCCCGACCCATCGAGAGGCCGACCTGGTCGCCGGTCGTCAGGGTCTGCGCGACCGTGGCGAGCTGGTCCCAATCGGTCGGGATGTCGGCGTCGGTGAGCCCGGCGGCCTCCCACGCCTCGAGGTTGATCTGCAGTCCGAGCGTCGAGAAGTCCTTCGGCGCGCAGTAGAACTGCCCGTCGTAGCTGAACTGCTCGACGAGCGCCGGCAGGAAGTCGCCGGCGTTGGCGAGATCCTCGGCATACGGCTCGATGAAGCCCTGCGCCGCATAGCTCTGGAACTGATCCCACGGCATGTAGAACAGGTCGGGCGGGTTGTTGCCCGAGAAGCCCTGGCCGAGCTGCTGCACGAGGTCGTTGGCGGCGACGACCTCGACGGTGTTGCCGGTCTCCTCCGCCCACGCGTCCGCGGCCTCCTGCACAGCGGTCGTCTCGGCGTCGCCGGACGAGCCGATGAGCATGGTCAGCTCCTGGCCCGACTCCACGTCGCCGTCGGCGGCTCCCCCACCGCTCGAGCACGCGGCTAGAGTGACGGCGAGCCCGGTCGCGAGAGCGACCGCGCTCCATTGTGATGTCCTCACGATGATTCCTTTCGATATGTGATCGCCGGAGCCTCAGGCACCGGGGTTGCCGTCGAGCAGCAGGTGGGTAGACCTGCGCTCGACGAGTCGAGGCACGAGGAGCCGATGCGTCGGCTCCTCGTTGCTGTCCGGATTCGGTCGCACGGTCTCGCCCGACTCACCGAACAGAAGTTCCAGGGCCGCGGCGACGACGTCGTCGAGCGGCTGGTCGACGCTCGACAGCCCGACCGCGGCCGCGACCGGGGTGTTGTCGAAGCCGACGATCGGCAAGTCGCCGAGCCCGGCGGCCTGCGCGGCCATGAGCGCGCCGAGGGCGAGCGAGTCGCTCGCGCACACGATCGCGTCAGGCGGTTCGGGCAGCGCGAGCAGACGATCGGCGCAGGCGCGGCCGTGCGCCACGCCGTCCTCGGTGACGCACGCGAGGGCATCCTGATCGGATTCGGACAGGCCGCAGGCCTCGACCCAGCCGGCCCGGCGCTCGTCGCCGGTGCCCGAGGGCGAGGGCCAGCCGATCCAGGCGATGCGGCGCGCGCCGCGCTCGGCGAGCCGCAGCACGGCGTCGCGCACGCCCGCGCGCCCGTCGACATCGACCCAGCGATGCCGCGGGTCGTCCGCGGGCGCGCCCCACGGGCGGCCGAACGAGACGAAGGGCACGTGGTGGTCGACGAGCCAGGCGATGCGCGGGTCGCCGTGGTCGGTGCCGATGAGCACGAAGGCGTCGACGTCGCTGCCGTCGCGGAGGCGACGGATGTGCGACAGCTCGTCGTCGTTCCCCGCAGCGGAGAAGATCATGACTCGGAGGTCGCGGGCGTCGGCCTGCTCGGCGAGCTTGTGCACGAAGCGGTCGAGCACGGCGCCCGAGATGCCGTCGCGCAGCGGGTCGAGGCGGATGCCGATCGTCGCCGAGCGCCGCGTGCGCAAGCGGCGGGCGGAGGCGTTGGGGCGGTAGCCGAGCTCGTCGATCGCCCGTTGCACGCGCTCGCGAGTGTTGTCGCGCACGATCTCCGGCGTGTTGAGCACGTTCGAGACGGTCTGCCGCGAGACCTGCGCGGCACGGGCGACGTCGTCGACCGTCGGCATGCGTGCCACCCGCGCCTCCTTTGGCTCAGCGTCGTGCGTTGGTCGTGATCCCCGTCGAGGGAATCCGTCTCGATCGTTTTGATCGATCAAATTATTCGGTAGTGTGTCCGACACCGACAGCGGTGTCAAGCCCGAGCGTCACCGCGCCCGCCCTCATCAGGAGTCAGACGAGATCGTGACCACGCCGCTGCAGCCCCTCCTCCACGATGCGCTCGTCGTGCTCCGCGCACCCACCCAGGTCTGGTCGGCGGCCGACGGGGCCATCGGCGCCTCGCCCATCCACGGGGTCTACTTCTCCGATGTCCGCCTCGTGCGCGGCCTCCGCGTCGCCGTCGGGGGCCGGGATGCCGAGCACCTGTCGACGGGATCGCCCGCCGCCGACCACGCCCGCCTGCACTCGCTGCTCCGGCACCTCGACGACCCGACCCCCGACCCGGGCGTGCGCCTCGTCGTCGACCGCACGGCCGGCACGAGCGGCTGGAGCGAGCGCATCGCGATCGTCAACCGCCGCGAGCCCGAGCTGACGACGACGGTCGCGATCGAGCTCGACCTCGACGCCACGTCGATGGACGTCGTCAAACAGGGCCTCGCGCAGGCCTTCGCCGTCGAGCCCGAGCTCGACGATGGCGTCGTGAGCTGGCAGGGAGAGGGCGTCAGCGCGCGGATCGTCGCGCCCGGCTTCGAGACAGAGCGCACGGCGACGGGCGTGAGACTGACCGCCGATGTCGTCGTGCCGCCGCGGGGCGAGCTCGCCCTCGAACTGCGGCTCGAGGCGCACGACGCGATCGGCGTCGTGCGCGGCACCGAGCAGCCCGTTCCGTGGAGCACTCCCCTCGTGACCGCCGCCGACAGTCGCCTGCCGCGATGGATCGACCGCTCGCTGACCGACCTGGACGCTCTGCGCATGACGGTGGCGCAGCATCCCGATCGGCAGTTCCTGGCGGCCGGCGCGCCCTGGTTCTTCACGCTCTTCGGCCGCGACTCGCTGTGGGCGGCGCGGTTCCTGCTGCCGCTCGGCACCGACCTCGCACGCGACACCCTGCACGTGCTCGCCGGGCTGCAGGGCACGGCGATGGTCGACGACACGGCCGAGGAGCCGGGCAAGATCATGCACGAGCTGCGCCGGCAGACCCTCGTGATCGACGACGGCACCTCACTGCCGCCGCTCTACTACGGCACCGTCGACGCGACCGCGCTCTGGGTGTGCCTGCTGCACGACGCCTGGCGGTGGGGCATGGACGACGAGGTCGTCCGCGCGCTGCTGCCCGCGCTCGAGGGCGCGCTGGCGTGGATGCGCGACCACGGCGACGCCGACGGCGACGGGCTGCTCGAGTACGTCGACCGCTCGGGTCACGGGCTCGCCAACCAGGGCTGGAAGGACTCGGGCGACAGCGTGCAGTGGCGCGACGGCTCGCTCGCCGAGGGCCCGATCGCACTGTGCGAGGTGCAGGCCTACGCCTACGAGGCGGCCCTGCACGGCGCCGAGCTGCTCGAGCGCTTCGGCGACGGCGATGCGGCGGAGCGCGCGAGCGAGTGGCGCTCGTGGGCGGCGGCCCTGCGCTCGCGGTTCCACGAGAGCTTCTGGGTCGAGCACCCCGACGGCGCCTACCCCGCGATCGCCCTCGACGCCGCCAAGCGCAAGGTCGACACCGTCACCTCCAACCTCGGGCACCTCCTCGGCACGGGGATCCTCGACGCCGAGCAGTCGGCGCTCGTCGCCCGCCGCCTCGCCTCGCCCGAGCTCGACTCGGGCTTCGGGCTGCGCACGATGTCGTCCGCCTCGAGCGGATACTGGCCGCTGAGCTACCACGGCGGCTCGGTGTGGACGCACGACACCGCGATCGCGGTGCTCGGCCTCGCCCGCGCGGGCTTCGATGCCGAGGCCGCCTCGCTCATCGACGGCCTGCTCGCGGCCGCCGAGGGCTTCGACTACCGGGTGCCCGAGCTGCACTCGGGCGACGCGCGCGGCGACGGCCCCGGCGAGGTCGCGCGACCCGTGCCCTACCCGGCGGCGTGCCGGCCGCAGGCGTGGTCGGCGGCGTCGGCCGTCGCGGTGCTGACCGCTGCGCTCGGCCTCGAACCGGATGCCGCGGCCGGCACCCTGCGCACCTCGCCGATCCGCTCCCTCGGCGCGATCGCGGTCGAGGGCCTGCGCGTCGGCGCGACGCCGGCGGCCGCGCGCACTCCCGCGAGCTGACGGCGGCCAAGATTCGTCAGTCGGTAGGCGGCGCCCCGTCGGCGGCCGTCGGCGCGGCGCCGTCGTCGTCGCCCGCGCTCCACGAGTCATGGCCGCCGCTGAGGCCCTCGGCCTCCTGCTGGTGCCGCTTCTTCTCGGCGAGCGCGCGCTTCGCGGGCGGCAGCACCACGGCGAAGAAGATCACCCCGATCACGAGGATGATGATGCCGAGCACGATCGGCGTGACGACGAGAACGAGGGGCAGCAGGTCGAGGTCCACGGCTCAGTGTCTCAGCACGGTGAGCGCGTCACGGAGAACAGCGCCCCCACCAGGGTCTCAGCGCCCCATCCGGCTGAGCGTCGCGACGACCTGGCGTGCGATGTTGCGGCCCGCGCGCGCGGCGCCGATCGTCGAGGCCGAAGGCCCGTACCCGGCGAAGTAGATGCGCGGGTCGCGCTCGGAGTGGTGGCTCGCGACCGTGACGCCGCCCTCGCGTTCGCGCAGGCGGAGGGGCGAGAGATGCCGCAGCTCGGGCCGGAACCCGGTCGCCCAGATGATCGCCTGTGCGGGGCTGAACGAGCCGTCCACCCAGCGCACGCCCTCGGTTTCGATGCGGGCGATGACGCCCTTCGACTCGAGAACGCCGCGATCGAGGGCGGCCTGGATGCGACGCGTGCGCGGCACGCCCGTACCCGAGACGATGCTCGGCAGTGCGCGGCCCGCCCTCGCAGCCTCGTCCTGCATCGCGACCGCCTTCACGGCATCCTCGAGGTTCAGGCTCGGGCCGTCGATGAAGTCGGTGGGGCGACGCGCCGACCAGGCGATCGAGCCGGCGACCGACTCGAGCTCGATGATGAACCCGATCGCGCTCGTGCCGCCGCCGACGACGACGACGTCCTGACCGGCGAAGTCGGCGGCGTCGCGGTACGCGGCGGTGTGCACGTGTCGGCCGGCGAAGTCGCGCATGCCGGGGTACCACGGTACGAACGGCGACCCCCAGGTGCCCGTCGCATTGACGACGGTCGAACCGAACAGCTCGAGCTCCCCGCCCTCCGTCCGGATCTCGACCAGCAGCGGCCCCCCGGTGTCGGTCACCCGCGCAACGGTAGCCGGTCGCACGACCTTGAGGTCGAAGTGCGCCTCGTACTGCCGGTAGTAGTCGACGACGACATCCCGAGCGGGGGTGTTGCGGTCGGCGGTCCCGAAGCTGAGCCCGAGCTCGTCCATGCCGGGGAGGTCGTTGACGCGGTGGGCCGAGCCGAGGCGCAGCGACGCCCAGCGGTGCTGCCACGCGCCGCCGGGCTCGGGGCCGCGGTCCAGAAGCACGAACTCCTCGCCCGCCTCGAGGCCGAGCCGCTGCAGGAAGTACGCGACCGACAGCCCCGCCTGACCTGCACCGATGACCACGCACTTGGTGGCGAGAGACGAATCGGTCACCCGTCGAGGCTAGCCGCTCGCCCGCCGCCATGGGGCCGCCGCGGCCTCGGCGGCGAGGGCCTGCATGGTAGACTTCCCCGCAGTTTTTGTACCGTCCCGATTCGGCGTTCCCGGGATTTCCGACAGTCCTGAGTCGACACACTTGTGAGGGGGTCACGCATGGGGCGCGGTCGTCAGAAGGCGAAGCACACCAAGGTGGCACGCGAGTTGAAGTACTTCACTCCCGACACCAATCTCAGCGCTCTCGAGCGCGAGCTCGCGGCGAAGGCCGAGGCTGAGAACGAGTACGTCGACAAGTGGGCGGACGACGACGAGTCGGACGACGACGCCGACGAGTTCGGCTACTCGAGCGAGACGCCGAAGACGGCCTAGGCCGCGACGAGACCGAACGATGAGCCCGCCCCTGGAGGGGGCGGGCTCATCGCCTCCTCGCCGAGAACGAGCGCGCGCTACGGGGCCAGGTAGCCGCCGACGAGGCGCACGGCCCCGCCGTTCACGCCCTTGGCGCCCTGCTCGAAGCCCGCGAGGTCGTGCGCGTGCGTCGAGACCATGCCCGCCACCCACGCGGGGATTCCGCGGGCCTCGAGGGCGCGAACGACGCTCGAGGCGGATTCCTGCGCGACGACCGCGAGCATCCCGAGCCCTAGATTCCAGGTGCCCTCGGTCGATTCGAGGCCGTCGCCGGCGAGATCGGCGAGCACGCGGAAGACCGTCGGCGGGCTCCACGAGGCGCGGTCGAGCTCGACCCAGCTGCCGACCGGCAGCACGCGCGCGAGGTTCGCGGCGATGCCGCCGCCCGTGACGTGGCTGAGGGCGTGCACGGCGCCGGGCACCTCGGCGAGCACGTCGAGCAGCGGCCGCGTGTAGAGGCGCGTCGGTTCGAGCAGGGCGCGGCCGACGGTGCCGCCGAACTCCGCCAGATCGTCGTGGTAGCCGATGCCGCGCCCGGCGAGGATGTGCCGCACGAGCGAGAAGCCGTTCGAGTGCAGGCCCGAGCTGGCCATCGCGACGACGACGTCGCCGTGCTGCACGCGATCCGGCCCGAGCACCTCGTCGGCCTCGACGACGCCGACCGCCGCACCCGCGACATCGTAGTCGTCGGGGCCGAGCAGGCCCGGGTGCTCGGCGGTCTCGCCGCCGACGAGCGCGGTGCCGGTCGCGGTGCAGGCCTCGGCGATGCCGCGCACGATGTCGGCGATGCGCTGCGGGTGCACCGTGCCGCACGCGATGTAGTCGGTCATGAACAGCGGCGTCGCGCCGACGACGACGATGTCGTCGACGACCATCGCGACGAGGTCCTGCCCGATCGTGTCGTGGATGTCGAGGGCCTGCGCGATCGCGACCTTCGTGCCGACGCCGTCGGTGCTCGTGGCGAGCAGCGGCTTGCGGTAGGCGGTGAGGGCGGAGGCGTCCCAGAGCCCGGCGAAGCCGCCGACCCCCCCGAGCACCTGCGGCCCGTGCGTCGCCCCGACGGCGGATTTCATCAGCTCGACCGCGAGGTCTCCCGCCGCGGTGTCGACGCCCGCGGCCGCGTAGCTGCTCGATGCGCTTCCTGTCACGTGCTCAGGGTACCCGCCTCGGCGCGCGCGGATGAGCGCGTGTGCCAGACTGGATGCGGCCCGACCGGGTCGTTCCATCACCCCCTTTGGGAGCTCGCTCGCGCATGTGCGGCATCGTCGGACTCGTCTCGTCCAGCCCGGTCAACCAGCAGGTGTACGACGCACTGTCGCTGCTGCAGCACCGCGGCCAGGATTCGACGGGCATCGCGACGGCCGAGGGCCGCGTCCTGCACATCCACAAGGCGAAGGGGCAGGTGCGCGAGGCCTACCGCACGCGCGACATGCGGTCGCTGCTCGGCACGATGGGGCTCGGCCACGTGCGCTACGCGACGCGCGGCTCGGCCTCGAGCGAGGAGGAGGCGCAGCCGTTCTACGTGAACGCGCCGTACGGCATCATCCTCGTGCACAACGGCAACCTCACGAACACGCGCGAGCTCACGCGCGAGCTGCACGAGATCGACCGCCGGCACCTCAACACGAACTCCGACACCGAGCTGCTCGTCAACGTGCTCGCGCACGAGCTGCAGCAGCAGGTCTCGGGCGACGACCTGGACCCCGACCAGGTGTTCGCGGCGATCACGCGCCTGCACGAGCGCGTCGAGGGCTCGTACGCCGCGATCGCCCTCATCGCCGGGCACGGACTGCTCGCGTTCCGCGACCCCTTCGGCATCCGGCCGCTCGTGCTCGGCCGCCGCTCGACCGGGCTCGTCGGCGACGAGTGGGTCGTCGCGAGCGAGTCGCTCGTGCTCGAGCACGGCGGCTACGAGATCGTGCGCGACCTCGCCCCCGGCGAGGCGGTGTTCATCTCTCTCGGCGGCGAGATGGTCTCGAAGCAGTGCGCCGCGAGCCCCCGGCTGATCCCGTGCTCGTTCGAGTACGTCTACCTCGCTCGCCCCGACTCGATCATGAACGGAATCTCGGTCTACGAGGCCCGCCTGCGGCTCGGCGACCGCCTCGCGCGCACGATCGAGCAGTACGTTCCCGAGGGCGACATCGACGTCGTCATGCCGATCCCCGACTCATCGCGTCCCGCCGCGATGCAGGTCGCGCAGCGGCTCGGCATCGAGTACCGCGAGGGCTTCTACAAGAACCGGTACGTCGGCCGCACCTTCATCATGCCCGGGCAGGCGGAGCGCAAGAAGAGCGTCAAGCAGAAGCTCAACGCCATGTCGAGCGAGTTCGCCGGCAAGAGCATCCTCATCGTCGACGATTCGATCGTTCGCGGCACGACCTCGAAGGAGATCGTCGAGATGGCGCGCCAGGCGGGAGCGACGAAGGTCACGTTCACCTCGGCGGCGCCGCCCGTTCGGTACCCCCACGTGTACGGCATCAACATGCCGACCTCGCGCGAGCTCATCGCGCACGGGCGCCGGATTCCCGAGATCGCGCAGGAGCTCGCCGCCGACCACCTCATCTACCAGGAGGTCGCCGACATGGAGGCCGCGATCATCGAGGGCAGCGACATCACCGCGCTCGAGATGAGCTGCTTCACGGGCGACTATGTGACCGGCTCGGTGACCCCCGAGTACCTCGACTGGGTCGAGCGCAACCAGAACAGCTGAGGCGCTACTCGAACTCGCCCTCCACTGGCGCAGGGTCGACGGTCTCGCGGTCGGCGTCGACGAGCCGGGTGCGGTTCTGCGAGCGCCGGTCGAGCACGACGCCGACGATCGCGCCGAGCAGCACGCCGATCGTGATGCCGTAGAGCGAGAAGTAGGCGACGAGGGTCGCGAACCCGACGTTCTCGTCGGCCGGGTACAGGCTCGTCGCGATGAGGGTGCCGAGGAACCCGAGCGCCCCGCCGACGACCATGAAAGCGGGGAGCTTCGGTGCGCGGCGCACGCGCACCTGCTCGCGGGGGGCCGGGATCTCGGCGGGCGCTGGGTCGGTCACGCTCCCCATTCTCGCGCACGCGAATCGGGTGCGCGGTCGGAGCCGGGCTCAGACCCCGAGCGGGAACAGCGCCGACAGATCCGACCGGGCGCCCGAAGCGTGGATGCGGCCCTCCGCACGCGCGGACGCCCAGTCCTCCCGCCCCGCCGCGATCGCGAGGAAGGTCCGCGCATCCATCTCGACGACGTTGGGAGGCGTGCCGCGCGTGTGCCGCGGCCCCTCGACGGCCTGCACGGCGCCGAACGGCGGAACACGCACCTCGACGCTGCTGCCCGGGGCCGTGTCGGCGAGGCGCTGCAGCAGGTACCGCACGGCGGTCGCGAGCTCGTCGCGCGCCGGAGGCGGGGCGCCGGGGTCGGCATCGCGGGCGGCCTGCGCCGCGATCGCTGCCCGCACCGCCACCGGGCCGGCGGTCTCGTCGATGCGTGCGCGCGCCATCCCTCGAGGGTACGACGCCGATGTCGCCCGCCGCGCCGCTGGGTAGGCTGTGCGGGTGAGAATCCTCGTCCTCGGCTCGGGCGCGCGCGAGCACGCCATCATCACGGCGTTGCTGCGGGAGGGCGCGGGTCACGAGATCACGGCGGCCCCGGGCAACGCGGGCATCGCGCAGCTCGTCGAGACGGTCGCGCTCGACCCCACGAAGGGCGCCGTGGTCGCCGACTACGCGGTCGACAACGACGTCGAGCTCGTCGTCATCGGCCCCGAGGCCCCCCTCGTCGAGGGCGTCGCCGACGCGCTGCGCCAGCGCGGCATCGCGACGTTCGGCCCCGGCAAGCAGGCCGCGCAGCTCGAGGGCTCGAAGGCCTTCGCGAAGCGGATCATGGACGCCGCCGGGGTGCCGACCGGCCGCGCCATGCGCGCCGGCACTCTCGCCGAGGCGGATGCCGCGCTCGACGCCATGGGCGCCCCCTACGTCGTGAAGGCCGACGGTCTCGCCGCCGGGAAGGGCGTCATCGTCACCGACGACCGCGCGGCCGCGCGCGCCCACGCCGAGCACTACCTGCAGCAGGGCGGCGTGCTCGTCGAGGAGTTCCTCGCCGGCCAGGAGGTCAGCCTCTTCCTGCTGAGCGACGGCAGCACGGTGCTGCCGCTGAGCCCCGCGCAGGACTACAAGCGCATCGGCGACGGCGACACCGGGCCCAACACCGGCGGCATGGGCGCCTACTCCCCGCTGCCGTGGGCCGCGCCCGGTTTCGTCGACGAGGTCATCGAGACCATCGCGCAGCCCACCGCGCGTCAGCTCGCGGAGGAGGGCACGCCCTTCATCGGTCTGCTCTACTGCGGCCTGATCGTGACCGAGCGCGGCATCCGTGTCATCGAGTTCAACGCCCGCTTCGGCGACCCCGAGACGCAGGTCGTGCTGCCCCGCCTCGTGACGCCGCTCAGCGGGCTGCTCTTCGCCGCGGCGACAGGGCAGCTCGCGGGCACCCCGCGCCCTGAGTTCAGCGACGACGCCGCCGTGACCGTCGTGCTCGCGAGCGAGGGCTACCCCGACTCCCCGCACACGGGCCGCCCCCTGTTCGGCCTCGACGAGGCCGAACAGGTCGAGGGCGTGCACCTCTGCCACGCCGCGACCGCGCGCACCGACGAGGGATTCGTCGCCACGGGCGGTCGCGTGCTGAGCGTCGTCGCCACGGGCTCCGACTTCGCCGAGGCGCGCGCCCGCGCGTACGAGGCGATCGGGCGCATCGGGCTCGAGGGCGGCCAGTACCGCACCGACATCGCCGCGCGCGTCGTCGAGGGCTGAGCGGCATGAGCGAGCAGTCGGCCGGGCTCGACGTCGACGCGCTGCAGTTGCCGGGCTGGCGGCACGCGTACTCGGGGAAGGTGCGCGACCTGTACGTTCCGGAGCCCGCCTCCGGAACCGACCGAGACGGCGAGAGCGCCGCGACCGATCTCGACACCGCCGACCGCGTGCTCATGGTCGCGAGCGATCGCGTGAGCGCGTTCGACCACGTGCTCGAGCCGGGCATCCCGGGCAAGGGCGCCCTGCTCACGCAGCTCACCCACTGGTGGTTCGACCGCCTCGGCATCGCGAACCACCTCGACCCCGTGCAGGATGTGCCCGTCGAGGTCGCCGACCGCGCCGTCATCGCGCGCCGACTGCGCATGCACCCCGTCGAGTGCGTCGTGCGCGGCTACCTCTCGGGCTCCGGCTGGGCCGAGTACCGGCAGTCGCAGAGCGTGTGCGGCATTCCCCTCCCCGCGGGCCTCGCCGACGGCGACCGCCTTCCCGAACCCATCTACACACCCGCCTACAAGGCGCCGCTCGGCGAGCACGACGAGAACGTCACCTTCGAGAGGACGATCGAGCTCGTGGGCGCCGAGACCGCGACGGCGCTGCGGGATGCCGCTCTCGACCTGTTCCGTCGCGCGAGCGCGATCGCCGAGGAGCGCGGGGTGATCCTCGCCGACACGAAGTTCGAGTTCGGCGACGACCCCGCCACGGGTGCGCTGACCCTCGCCGACGAGGTGCTCACCTCCGACAGCTCGCGGTACTGGGATGCCTCGCTGTATGAGGCGGGTGGCCCCGACCGGGTCGCGAGCTTCGACAAGCAGATCGTGCGCGACTGGCTCGCGGCGCACTGGGATCGCGCGGGGGCGCCGCCCGCGCTGCCGGCCGAGATCGTCGAGCGCACGGCCGCCCGCTACCGCGAGCTCATCGAGCGCCTAACCCCCGGTCAGGCGCTCGATGAGCTCGCGGT
>SCPB01000051.1 GCA_005502445.1 Microbacteriaceae bacterium X2B
GCTGGGCCGTCGCCGCGATCCCGGGGGCGACGGCCACGGCACGGACGAACGACGTTCCTGACAAGCCGGCGACCGACGACGACGCGCCGCTGCCCGGCGACGCCGACGCGCCACTCGCCGATGACGAGGTCGAACCCGACGACGCGCCCTCGCCGCCGCCGATCCACCCCGCCGAGGCCGCCGGTCGCCAGCGATATGGCGAGTCCGTCGTGCGCGAGGTGCTCGGTGCCCGCTTCCTCGCCGAGGAGCCCATTGAACCCGCCGTCACCCTCACCGCGCCCCCGCGAGAAGACGAGTAGCCCGTGTACGACGGCATCATCCAGGACCTCATCGACGAGTTCGGCCGCCTTCCCGGCATCGGTCCGAAGTCGGCGCAGCGCATCGCCTTCCACATCCTGCAGACCGAGAGCTTCGACGTCAGTCGCCTCGCGCAACTGCTGACCGATCTCCGCGAGAAGGTCCGCTTCTGCCAGATCTGCGGCAACGTCGCCGAGCAGGAGACGTGCGGCATCTGCCGCGACCCGCGCCGTTCGCCGGCGAGCATCTGCGTCGTGGAGGAGGCCAAAGACGTCGTCGCGATCGAGCGCACGCGCGAGTTCCGCGGCCTGTACCACGTGCTCGGCGGCGCCATCAGCCCCATCGACGGCATCGGCCCCGACGACCTGCGCATCGCGCAGCTGCTCGGGCGCCTGAGTGACGGCGCCGTCACCGAGGTCATCATCGCCACCGACCCCAACCTCGAGGGCGAGGCGACCGCGACGTACCTCACGCGCCTGCTCGTGCAGCCGAACCTCACCGTCTCCCGCCTGGCGAGCGGCCTCCCGGTCGGCGGCGACCTCGAGTACGCCGACGAGGTCACGCTCGGGCGCGCGTTCGAAGGGCGCCGGACCGTCGAGCGCTGAGGGGGATGGCGTGAGCGGCCACAGGCCGGCGCACTGCGCGACGGAACCCGGGTTATGGCGTCGCCGCAGGGGGAGGCGCGGAGGATGTCTGCGACGCCTCGAAAATGCGCAAGGCCATGAGCGATGTCGACTGACCGAGCAGGGTATGGAGTGGCAAGCTCAGGAGAGTTTCGAGTTTTCGGATGCGGTACGAGAGTGTATTGCGGTGGATGAACAGCGCCTGGCACGTCTTCGAGGGTTGACAGTCGTTTGCAAGGTGGGTCTTGAGGGTCTCGAGAAGATTTCCCGATCGGTGCTTGTCGTGGTCGATGACCGGGGCCAGGAACTTCTCGGCGGCAGCGCGGGCGCCGCGTCCTGCCGTCGCCACGAGCAAGGAATCGAGGCTCAATTCCGGCGCCATCCGTGGTTCCTCAGTTCGTTTCAGGAGCTGGCGAGCATGGAATATGTGGAGACGGAGCTCCTCAACGCTCTCGGACGGCCTGTTGACGACGAGCGGCAGGTGCGGAGCGATTCCTCGGAAGGTCTCCAGAAGCGAGTTGGCGAGATCCTCCTCCTGCGGAGGACGAGGTGAGCCGTCGCGAGGCTGCTGCGCGAATGCGAAGAGGACGTCATCGCGGACGATGATGCGTAACGTGCCGAAGGTCTCCTGGAGCGACAGCCGCACTCGCCACACGTCGGACAGGCTGCCCTCCGGGGTCGCAGCTAGAACGAGAAACGTGGGAAGGCTCCCATCGAGCCCGGTCGACGTGAACGTGCGGGTGAATTCGTCGAGCGCCACTCCCTGCCAGTCCAGCGCTTGGAGGATGACCATTTCGAGCTGGCTCTCTTTACGCGACGCCGTCTGCAGTGCATTCGTCATCTGAACGGCGATGATCGACGTGGCGGGTCCGAGGAGCGCATCGAGGGGGAGCCCGCCGTGGCTTCGGCGCACGACCAGGTTGAAGGAATCCGCGGCGCCCATGGGAAGCGGTATCCGGCTTCCTTCATCCCGCATGACCGCTCCATGCAGATCCTGTTCGGACCATGTGGAGGATTCCGGCCAGCGAGCGATGACCGAGCCCCCGCCGTCGAAGATCGCCAATGGCCCGCCCGCGACCTTGGAGACCTTCGCGAGTACCGCGCGAAGAGTCGCCCCCGACGCCGTGAGGCGTGCACACACGTTCGCAAGGTCCCATCCCTGGGTCACCGTCGCGAATCGTTCGGCCTGCAACTGCTTCGACACCAACCGATGCACCTGGAGGAAGGGAACAGGGAGCGGTATCTCCAGAAGTGGGACGTCCCAGTCGCTGCACGCTTTGACCAGTCCATGCGGCAACTGGCTGTGGGCGGTTCCAGTACCGAACGCGATCGCGGCTACAGGAACCTTCGCTAGGCGCTCGACATAAGCATCCCACGTGCGGTCGTCCTCGATCTTGAGGCCGATCCCGTTGGTCAGTAACAGCACGTTGGGGCTGAGGAAGGGGGTGGGATCCATGAACTCGGTGGGCGCGCACCAGGTTATCCGGCTGGCCAGGCGCATGCGTGATGACGGCGTGTGGAGGCGCAGACGCAGGCTTTCGTCAGTGAGCAGATCGGCGACAAACATCGTGTTCTTTTCTCCATCCGACCGGGGAAGTCTTGGGCATACTGCACAATACGCCGGGCGCGCTTCTGGCATCCGTCCGATTACGGGCTGTCATTTCTCGGCGTTAACGTTGCCCGCATGCCTCCATCATCAGCGGAGAACGCCACTGCTCATGCGCGGCCGACTCTGAATTCGGACATGGGAGAGTCGTTCGGCCTGCACTCCTTCGGAAACGATCTTCAGCTCATGGACGTGATCGATGTCGCCAACGTCGCTTGCGGTTTCCATGCCGGAGACCCGGATGCGATGTCGGCGACAATCGAAGCCGCTGCTGCGCGAGGGATTAAGGTCGGCGCCCACCCCGGGCTGCCAGACCTCGTCGGATTCGGGCGCCGCGAGATGAAGCTGACTCCGCCTGAAGCCGAGAACATGATTCTGTATCAAGTTGGAGCGCTATCGGCATTCCTGCGGGCGCACGGGGTGGAGCTGAACCACATCAAGCCGCATGGCTCGCTCTACGGGATGCTCGCGCGCGATGCTGAGCTCATGGCCGCCGCTGCGAAGGTCGCGATGCTCTACGGCGTTCCTTTCTATGGGCTGGCGGGTACCCAGCACGAGACGGTCTGCCAGCGCATGGGCATCCCCTTCGTGGGCGAGTTATACGTCGACCTGAACTATGGGCCTCGCGGGGAGCTCGTGATCCAACGCCGGCCCGAGCCCACCAGACCGGAGGCCGCAGCGGATCGCGTGCGCAAGTTCTTGAGCGAAGGAACGGTCGAGGCCGTTGACGGCACACTGCTGAGGTTTGAGGCCGACAGCATCTGCGTGCACTCCGACGCTCCGAACTCCGTCGAGGTGGCTGTCGCAGTACGTGCCGCCCTCACGACGACCTTTGGTTGAACCTCAACCATTGCCTCCCCGACAACAGTTTAAGGACGTACGCGTGACGGACATCATCTCGCCCCTGCCCGGCATCTTCTATCGCAGCCCGGGTCCGGGCAAGGAGCCGTATGCGATCGAAGGCGGTGCGGTGTCGCCGGGTCAGGTCATAGGCGTCGTCGAGATCATGAAGCAGTTTTCCGAAATTCGTTGCGAAGTCGCGGGAATTCTCGAGCGATTCCATGTCGCTGACACCGGGACGATCAATCCCGGCGAGGTCATCGCCACGGTGAGAGAAGAGTAGGTATGGATAAGCTCCTCGTCGCGAACCGCGGAGAGATCGCGGTTCGTGTCATCCGAACAGCACGTGAGTTGGGGATCGGCACGGTCGTGGTGGCGAGTGAAGCCGATGTCGAGTCCTATGCGGCCCGACTCGCAGACGAGTGCGTCGTCATCGGACCGGCTCCTGCGAGTCAGAGCTATCTCGATCAATCGGCGGTTCTCGCCGCGGCGACGGGCGCCGGTTGCGACGCCGTCCACCCGGGGTACGGGTTCCTGTCGGAGAATGCTTCGTTCGCCCGGCGGGTGCGTGAGGCCGGGTTGACGTGGGTTGGACCCTCTCCGGAGGCCATCGAACTCATGGGGGACAAATCCAGAGCTCGGCAGGCGGCTGAAGCAGCAGGAGTCCCGACCCTGCGTGGGAGCGCGGGTGTCGTGCGCCACGGTGATGCCCTCGTTGCCGAGGCAGCTGCGATCGGCTATCCGCTCGTGGTGAAAGCGGCAGCCGGCGGCGGGGGCCGGGGCATCCGCCGTGTCGATTCCGCCCAGGAACTCATCCCGGCAGTCGGTATCGCCCAGGCTGAGGCGCATGCGGCGTTCGGCAGCGACGATGTCTACCTCGAACGCTTCGTGCGTCGAGCCCGGCATGTGGAGGTACAGGTCCTCGGCGACGGGGTGAACGCCATCCACCTGGGTGACCGCGACTGCTCGATGCAGAGACGACAGCAGAAAGTCGTGGAGGAGGCGCCGGCCCCCGGTCTTCCCCCGCGGGTGCGGGAGCGCATCCTTCGCGCATCGGTGGAGTTGGTGCGCCAGTGCCGGTACGAGGGTCTTGGCACGGTCGAGTTCCTCTACGATCCGGACGCGGAGGAGGCGGCATTCATCGAGATGAACACGCGCCTGCAGGTCGAGCACCCCGTCACGGAGATGATTACCGGCCTGGATCTGGTGCGAGAGCAGTTGCTCGTCGCTGCGGGAGGCAGTCTGCGTCTGCGCCAGGAGGACGTGGAGTTCCGTGGTCACGCATTCGAGTTCCGCATCAATGCGGAAGATCCGGGCAATGGGTTCCTCCCCAGCCCAGGCATCCTGAGTCGTGTCGAATGGCCGGGGGGCCCGGGAGTGCGCGTTGATTCAGGGGTCACGACTGGTTCCGCCGTCGTGCCCTTCTACGATTCCTTGCTCGCCAAGCTCATCGTGTGGGACTCGACCAGGGATGCGGCAATCGAGCGCTCAGTGCGTGCGCTCCGGGAGGTCGACATCGTGGGGGTCAAGACCACGCTTCCGCTCTTGGCAGCCCTGATCGAGACCGCGGAGCTGCGAGACGGCCAACACCACTCCGCCTTCATCGAGACCACTCCGCAACTGTTGGGAGCCAGCACATGAGCATGATCGACGATGCGGCTAGGGGCGCTCGTTACACCTGGGGCGGCGATGAATTCCTGTTCATCGAGATCGCCGAGGCGATGAGCCTCGCCGCGAATTTCACCTCTACCGCGATGGCGGCGCGACTCACCGCAGACGACCTCGACGGCATCATCGATATCTGCCCTTCGAACGCCTCCTTGCTGATCAGGTTCGATCCTGATCGGATTGCTCCGCAGGATATCGAGGCTCGGATGCGGGCCATCGAGGTGGAGGTTCGCAATCTGTCCCATCCGACCCGTGAAACGCGCGTCGTGGAGGTACCGGTCTGGTATGACGATCCGTACACGCGCGAGACAGGAGCACGCTTTCGCAGCGGGCATCAACGCCCCGACGGCGGCGATCTGGACTTCGCCGCCGAAGAGAACCATTTGGGTTCTGCGGCCGAATTCATTCGCCGCCACCACGGGTCACTCTGGCTGGTCTCCATGGTGGGATTCGTGGCCGGTCTGCCGTTCATGTTCCAGATCGTCCCGCAGGAGCAGCAGCTGGAGGTTCCCAAGTACTTGACCCCCCGGACGGATACGCCGGCTCTGACCGTCGGACACGGAGGCTGTTTCGCCTGCATCTACTCTGTGCGCGGGGCGGGCGGCTACCAGATGTTCGGGATCGCCGCGGCTCCGATCTTCGACCCGGCCCAGTCGTTGCCGGACTTCACGCAGTTCATGGTCTTCTTCCGGCCAGGAGACATCGTCAAGTTCCGACCGGTCGACGAGTCGGAATACCGGCGGATCCAGGAGCAAGTGAACGACGGGACCTACAGGTACCGTCAGGCCTCCGTGACGTTCGATCTCAATCGTGCGTTGGCCGACCCCCACGGATACAACACCGAGATCATGGAGTACTTCGATGGCGTTTGACGTTCTCGAGCCCGGTCTGGCGACCACCGTGCAGGATCGTGGGCGACCTGGGTACTACAACGTAGGGATTCCGCAGGGCGGAGCGATGGACATGCTCTCCGCTGAAATTGCGAATGCCCTCGTCGGGAACACCCCCGACGAGGCGATTCTCGAGTGCACGTACCTCGGGCCTAAGCTCCGCGCCGCCGACGATGCAGTGGTCGCCATCGGCGGTGCGCCGGTGGAGGTCATGGTCAACGGCGACATTCGCGAGCAATGGACACGGCTGGAACTCACTGCCGGTGACGAGCTCTCGTTCGGCCGGATGAAAGGGGGAACCCGGTACTACATCGCCGTTCGTGGAGGAATCGACGTGCCCGTCGTGCTCGGAAGCCGCTCGACTTACGCTCTCGGGGCGATGGGCGGTTTCGAGGGTCGGGCACTGCGGGCTGGAGACCGGGTGGCGGTCGCCGACGTGCGTGGATCCGCGAACGCCCGGATCGGGTTGCCCCACCTCGAGCCGTCGCTGCGTCCGAGCTTCCCGCACGAGATCGACGTGCGCGTGATCCTGGGCTTGTACGACCACCGTCTGACCGAGGCGGGCATGGAGACGTTGCTGGCCTCAGACTGGACTCTCACTCCGGTGGCCGATCGCACGGGTCTTCGCTATTCGGGTCCCCCCGTCGAATGGAGGCCCCGCACTCAACCTTTCGGCGCAGGATCCGATCCGTCGAACATCGTCGATGCGGGCTATCCGGTCGGATCCATCCAGATCCCCGGCGGCAAGGAACCGATCATCCTGCACCGCGACGCCGTGTCCGGTGGCGGTTATGCGATGGTCGCGACCGTGATCAGCGCCGATATGGATCTGCTGGCGCGCAGCGCCCCGGGCACGGTGACGCGGTTCCGGGCAGTCACGATGGATGAGGCGCTTGCGGCGCGCAAAGAACTGGCCGGGCTCCGCTCTGTGCTCTGGGGGGCGGTTCGGTGACGGCGGCGGCTAAAACGGGGGGATGCTCATCGCTCAGGCACTGCTTTCCCGCACGCAGAGCGTAGGGGCGAGACGGAGTGAGGTGATTTGTTTGCCATCGAGCACCTGCAGCAGCATACGCACTGCGGATCTTCCGATCTCGAGCATCGGGGATCGGACGGATGACAACGACACCGGGAGCTGCGCTGCGAGGGACGTGTCGTTGAAACCGACGACGGCCATGTCATTACCTACCCGGAGGCGATGGGCGCGCAGGGCCCCCATGGCTCCTATGGCGGCGAAGTCGTTGACGGCGAACAGGGCGGTGGGTCGCCGGGTGGAGTCTCGAAGGATCTCCTCCGCCGCGTCCCGCCCGCCGATGGTGTCGAATCGCGACCATACTACGGCGCTCTCCGGGAGGTGGCCGCCGAGATCCCGCCAGCGGCGGGCGAAGCCCGATACGCGATCGACCGCTGTACTGGCGTAGGGTTCTCCGCCAATCACGGCAACGATGCGATGGCCCCTCTCCCAGAGATGGTCGGCGACGAGTTCACCTCCGAGCAGGTCGTCACAGGTGGCCGAAGGAAACCCCGCGACGCGGCGATTCACCAAGACGAACGGCACCGCCCGATTCGAAAGTTCCGCGAGAAGGGTGCTGTCCAGGTGCGCATCGCCGATGATCAAGCCGTCGACACGACGCGCCAGCATGATCTCCGTTTTGCGACGCTGTGTGTCCTGGTCGTCGTGGGAGTTCATGACGAAGGTGGAGTAGTTGGCTTCCGCGGCTGCCTCCTCGATACCTTCGTACATGGTTGCCAGGACCAGGTCCGAGAGCCGTGGGACGATCACGCCGAGCAGGCGTGTGCGTCGAGTGCGCAGACTGGTTGCCTGCGGGTCGGGCGAGTAGCCTCTGGTGCGGGCCAGCTGTCGCACACGCTCGGCGGTTCCGGGCGAGGCGGCTCCCCGCGCGGACTCGGTACCCGAATGCAGCACGCGAGAGACCGTCGACGGGTGCAGGCCCAGTTCGTTTGCCAGGTCCTTCAACGTGACGGCGCGCTCGCCGGGCCTGTTTTCGCTCATGTGAGAGATCCCTTCCGGTGTCGGAACATGCATTCGCATCCAGGCGAGATGGACTCGGAACCTCGTGGCGTGGTTTCGCGCTGATTCTACTGCTCGAACTGGCGCTACCCAATCGATTGGGTTACACTGATGAGTGGCGCCGGTCCCTGGCCCGGGCCGTTCTTCTTTTACCCAATCGATTGGGTTTTCGCACAACGGAGTGACGAATGACAGATCGCCCCCCACCCCATGTCGTGCTGTTGGCGACAGGCGGGACGATAGCGTCGCGCGCTCAGCGGACACCAGATGGTGCGACTGTCGCCGCGGATGACGGGATGCGTGTTCTCTCCAGTCTCCAGAACCCGACTGCATACCCGGTGCGAGTCGTCGACGTGTCCCGGCAAGGATCGTATCTGCTGACTTTCGGCGAGATGCTCGCTATCTGTCGAGCGGTCGTCGAAGCGCTCTCCGATCCGATGGCGCTCGGTGTCGTGGTGACCCATGGGACCGACACGATGGAGGAGACAGCGTTTCTCGTCGATCTCATACATGACGACCCCCGTCCAATCGTTTTCACGGGGGCGCAGAGGGCGGCTGATTCGCCGGAACCGGACGGTCCCGACAATCTCGCTCGAGCGATTGCGGTCGCCGGCTCGATAGAGGCCAGAGGGCGCGGTGTGCTGCTGTGTTTCGCCGGACGGATATTCCCAGCGAGAGGGGTGCGGAAGACGCACACGCGCAGTCTCGATGCATTCGCCAACCCCGACTTCGGCCCTGCCGGCTCTGTCACCGAGACCGGTGAAGTGCGGATGGGCGAGTTGCTGCCGCGAGCTGATGCGCTGCCGCTGCCGACCTCTGGGGTGGATCACTTGCGGGTGGACATGGTTGCCGCCCATCCCGGAGCCGATTCCATGCTCTTAAGAGCCTCCCTCGCGGCTGGCGCGGCGGGGGTGGTGCTTCAGGGGACGGGGAACGGCAACGCCAACCCCTCGATGTGCGAAGCAGTCGCCGAGGCCACCGCCGCCGGGGTGGTGGTGGTGGTGAGCACCCGCGTGCACGCCGGCCCGGTCGTGCCGGTCTACGGGAACGGCGGAGGGAAGGACCTGGTCGCGGCGGGCGCCATACCGTCGGGGCTGCTCAGGCCGTCCCAATCGCTGATCCTTCTCGGCCTTCTGTTGCGGACGGGAGCGAGCCATGACGAGATCGCCCGGACCTTCAGCCAGTGCGGCGCTCCTCCATGAGCCACCGCGCGCATCCCCGCATCTCCACCAACCCAATGCGAAAGGTTGATTCATGAAAAAAGACATCCAGGTCGCGTTCGGCGTCGACGTCGACGCCGTCGCCGGCATGCTCGGCTCCTACGGGGGAGAGGACTCCCCGTGCGACATCTCCCGCGGACTCTTTAGCGGCGAGGTCGGAGGCCCCCGCCTCATCCGTCTCTTCCAGAGGTACGACCTGCCCTCGACATGGTTCGTCCCGGGCCACTCCATCGAAACCTTCCCCGACCTGACGCGGATGATCGTGGATGCCGGACATGAGATCGGGGTGCACGGCTACTCTCACGAGAATCCCATCGCGATGACCCGTGAGCAGGAAACGGCCATCCTCGATCGCTCCATCGACTTGATCGAGAAGGTCTCCGGTCGCCGACCCACCGGTTACGTCGCGCCGTGGTGGGAATTCTCGCCTGTCACGAACGAGATTCTGCTCGAGCGCGGGATCAAGTATGACCACTCGCTCATGCACAACGATTTCGAGCCGTATTACGTGCGTGTGGGTGACAGCTGGAAGAAGATCGACTACCGCAAGCCCGCGGAGACCTGGATGGAGCCTCTGCGCCGCGGCCGCGAAACCGAGCTCGTCGAGATCCCCGCCAACTGGTATCTCGATGACCTCCCCCCGATGATGTTCATCAAAGCGGCCCCGAACTCGCACGGATTCGTCAACCCCCGCGACATCGAGCAGATGTGGCGCGACCAGTTCGACTGGGTATACCGAGAGATGGATCAGGCCGTGTTCACCATGACCATTCACCCGGATGTCTCCGGTCGGCCGCAAGTTCTGCTCATGCTCGAGCGGCTCATCGAGCACATCAATTCGCACGACGGCGTCACCTGGCTCACATTCGACCAGATCGCCGATTCCTTCATCAATCGCGTGTCACGAAAGGAAGGCAACTAATGAGTACGAATTTCTCGACCGTCGATCTGACGGCGCCGGCTGTCGGTGAGCGGCGCACATTCCCCGTTTTCTCCACGAGGGCCACCAATACCGCGACCGTTCTTGCTCTGCTGG
Organism: Microbacteriaceae bacterium X2B; assembly: GCA_005502445.1. Classification (GTDB taxonomy): domain Bacteria; phylum Actinomycetota; class Actinomycetes; order Actinomycetales; family Microbacteriaceae; genus Microcella. The sequence continues at coordinate 10,210 of SCPB01000051.1, forward strand.
CATGGACCGTCGCCGTGTTCGATTACGGGCTTTTCGGTACGCTGCTGCCCGTCATGCAGGAGGACTTCGGCTGGACGGCACCGGAGGCATATGCCATCAACACCTGGATCGCGGTGGGAACCGCCGCCGTGGCTTTCGGTATCGGCCCCGTCATCGACCGTCTGGGACGGCGCAAAGGCATGATGGTGACCGTCGGCGGAACCGCGATCGTGTCTGCCGTGACCGCTGCGATTCCTGCGGGAATGGCGGTGATCAGCAACGGTCTGATCGTGCTCGTCCGTTCCTTCGGGGGGCTCGGTTTCTCCGAGCAGGCCGTCAACGCGACGTACATGAACGAGGTGTATCAGGTCACGGAGGACCGGAAGCGCCGCAAGCGCCCCGGTTTCTATTATTCGTTCATCCAGGGCGGATGGCCTCTGGGCTTCCTCCTCGCGAGCGCATTGGCTCTCGCGTTCCTCCCCACTCTCGGCTGGCGGGTCCTGTACCTCGTCGCGACCGTGCCCGCGGTGATTATCGTCTGGATTATCGCGAGGAAGCTGAAGGAGACGCCGCAGTTCGAGCTTCACCACGAGCTCACCAAGCTGGAGAAGGGGGGCCGCACCGCAGAGGCGCACGCGTTGGCCCGGGCCTACGGAGTGGAGCACTCCTCGACCGCGCCGCTCAAGCGCATCTGGGAACCTCACCTCCGGCGCAACACCATCATCTTCTCGCTCGCATGGATTTTCAACTTCTTCGGCATCATGATCTTCAGCATCCTGGGGAGCTCGGTCCTCAAGAACGCCAAGGGCGTGGAACTCTCGGATGCCTTCTGGATGCTGGTCGTCATCAACCTTCTCGCCTACTTCGGCTATGTGTTCCATGGCTGGCTCGGGGACAAGATCGGTCGCAAACGCACCATCATCTTGGGGTGGATCCTTTCGGGGATCTCCTTCGCCATCATGCTCAGCCCCTTCGCGACGAGCCCGGTGATGATCATCGTCACTTACGGTGCGGGTCTGTTCTTCCTGGTCGGTCCGTATGCGGCGATCCAGTACTTCATGGCCGAGTGCTACCCGGTCAGCTGCCGTGCGACCGGGACGACCTTCATCGGCGCGATGAGCCAGCCCGGAATTATCCTCGGTGGCGCGCTGTTCACCGCAGTGGCAGCTAGTTCTGGCACAGGAAGCGCCGCTCTGTGGGTGGGGGCGCTGGGGACGCTGTTCTCCGGCCTGCTGATGATCGGCGCCAAGCCGCCGGTCGAGGCCCTGCTCGAGAACCCGCCCGAGGCACTGCCGTTCGGTGCCAATGCCTGAGCAGTCGGTCGCGATCGTCACGGGGGCGGCCAGCGGTATCGGCCGCTCCCTGGCGGTTCTCTATGGGCAAACTGGTGTTCGAACCGTCATCGGAACCTTCCCCCGCGACCCGCATGACCCTGAAGAGACGCTGCGGATGGTGAAGGAAGCGGGCGGCCGCGCGGTGATCCACGAGGTCGACGTCCGGAGCACGCAGTCGGTGGATGCCTTCGCCCAGCGGGCGATCGACGAGTTCGGTCGACTCGACTACGTGGTCGCCAACGCCGGCGTTCTGCGAAACGCGAAGCTGTCGGAACTGTCGGACGAACGCTGGAACGACATGCTCGATGTCGACCTCACCGGAGTGCTGAGGACCCTGCGTGCCGGGGCTGCTCGGATGACGGCGGCCGGGTCGATGGTCGCGGTCTCGTCCATCGCCGGCGCGGTCTACGGATGGGACGACCATGCGCACTACGCTGCGGCGAAGGCTGGCATCCTCGGGCTGGTTCGCAGTCTCGCCGTGGAGTTGGGTCCTCGCCATATCCGCACCAATGCGGTGATTCCCGGGCTCATCAGAACTCCTCAGTCGTTGGATCCGGTCAACTCGCTCGGCCCGGATGGGCTCGAGCGGGCAGGGCGTGACATTCCGTGGGGCCGGGTCGGCGAGCCCGAGGAGGTGGCCAGTGTGATCGCCTTTCTGACGTCGTCGGACTCCCGATACGTCACCGGCCAATCGCTGATTGTCGATGGCGGATTGACCGTCAAGATGCGGGCCTGAGTTCGGAGAGGAGGAGGTCATGATGAAGAGCAGCCGTCGGTCGTCGAGTGCACGCGCGGTCGTGGTCACCGGGGGAAGCAGCGGGATCGGCTCAGCGATTGCGGAGGCCTTCCGGGCGAATGGCGACAGGGTGGTGGTTCTGGATCGAGCGGCCGGTGGGGACGACATCAGAGTCGACGTGTCCGATGAGGCGAGCGTCCGAGAAGCATTCGCTCTTGCGCGGGAGCGAATCGGATCGATCGACATCCTCGTCAACAGTGCCGGACTGTTGACGGAATCACCGCTCGAGGAGATGTCTCTCTCGTTGTGGAACGAGACGATCGCCGTCGATCTGACGGGCGTGTTCCTCTGCAGCCGTGAGGTCGTGGGGGAGATGCGAGCACGAAGATGGGGGCGCATCATCAATATCGCCTCACAGCTGGGCATCAAGGGCGGGATCGGACTCGCCCATTACAGCGCAGCTAAAGCCGGAGTGATCGGCCTTACCAAGGCGTTGGCGCTGGAGACCGCGGAGGACAACGTGCTGGTCAACAGCATCGCTCCCGGTCCTGTCGAGACCCCCCTCGTCGAGGGCATCTCGGAGAGTTGGAAAGCGGTCAAGAGGGCAAGTTTGCCTTTGGGCAGGTTCGGCGTTCCCGCAGAGGTGGCGCCCACGGCCCTGCTGCTCGCCAGCGATCCGGGAGGAAACCTGTATGTCGGTCAGACTCTCGGTCCCAATTCCGGCGACGTCATGCCATAACGTGGCGAACCAGCCAAGGTAGCGTCTATGTGTGGTGCCTGCGGCCGTGAGGTCGTGCCTGATACCGTGCTCGGCTCAATGCGAACGCTTCGCCAGCACCTCGTCGTCGCTCACGTCGTCAATGCGGTGTGCCGTCGATTTCCCGGATCGCCGCGCGTCACGGCATTGATCGATGGGTGGCTCATCACCGAGGCGACCGGCAAGGCTCGGTTGTGCCGGACGGTGGAGGATACCTGGATCGCGGTGATCGCCAGCGGGCTCGACACGCCATCGCACCTCGATCGGCTGATGGGCGAGCTCGTCGCGCAGGCGGAGCATCCCGCTGCGGCTGGGCTAAGCGCCAGGGTTTCCGACGTCGGTCGAGCACTGGTCACCCGGTTGCGAGATAGTATCGCGCCCAGGCACTGAACTGCCCCTGCGCCTGCCGGAGTCGACGATGACGAACGAGCACCCCGAGACGCTCATCGCGTCGGTGCGGCGCGCTATCGCGCTCGTCGACATCGTCGCCAACTCACCGAGGCCGCTACCCGTCAAGGCGATCGCTCGTGCGGCGGGGCTGAGCCTCGGCACGGCCTACAACATCACACGCACGCTCGTGCACGAGGGCTACCTCGGCGTCGAGCCCGACGGGCTCGTGCTCGGTTCGCGGTTTCCCAGCATGCGACCCCTCGAGGACGACGGGGTGTTCCTCGCCCGGGTGCGGCGAACCCTGCGCGGAGTCACCGAGCAGCTCGGAGCCACCGCCTACTTCTCCCGCTTCGACGACGGCGAGGTGCGCGTCGTCGACATCGTCGACGCCGTCTCCTCTCCCCGGGTCGAGCTGTGGGTCGGCATCGACGAGAGCGCCCATGCGACCGCCCTGGGTAAGAGGTCGCGCGGATAGGCGGGGTGGGTCGTTGACGTAGCACAGGCACGAGCCCTGTTAAACACGGATTGTTCAAGATTCGCGTTTACCCAGGAGCGCTCGTGCCTGCTG
>SCPB01000052.1 GCA_005502445.1 Microbacteriaceae bacterium X2B
AAACGGGGCCGACTGCGCCTGCGTTCGGGAGGCCGGCTGGCGAAGCTCGCGCGCATCTTCTTCAATCCCGACCTGCCGACGATCGACGACTACTACGAGCCGTGGACCTACGACTACGACATCCTCACGACGGCGCCGCAATCCGCAGCCGGTCCGGTCGCGCGGCCGAAGTCGCTGCTCACGGGCGAGAACATGGACATCAAGTGGTCGGGCAACTGGGACGACAACCTGGGCGGGGCCCAGGAGACCGCCGCCGCCGACCCCATCCTCGCCCACATGAGCGAGCACGTGACCATGGAGTTCGAGAAGACCTTCATGTTCTACCTGCCGCGCATCTGCGAGCACTGCCTGAACCCCTCGTGCGTCTCGGCCTGCCCCTCGGGCGCGATGTACAAGCGCGTCGAGGACGGCATCGTGCTCGTCGATCAGGATGCCTGCCGCGGCTGGCGCATGTGCGTCTCGGCCTGCCCGTACAAGAAGGTGTATTTCAACCACAAGACCAATAAGGCCGAGAAGTGCACGCTGTGCTACCCGCTGATCGAGCAGGGCAAGCCGACGATCTGCTCCGAGACCTGCGTCGGCCGGCTGCGCTACCTCGGTCTCATGCTGTACGACGCCGATCGCGTGCTCGAGGCGGCGTCCGTCGACGACGAGCACGACCTGCTGGAGGCGCAGCGCTCGGTGATGCTCGACCCCTTCGACCCGGCGGTGATCGCGGCGGCGAAGGCGGAGGGCATCCCCGAGGACTGGATCGACGCCGCGCAGAAGAGCCCGATCTACAAGCTCATCAGCGAGTACCGCATCGCTCTGCCGCTCCACCCCGAGTACCGCACGATGCCGATGGTCTGGTACATCCCGCCGCTGTCGCCGGTCGTCGACGTGGTGTCGAACAGCGGCAACGACGGCGAGGACGTGCGGAACCTGTTCGCGGCGATCGACAAGCTCCGCATCCCGATCGAGTACCTCGCGGGCCTCTTCACGGCGGGCGACACCGCCCCGGTCCACCACTCGCTCCGCAAGCTCGCGGCGATGCGGTCGTACATGCGCGACATCAATCTCGGCAAGACCCCCGATGAGCGCATCGCTGCGGCGGTGGGGATGACCGGTGCCGGGATCGAGGCGATGTATCGACTGCTCGCGATCGCCAAATACGAGGACCGCTACGTCATCCCGAAGGCCCACGTCGAGTCGGCTCGGGATCTCGACGATCTCGCCTGCGCACTCGACACGGATGGCGGACCGGGCATGGGCGGCGTCGGCGGCCGACGGGCTCCGGGCACCCCCGCCGCGGCGACGGTCGAGGGCTTCCACTCCCTCACGAATCTCGACGACGCCAGCAAGCCGTCGACCGGGGGGCGGGTCAACCTGCTCAACTGGTCGGGCGGGCCCGTCCGCGGGCTGTTCCCGCCGACTCCCGAGCCCGGGGGAGCGGCATGAGCGCGCGACAGGATACGGTCGCCATGGTCGCGCCGTTCGCGAACCCGGTCGACCTGTCCGACGACGAGCGCGCCGCCGCCCACATGGCCGCCTCGATCCTGCTCGACTACCCGGACGCCGACCGACGCACCGCGTACCCCGCCGTCGCGTCTGCGATCGCATCGCTACCCGCTCCGATTGCGGATGCCTTCGCGGCCTTTCTCCGGGAGGTCGCGCCGCTGGCGCCGACCGCCCTCGAGGCCCACTTCACGGCCACGTTCGATCTCAAGCGCAAGTGCAGCCCGTACCTCAGCTACTACTCCGCGGGGGATACCCGCAGGAGAGGCATGGCGCTCGTGCGGTTCATCGAGGCCTACCGTGCCGCCGGCTGGGAGGTCGATGCCGATGAATTGCCCGACTACCTGCCGATGGTGCTCGAGTTCTCGGCGCGCAGCGATTCGCCCATCGCTCTCGAGCTGCTCGCCGCGCACCGCGACGGCATCGAGGTTCTGCGCGTGGCGCTCGAGGGCTTGGGCAGCCCGTATGCGCACGTCGTGCGGGCGGTGACCCTCTCGTTGCCCGAGATCGATGAGCAGACCCTGCAGCACTATCGAAAGCTCATCACCGAGGGCCCGCCGGCGGAGACTGTCGGGCTCACCTTCCTGGGCGCACTCAAGCCCTTCGCCCCCCGGGGCGCAGCCAGTGAGGAGATAAGCGCATGAACTCTCTCGACGTCCTCCTGTGGGTGGGTTTCCCCTACGCTGCGGCGGCCACTTTCGTGGTCGGGCACGTCATCCGCTACCGCTACGACCAGTTCAACTGGACCTCGCGCTCGAGTCAGATCTACGAGAGCCGCATCCTGCGGTGGGGTTCCCCGCTGTTCCACTTCGGGATCCTCGCCGTTTTCGCCGGCCACGTCGTGGGCCTCCTGATCCCGCGCGAGTGGCTCGAATGGGTCGGGGTGACCGAGACGATCTACCACTACGGGGCGACCTGGCTCGGCACGGCCGCCGCCGCCGCGACGATCGTCGGCTTGGCGCTGCTCCTCTCGCGCCGGGGAACGATCCGCCGCGTGGCCAGGGTCACCAGTCGCATGGATGTCGTCGTCTACATCCTTCTGACGGCGACGATCCTCTTCGGGACGCTCGCGACGGTGATGTTCCAGATCTTCGGAGACGGTTACGACTACCGCGGCTCGATCTCGCCGTGGGTCCGCAGCCTGATCGGCTTCCAACCTCAGCCCGCACTCATGGCCGACGTTCCGTTCTTCTTCCAGCTGCACGTACTGACGTCGACGGCGCTGTTCATGATCTGGCCGTTCACCCGGCTCGTGCACGTGCTGTCCGTGCCGTTCGGGTACCTCTTCCGCCCCTATGTCGTCTACCGTTCGCGCGATGCGCAATTCGGAGCCCGCTCGACCCGCCCTGGGTGGGAACGGAGCCAGCGTCCGGTCGATCGCGACGGAGCGCTCGACCGGCGCTGATCAGCGCATGCCCTCGAAGGGCTTGGGCTGCGCGGGCAGCTTGCGCACCGCGGCCCGGCGGCGTCGGCGGCTCGGGGTCATCGAGCGCATCTCTTCCATTCTGCCGAAGCACAGCAGGCGGTCCTCGGCCTGCAATCCCTGGTTGCCACGGGGGTTCGGGATCACCGTCGTGCCGCGATTGAGGGTCAGCACCGTGATGTCGCGGTCGAGGATCCCCGAGTCGCCGAGGGTCTTGCCCACGATGTCGGCGCCCGCGTGCACGACGAGCTCGGCGACCCCGTAGCCCGTCGAGACGGCGAGCCGCTGGCGCACGTCGATGTCGGGGAAGGCGACCTCGTGGGCGATGTAGTCGACGATCGCGCCGGCGACGTCGAGGCCCGTCGCTCTCTCGATGCCCTGAAGCCCGGGGGAGGAGTTGACCTCCATGACGAGAGGGCCCTCGTTGCCCTCGAGCATGTCGACGCCCGCCACGCGCAGGCCCATGATCTGGGCCGACCGCACCGCGGTGCGCTCGTACTCGGGGCTCAGCGTCACGGCCTCGACGCGACCGCCGCGGTGCACGTTCGAGCGGAACTCGTCGCCGTCGGCCGTGCGGCGCATGGCGGCGACGACGCGGTCGCCGATGACGAGGGCGCGGATGTCGCGGCCACGGCTCTCGGCGATGAACTGCTGGATGAGCACGTTCTGGTTCGTGGAGTGCAGCGTCTCGATGATCGCCTCGGCGACCTTCGCCTGCGGGGCGAGGATCACACCGATGCCCTGCGTGCCCTCGAGAAGCTTGATGACGACGGGCGCTCCGCCCACGCGCTCGATCGCCGGGCGCACGTCGGCCCGGTTGCGCACGAAGGCGGTCGCGGGCATCGCGATGTTGTGCCGCGAGAGGATCTGCGTCGCGCGCAGCTTGTCCCGCGCGTTGCTGATGCCGTTCGCGGTATTGGGCGTGAATACGTCCATCTGCTCGAACTGCCGCACGACGGCGGTGCCGAAGTAGGTGATCGAGTTGCCGATGCGCGGCAGGATCGCGTCGTAGCTCGACAGCGGTCGGCCGCGGAAGTTCAGGTCGGGCTCGGGCCCCGTCAGGTCGATCGCGAAGCGCAGCGTGTTCAGCACCTTCACGCGGTGCCCGCGCTGCACGGCGGCCGCGCGCAGCCGTTGCGTCGAATACGACTGCGGGGCGCGCGAGAGGATGGCCAGTTTCATGAAGAGCCCCTGAGAAGATGGTGGGGTGACGACAGAGCCCGCCCATTCAACCACCATCGCCGGGTGGCGCGAGTGGGTCGGGCTGCCAGCCGCCGGGGTGCCGTGGATCAAGGCCAAGCTCGACACGGGCGCCCGCACCTCCTCGGTGCACGCCTATGACGTCGAGGTGCTCGACACGGGCGCCGACGAGCGGGTGCGGTTCCGCATCCGTCCCTGGCAGCAGTCGTCGGCCGACGCCGTCGTGGTCGAATGCCCCGTGCACGACCGGCGCACGGTGCGCAGCTCGTCGGGCCACGCGGAGGAGCGCATCGTCGTGCTCATGGAGGTCGCGATCATGGGGCGCGTCGTCACCGCCGAGATGACCCTGAGCAATCGGGATGCGATGGGGTTCCGGATGCTCATCGGCCGCCAGACCCTGCGTCACGGCTTCGTCGTCGACTCGCGGCGGTCGTTCCTCGGTGGTCGAGCGCCGAAAGAGATCCGTCGCGTCAATCGCGGCAGGTAGGGGTCGTTCCTGGCGCCTGTCCACCTCACCCGTCAGGAGGGCCTGGGGGCTCCGGGCCGCGCATAGCGCATCCAGGTGATCCAGGTGCACATCGCCGCGAACGCAGCGCCGATGTAGTAGAAGAACTCCGGGGGCATCACGGTGAGCATCGCCCCGAACACGAACGGCCCGAAGGCCGCGATGGCGGCGGTCCAGCCGATGACCCCGCCGGCTTGCCGCCGCTCGAAGATCATCGGCATCTGCTTGAACGTGGAGGCGTTGCCGATGCCGGCGAACAGAAAGATCACCAGCATCCCGATCAGGAACCGGTTGAACTCCGCCTCCACCGCCGCCGCGCCGGCCGCGGTGTCCGGGGAGAGCTGGAAGCTGGTGAAGAGCACCGCGCCGAACATGCCGATACCACTCACCAGCGTCCACTTCGCGCCACCGAACTTGTCGGTGAGGGGACTGAACAGCACCCGGGCGCCGGCCCCGATGAGCGGGCCGAGGAACGCGTACTTCACCGCGTCGGGGATCGCGTAGCCCTCGATGAGCAGTTGCGTGGCACCGTCGGAAAGGCGCTGGATGATCTCGGGGTTGCCGGCGCCGAAGAGGTTGTTGATGAGCAGGCCGAACTGGGCCGACAGGCCGGCGAACGTGCCGAAGGTCATGACGTACAGCAGCGTCATGAGCCAGGTGTCCTTGTTTCCGAAGATGTCGAACTGCTGACGGACGTTCGCCGTGATCGGCACGGACTTGAGCATCGTCCAGGCGAGGATCGCTCCCACGATGACGAACGGGACGTAGACGTAGGCGGCGTTCTGGTACCAGACGTCTCGCGGCTCACGACCAGGGAAGGTCTCGGTCTGGGCCGCGCCGAGGAAGCCGACCATCGCGAAGCCGATGATCCACGGCGTGACGAACTGGACGAGCGACACGCCGAAGTTGCCGATGCCGGCCTGGAGCCCCAGGGCGGTCCCCTGCATCCGGCGGGGGAAGAAGTAGGAGGTGCTCGGCATGAAGCCGGAGAAGGCTCCGCCGCCGATGCCGGAGAGGAACGACAGTGTGAGCAGCCATGCGAACGAGGTCTCGGGGTTCTGCACCGCGGCCCCCCAGCCCAGGAGCGGGATGAGGAGCAACAGCGTGGTGAGGGCGACCAGCTTGCGGGTGCCGAGGATCGGTGGCAGCACCATCCACACCAGGCGCAGAAGCCCGGCGGACAGCCCGGGCATGGCCGTCAGCCAGTAGAGCTGGCTCTGGCTGAGGTCGAAGCCGAGGCTGACCAGCCTCGGCGCGAGCGCGCTGGCGATGAACCAGGAGGCGAACGCCAGCGTGAGCGTGAAGGTGGTAACGGAGAGCGTGCGCCAGGCGAGAGCCTTGTCCCAGGTCTCCTCGTCCTCGGGATCCCAGGCCTGCAGCCACTTCTTGCCGGTGCGGCCGTTCGTCTCGGGCGGGTGGGCTGAGGTGGTCATCGGATGCCTTCCATGCTGGTGCCGGCCTGTTGCGGTTGCGGGGTCTCGAAGTGGGTCGCGAGCTCGGGGGACTGCTGGTTCAGCATGTGGACCACGGTCCAGTGCATCCACACCGAACACGCCAGGGTGAGCAGGAACAGCACGAAGAACGTCGCGGACGGCAGGCCGGTCCACGCGGTCGTGTAGGCGAACAGCGGCGGGAGGAAGAACCCGCCGAGGGCGCCCAGCATCCCCACGAGGCCACCCACGGCCCCGACGTCTGCGGGGAAGTACTCGGGGATGTGCTTGTAGACGGCGGCCTTGCCGATGCCCATCGCGCAACCGAGGACGAAGACCAGGATCGCGAATGGCACCAGGCCGATCGAGTAGGGGAGCACCTCGTTCGTTCCCGATGGGTCGAACGACTCCTGGACGTTCACGACCACGTGGCCGTCGGGCATCATCAGGATGAACGTGGTCACCAGCATCACCCCGAGCGTCCAGTACATCACGCGACGCGCGCCGAGCCGGTCGGAGAACCATCCGCCCACCGGGCGCAGGAGGCTGGCGGGGAAGATGAAGGTCGCGGTGAGCAGCGCCGCGGTCGAGAGCGACACGCCGAAGTTGTCGAGGTAGTACTTCGGGAGCCATGCGGAGAGGGCGACGTACGCCCCGAACACGGCCGTGTAGTAGAGGCTGAACCGCCATACGCGCACCTCGCGGAGCGGGATGAGCTGCTCGCGCACGGAGCGCCCGGCGCCGGGCTTCCGGTCGTGTCGCGGGGTGAGCATCCAGAGGGCGACGGTGACTGCGGTGAGCAGGACCGCGTAGATCACGGGGACGAGCCGCCAGCCGCCTTCCACGAAGCCGAGGTACGCCGAGCCGGCGGTGCCCGCGATCAGCACCGGTCCGATGAACTTGGTGACCGAGGCTCCCACGTTGCCCGCGCCGAAGACGCCGAGCGCGAAGCCCTGGTGACGGCGCGGGAACCAGGCGGAGTTCCACGCGATGCCGGCGGTGAACGCGTTGCCGGCGAAGCCGACCGCGAAGGCCAGCACGAGCAGCATCGCGTAGGACTGGGCCTGTGCGACCAAGTAGGAGAAGACCGCGGTGACCAGCAACAGCACCGTGAAGACGGCTCGGCCGCCATAGCGGTCGGCCAGGATCCCGGCAGGCAGGCGCCACAGCGAGCCGTTGAGGATCGCCACCGCGGAGAGCCACGACAGCTGGACATCGGAGAGCCCGAACTCGTCACGGATCGGGACGCCGAGGACGCCGAACATCAGCCACGCCGCGAACAACAACGTGAACGCGATCGTCGACATGGTGAGCACCTGGCCGGCACCTCTGGGGGTCGGGTCGGGTGCTGGCGCATCGAGCGGTGGTCCGACCTCGGCTGTGCGTGACACCGGCCCTCCTGTCCGCTTACATGACGTACACAAAGTTCACGACTTACGGATCATCCTGGGGAAGGCGACGCAGCGGCACCAGGGACATTGGTCCTGTGTCGCGGGCGATTCACGACCTCCTCGGGGGTGTACGGGATGAATCCCCCCGGCGCGTCCGGAGACTCGATTCCTTGGAGGGATCAACGCTCTGGCCGAGTCGACGATCGGGCTCTATAAGAACGAGGGCGTCAAGACCGACGGCCCGTTCCGCACCGTCGACGAGCTGGAGCACGACGTTGAGCTGGGTGCACTGGTTCAACGAGGACCGACTGCACTCCTCGATCGGTTATCTCACCCCGATCGAGATGGAGAACGCGTACTACCGTGAGATCGCCCCCCGGCAGCAGCCGCTGCCGGGAGAACTCGCCCTCCACTAAACCCAGGCGATTCAGTCGATGAGCTGCAACTGGGTGCCGGTGGAGGAGCCGTCTCGTTGGCTGCCGGTGCCGGCGATGGGCTTGGTCGGGTCTCACCAGGCGGGGATCCAGCTGTCGAGGGGGCGGCCGGGGTCGTGGATGAAGTGGTGGATGAACCAGGCGCCGATCGGGATCAGGCTTGGCACGGATCCGTCGGCGCTGGGTCCTCCGTTGGCGGTGAGGTGCTCGTGCAGGCGTGCTTGGGCGTGCCGGATCCCGATGCGGTGGCGGAAGCGTGGAGCGCGGCGACCGCGCTCGTCGCGCGGAGCGGGTGCTGCGCCGCAGGAGCGCGCTCGATCAGCGGTGGCGGAAGCGTGGAGCGCGGCGACCGCGCTCGCCGCGCGGAGCGGAAGCTGCGCCGCAGGAGCGGCGGCGCAGCCAGACAAACACAGCGCGCCCCCGACAGGATTCGAACCTGCGGCCCTCAGTACCGGAAACTGATGCTCTATCCCCTGAGCTACGGAGGCACGGATCAGCCTAGCGGGTTCCGGGGCGGTGCTCGTCGTGTCAGCATGGCGGGATGACGAGCAGCCCACCATCGCGAGAGCTCGTGCGCGAGGTCGGCTGCACGCTCGACGCCGAGTTGCGCGCGCCCTCGGGCATCGTGCTCGCGATCGCCGTCGCGGATGCGCCGGGCCTCGCGCGCGATGAGGTGCTGCGCGTCGCGGTCGACGGCCGTCCGCTCGACGTCGTCGAGCATCCCGGCCCCGCGGGAACGCGATGGCATACGGCCCACACGCCCGTCGGCACCCTGCGCGTGGAGTACGAGGCGACCGTCCGCGGCCGAGCCGAGCCCGCGCGCGTCACCGTGCACGACCGCATCGTGCACGTGCGGCCGAGCCGCTACGTGCAGAGCGACCTGATGAGCGGGCTCATCGACTACGAGGTGATCCGGTCGTTTGCGGCCATGCCGCCGGAGGAGCGCATCATCGCCGTCCGCGATCGCGTCGACGCCTCCCTCGAGTACTCGTGGGCGACGACGAAGCCGACCGACGGGCTCGTCGAGCCGCTCGCCGCCGGCCGGGGCGTGTGCCGCGACTACGCGCACGTCGTCGCGGGCATCCTGCGCGCCACCGATCTGCCCGCGCGCATCGTCTCGGTGTACGCGCCCGAGCTCCAACCCATGGACTTCCACGCGGTCGTCGAGGTCGCCGTCGGTGACGAGTGGCTGCTCGTCGACGCGACGGGGCTCGCGCCTCGGCGCTCGATGCTGCGCATCGCGACCGGTCGGGACGCCGCCGATACGGCGTTCCTCGCCAACGACGGCTCGACGCTCACGCTCACGGGCATCCGCGTGCGTGCGGCGGCGTCCGAGCGGTTCGCCGAGAACCCGGCCGAGACCGTCGTCCTGGGCTGAGAAGGGGCCGGATCACGGCTCGCTAGGATTCCAGGGTGAATCCCCACCTGCTCGCCGCCTCCCTGCTCGCCGCCGTCACGACCGCGGTCGAGCGACGCGACGCGGCGGTCGCAGCGGGGCTCACGGTCGACGACATCGCGCTCGAGCGCCCCCGCAACCGGGATCACGGCGACTGGGCGACGAGCGTCGCCCTCAAGCTCGCGGGGCGCATCGGGCTGGCCCCGCGCGCGCTCGCCGACGAGCTCGTCGACGCCTTCGGCGCGATCGACGGCGTCGCCTCCGTCGAGGCCGCGGGTCCCGGCTTCCTCAACATCCGGCTCGAGGCGGGCGCCGCGGGCGCCCTCGCCGCGGCGATCGTCGATGCGGGTGAGGCCTACGGGCGCAACGAGGCCCTTGCTGGTCAATCGATCAACCTCGAATTCGTCTCCGCCAACCCGACCGGGCCCCTGCACATCGGGCACACGCGCTGGGCGGCGCTCGGCGACTCGCTCGCGCGCGTGCTGCGCGCCTCGGGGGCCGCGATCACGAGCGAGTTCTACATCAACGACGCCGGCGCGCAGGTCGACGCCTTCGGCGAATCCGTGCTCGCCGCCGCGCTCGGCGAGCCCGCGTCCGAGAACGCCTACCCCGGCCAGTACATCGCCGACCTCGGCGCGCGCGCCATCGCCGAGCGCCCCGAGCTCGCGGACCTGCCGCGCGCCGAGGCCGTCGAGCTCGCGCGCGAGCTCGCCTACGGCTGGCAGCTCGCCGAGATCCGCGAATCGCTCGAGCGCTTCAACGTGCACTTCGACGTGTGGTTCAGCGAGCGCGAGCTGCACGCGGTCGGCGCCGACGGCCGCAGCGCGATCGAGGCCGCGGTCGACCGTCTGCGCGCCCAGGGCCACGTCTTCGACGAGAACGACGCCATCTGGGTGCGCACGACCGACTTCGGCGACGACAAGGATCGCGTGATCCGCCGCGGCAACGGCGTCTACACCTACTTCGCGGCGGATGCCGCCTACTACCTGTCGAAGAAGGACCGCGGCTTCGCGCACACGATCTACCTCCTCGGCGCCGACCACCACGGCTACGTGCATCGGCTCAAGGCCCTCGCCGGCGCCGCGGGCGACGATCCCGAGCGCGACATCGAGGTGCTCATCGGCCAGCTCGTGAGCATCAACGGCGCCCGACTGTCCAAGCGGGCCGGCAACATCATCGAGCTGAACGACCTGCGCGAGTGGCTCGGCACCGACGCCCTGCGCTATTCGCTCGCTCGCTACCCGGCCGACTCGCCGCTCACCCTCGATCCCGAATTGCTGCAGAAGCGCACGAACGACAACCCCGTCTTCTACGTGCAGTACGCCCACGCGCGCACCCACCAGGTCGCGCGCAACGCCGCTGCCGCGGGCGTCGACGGATCGGCGTTCGCCGCCGAGCTGCTGACCGACGAGACCGAGAGCGTGCTGCTCGGCGCCCTCGCCGAGTTCCCGCGCATCGTCGCGCAGGCAGCGGCCCTGCGCGAGCCGCACCGCGTGGCACGCTATCTCGAAGAGCTCGCCGCGGCCTTCCACCGCTGGTACGACACCTGCCGCGTCGCCCCGCAGGGCGACGACCCGGTCGAGCCCGTGCACCACTCCCGCCGCGTGCTCGGCGACGCCACCGGCCAGGTGCTCCGCAACGGCCTCGGCCTGCTCGGCGTCTCGGCTCCGGAGCGGATGTGACGATGACCGACTCCCCGCCGAAGCGCCGACGCAACCGCGGCGCAATCCTGCTGGCCGTTCTCGCGCTCGTGCTGGGCCTCCTCGTCGTCGCCGCGGTCGTGATCGACGGCGCCGCTCGCGGAGCGATCCGCGAGGCCGTCGCCGATCGCGTACGGCAGGTGCTCGAGCTCGAGCCCGACCACCCGATCGACGTCGAGATCGCGGGGGCCTCGGTTCTCTGGCAGGCGGCGAGCGGCCGCTTCGAGCGCGTCGACGTCGACGCCGGCGAGGTGGCAGCGGGGGATCTCCGCGGGGCGCTGGCGATGACGGCCACGGGCATCCCGACCGACCCCTCGCAGCCGACCGAGCGCGTCGACGCCGAGTTCCGTGTCGAGGAGGCCGACCTCGCGGCGATCGCGGGCGCGCTCTCCGAGGCGACGATCGAGGATGTCGCGCTGGAGGAGGGCGAGGTACGCTTCCGGTCCGCGATCGACCTGTTCGGGGTGCCGCTCGAGTTCGGCGTCGGGCTCGTGCCCGGAGTGATCGACGGGGCTCTCGCCTTCACGCCCACGACTCTGACGCTCGGCGATGAGCAGCTCGAGCTGCCGGAGTTCCTCGCCCAGTTCGGCGAACTCGGCGCGGGGCTCGTGTCGCCGCAGCGCCTCTGCGTCGCCGAGTACCTGCCGCGCGATCTCGTGCTCGAGGAGGTCGTGGTCGAGGACGCCGCGCTCGTGATCGGCCTCGGCGCCGACGAGGCCGTGCTCGACGGCGAGGGCTTCACGCAGCGGGGATCGTGCCCTTAGCAGCGGTGCGACTCTAGACGGTCACGCGGGCGCCCTGCTCGGGCACGAGGGCCGCGACGCCGAGCTCGCGCTCGATGCGTGCGCGCAGCACGTCGGCGGCCCCGGGCTCGCCGTGCACGACATACGCCCTTCCGATCGAGGCGCCGCGCATCCAGTCGAGCAGCTGATCGGCGTCGGCGTGCGCCGACATGCTCTGCAGCTGCACGACTTCCGCCGCGATCGCGACCTCGCGGCCGAAGACGCGCAAGGAGGGCGCACCGCCGGCGAGCGCGGCCCCGCGCGTGCCGCCCGCCTGATAGCCCGTGAGGAGGATCGCGTTGCGCGCGTCCCCTCCGTAGGCCGCGATGTGGTGCAGGATCCGACCGCCCGTCAGCATGCCGCTCGCCGCGACGATGATCATCGGCCCGCCGCGCAGGTTGAGCAGCTTCGAGTCGTCCACCGTGCGCACCATCGTCGCCAGTTCGTACATGTCGTCGTAGTCCTCGCCCGTGATGCGGTGCTCTTCGGGGTGGGCGCGGTACAGCGCGGTCGCGTCGACCGCCATCGGGCTGTTGAGATACACGGGCGAACGCGGAATGCGCCCCGCCCGGCGCAGGCGGGCCAGGTGCAGCAGCAGCGCCTGCGCGCGCCCGACGGCGAAGGCGGGGATGAGCACGACACCGCCGCGTCCCAGAACGCGCGCCAGCACGGGTGCGAGCTCGTCAGCCGGGTCCGAGTCGGGGTGGCGCCGGTCGCCGTAGGTCGACTCGACGAGCAGCGCGTCGGCGCGAGGCAGCGCCGAGAGCGGTTCGGGCCCGCGCATGAGCGGGTCATCCTCGCGCCCCAGATCGCCGCTGACGTGCAGGGCCCGCCCCGACGCCTCGATGCGCACCTGCGCCGCGCCGAGGATGTGGCCGGCGTGACGGAACTGCGCCTCGGCGCCCCCCGGCAGCCGGATGGGCTCCTCGAAACGGTGCACCTCCACGGCCTCGAGGGCGCGGTCGGCATCGCCGGCCGTGTAGAGGGGAGTGGGCCGCTCGTGCTTCGAGTAGCCCCTCTTCGCGGCGAACCGCGCCTCCTCCTCGAGGAGGTGGGCGGAGTCGGGCCAGAGGAGTCCGACCAGCGCCGCCGTTCCCGGCGTCGCGATGATGCGGCCCGCGAAGCCGTCGCGCACGAGCGCGGGCAGGTAGCCCGAGTGATCGAGGTGCGCGTGCGTGAGCACGACGGCGTCGATCGAAGGGGGAGGCACGGGGAACGGCGCCCGGTTGCGCAAGCGCAACTGCTTGTAGCCCTGGAACAGCCCGCAATCGATGAGAACGCGCGCCCCGCCGGCCTCGAGGAGGAACCGCGAGCCGGTCACCGTCCCGCTGGCGCCGAGGAAGCTCAGGCTCGGCCGGTCCTCCCGATTCATGGTGCTCCCCTTCGCGCGGGGCGCCGTCGCCCCGCCGTGGTCCCAGGATGCCACCGGAGTCGCGACGACGACAGGGCCGAAAGCCCCCGCCCCGCCCATCCCGTAGGATTTACCCGGCTTCAGGGACCAATCCGGGTTCGCTCGCCTCACTCAAG
>SCPB01000053.1 GCA_005502445.1 Microbacteriaceae bacterium X2B
GCTCCGCGGCGCGGGCGGGCGCCGCGGCTCAGGCGCGGGCCACCGGCGCCGCGAACCGAGTGCGGTAGGCCTGCACGGCCGAGCGCATGCCGATGCCGCAGACGCCCACGAGCGCATCGCCGCGGCGGTACTCGATGACGCACTCGTCGTCGAGCGAGCCGGCGATGAGCTCGCGGCGATCGGCGAGGTAGGTCATGCCGAAGGCGAGCAGGTGCATGTCG
This sequence comes from Microbacteriaceae bacterium X2B, assembly GCA_005502445.1. Taxonomy (GTDB): domain Bacteria; phylum Actinomycetota; class Actinomycetes; order Actinomycetales; family Microbacteriaceae; genus Microcella. The sequence goes on from SCPB01000053.1 coordinate 222, forward strand.
TACTGGTCGCTCCAGAAGGAGGGCAGCGGGGCGAAGCCCGCAGCGGCGAGCGGCGCGCAGTCCTCGCCCGCGAGCTGGGCCGCGGCGAGCTGCCCGGCGCGTCGGCCCGTCTCGGTCGGCAGGTTCCAATGCTCGACGCGGCGCGGCACATCGTCGAAGAGCGGATTCGGGTAGCGCGCGATGTCGCCGACCGCGAACACGTCGGGCACGACGGTGCCCGCCTCGGCGATCGCTCGCAGCCCCGGGTCGACGAGCACGCCGTCGCTCACGTCGAGGCCCGAGCCCGCCAGCCACTCCGTGTTCGGGTCCGAGCCGATCGCCACGACGAGCACGTCGCACTCGAGCATGACGCCGCTCGACAGGATCACGCGCTCCACCCCGGGGTCGCCCACCAGCCCGAAGAGCGAGTCCCGGGTGAAGAAGCGCACGCCGTGCGCCTCGTGCCGCCGCCGGACCTCGCCGCCGAGCTCGGGCCCGAGCGCGCGCTCGAGCGGAACCCCGCTCTGCGTCACGATCGACACCAGGCAGTCGTTCTTCGCCGCCGTGGCGGCGATCTCGCACCCCACGAACCCCGAGCCGAGGATCACGACGTTCGCTCCCGGTCGCAGCGCCGCCCGCAGCGCGACGGCATCGTCGAGGGTGCGCAGAACGTGGACGCCTGCGAGCTCGTGGTCGTCGATGGGCAGCGGCTTGGGGCGCAGCCCCGTCGCGATCACGAGCGCGCGATACGGATGCTCGTCCCCGGCCTCGTCGGTCACCACGCGCCGCGCGGTGTCGAGCGCCGTAGCGGCGCGACCGAGCGTCCACGTGACACCCTGCTCGAGCGCCGAGCGGATGGGGAACGCCACCTCGTCGTGCCCGTGCCCCTCCGTCTGCAGGAGCTCCTTCGACAGCGGCGGCCGGTTGTACGGAGCGTGCGCCTCGGCGCCGAGGAACCGGATCGGCCCCGTGTAGCCCGCGCGTCGAGCCCCCTCGGCGGTGCGCAGGCCCGCCATCGAGGCTCCGACGATCAGGAGTGGGGCATCCGTCATCGCGGGTCTAGCCCCGGGAGATCGTGATGGCCTGCATCGGGCAGACGTCCGCCGCCGCCTCGAGGTCGGCGAGCATCTCATCGGGGGCCTCGGCCTTGTACTCCAGCTTGTCGTTCTCGTCGAGGTGGAAAACCTCCGGCGCCTCGAACACGCACTGGCCGTAGTGCTGGCACTTGTTCATGTCGACGTCGATCCTGATCATGCGTCCTGCTCCTGGATTCGAGATGGGTAGAGGTCCCTCGAGGGGGTGCGGATGCCGCGGAACTCCCAGTCTCCCCCGAGCGCGGTCGAGACGACCTCCTCGCTCTCGGTCGGCTGCGCGCCGACGTCGGAGCGGATGGGGGTGGGCCCCTCGATGATGCGGTTGCGCAGGCGCCCGAGACCCTCGACCTCGACCTCGACGACATCGCCCGGGTGCACGGGTCGCGAGTTCGCGGGCGTTCCCGAGAAGATCATGTCACCGGGCTCGAGCGTGATCGTGCGCGCGAGGTCGGCGACGAGGTAGTGCATGTCCCACTCCATGTTGTCGGTCGAGTCCTCCTGCTTGAGCTCGCCGTTCACGTACGTGCGGATCGTCTTGCCGTGGAAGTCCCAGCCTTCCACGAGCCCCGGCCCGACGGGGCCGAGTGTGTCCGAGCCCTTCACGCGCAGCATCGAGCCGGCGTCGGTGTCGCGGAAGTCGTGCAGGCCGAAGTCGTTGCCGACGCTGTAGCCCGCGATGTAGTCGCCGGCGTCGGCGGGCGAGACGGTGCGGCACGTGCGGCCGATGACGATGACGATCTCGCCCTCGTAGTTGAGCCATTTGCAGCCCTTCGGCCGCACGATGTCGCCCTCGTGGCTGTTGAGCGCCGTGATCGGCTTGTGGAAGTACGTCGGCGCTGCCGGCAGCGTCGTCATGAACTCCTCGGTGCGGCTCGCGTAGTTGAGGTGCACCGCGATAATTTTCGACGGGATGCTCGGCGCGAGGTGCACGGCGTCGGCGATCGCCACGCGGCGGCCGTCGGGCGCCACGAGCTCATCGTCCTCGCGGCGCACCCGCACGGGCGCCCCGCCGAGCAGGATCCGGCGATACTCGGTCGTCGTCTGCGGCGCGCCCATGTCAGCGCTCCCGCGACAGCACGAGGTCGCGCGGCTGCGGGAAGCCGCCCTCGGGCTCGGGGAAGTACACGTGCACCTGCCCGGTGCCGATCGAGTTCTCGTACTCCGAGTACATAACCCCGCGAGCGGTGTTGGCGCCCTCGCCGGTCGCCCCGGCCATGGTCAGCCAGTGGCTGAAGTTGGCCTCGGGCTTGAACTTCGCGAACTCGCCCATCGTGTCGAGGATGCGCGCGTGATCGCCCGCCTTCATCCACTCGACGCGCTCGAGGTCCGCCTCGCGCGCCTCCGGGCTGAAGATGTGGCTGGGGTCGCTCGACTCGTGCCGGCGCAGGTCGCGCAGCTTGTAGAACGTGTGCGACAGAGCGCCCGAGGCGAGCAGCAGCACCTTCCGGTCGCTGTCGCGGATCGCCTCGCCGAGGGCGCGACCGGCGCGGAGGAAGTCCTCCGTCTCGGCGGTCTGGCACACCGACATGCTGACCCAGCGCTTGTCGAGGCCGCGGCCGAGGTAGTGCCAGAGGTTGACGGTCGCGTAGAAGATCGGCAGGTGAGGGTCGCTGATGGGCGTGACCCAGGTGCCGTTCTTCTCGTCGTACTGCGCCGTGAGGTTCGCGAGCTCCGGGTCGCCCTTGAACGCGTAGGGGATCTGCGACATGCCGCGCGGCAGCTCTTCGCTCGTGAAGAGCCCGCTGCGCTCGGCCTGCGCGGTGATGACGAACTCGACGGTCGTCGCCCAGTGCGAGTCGAGCACGACGACGGTGTCGTAATCGAGGGTCTCCATGACCTCTTCGCGCAGGCGCTTGAGGCCCGGCACGAGGCTGATCTCCTTGCCCTCGTTGAGGTCGTACCGCACATCCTGCGGCAGCATGATGGTGGGCACGTGAGCCAGGATGGCGGCTCCGACGACTCTTCCCATGGTCAGTCCTTCCAACCGGTCGGCGCGTAGACGGTGTTCTTGACGTCGGCGTAGAAGTCGAACGACCACGTGCCGCCCTCGCGGCCGATGCCCGACTTCTTGCTTCCACCGAAGGGGGCGGCGAGATCGCGGACGAAGAAGCAGTTGACCCAGATCGTGCCGGCGACGAGGTTCTTCGTGAGAGCCCTCGCGCGTTCGCGGTCGCCGCACACGACGACGGCGGCGAGGCCGTACTCGGTGCCGTTGGCGAGCTCGACGGCCTCCTCGTCGCCCGCGAAGGTCTGCATCGTCAGCACGGGCCCGAAGACCTCGGTGGTGAGGATCTCGCTGCCCGGTCGCGCATCGGCGAGCAGCGTCGGCCGGTAGTACAGGCCGCCGAGCTGCTCGTTCGGGCCTCCGCCGACGACCACGCGCGCGCCCGCGGCCGTCGCGCGTTCGACGAAGCCGGCGATGCGATCGAGATGGATGCGGTGGATCTGCGGGCCGATCTGCGTCGCCTCGTCGCGGGGGTCGCCTTGCACGATCGCCGCGGCCTTCTCGGCGAACCGAGCCGCGAACGACTCGGCGACGGCCTCGTGCACGAGCAGCCGCGTGCCCGAGAGGCACACCTGGCCGGCGTTGTCGTACTGCTCGATCGCGAGCTCGACGGCGAGCTCGAGGTCGGCGTCGTCGGTCACGATGAGCGGGCTCTTGCCGCCGAGCTCGAAGCTCACGGGGGTCAGGTTCTCGGCGGCGGCACGGGCGATCGCCTTCGCGGTCGGCACCGAGCCCGTGAACGAGATGCGGGCGATGCCGGGGTGGGCGACCAGCGCGGCTCCGGCCTCGGCGCCGAAGCCCTGCACGACGTTGACGACCCCGGGCGGGATGCCCGCCTCGTTCGCGAGGTCGGCGAAGACGCTCGCGGTCAGCGGCGTCCACTCGGCAGGCTTGAGCACGACGGTGTCGCCGGCCGCGAGCGCCGGGCCGATCTTCCAGGTCGCGAGCATGAGCGGGGCGTTCCACGGGGTGATGAGCGCGGCGACGCCCGATGGGTCCCACGAGATCGTGTTGTCGTGGCCGCGCGTCTGCCACACCTCGTGGCGCAGGCGATCGACCGCCCAGTCGGCGAAGAAGCGGATGTTCATCGCCACGCGCGGCATGACGCCGCGGCGGTGTGAGCGCAGCAGAGAGCCGTTGTCTAGCGTCTCGAGGGTCGCGAGCGGCTCGAGGTTCGCCTCCACCAGATCGGCGAGGCGGTGCAGCAGCTCGCCGCGACCGCGCGGGCCGAGGTCGCGCCAGGCGGGGAAGGCCGCGCGAGCGGCCTGCACCGCCGCATCCACTTCGACCGCTCCGCCGCGGGCGATGTGCGCGAGCACCGCGCCGTCGATCGGCGAGACGCTCTCGAAGGTCCCCGTCGAGGCGACGCGCTCGCCGCCGATCGCGTGCCGCGTGTCGACCGTCAGGCCCGCGAGTCGCACCTGGTGCACGTGGCTGCTCCCTTGCAGTGGTGATTCATTCGGAAGCGAATGACTGTGCTGAGGATACTAACCGAGTCGCCTCGCGAGCGACAGGGCGGCCGACGGGCGCTTCAGCGCTGCGCCTCGGTCACCTGCGTGACGCGGCGCAGCATGTCGGCCAACTCGACCCGCCGTTCGTCGAGCACCGCGCCGGCGATCGTCTGCTCGTGCCCGTTGAACTCCGGGAACAGCGTGAGCATGAGCTCGCGGCCCGCCTCGGTCATCGATACCGTGACGAGCCGGCCGTCGCGCTCGCTGCGCTCGCGGGCGAGCAGGCCCTTGGCTTCGAGAGTGCCGAGCACCCCCGTGAGGGTCGCCTTCGAGAAGCCGCCCTCCTCGGCGATCTGGCGCGTCTCGATGGGCTCCCAGATCCACGCCACCCACAGCACGACGAAGGCCGTCCACGAGAGGCCGTGGGGCGCGAGCACCGTGCGCTCGAGGTAGTTGCGCGTGGCGTTCGCGGCGCGGAAGAGGTTCGACACGACCGCCATCGCCTCGAAGTCGATGGGCAGGTCGCCGAGCTTCTCTGCGACCTGCTGCTCGGTCTCGGCGAGCGTGTGGGGGCTGGGCATCCGTGCTCCTCTCCGAGAGCATCCAACCTCATTCGGGCACGGATCGTGCGCAGAAGCGATGGATGCGCGTCGACAGACGGGGATGACGGCACTCGACGCGACCCCCGAAAGATTGTTAGCATCCGAATAATCCGCTTCCGATGAAAGCAGGCGCCCCGTGTCGACGACGACAGCACTCACCCTCGCCGACCTCGATCTGTTCGCGCACGGGGCCCCCTGGGCGGTCTTCGAACAGCTGCGCCGCTCGCCCGGCCTGCACTTCTCGGAGGAGGAGGTGCCCAACCACGGCTTCTGGTCGGTCACGCGCTACCACGACATCGTGCGCGTGCTGCGCGACACCGAGACCTTCACCTCGACGCACTTCACGAACCTCGAGGAGGTCGACGCCGAGCAGGAGGAGATGCGGCGCTCGCTGCTCGAGACCGATGGCCTGCGGCACCGCGCGATGCGACGGATGCTGCAGGGCGAGTTCACGCCGCAGGCGGTCGCGAAGTACGAGACCTTCCTTCGCGGCATCACCGCCACGACGCTCGACGCCGCGCTCGCCCGCGGCGAGTTCGACTTCGTGCAGGAGGTCAGCGCCGACTTCCCGATCCGGGTGCTCGCGCGGATCCTCGACGTGCCGGACAGCGACACGGGCAGGCTCATCGAGTGGGGCAACCGCATGGTCGGCAACACCGACCCCGAGCACGCCGACGTGCTCATCGGCTCGGCCGACAGCGAGGCCTACCGGCACGTGCCCTTCCGCTCGCCCGCGGCGATCGAGGTCTACGAGTACGGCAGGCATCTGAAGGCCGAGCGGGCCGGCAGGGGCGGCGCCGACCTCGTGTCGCTGCTCGCCAATGGCGTGCCGAGCGACGGCGAGCCGCTCAGCGAGCGCGACTTCAACACGAACTTCCTGCTGCTCGTCGTCGCGGGCAACGAGACGACCCGCCACACGATCACGCACTCGATGAGCAACCTGCTGAACAACCCCGGCCAGCTGGCGATCCTCAAGAACGATCCCTCGCTCATCCCCTGGGCGGTCGAGGAGTTCCTGCGCTTCGCCTCGCCGGTCTATCACTTCCGGCGTACCGCGACGCGAGACGTCGAGTTCGCCGGGACGGAGATTTCCGAGGGGGACAAAGTGGTCACGTGGTTCGCCTCGGGCAACCGCGACGACGCCGTGTTCGCCGACCCCTACCGCTTCGACGTCACCCGCACCCCGAACGAGCACATGTCGTTCGGGCGCGGCGGCCCGCACATGTGCCTCGGCAACGCGCTCGCGCGCATCGAGCTGCGCATCATGTTCGAAGACCTGCTGACGCGGGATGTCGTGCTCGAGCGCACGGGGGAGATCGACTACCTGCGCAGCAACTTCGTGCACGGCATCAAGCGGATGCCCGTGCGCGTGGTCTGATCGCGGCACGCGCTGCGCCAGCGTTCGAGGGCCCCGGCTCGCGCGCGCCGCACCCGCCCGACTCGCCGTTCGCCGTTCGCCGTTCGCCGTTCAGGAAAGCGTGGGTTCGGAGCGTCACGGCAGACTTGAGGAGCGGCGTGTCGCGTCTCAGTGCGGCCTTTTTCCTGAACGGCGAACAGGCGCGGGGCGGGCACGCCGGGCGCCCGCGGGGGACGCCCGGCGTGCGCGACGCCCCGCGGCCTACGCGCGGGGGAGGAGCTCCGCGATCTCGGTGAGGAACGCGTCGACGAGCGCGAAGGTCCGATCGCGGGCGGCGGGGCCCTCGGCGATGGTCTGCGCGAGCATCACGTGAGGGTCCTGTCCGTCGGCGCGCACCTGCTCCTCGCCGCCCCACGCGAACCAGCCGCGAAGCGCCTCGGCGTCGAGTTCGGGGTGGAACTGCACCGCGAGCGTCCGCCCGATCGCGAAGGCCTGCGAGGCGACGGGGTTGCGCGCGATCTCGACGGCCCCGGGCGGCACCTGCCAGCGGTCGTAGTGGAACTGGAACCACGGCCCCTGCCCGACGAGGGCGGGGCGGTCGCTCCAGATCGCGGTCCAGCCGATCTCGCCCTTGGGGCCGGGGGCGACCGAGCCACCCATGGCGCGCGCGACGAGCTGGCCCCCGAAGCAGATGCCGAGCACGGGCATCCCGCCCTCGACCGCCGCGCGAACCCAGGCGAGCTCGGCGCGCAGCCAGGTGCCGATGCAGGCGTCGTCCCAGGCGCCCCACGGTGCGCCGAGCGGCACGAGCACGTCGTACTCGTCGAGCGAGGGGAAGTCGACGGCGATGTCGGGTTCGTGGAAGCTCGCCTCCGGCACCACCATGATCGTGTCGATGTCGAATCCGTGATGCGCGAAGCGCTCGCCGACCGGCCCGAGAGGGCTCAGGTGGTCGTGCTGCACGAACAGAGCTCGCACGAGGCCCTCCTCATCGACGGTGATGAGCCCCTACTGTATCGTTTGATGCCGAACGATCCACCGCCGGATCGCGAGTGCCACGAGGGAGTCGCACATGGGTCACAGCCTGGTCAACCTGCAGAGCGAGCTGGCCGCGGCGGGGATCGACGTGCTGCGCGTCATCTACGCCGACATCATCGGCACGGTGCGGTCGAAGGATCTGCTCGTGAGCCAGCTCCACAGGGTGAGCCACGGCGGCCCCACCTTCTGCCAGGGGGTCTGGGTCACGACGACGCAGGGAGGCGTGCTCGACGGCGCCGATGTGCTCAGCAACGGCCTGGAGGACTTCGTCACCCAGATCGTGCCCGAGAGCTGGCGCGCGCTGCCCTGGGAGCCCGGCGTCGCCTACGTCGTCGCCGGCGCCAACAACCCCGATCTGACGCCCAACGACCTCGCTCCGCGCACGCTGCTCGAGCGCATCGTCGGCGAGTACCGCGCGCTCGGTCTCGTGCCCGTCGTCGGCCCCGAGCTCGAGTTCTACATCGCCGATCGCAACGACGACGGCACCTACCGTCGCGCGCTCACCCAGCCCGGTCGCGTGTACACGAGCGGCGCGACGGTCGACCCCAAGGGCACCTTCCTGCATCTGCTGCGCATGCTCGACCAGCTGCGCATCGGCGTATTCGCCGGCAACCACGAGTTCAGCCCCAGCCAGTACGAGATCAACATCTGGCACGGCGAGGCGCTCGACGCCTGCGACCGCATCTTCATGCTCAAAGCGGGCGTGAAAGACCTCATCGCCCGACTCGGCCAGGCCGCGACCTTCTCGGGCAAGCCGTGGAGCGACGAGGGCGGCAGTGGCTTCCACCTGCACGTCTCGCTCGAGAGCGCGGAGGGCGAGAACCTCATGCACTCCGGCCACGACCTGAGCGTGCTCGCGCAGCGCATGATCGCCGGCATCGCCGAGCACGCCGCTGCGCTCACCGCCTTCTGCAACCCGACGGTCAACGCCTTCAAGCGACTGGGCCCCGACACGCTCGCGCCGTACCGGGCCAATTGGGGCTACGACAACCGCAGCGCGATGGTGCGCATCCCGCCCGAGCGCGGCTCGGGCACGCGCCTGGAGGTGCGCCTCGGCGACGGCGCCGCGAACGCCTACCTCATGACCGCCGCCATCCTCGCGGCCGGCCTCGACGGCATCCGCCGCGAGCTCGACCCCCCGCCGCCGGCCTTCGGCTACGCCTACGAGGACGACTCGCGCCCCGTCCTCCCGATGGATCTCGGCTCCGCCCTGGATGCCCTCCGCGCCGACAGCGCCCTCATCGAGCTGCTCGGCGGCCCGCTCGTCGACGTCTTCGAGGTCATGAAGCGCGACGAGATCGAGCGCTACACCGAGGCCGTGGACGACCCGACGACGCGCGACGTCACCGAGTGGGAAGTGAAGGAGTACTTCCTGGACCTGTGACCCGCGAAAGGCAAGCACATCTCGATCTGTAGGTCGTGAGGGCGGGGGGTCTCAGACCGTCGGATTCGAGAAGTCCGCGACGAGCCGCCCGTCGTTGAACGTCATGCCGATTCCTCGAGCGCTGTTCCAACCAGCTGAAGCTTTGGCGCGGGATCGCAATGCGGTCAGACAGGACCGCCCGAAACCACCAATCCGGTAAATGCCTAGCAGCCCCGCTCCACTGGCTCACCAGCGGACCCAGCGGCAAGCCGTAGGTCTACGCGAGCGCCTTCTTGAAGAACACGGCCGAATCGTCGTAGCCGAGCGCCAGGTAGAAGGGTCCGGCTCTCCGGCTTGAGAGAGCGATATGGGCAGCACCGCTCTCGCGTGCCCACGTTTCGGCGTAGCCGATCAACTCTCGCCCGACGCCGGACCTGCGGCGACTCTCGGCGACCATTACCTCCTCGACCCACGCGACGGGACCGTTGGCGAGGAAAGTCGGGTGGATGTGGGCCAGCAGGTAGCCCACGATCTTCTGATCCGACGTCTCGGCGACCGCGACCAGCGTGCTGGATGCTGCCTCAAGACTCTGCCAGGTCGCGTCGAACGCTCTACGTTCTGGCGTGAACGAGGTCGCGAAGTCGCGGGCCAACGGCCAGACCTGATCGGCGTCTCTCGACCGGATTGGGCGGATGAGCAATCTCTGTTCGCCACGCACCGACCCAGTCTGCCGACGCCTGTCGTGTGCGGCAACGCTTCAGCAACAGGCCCTAGTAGTGAGCCCGCGCCTGCAGGATCACGATGTGGTCGTCAGTCACGTAGTACACGAGCCGATTCGTGTCATCGATCCGGCGCGACCAGGCGCCGGAGAGGACGTGTCGCAACGGCTCTGGTTTGCCGATCCCTGCGCACGGATCACGCAGTGCGTCTGTGATGAGGGCGTTGATCCGCTTGAGCGTCTTTCGGTCTTGCGTCTGCCAGTAGAGGTAGTCCTCCCACCCGTTCGGATCGAAGACCAGGGACCGACTCACGACTCCAGGAGCTCGCGCTTCTCGAACTCGCCACGACGTGCGCGCTCCATCGAGGCGAGGAGGCGCTCGGCGTTGGCCGGGTTGCGCAGCAGGTAGGCAGTTTCGGTCATCGCGTCATAGTCAGCCTTCGACAGGATGACCGCATTGCCGTGCTTCGAGACCACCTCGACGGGGGCGTGGTCGTCGTTGACTTGCTGGATGATGCCGAAGAGCGATCTGCGCGCTTCGGATGCGCTGATGGCAGTCACGGATGCCTCCCTGAGTAGTACCGGATATGGTACCACTCGGAGGGTCGCAGCTGGCTACGACTACACGCCTGGGTTCGAGCGGTCCGCCACGAGCGACCCGCCGTTGAACGTCACGCCGACCTCGCGGTAGTAGGCGCCGATCTTCTCGCGCAACGGCAGGATCGAGGCGAGCTCGTCCCAGGGCGAGTCGTGCAGCTCGAGCTCGAAGTCGCCGCGCCAGGTCGCGCCGATCTCGGCGTCGGTCGTGCTCATGGTGATGAGCTGGTCGAGGCTGTTGCCGGCGCCGGGCGTGATGGAGGGCATCCATCGCGAATGCAGCATGGGGTGGCCGTTGACGAAGCCGTTGGACTCGCTCTCGGCCTCGAGCGTGACGACGAGCGTGGCGAGCCGGTGGTCGTAGGCGGCGAGCGAGGCGCCGATCTTCGCGCCGGGCGCCAGCCGGGGTGCGGCGCGGCCGACGTTCATGACGCGCGTGACGGCCATCGAGCCGAGCTTCTTGGGGTATCCCTGGAACCAGCCGCGCGCGATCGCGAAGTCCTTCGTCACCCAGATCGCGACGCAGCGCGTGTAGGTGGCGCCCTCGTGCCTCACCCGGACGACGGCGAAAGTCTCGAGGTACTGCGAGCGCTGGGGATCGAGCAGTTCGGCTCCCGAGGCGCTGCACGACTGCCAGTCGGCCCAGATGAGGGCGACCGCCCCGGGGTCCTCCTCGGCGAGCTCGAGACCCGCGGGCAGCAGGGCCGCGACCTTCTCGGGGTCGGTGCGGTACTCGGCCGTGAGAAGCGTGCCCGAGTAGTACCAGGGCATGTCGGGCACGATCGCGCTCGCGCCCGACGGAGTCCGGGGGGCCATGAAGCCGCGGAGGTGAGCCATGGGCATCAGCGTAGCGACTCGTTCGTGAACAAACGATAGGCGATTCCCTGCGGCGCGCATCCTTGACGCCGTTCCGCGCAGAGGCCATTCTGTGATCCAGTCGTTTAGGCCCGAACGATCATCCGTCTCAATGTCTCAACGAGGAGCATCGGACATGACCCACTCCACCCCATCGACGGCCGCGGAGCGCTCGGCGCTCCGTTCCGGCCGACTCGGCGTCGTCGGCGTCGTCTTCTTCGTCGTCGCCGCCTCCGCCCCGCTCGTCGGCATCACGGGCGCCGTGCCCGTCGCGATGCTCGTCGGCAACGGCGCGGGCACGCCGGGCGCCTACCTCGTCGTCGGCCTGACGCTCCTGCTGTTCAGCGTCGGCTACGCGACCATGAGCCAGCGCGTCACGAACTCCGGCGCCTTCTTCGCCTACGTCGGCAAGGGGCTCGGCGTCGACGCGGGGGTCGCCTCGGCCTTCGTGTCGATCCTCACCTACGTGACGATCCAGCTCGCGATCTACGGGTTCTTCGGCGGACTGCTCGAGGGCACGATGGCGGGGTTCGGCGTCGCCCTGCCGTGGTTCGTCTGGTCGTTCATCGCCTGGGTGCTCGTGACCGGTCTGTCGCTGCTGAGCGTCGACATCGGTGCGAAGGTACTCGGCGTCCTCCTCGTGCTCGAACTGCTCTCGCTGCTCGTCGCCGGACTGGCGATGCTCGCGAACGGCGGGCCGGAGGGCTGGAACCTCGCCGCCTCGTTCAGCCCCGAGAACATCTTCGCCGGCGGCTTCGCCGGCGGTGCCGGTATCGCCCTCGCCTTCGCGCTCGCGAGCTTCATCGGCTTCGAGGCGACCGCGATCTACGGCGAGGAGTCGAAGGACCCGAAGCGCACCGTGCCGCTCGCGACGTACATCGCGATCTCGACCATCAGCATCCTCTTCGCGATCGTTTCGTTCGGCATGGTGACGGGTATGGGCGCGACCGGGATCGTCGACGAGGTCGTGAGCCGCTCGATGGACGCCGACGGCAATGTGCTCGCCAACCCCGCCGGCGTGCTCTTCAGCCTCACCGAGCAGTACCTCGGCGGCTGGCTCGTCACGATCATGACCGTGCTCGTCATCACGAGCCTCTTCGCTGGTCTCCTCGCCTTCCAGAACGCGGCGGCGCGCTACTTCTTCGCCCTCGGGCGCGGCGGCGTCCTGCCTGCGCGCGCGGCGACGACGAACGCCTCGGGCGCCCCGGTCGGCGGCGTCGTCATCACCTCGGCGCTCGCCGCCCTCGTGATGATCGTGTTCGCGATCGCGGGACTCGACCCCGTCGCCAACCTGTTCTTCTGGATGAGCTCGATCACCGCGATGTCGGTCATCATCGTCGAGATCCTCGTGAGCATCGCCGTCATCCGCTTCTTGCGGAGGGAGGGCGGCGGGTCTCTCTGGAAGACCACGATCGCCCCCGCGCTGTCGGCCGTGCTGCTCGCGATCGGCCTCTACCTGGTCATGTCCCGGTTCAACCTGCTCGCCGGCACCGTTCCCGAAGGCGTCGACCCGACGCTCCCCGAGAGCGCCTGGCAGCTCAACGGCCTCGGCTGGTTCCTCGTGCTGCTTCCGGTCATCGCGCTCGTCGTCGGCTACGTCGTCGCGCGCATCAACACGAACGAGAACGAGCAGCTCGTCCGCGACTTCGCCTCGTAGTCTCGGATGCTGCGCCCGGCCGGTCGGGAACCGCGCGTTGCGCTCCCGCCCGGCCCCGACCCCCCCAGG
>SCPB01000054.1 GCA_005502445.1 Microbacteriaceae bacterium X2B
GCTGGCGCGTCGTGCGGCTCTCGCGCGAGATGGGCACCGCCGCCGAGCGGGCGACCTACTCGACGCTGCACCTCGCGAGCCAGGCGGCGACGCACGTGCGCGGCGGCCTCGACCGGGGCGACCCGCAGCGCGCCGTGCGCCCCCTTCGGCAGCTGCTCGACTGCCGCGTGCTCGCGATCGCCGACGACCACGGCGTGCTCGCGATCGACGCCGGCCCCGCCGATCAGCGCCTCGCCGAGCACCTCCGGCCGATCGCCGACCGGCTGGCCTCCGAGGTGCGCGAAGGTGACCGCCCGCAGGTCTTCCGCGGCATCGATCCGACCGGGAGGGGCATCCAGGCGACGGATGCGGTGGCCGCCCCGATCATCGCCGGCGACCGCACCGCGGGGGCGATCGTCGCGTTCGCGCCCACGGTTCGTCCCGGCCTCGTGCGCGCGACCGGCGAGGTCGCCGACTGGGTCGCGGCGCAACTCGAGCTCGCCGAGCTCGACGCGAGCCGCGCGGCCCTCGCCGAGGCCGAGGTCAAGGCGCTGCGCTCGCAGATCAGCCCGCACTTCATCTACAACGCCCTCACGGCGATCGCGAGCACCATCACGACCAACCCGCCGCGGGCGCGCGACCTCGTGCTCGAGTTCGCCGACTTCACGCGCTACTCCTTCCGCCGCCACGGCGACTTCACGACCCTCGCCGACGAGCTGCGCAGCGTCGACTCGTACCTGCAGCTCGAGCGCGCGCGCTTCGGCGACCGCCTCGCCCTCACCCTGCAGGTCGCCCCCGAGGTGCTCAGCACGGTCATCCCCTTCCTGAGCGTGCAGCCGCTCGTCGAGAACGCGGTCCGGCACGGCCTCGAGCCCCAGCCCGACGGCGGGCACATCACGATCCGGGCGAGCGACGCGGGCTCGTTCGCCCTCATCGAGGTCGAGGACGACGGCGTCGGCATCGACCCCGAGCGCCTGCGGGGCATCCTCGCGGGGCGGCCGTCGGCCGACCACGTGGGGCTGCGCAATGTGGATGCCCGCCTCCGGCAGCTCTACGGCGACGAGCTCGGCCTCGTGGTCGAGACGAATCTCGACGCCGGCACCCTCGTGCGCATGCGGGTTCCGAAGTCGCAGCCGCAGAACACGACCGCTTCGAGTGCGAGACTGTGATGGTGGCCACCCCCATGACCGTGCTCGTCGCCGACGACGAGCAGCCCGCCCTCGACGAGCTCGCCTTCCTGCTCGGCCACGACGCGCGCGTGGGGCTCATCCACCGCGCCTCCAACGGCGCGGACGCCCTGCGGATCCTCACGCAGGAGCCGATCGACGCGGTCTTCCTCGACATCCACATGCCCGGCCTCAGCGGCATCGACCTCGCCCGGGCGCTCGGCCACTTCGACCGACGCCCGCCGTTCGTGTTCGTCACCGCCGACGAGGAGCGCGCGGTCGAGGCCTTCGACCTCGCCGCCGTCGACTACGTGCTCAAGCCCGTGCGCACCGAACGGCTGGAGCGCGCCGTCGGGCGCCTGCTCGAGGCGCGCTCGGCGAGCGCCGAGGCGGCGACCGCCGCAGGATCAGCGCCGCCCGCAGCCCCCCGCCCGCAGCCGGCGCTCGTCGCGGTGAGCCTCGGCGGGACCACCCGCATGATCCGGCAGGACTCGGTGCAGTTCGTGCAGGCCCAGGGCGACTACGCCAGACTGCACACCGACGAGGGCAGCTACCTCGTGCGCGTACCGATCAGCGACCTCGAGAGGCAGTGGGCGGCGGCGGGCTTCGTGCGCATCCACCGCTCCTACCTCGTGTCACTCCCCCACGTGAAACGGCTGCGGCTCGGCGCGAGCAATCCGACCGTGCTCGTGGCGGGCACCGAGCTGCCGGTGAGCAGGCGTCTGCTGCCCGCCCTGCGCGATCGCGTCGCGGCCAACCGCATCCGGCCGCGGTCGTGAGCGCCGGCCCCGCCGAACCCGCACCGCCGCCCGGCCCCGCCGGGCCCGCCGACCCCGCGCCGCCGAGTGGCCCGCGCGAGCGGGTGCGGGTGACCGCCCCGAAACCGGGCGAGCCGCTCGCGACGGCGGCCGGGCATCCGGGCCTGGAGCGCAGCGACACGGCGACCGTCTACGCGGCGTCGCTCATCCGGTCGCAGCTGCGCCTCGCGATCGTGTGCGCGGCCGGCTTCGTCGTCAGCCTCGGGATGCTCTGGCTCGTTCTCGCCCTCGCTCCGGGCCTCGACGGGGTCGTCGTCGCGGGCGCACCCGTCTCGTGGCTGCTGCTGGCGTTCGGCGCCTACCCGGCGATCCTCGCGTTCGCAGTCATCTTCATCGTCGCGAGCACGCGCAACGAGGCCGGGTACCGCTCGCTCATGAACGCGGGGCCGAGCGCGTGAACCCCCTGCTGGGCTACATCGCGATCGCCGCGGTCACGATCGCGACGGCGCTCATCGGCTTCTTCGGCCTGCGCATCTCGCGCACGACGCAGGACTTCTACGTCGCCTCGCGCACCGTGCGCCCGTGGTGGAACGCCTCGGCCATCGGCGGCGAGTACCTCTCGGCGGCGAGCGTGCTCGGCATCGCGGGGCTGATCCTGCTGCAGGGCTCGGGCGGGCTGTGGTTCCCGATCGGGTACACGGCCGGGTACCTCATGCTGCTGCTGTTCGTCGCGGCGCCGCTGCGGCGATCGGGCGCGTACACGATCCCCGACTTCACGGGCGCGCGGCTCGAGTCGCTCGCGGTGCGACGCATCACGACGCTGCTCGTCATGCTCATCGGCTGGTTCTACATCGTGCCGCAGCTGCAGGGCGCGGCGCTGACGATCCGGATCACGACGGGGCTGCCCTCGTGGACGGGCGCCGTCGCCGTCGCCGTCATCGTCGGCCTCATCGTCGCCGCGGGCGGCATGCGCTCGATCACCTTCGTGCAGGCGTTCCAGTTCTGGCTGAAACTGACGGCGATCGCGGTGCCCGTCGTGTTCCTGCTCATCACGGTGGGCGGAGGCGGCGGGCCGGCCGTCGACCCGGCCGTCGCATTCCCGGCGGAACTGGGCCCGGCATCCCTCGATGCCTACTCGACCGTGTCGCTCGTCGTCGCGCTGCTGCTCGGAACGATGGGCCTGCCGCACGTGCTCGTGCGCTTCTACACCAACCCCGACGGGCCGGCCGCACGGCGCACGACCCTCATCGTGCTCGGGCTGCTCTCGGTGTTCTACGTGTTCCCGACGATCGTCGGGCTGCTCGGGCGGGCGCTCGCCCCCGAGCTCGCGAGCGCGGGAGAGGCCGACGCGCTCGTGCTGCTGCTGCCCGGCATGGTCATCGGCGGGCCGCTCGGCGACGTGCTCACGGCCCTCGTCATCGCGGGAGCCTTCGGCGCCTTCCTCTCGACCTCGTCGGGCCTCGTCATCTCGCTCGCGGGCGTCATCTCGCAGGAGGTCGCGGGCGGCTCGGTGCGCGGGTTCCGCATTGCGGCGATCGCCTCCTCGATCGTGCCGCTCGCGGTCGCGCTCGTGCTCGAGCCGGGCGGGCTGGCCGGCAGCGTCGGGCTCGTCTTCGCCTTCACCGCCTCGACCCTGTGCCCGGTGCTCGTGCTCGGCATCTGGTGGCGGGGGCTCACCGCGCGCGGCGCGATCGCCGGGATGCTCGGCGGCGGCCTCTTCTGCGGAACAGCCATCCTGCTCGGGCCGACCCTGGCGGGTGCCGGAGGGTCACCCGAGTGGCTGCTCGCCGCGCTGCGCCAGCCCGCGGCGTGGACGGTGCCTCTCGCCTTCGCCCTCACCATCGTCGTGTCGCACCTCGACCGCCGCCGCACTCCCCGCGGGGCCGATCGGTTCATCGCGCGCCTGCACGTGCCCGAGGGCACCCGGTAGGTCGGCGCCGCGCGCTCGGGGCGCGGCCGCGCACCACGCCCGCGCCCGCCCGCACGCCCGCGCACGCCCGCGCACGCCCGCGCACGCCGCACATCCTTACTCACACCGTTTCCGTCACCGCACACCAGACAGGCGATGTGAGGCGACCGGAACCGTGTGAGCAGGCGCCGTTCAGCTCAGGCGCCCGCGGCGCGGCCAGTGCAGGCGCCGCTGGGCGAGCAGCACGCCGACGATCACGAGCAGGGCGCCGAGGGGCTCGTTCCACTGCAGCACCTCGCCGAGCACGACGATGCCGAGCACGACCCCGACGACGGGCGTGATGTACGTCACCGTCGAGGCGCGCGTGGCGCCCCAGGTGCGCACCACGTTCTGGTTCCAGACGTAGGCGAAGCCGGTGCCGAAGGCGCCGAGGAGCACCATCGCCCCGACCACCCGCCAGTCGAGCGACATCTGCTCCGCGCCGACGAGCGGCGTGAGCGCGAGCAGCACCACGGCGGCGATCACGATGTAGACGAAGGTGAACGAGACCGCCGAGACGCCGGAGTCCGCGAGGAACCGGCGCATGTACGACAGGCTGAACCCGTAGCACGCCGTCGCGGCGAGCATCGCGAGCTGCGGCACGAGGTCGCCGCCGAACTCGATGCCGCGCCAGGGGCCGATGATGACGATCACGCCCACCACGCCGACGACGATGCCGGCCACTTGCGCGCGCGCGAGCCTCTCGACGCGGAACACGAGCGCGGCCAGCACCGCCGTCATGATCGGGGTCGTCGCGTTGTAGACGCTCGCCAGCCCCGAGGCGACGTACTGCTGCGCCCACGCGAAGAGCAGGTACGGCAGCACGCAGAAGGTCACGCCGACCACGGCGAGGTGCCCCCAGATCGGACCCCACGACGGCAGCCGGTCGCGCGTGACGAGCACGATGAGCCCGAGAGTGATGGCGCCGAGCAGCGCGCGCCCGGCGGCGACCTGAACGGGCGACATGCCGACGAGGGCAACGGCGATGAACAGGAAGCTCGCTCCCCAGACGAGCCCGCTGAGCGCGAACTGCGTCGCGACCCAGCCCTCGCGGGGCGGGGCGGGGGATGCTGCGGTCGCCGCGCGGGATCTCGTCACGTCCCCGACGCTATCGCCTCGCCCCGACGGCGCGGGCCGCGACGGAGCACCCGGTCGCGAACCCGCGAGCGCTGGGCTCGACTACGGAGCGCCGACCCCGGGGCCGCTCGCCGCGCCTGGCGCTGCCGCCGCGCCGGTCGACGCGATCTGCTCGTGGTGGTGGATCACCTCGGCGACGATGAAGCTCAGGAACTTCTCGGCGAAGGCCGGGTCGAGCTCCGCCTCCTCGGCGAGCGCCCGCAGTCGCGCGATCTGCACGCGTTCACGGTCCGGGTCGGAGGCCGGGAGCCCGACGGAGGCCTTGAGGCGCCCGACGGTCTGCGTGCACTTGAACCGCTCGGCGAGCAGGTGCACGAGCGCGGCGTCGATGTTGTCGATGCTCTTGCGCAGCGAGGTGAGTTCGGCGAGGGCCGCGTCGTCCATGACTCGAGGGTATCGGGGCCGACGGCCTCAGTCTTCGGCGAGCTCGCGTTCGGCGCGCTCGGCCCACGCGTCGAGCTCTCCGCCCTCGATCGCGCGGATCGCCTCGTCGACCTCCGCCGGCGTGACGAGCCCGTCGGCGACGGCCCGTTCGACGTCGCCCTCGCTCAGCAGCACGGCCGCGAGCAGAACTCCGCGCGCACTCAGGTCGCTCGGCAGTTCGCGCGTGAGCGTCGGATGCGGCGCCGGGCTCGCCGCCGCCGAGCACGCCGTCACGGCGAGCGCTGTCAGGAGCGCTGCGATCGCGGCGAGGGATGCCCGCCGACCCATCACCTCTCGCCGGGCTTGCCGGCGTGGTCGGGCTTGCCGCCGCCGTTGCCCCCGCCGTTCGGGTTCTCGAGCTTGTCCGTCTTGTCCGTCTTGTCGGGCTTGTCCGTCTTGCCGGGCTTCTCTGGCGTGCCGGTCGAGTCGGTCTCGAGGCTCTCGCCCTCGCCCTCGCCCTGATCGTCGCCGCCGCTTCCGCTCTCGAGCTTCGTCAGCGCCCGCTCGAGGCGCGCGGCGTCGCGATCGGCCACGCGCTCCTGCGTGCGGTCGAGCTTCTCGAGCGCGCGGTCGAGGCGCTTGTCGAGCTTCGCTTGCGCGGCCGCCCGCTCGTCCTCGGGCAGGGCGGCGATCGCCGCGCTCTGCGACTCCAGGAACTCCACGAGGGTCTCGGCGAAGGCCACCTGCAGCCTGCCGGAGAAGGTCACGGCGCAGTCGCCCGAGCCGCCCTCGGCCTCCGCGCGGCAGGCGTCGAACTCGTCCTTGACCTCGGCGAAGGCCGTGCGCCACAACTCGGCGCGTTCGTTCCAGGCGAGGAAGGACTCCTCGAGGTCCTCATCGCCCGACTCCTCGGCGTCCTCCCCCGCGATCGACTCCTCGTCGTCGACGACCTCCTCAGCGAGGTCGTCGCCATCGGAGAGATCCTCGACGAGTGCGTCGTCGAGCAGCTCCTCCTCGGCGAGGTCGTCGACGAGCTCCTCGCTCGCCTCGACCCCGAGCGATGCGAGCGCGAGCGACACCGTCGAGCTCACGTCATCGGCGTAGGCCGCCGTTCCGATCCCGCCGACCAGCAGCACGGCCGCGGCAGTGCCGACAGCGATCCCCACGAGACGTCGATTCCCCATGACCGCCACTGTACGACGCCGTCCAGTCCGCCGCGCTCCCGCGAACGGGGGGCGCGGTGCTCCGCAGTCGAGCCGCCGGCAACCGGCCGCACCCTGGGGGCGTCCTCGCCCGTCCGTATCGTCGCGGGGCGTGACCGACCGCATCGAGACCCTCCGACACTTCGACCGCCATGAGCGGCGTGGCCGGCGCCACCCTCGTCGAGGGCATCGCGCCCGCGCACTCGAGAGGTTCCGGCTCGACTCAGTGCGCTCCCTCGAGCTCGCGCGCCTCGACAGGAGCCGAGCCGAGCACGGGGTCGGTCTCGACGATGTCGCACGCGCGCAGCGCGCTCTCCCGGTGCACCCAGCAGTCGAGGGCGTGCTCGGCGACGATCCCCTCGACGAGGCGCAACGCCTCGGCCCGGGGGCGCTCACCCGACGACCGGGATGCGCCGGCTCGTCCGCCGCCGTCGGCATCGGTTCCGACGTGGGCACCGAGCCGTCCCACTCCGAGCCGCTCGGCCGCCGCGGCGAGCGCCTCCCCGAGCAGCGGGCTCGAGCCGGGAGCGGCCGTGCCGAGCATCGTCGCGGTGGTGCGAGCGGCGAGCACCCGCACGTCGACCGCGTCGACGTAGTGCCCGGGCGCGAGCTCGAGCCCCGCGGCGGTGAGGGCCGCATCCACGGCGGTCGCGTGATCGCCGTGCGCGTACACGGAGGCGATCGCGGCGAACTCGCGCACCTCGGGGTCGGTCGCCTCGTGCGCGAGGTAGCCGGCGAGCCGCACCGGCACGTCGGCGGCGACGAGCGGCACCGAGCGGCGGTCGTCGAGCGCCTCGAGCAACGCCGCTTCGATCGTCCGGCGCACGGTCGCGAGCACGGCGTCGTCGGCCCAGCGCGCGTCGACGCCGCGAATTCCGTCGCCGCGCAGGGCGTGCAGGCAGAACAGACCCAGAAGCAGGTCGCCGTCGGTGAGGACATCGCGGCTGTTGACGACCGCGCGCTCGACCTGCGCGTCGAGCGACGACACGATGGGCGGTGCTCCGATCGGCCCGGTGACGACGGCGACGATCGCGGCGCTCACGGGGCCGCGCGGGGTCGGGATGGCCATGGGCTCGCGCTGGAGCCGGGCGGCCGAGGCGGAGGCGGTGCGGGGGGTCATGGTACTGACGCTAGGCACCCTGAGTGTTCCCTAACAGGGGATTGACACGGGGCCGAGCGACGGGCTCGCGTCCCCGTCGTCAGCCGAGCAGGTCGTGCCGCACGACGATCTCGTCGCGGCCCGGGCCGACGCCTACGCCTGAGATGCGCGCCCCGCTCATCGACTCGATCGCGAGCACGTAGTCCCGCGCGTTCTTCGGCAGCTCGTCGAAGCTGCGGGCGCTCGTGATGTCCTCCGACCAGCCGGGGAACTCCTCGTAGATCGGCACGGCGTGGTGGAAGTCGCTCTGCGACACGGGCACCTCGTCGACGCGCACGCCGTCGACCTCGTAGGCGACGCAGACGGGGATGGTCTCGAGGCCCGTGAGCACGTCGAGCTTCGTCATCACGTAGTCGGTCACGCCGTTGATGCGCGCTGAGTAGCGCGCGATCGGCGCGTCGTACCAGCCGCAGCGGCGCGGGCGGCCCGTCGTCGTGCCGAACTCGAAGCCGTTGGCGCGCAGGAACTCACCGGATGCGTCGAACAGCTCCGTCGGGAACGGCCCCGCCCCGACGCGCGTCGTGTACGCCTTGACGATGCCGATCACGCGGTCGATGCGGTTGGGCGCCACGCCCGAACCCGTGGCGGCGCCGCCGGAGGTGGAGCTGGATGAGGTGACGAAGGGATACGTGCCGTGGTCGACATCCAGCATCGTCGCCTGGCCGCCCTCGAACAGCACCGTCTCGCCGCGCTCGAGCGCCTGGTGCAGTTCGAGCGCCGTGTCGCTCACCATGGGGCGCAGGCGCTCGGCGTACGACAGCAGGTCGTCGACGATCTCGTCGACCGTGATCGCCCGGCGGTTGTAGACCTTCACGAGCAGGTGGTTCTTCTGGTCGAGGGCGCCCTCGACCTTCTGGCGCAGGATGTTCTCGTCGAAGAGGTCCTGCATGCGGATTCCGACGCGGTTGATCTTGTCGGCGTAGGTGGGGCCGATGCCGCGCCCGGTCGTGCCGATCTGGCGCTTGCCGAGGAAGCGCTCGGTGACCTTGTCGAGCGTGCGGTGGTAGTGCGTGATGACGTGCGCGTTGGCGCTGATCTTCAGGCGCGACACGTCGACGCCGCGGGCGCTGAGCGCCTCGAGCTCGTCGAAGAGCACCTCGATGTCGATGACGACCCCGTTCGCGATGACGGGGGTGACGCCCGGGGTCAGGATGCCGCTCGGCAGCAGGTGCAGCGCGTACTTCTCGTCGCCGATCACGACCGTGTGGCCGGCGTTGTTGCCGCCGTTGAACTTGACGACGTAGTCGATGCGGCCGGCGAGCAGGTCGGTCGCCTTGCCCTTGCCCTCGTCGCCCCACTGGGCGCCGATGATGACGACGGCTGGCATAGGGGTCCCTTCGATGGAGTGGGGATTGCACCTCAGCCTATCGGGCGCGGGGGTGGCGCCGCCGTGCGGCCCGGTGTCGGCGGCCGCTCAGCCGACCCACTGGCCGCGCGCGGGCGCGCGGTTGGCAGCGGCGAGACTTCCGGGCGCGATCGCGAGGCGGGCCTCGGCGGCACGGAAGACGACGTCGTCGGCGGCCGCGGCATCCACGATGCCCATCGCGTGGTGCTGCACCGCGACGCCGTCGGCGAGCGCCGTGAGCATGCGCGAGTCGGCGTCGACCTCGACGCTGGATGCGGCTCCCGCGGCGACCGCGCGCCGGATCAGATCGGCGAGGATCCGCTCGCAATCGCGGTGATGCCGGGTGAGCGCGGCGGCGAGCGCGGGGTTGCGCGGAGCCTCGCTCCACGCGTCGATCCAGACGAGGTAGTGGTTCTCGGGCGTCGTCGCGAGCCACGCAGCGAGCGCGGCGATCGGGTCGAGGTCGGCCAGCGCGGCCGCCTCGCTCTCGAGCTCGGCGGAGACGGCGTGGTCGAAGGCGGCGGCGACGAGCTCGTCGCGGCTCGCGAAGTAGTGGCGGATCAGCCCGTGCACGACGCCGACCTCGGCCGCGACGTCGCGCAGGGTGACGCTCGCGAAGCCCTTGCGGGCCACGATGCGCAGGGTGGCGCCGATGATCTGCTCGCGTCGCTCCTCCGAGCTCTTCCGTTCGGCCACGCGTCGAGCATAGGCGCTCGTTGTCCGCGCGGATAAGGCGTGCTAGTCTTGTTATCCATTTGGACAACTTTGGAGCGGGAGAATGACGACCATGGACCGGCCCCTGATCGGCGCGAGCGGCCACGGCGGCGCGGGCGCGGCGCGCGGCGACGCGGGCGATCGACGCGCGCGGCGCCTCGTGCCGAGCGTCGTCGCGGCCATGGTGCTTCTGTCGTCCGCGTCGTTCGTGATCTTCCCGCTGATCCCGGCCCTGCAGGGTTCGCTCGGGGTCAGCACGGCCGAGATCGGCTACCTCGCCGCGGCCGGATTCGCCGCGGCGCTCGTCGCCGAGCTGCTCGTCGCCCCCGCCGCCGACCGCGGGCACGCGCGCCCCATGGCCGTCGTCGGAGTCGTCATGGTCGCCGGATCGCTCGCTCTGAGCTCCGCCGCCGCCGAGGGCTGGCAGCTCATCGCGGGCCGCGCGGTCGGAGGATTCGGCTTCGGCATCTTCGTCATCGCCGCGAGCGCGCTCATCGTGCGCCACGACCACGCGCGCAGCGGCGAGCTGCTCGGCCGCCTCGGCGCCGCCGAGCTCGCCGGCATCGCGGTCGGGCCGCTCGCCTCGGGCCTCGCCCTGTCGTTCGCCGGGCCGGCGGCGATCCTCGCCGTGTCGGCCGCCGTCGTGCTCGTCGCCCTCGTGCCCGTCATGCTGGGATTCCGCGAGGCGACCCGCCACGCGGCCGGGGTCGGCGCGGTCGGCGACGGCCCGCATCCGGTCACCGGCGGCATCGCCGCGGGCGTCATCGGATTCGACGGAACCGACGCCGACCGGTCGCTGCGATTCGGCGCCGGCGCTCCCCGCTCGAGCCTCGACCTGCTGCGCTCGACCCGCATCGTCGGCATCGTGCTGCTGTACGCCGCCGTCATGGTGCCGACCGGCGCCTACGACGGCGTGTGGCCGCGCTTCATGGCCGACATCGGAGCCGACCCGGTGCTCACCGCGCTCAGCTACGCGCTCTTCGCCGTGCCGTACGTGCTCGTCGCCGGGTGGGCGGGGCGCCTCGCCGACCGCCGCGGCGGGGTCTCGGCGTATGCGCGCGGGCTGCTCATCCTGCTGCCGATCGTGACGCTCTACGGCTTCGTGGCGAACCCCTTCATCGCGACGGGCATGGGTTTCGTCGAGTCGACGGGCCAGGCGCTCGCCTTCATCGGAGCCGCGGCGGCGATGGCGCACGCCGTCGACCCGGCTCGCGCGGGCTCGGCGCAGGGGCTGCTGCGCGGCATCGGGCTCGCGGCCGCAACCGTGGCCGCCGCCGTCTCGGGCCTCGCGTACGAGGGCGGCGGAGCACTGCTGCTGTTCGGGGGCACGGCCATCGCCGTGGCGCTCATCGCCGCGGTCGGGCTGCTGCTGGCGCGCCGGCGGCGGTAGCGCTCGGCGAGCGCGCAGGACGCTGCGGCACGATCGAGGCGTGGGGCGGCAACGGGATGCGCGCGGGCGGGCGGGCGACGACAGCGCCGAGCGTGGCTCCGACGACCGTGCCGACAAGAGCTGCTCCTCGTGCGGTCGCCGCATCGAATGGCGCGCGAAGTGGGCGCGCGACTGGCACGCGGTGAAGTACTGCAGCGATGCCTGCCGGGCCCGCGGGGTGCGCGACGTCGATCGCGAACTGGAGGCGAGCACCCGGTCATTGCTGGATGCGCGGGCGGCGCCCGCGACGATCTGCCCGCCGAGCGTCGGCCCGCGCTCGCCCTACCGAAGCCGCGTCTGCTGGTGCGCCGCGACCCGCCAGCGGCCCTCGGTGTATGCGTAGGTCGTGGCCATGCGCCGCTCGAACATCTGCGAGCCGCGGTGCGCGACGACGCGGTAGACGAGCACCGCCGCGCGCTCGCCGAGCCGCACGATGCGGTGCTCGCTCATCGAGTACGAATCCCAGGTCTGGCCCTCGAGCGCCGCGATGACGGCGTCGCGCTCGATGATGCCGTCCTCGACGATGAGCACGCCGTCGGGCGTCATCGCGTGGTGGTAGAAGGTTCCGCCGTCGCCGCGACAGACCGCATCCCACCCCTCGTGCTCCTGGTGGATGAGCTGAGCGGGCAGATCGTCGGTGATCGCGGTCATGCCGACCAGGCTACGGCTCGACGCGACCCGGCGCGTGCACCCGCACCCACTCGTGCATGACGACCGCGGCGGCGGCGCTCGCGTTGATCGACCGCGTCGACCCGAACTGCCGGATCTCGACGACCCGGTCGGCCGCGGCGAGCGCCTCGTCCGAGAGGCCCGGGCCCTCCTGCCCGAACAGCAGCACGCACGCGCGCGGCAGGGGCGCGGCATCCACCGGCACCGAACCGGCGACGTTGTCGACCGCGACGATCGGCAGCGCGGATGCCCGGGCGAACGCCACGAGGTCGGCGATCGTCTCGTGGTGGGTCACGTGCTGGTAGCGGTCGGTGACCATCGCGCCGCGCTTGTTCCAGCGCCGGCGCCCGACGATGTGCACCTCCGCGGCGAGGAAGGCATTGGCGCTCCGCACGATCGAGCCGATGTTCATGTCGTGCTGCCAGTTCTCGATCGCGACGTGGAACGGGTGCCGCCGGGCATCGAGGTCGGCGACGATCGCGGCCATGCTCCAGTAGCGGTAGCGATCGATGACGTTGCGGCTGTCGCCGTCGCGCAGGAGCTCGGGGTCGAAGTGCGGGCCGGTCGGGAGCGGGTGCGGGTGCGGGCCGACGCCGTGCGTCGTGTGCTCGGGGTGCGTCGGGTGCTCGGG
>SCPB01000055.1 GCA_005502445.1 Microbacteriaceae bacterium X2B
GTCGAAGCTCGCCGATCCGCTCGGCATGCCCCTCGGCGGCGGCATGCCCGCGGGCGGCGGAGAGTTGAGCACCGGCCCGGAGGCGGGCGGCGCCATGGGCGGCGGCGAGGTCGGCGGAGCGGACGGCGGCACGTTGAGCGGCAGGGCGCTGGCCGAGGCCACCACCTCGGCGGCGCTCGGCACCGCGGAGGGGGAACCTGCGGCCCCCGCGGCGGCGAGAGAATCCCAGTCGGACGGCGAAACGCCCCCCGTCGAGCCCGGCGCGGCAGCACGCCGCAGGAACGACAGGTCGCCGTCGTCCGGGTCCATCGGGATCTCGTGGATCGGTCGGTCGCTCATGTGTGGCTCCTTACGGCTGCGTCTGGTCGGTCTGATCGGGTTACGCGACGACGCGCATGATCTCTTCGATGGAGGTGAGGCCGAGCTGCGCTTTCTCCCAGCCGTCCTGGCGAAGGGTTCGCATGCCCTGCGAGAGGGCGACCCTCTGAACCTCGGCGGCGGAGGCACGTGCGACGGCGAGGCGCTCGATCTCCTCCGTCACCGCCATGACCTCGTGCAGGGCGAGGCGGCCGCGGTAGCCGGTGTTCGAGCAGGCCGAGCAGCCGACGGGCTTGTACAGGGTCGGCCCCGTCGCGAACGCGAGATCGGATCCCGGCACGCGCTCCTCGCCGTCGGAGGCAGCCGAGAACGAGCCGCCGCCGAAGGCCTCGGCGAGGTTGACGCCGAATGCCATCTGCTCGGTGTCGCCCTGGTACGGCTGCTTGCATCGGTCGCAGAGCTTGCGGGCCAGGCGCTGGGCGACGACGCAGTCGAGCGCCGATCCGACGAGGAAGGGCTCGATGTCCATCTCGATGAGGCGCGTGATCGCGCTCGGGGCGTCGTTGGTGTGCAGGGTCGACAGCACGAGGTGACCCGTGAGCGAGGCCTCGATGGCGATCTGCGCGGTCTCCTTGTCGCGGATCTCACCCAGCAGCACGACATCCGGATCGGATCGCAGGATGCTGCGCAGGGCGCTCGCGAAAGTGAGGCCCGCCTTGGGGTTCACCTGCACCTGGTTGATGCCGGCCATGCGGTACTCGACCGGGTCCTCGACGGTGATGACGTTGATCTCGGGCCTCGCGACGGCGTGCAGCGTCGTGTACAGGGTCGTCGACTTGCCCGAGCCGGTCGGCCCCGTGACGAGGATCATGCCGTACGGCTTCGTGTACGAGTTCTTGAAGACCTCGAAGTTGTGGTCGAGCAGGCGCAGCTCGCTCATGTCGCGGCGCGTGGCGTTGTTGTCGAGGATGCGCATGACGACCTTCTCGCCGTACACCGTCGGCAGGGTCGCGACGCGGAGGTCGATCTGCCGCCCGCCGTGGCTGACCGACATGCGGCCGTCCTGCGGCTTGCGTCGCTCGGCGATGTCGATGTCCGACATGATCTTCAGGCGCGAGATCACGCCGTTGGTGACCGACCGCGGTGCGGCCTGCATCTCGTGCAGCACGCCGTCGATGCGGTACCGCACCCGCAGCTCGTGCTCGCCCGGTTCGATGTGGATGTCCGAGGCGCTGTCCTGGATCGCCTGGCCGATGATGAGGTTCACGAATCGCACGATCGGCGCATCGTCGGCGTCGGCATCGCGCATCGCGACCGCCGAGAGGTCCTCCGGTCTGTTCTCCTCCTCCAGCACGGTCGACAGCTCGTTGAGCTCGTTGTCGGCGCGGTGGAACTTCTCGACGGCCGCGGCGAGGTCGTGCTCTTCGGCGACGATCGGCACGATGCGCATGCGGGTCGCGGCGCGCACGTCGTCGAGGGCGAAGACGTCGTCGGGGTTGACCATGGCGAGCGTGAGCATGTCGCCGGCGAGGTGGATGGGCAGCACCTTGTGCCGCTTGCACAGGGCGGCGGGAACGAGCGCGACGGCCGTGCGGTCGATCGGGTACTCGGCGAGCTCGACGAAGGAGAGCCCCATGACCTCGGCGCGGGCGGAGGCGATCTGCCCCGGAGTGACGCGCCCCTCGTCCATGAACATCTGGATGATGTGGGCCTCGGCGAGGGGGTCGTCGCTCATGACGTCGAGCGTCTCGATCGGCATGATGCCGCGGATGATCAGCACCTCAGTCAATGACGGCACCGCCGGCCTCCCCCCTCGTGCGTGTGAATAGGGACGCCGATAGCGATACCGCCCCCCAGAGGGACGGTACGACACGCCGTGTTCCGGGAGTAGTCCCCCGTTTGGGGAGGACGACTTGCGTCCCGCAGGCCACGCCAGCCACATCCATCACAGGCCGTGCGTCGGGCGCAGTCGCCGCACGGCCGAGGGCCCCTGCCGTGCGGCAGGGGCCCTCAAGCGGTGCGGACCGACCTTAGTTGTAGGTGCCCGGGGTGAAGTCGTCGCTGGAGAACGAGTCGAAGTCGACGAACGACAGGTCGGCCTCGCTGAACGAGGAGTCGTCGGCGAAGATGCGGTTGGGGTACCGCTCGGCCTTCGCCTCCTCGGTCGCCTCGACGGAGACGTTGCGGTACGCGGGAAGACCGGTACCGGCCGGGATCAGCTTTCCGATGATCACGTTCTCCTTCAGGCCGAGCAGCGGATCGCGCTTGCCCTCCATGGCGGCCTGCGTGAGCACGCGGGTCGTCTCCTGGAAGGAGGCGGCCGACAGCCACGACTCGGTCGCGAGCGAGGCCTTGGTGATGCCCATGACCTCCTGGCGGGCCGAGGCGGTCTTCTTGCCCTCGGCGAGAGCGGTGCGGTTCAGGTCGTTGTACTTCGAGCGGTCGACGAGCTCACCGGGCAGCAGCTCGGTCTCGCCGTGGTCGACGACCGTGACCTTGCGCAGCATCTGGCGAACGATGACCTCGATGTGCTTGTCGTGGATCGGCACGCCCTGCGAGCGGTAGACGCCCTGCACGCCCTCGACGAGGTGCTGCTGCACGGCGCGCACTCCCTTGACCCGCAGGACCTCCTTCGGGTCGACCGGACCCTCGAAGATCTGCTGGCCGAGCTCGACGTGCTGGCCGTCCTCGACGAGCAGCCGCGAGCGCTTCGAGACGACGTACACGACCTCCTCGTCCCCGTTGTCGGGGGTGAGGATGACGCGGCGCTGCTTCTCGGAGTCCTCCACGACGATGCGACCGGCGCCCTCGGCGATGGGGCTCGCGCTCTTCGGAGTGCGGGCCTCGAAGAGCTCGGTCACGCGGGGCAGACCCTGCGTGATGTCGTCGGCCGAGGCCGAGCCGCCGGTGTGGAAGGTGCGCATCGTGAGCTGGGTGCCGGGCTCGCCGATCGACTGGGCCGCGATGATGCCGACGGCCTCGCCGAGGTCGACGCGCGTGCCGGTGGCCAGCGAGCGGCCGTAGCAGGCGGCGCAGACGCCGACCGCCGACTCGCACGTGAGCACCGAGCGCACCTTGATCGACCCGACGCCGGCCGCGACGAGCTCGTTGATGAGCACGTCCCCGACGTCGGAGCCGGCCTCGGCCACGACAGCGCCCTTGGCGTTGACCGCGTCGGCGGCCAGCGTGCGGGCGAACACGAGGTTCTCGACGTTCTCGTCGCGCACCCACGCGCCGTCGACCTCGTGCGCGATCGGGAACTCGAGGCCCTTGCTCGTGCCGCAGTCGTCCTCGCGGATGATGACATCCTGCGCCACGTCGACGAGGCGACGGGTCAGGTAGCCCGAGTCGGCGGTGCGCAGCGCGGTGTCGGCGAGGCCCTTGCGGGCGCCGTGGGTGGCGATGAAGTACTCGGCCACCGACAGGCCCTCACGGTACGAGTTGATGATCGGGCGAGCGATGATCTCACCGCGCGGGTTCGAGACGAGACCGCGCATGCCGGCGATGTTGCCGACCTGCAGCCAGTTGCCTCGAGCGCCCGACGTCACCATGCGGTTGATGGTGTTGTCGGTCGGGAAGTTCGCGCGCATCTCGTCGTTGACGGCCTTCGTGCCCTCGCTCCAGAGCGCGACGAGCTCGCGACGACGCTCGTCGTCGGTGATGAGGCCCTTCTCGAACTGCACCTGGATCTTCGCCGCCTTCTTCTCGTACTCGGCGACGATCTCCTTCTTCTTGGGCGGCGAGATGACGTCGCTCAGCGCGACGGTCACGCCCGAACGGGTCGCCCAGTAGAAGCCGGCGTCCTTCACCTTGTCGAGGGTCGCCGCGACGACGACCTTCGGGTAGCGCTCGGCGAGGTCGTTCACGAGCTGCGAGATGGTGCCCTTGTCGGCGACCTTCTCCATGAAGGGGTAGTCCTCGGGCAGCAGCTCGTTGAAGAGCGCACGACCCAGGGTCGTCTGCTTCAGCTCGCGGCCGTTCTCGAACTTCTCGCCGAAGAGGCGGATGCGCACGGTCGCGTTGAGGTGGAGCGAGTGCTGATCCATCGCCATGATCGCCTCGGCGATCGAGGAGAACGCTCGACCCTCGCCCTCGGCGCCCTCGCGAACGGTCGTGAGGTGGTGCAGGCCGATGATCATGTCCTGCGTCGGAACCGTCACCGGGCGGCCGTCGGACGGCTTGAGGATATTGTTCGACGCGAGCATGAGGATGCGGGCCTCGGCCTGGGCCTCGACCGACAGCGGCAGGTGAACGGCCATCTGGTCGCCGTCGAAGTCCGCGTTGAAGGCGGCGCAGACGAGCGGGTGCAGCTGGATGGCCTTGCCCTCGACGAGCTGGGGCTCGAAGGCCTGGATGCCGAGGCGGTGCAGCGTGGGCGCGCGGTTGAGCAGCACGGGGCGCTCGCGGATGATCTCCTCGAGCACGTCCCACACCTGCGGGCGCGAGCGCTCGACCATGCGCTTGGCGCTCTTGATGTTCTGCGCGTGGCCCAGGTCGATGAGCCGCTTGATGACGAAGGGCTTGAACAGCTCGAGCGCCATGAGCTTGGGCAGGCCGCACTGGTGCAGCTTGAGCTGCGGGCCGACGACGATGACCGAGCGGCCCGAGTAGTCGACGCGCTTGCCGAGCAGGTTCTGGCGGAACCGGCCCTGCTTGCCCTTGAGCATGTCGCTCAGGCTCTTGAGGGCGCGGTTGCCGGTGCCCGTGACGGGGCGACCACGGCGGCCGTTGTCGAACAGCGCGTCGACGGCCTCCTGCAGCATGCGCTTCTCGTTGTTGACGATGATCTCGGGAGCCCCGAGGTCGAGCAGGCGGCGCAGACGGTTGTTGCGGTTGATCACGCGACGGTAGAGGTCGTTGAGGTCGGAGGTCGCGAAGCGGCCGCCGTCGAGCTGCACCATCGGGCGCAGCTCCGGCGGGATCACCGGGACGACGTCGAGCACCATCGCGGCCGGCGAGTTGCCGGTCTGCAGGAAGGAGTTGACGACCTTCAGGCGCTTGATGGCGCGGATCTTCTTCTGGCCCTTGCCGCCCGCGATCTGCTCGTGCAGCAGTTCGCTCTCGGCGGCGAGGTCGAAGGCCTCGAGGCGCTTCTTGATCGCCTCGGCGCCCATGAACGCCTCGAAGTACAGGCCGTAGCGATCCTGCAGCTCCTGGAACACGGCGTCCTCCGGCTTGAGGTCGCCGACCTTCAGCGTGCGGAAGTCCTCCCAGACGCGCTCGAGCTGCGCGATCTGCTCGTCGAACGACTTGCGGGCCTGCGACATCTCCTTCTCGCCGGCGTCCTTGACCTTGCGCTTCTGGTCGGCCTTGGCGCCCTCGGCCTCGAGCCCGGCGAGCTCGGTCTCGAGCTTCTGCAGGCGCGCGGCGATCAGCGAGTCGCGCTGGCCCTCGAGGGCCTTGACCTCGAGGCGCAGCTCGTTCTCGAGCCCGGGGAGGTCGGCGTGGCGGCCCTCCTCGTCGACCGAGATGACCATGTACGCGGCGAAGTAGATGACCTTCTCGAGGTCCTTCGGCGCCATGTCGAGCAGGTAGCCGAGGCGGCTGGGCACGCCCTTGAAGTACCAGATGTGCGTGACGGGCGCGGCGAGCTCGATGTGGCCCATGCGCTCACGGCGCACCGACGACTTCGTGACCTCGACACCGCAACGCTCGCAGACGATGCCCTTGAAGCGCACGCGCTTGTACTTGCCGCAGGAGCACTCCCAGTCGCGGGAAGGGCCGAAGATCTGCTCGCCGAACAGTCCGTCCTTCTCGGGCTTCAGGGTGCGGTAGTTGATCGTCTCCGGCTTCTTGACCTCGCCGTGCGACCAGCGACGGATGTCGTCAGCGGTCGCGAGGCCGATCCGGAGCTCATCGAAAGTGGTTGCGTCGAGCAATTGATTCATCTCTTTCGTAAACAGTCGTCAGTGTCTCGGGAGAGACCCGGATCAGATCTCGTCGATCGACGAGGACTCGAAGCGGGAGGAGATGTTGATGCCGAGCTCCTCCGCGGCGCGGAAGACCTCGTCGTCGGTGTCCTTCAGGCTCACCGCGGTGCCGTCGGCCGAGAGCACCTCGACGTTCAGGCACAGCGACTGCATCTCCTTGATGAGCACCTTGAAGCTCTCGGGAATCCCCGGCTCCTGGATGTTCTCGCCCTTGACGATCGCCTCATAGACCTTCACGCGGCCGAGGATGTCGTCGGACTTGATCGTGAGGAGCTCCTGCAGCGCGTACGCCGCGCCGTAGGCCTCGAGCGCCCACACCTCCATCTCGCCGAAGCGCTGGCCGCCGAACTGCGCCTTACCCCCGAGCGGCTGCTGGGTGATCATCGAGTACGGGCCCGTCGAGCGCGCGTGGATCTTGTCGTCGACGAGGTGGTGCAGCTTCAGGATGTACATGTAGCCGACCGAGATCGGTGCGGGGAAGGGCTCGCCCGTGCGACCGTCGAACAGTCGCGCCTTGCCGGTCGAGTCGATCATGCGCACGCCGTCGCGGTTCGGGGTCGTCGAGTCGAGCAGTCCCGCGATCTCCTCCTCGCTCGCGCCGTCGAAGACGGGCGTGGCGACCTTGGTGCCGGGCGCCGCCTCGCGGGCGACCTCGGGCAGGCGGACGGCCCACTCGGGCTTGCCGTCGACCTTCCAGCCGCGCGAGGCGGCCCAGCCGAGGTGGATCTCGAGGACCTGGCCGAAGTTCATGCGGCCGGGGACGCCGAGCGGGTTGAGCACGATGTCGACGGGCGTGCCGTCCTCGAGGAACGGCATGTCCTCGACCGGCAGGATCTTCGAGATGACGCCCTTGTTGCCGTGGCGGCCGGCGAGCTTGTCGCCCTCGGAGATCTTGCGCTTCTGGGCGATGTAGACGACCACGCGCTGGTTGACGCCCGAGCCGAGCTCGTCGTCGCCGTCCTGCGCGTCGAAGACCTTGACGCCGATGATCGTGCCCTGCTCGCCGTGGGGCACCTTGAGCGAGGTGTCGCGCACCTCGCGCGACTTCTCGTTGAAGATCGCGCGCAGCAGGCGCTCCTCGGCGCTGAGCTCGGTCTCGCCCTTCGGGGTGACCTTGCCGACGAGGATGTCGCCGGGGCGCACCTCGGCGCCGATGCGGATGATGCCGCGCTCGTCGAGGTCGGCCAGCAGGTCGGGGCTCACGTTCGGCAGGTCGCGCGTGATCTCCTCCTTGCCGAGCTTGGTGTCGCGGGCGTCGACCTCGTACTCCTCGATGTGGATCGACGAGAGCGTGTCGTCCTTCACGAGGTTCTGGCTGAGGATGATCGCGTCCTCGAAGTTGTGGCCCTCCCACGACATGAACGCCACGAGGAGGTTCTTGCCGAGCGCGAGCTCGCCGTTCTCGGTCGCGGGGCCATCGGCGATGACCTCGCCGGCCTCGATGCGATCGCCGGCGTTGACGATGACGCGGTGGTTGTAGTTCGTGCCCTGGTTCGAACGGTCGAACTTACGCAGGAAGTACTGCTGCGTGCCGCCCTCGTCGAGCTGCACGGTCACGGTGTCGGCCGAGACCTCGGCGACCACGCCGGCCTTGTCAGCGGTGATGACGTCGCCCGCGTCGATGGCGGCGTAGCCCTCCATGCCGGTTCCGACGAGCGGCGACTCCGAGCGGAGCAGCGGCACGGCCTGGCGCTGCATGTTCGCGCCCATGAGGGCGCGGTTCGCGTCGTCGTGCTCGAGGAAGGGGATGAGCGAGGTCGCGACCGACACCATCTGGCGCGGCGAGACATCCATGTAGTCGACCTGGTCGGAGGGGACGAGCTCGACCTCGCCGCCCTTCTTGCGGATGAGCACGCGCTCCTCGGCGAACTTGCCGTCCTTCGTGAGCGGCGCACCGGCCTGGGCGACGACGAAGTCGTCTTCCTCGCTCGCGGTCAGGTAGTCGATGTGCTCGGTGACCTTGCCCTTGACCACGCGGCGGTACGGCGTCTCGATGAAGCCGAAGGCGTTGATGCGCGCGAACGAGGCGAGCGAGCCGATGAGGCCGATGTTCGGGCCTTCCGGGGTCTCGATCGGGCACATCCGGCCGTAGTGGCTGGGGTGCACATCTCGAACCTCCACCCCGGCACGCTCGCGCGAGAGACCGCCGGGCCCGAGGGCGCTGAGGCGGCGCTTGTGGGTCAGGCCCGCGAGCGGGTTGTTCTGATCCATGAACTGGCTCAGCTGCGAGGTGCCGAAGAACTCCTTGATCGCGGCCACGACGGGGCGCACGTTGATCAGGGTCTGCGGCGTGATCGCCTCGATGTCCTGCGTCGTCATGCGCTCGCGGACGACGCGCTCCATGCGTGACAGGCCCGTGCGGACCTGGTTCTGGATGAGCTCGCCGACGGCGCGGATGCGGCGGTTTCCGAAGTGGTCGATGTCGTCGACGTCGAGGCGCAGCTCGACGGGCTTGCCGTCGCGCACGCCCGGCATGGTCGCGCGGCCCTCGTGCAGCGAGACCATGTAACGGATCGTCGCGACGATGTCGTCGACGCTCAGCACCGAGTCGCCGAGCGGCGCGTCGACGCCGAGCTTGCGGTTCACCTTGTACCGGCCGACCTTGGCGAGGTCGTAGCGCTTGGGGTTGAAGTAGAAGTTGTCCAGCAGCGCGCGCGCGGCCTCGGCGGCGACCTGCTCGCCCGGGCGCAGCTTGCGGTAGATGTCCTTGAGCGCCTCCTCCTTGGTGAGGATGGCGTCCTTCTCGAGGGTCTGCTCGATGGAGTCGAAGCCCGCGAAGGCCTCGCGGATCTCCTCCGTGGTCATGCCGAGCGCCTTGAGGAACACGGTCACCGACTGCTTGCGCTTGCGGTCGATGCGCACGCCGACCTGATCGCGCTTGTCGACCTCGAACTCGAGCCATGCGCCGCGGCTGGGGATGATGCGCGCGGTGTAGACGTCCTTGTCCGACAGCTTCTCGAGCGTGCGCTCGAAGTAGACGCCGGGGCTGCGCACGAGCTGCGAGACGACGACGCGCTCGGTGCCGTTGATGATGAAGGTGCCGCGCTCGGTCATGAGCGGGAAGTCGCCCATGAACACGGTCTGGGTCTTGATCTCACCCGTCATGTGGTTCATGAACTCGGCCTCGACGTAGAGCGGGGCGGCGTAGGTCTTGCCGCGCTCCTTGCACTCGTCGATCGAGTACTTCTGCTCTTCGAGGTAGGGGTTCGTGAACGACAACTGCATCGTCTCGCCGAGGTCCTCGATCGGGGAGATCTCCTCGAAGATCTCCTCGAGGCCGCTGCGGCCCGGCACGTCGGTGCGGCCGGCCGCGTCGGCCTCCGTCACGCGCGCCTTCCACGCGTCGTTGCCCACGAGCCAGTCGAAGCTCTCCGTCTGGAGGGCCAGCAGGTCGGGAACCGTCAGCGTGTCGCTGATCTTGGCGAACGAGAGCCGGGATGCGTTCCGGCCGTTCTGGGGGGACTGGGAATTCTTAGCGGTGCGCGAAGCAGCCAACGAACTAACCTCCGTGGGCGTCGAAGCCCTAATACCGTCGCCGGAACGACAGATGAACACGGTCGAGTGATCACGCCAGAAACCCATTGAGGACCCGTGCTCGGGCCCACCCCGCCGCTATACTCGGGGCACGTCAGCCGACCGCCATTTGACGGCTGAAGTTGTCGGGGAGCGCAAACCTCAATACTAGGCGCGTTCGCCCCGCGGTGTCCAGTCGTGATTCTTGACCTCGGGCGGCGGCTGCGCTATAACCGCCCGACTCGTGTGGCACGCTAGCCCTCATGGCCTCTCCCGTCGTCGAGACGACGCTGCCGTCGAGCGGCATGCGCGCCGTCATCGAGCCCGACCGCTGGGCCGACGGCGCCTACACGCTCGTCGTCGACGGCACCCCCCAGTCGCACGTCGACCTCGACGACCCGAGCCGGCTGTTCTTCGAGTACGTCCAGCGCATCGGCCACGTCATCGACGAGTGGGGAGAGCCCGGCCGGCCCATGACCGCCCTGCACCTGGGCGCCGGTGCCCTCACCCTGCCGCGCTACATCGGGGCGACGCGACCGGGCTCGCGGCAGCAGGTGATCGAGCTCGACCCCGAGCTCGTCGCCTTCGTGCGCGAGCACCTGCCCTTGCCCGAGCGCGCCGGCATCCGGGTGCGCTACGGCGACGCCCGCGCCATGCTCGACCGGCTGCCCGGCGCCCTGCACGGCGCCGTCGACCTCGTCGTCGTCGACGTGTTCAGCGGCGCGCGAATCCCCGCCCACGTCACGAGCCTCGAGTTCTACGAGCGCGTGCGCGCCTTCCTCGCCCCCGACGGCATCGTCGCCGTCAACATCGCCGACGGCCCCGGCCTCGCCTTCGCCCGCTCGCAGGCGGCGACCCTGCGGCTGGCGTTCGCCGACGTCGCGGCCCTCGCCGAGACGGGCATCCTCAAGGGGCGCCGCTTCGGCAACGTCGTGCTCATCGCCTCGACGACCGCGCTGCCCCTGGAATGGATGCCGCGGCTCATGGCCCGGGGGCCGCATCCGGCGACCGTCACGAGCGGTCGCGGCCTCATCGACTGGATCGCGGGAGCCCCCGTCGTCACCGATGCGACCGCCGTGCGCTCCCCCGCTCCGAGCACGAACCTGTTCGCGACGAGACGCGGGTGAGCCGACCCGCCACGTCGGCGGTCGCTCGTACTCTGGAACGGTGAGCGAACTCGAGCGGGTGCGGGTGTGGGCCGAGGCCCTGATCCGACTGCACCTCGACGAGTCGTGGAGCTTCGGCTTCGACCACGCGACCCGGCGCGCGGGCCTGTGCAACTACACCGACAGGCGCATCACCGTCTCGAAGCACCTCGCCGAGCGCTTCGACGACGACGAGATCCACCAGACCCTGCTGCACGAGGTCGCTCACGCCCTCGCCGGCGCCGGCACCGGGCACGGGCCCGAGTGGCGGGCGATCGCGCGTGACCTCGGCTACGTCGGCGGCCGCACCCACTCGGGGCCGATTGCGGATGAGCGGGCCCGCTGGAGCGGCCGCTGCCCCGCCGGCCACGAGCATGTGCGGTTCCGACGGCCCGCGTCGCCCGTCTCGTGCGGGCGGTGCTCGCGGCGCTTCGACCGACGGCACCTGATCGCCTGGGTCGACCGCCGCGCCGATGCGGCTACGGCGTGACCTGAACCTCTTTCCAGAACGCCACGTAGTTCGAGTAGTCGGTGCCGACGCGCTCGAACGACGTCGGGTAGGGCTCGGGGTAGCTCCACGCGCGGTCCTGCAGCGACTGGCCGTCGACGACGACCGCGAAGTACTGGCACTCCCCCTTCCACGGGCAGGTGTACGGCGTCGGGCTCTTCTCGAGCAGCTCGCTCTTCACGCTCGACGGCGGGAAGTACCAGTTGCCTTCGATCTTCACGAGCTCCTCCTCGGGAGCCTCGGCGATGACCGTGCCGTTGACGTGCGCCTTCATAGGGATCCTCCCGGGTCGGTGGCGATGCCGAGGGAAACGCTAGGCCAGGCGGCTGAATTCCCGCAGGACGACCGGCTCGGTCTCGTCGAGCCGCGCGCGGGCGGCAGCGAGCGCCAACAAGCCGTCGTCGTCGGCGAGCACTCTACCCGCGACCGAGGCCGTGAGCATGTGCCCGACGGCGCCGCGCAGACCCTGGAAGGCGGCGGCCGCCGCGGCTGCCTCGGGGCTCGTCGCGTCGATGCCGACCGCCCCGAGCGCGTCGACGATCGCCCCCGCGAGCAGCACGTCCTCGACCGGGAATCCGTCAGGGCTCTCGATCGGCGACCCCGCGGCGACGACCGCGACCATCGTGCGCTCGCCGCGCGCGGCCTGCAGCGCGAGCAGGCGCTGGGCGATCGCGGAGGCCGCGCCGAGACGGGCGTCGACGACCTCGAGTCGCGGCGGCAGGGCATCCACGGGAACGGGCTCGGTCGCGATCGCGTCGCACCAGACCAGCAGGTGGCCCGTCTCTCCGATGCGGCGAGCGCCGTCGAGCCCGAGATCGAAGCGCACCTGGTAGCGCTCCTGCGTTTCGGGGCGGGCGGGATCGCTGCGGGCTGCGTCGGGAGTCGTCGGCCGGTCGGTCACAGGTCGATGGTAGCCACGAGGGGCAGACTGGGCCCATGCGCGTGACGCTCGATCTCGTTCTCGACTGCCCGCCCGA
>SCPB01000056.1 GCA_005502445.1 Microbacteriaceae bacterium X2B
CCTGCACGCTGACTCCCCTGCTGCGATCGCACCCGGCGCTCGCGGGGCGCCGCGTCGAGCCCCTGCACGGCCGCATGTCGACGGAGGAGAAGGATGCGACGATGCGCGCCTTCGCCG
The DNA here is from genome assembly GCA_005502445.1 of Microbacteriaceae bacterium X2B. Classification (GTDB taxonomy): domain Bacteria; phylum Actinomycetota; class Actinomycetes; order Actinomycetales; family Microbacteriaceae; genus Microcella. Next base: position 118 of record SCPB01000056.1, read on the forward strand.
CGAGCGAGATCGACGTGCTCGTCGCGACGACGGTCATCGAGGTGGGCGTCGACGTGCCGAACGCCTCGACGATGGTCGTCGTCGAGGCCGATCGCTTCGGCGTGAGCCAGTTGCACCAGCTCCGCGGCCGGGTCGGCCGCGGCGGGGCGCCCGGGCTGTGCCTGTTCGTCACGACCGCCGAGCAGGGCAGTCTCGCACGCGAGCGCGTCGAGGCGGTGTCGTCGACGCTCGACGGCTTCGAGCTCGCGCAGATCGACCTCGAGCTGCGGCGCGAGGGCGACGTGCTGGGCTCGATGCAGAGCGGCGGGCGCTCGAGCCTGCGGCTGCTGCGGGTCGCGACCGACGGCGACCTCATCGGCGTGGCGCGCGCGGCGGCGGCCGGGGTGCTCGAGGGCGACGCGGCGCTGCGGGAGCATCCCGCCCTGCGCGACGCGCTCGACCGGCGGCTCGACGCCGAGGCGCGCGCCTTCCTCGACAAGAATTAGGCGCCCGTCCGCGCTGCGTCAAGGCTCTGCTCAGGTCGCCGCGGTCGACTAGCGTTGACGGCAGGCACGAATCCGATCGTCGGGGGATCACGCATGAGGGTCATCAGCTACAACCTGCGCAAGCATGCGGCGGTGGGCGAGCTCGCCGACCTCGTCGCGGCGCACGAGCCCAACCTGGTCTGCCTGCAGGAGATCGACACCTCCCAGCTCCCCGCCGAGCTCGGTCCCCTGCACCTGGCCGACGCGACGAAGCGCAACCGCCTCGGGCTCGCGGTGTACTACAACCGGGAGCGGTTCGAGTCGAGGGCCACGGCGGCGTTCGCGCTCAAGAAGTCGCTGCACGACCACATCGCGGCCCCCGCGCACGAGAGGGTGCTCGGCACGCATCTCGTCGACCTCGAGTCGGGCCGCGAGCTCGTCGTCGCCTCCTTCCACGCGGCGCCGCTCACGGCGCTCAACTCGCTGCGCCGCAAGCAGATCCACGCGGCGCACGAGGCTCTGCGCGGCTTCGGCGAGAGCCTGCCGACGCTCATGGTCGGCGACTTCAACTATCCGGTGTTCAAGGATTTCCTCGGTGCCGACGTGCGCGGCACGGGCTACGACCTGACGCTGAGCGACGAGCGTACCTACACGCGGTACAAGTTCTTCCGCGGCCACTTCGACTTCGCGACCTCGATCGGCCTCGACATCCGCAGCGTGCGCACTCTGCCGCGCGGCGCGAGCGACCACCTCCCGATCATGGTCGCCGCCGACTACCGCGATCGGGCCGAGGCCGCGGCCTGAGCCGAGGCCGACGGCTGCGGCCTCGTCACTGGGAGGGGCGGCCGCGCGGAGCACGCCCAGGCTCCGCGAAACGTCGGCGTAATCCCTCCCCGCTAGGCTGAGCGCCGTGAGCAGAGTCGCCGTCGTCCCAGGGTCGTACGACCCCGTCACCCTCGGTCATCTCGATGTCATCGAGCGGACGGCGCGCATCTTCGACGAGGTGCACGTCGTCGTCGTGCACAATCCGGGCAAGTCGGCCATGCTGCCGATCGCGCAGCGGGTGACGCTCATCGAGCAGGCGGTCGCCGATCGCGCGCTGCCCTTGAACATCCTCGTGACGAGCTGGAGCGTCGGCCTGCTCGTCGACTACTGCACCGATGTCGGCGCGAGCGTGCTCGTCAAGGGCATCCGCAGCCAGGTCGATGTCGCCTACGAGACGCCGATGGCGATCGTCAACCGCAACCTCGCCGGCGTCGAGACGGTCTTCATGCTGCCCGATCCGGCCCACGCGCACGTCTCGAGCTCGCTCGTGCGGCAGGTCGCCTCACTCGGCGGGGATGTCGCGCCCTACGTCCCGCGCGCCGTCGCCGAGTTCCTGCAGAGCACCGTCGACGACTAGCGATCCGGTCGGATCCGCTGTGCCGAGCCGTCGCCGAGGCGAACCTCGAGCGGCGGCCCGTCGTCCCGGTCGATCAACTGGTCGACCCTCGATTCTCGACTCAACGCGGTGACAGCAGCGTTGGAATGAGGCGCAGTTGCTGCAGTTCCCGTCGCTCGAGGTCGAGCTGCTGCTCGACGCGGAGCGCCCTGCGCTCGTGATGCACGGCGACCGTCGAGCGGCGGCTCCAGTGCACGAGCGCGATGCCGATCCGCAGCGCCGCACGGTCGACGAGGCTCACCCGGCGAGCGGGAACGCCGCCGTACCGCATCGGCCGCGAGTGGGTCGATCGAGGTGTCCGGCCCGGTCGAGCCGTGGTGATGGTGGTCATGAGCGATGAATCCTTCGGTGCGGGTCGGCGCTCCGCTGCGCGGCGCCGATCGGCGCCGGCGGGAGAGTGCCCGGGCGAGCCGCTCGTGGCGGCGGAGGGGGCGACGGCGACGGCGCATCCTCACGGTGGCGGGGCGAGGTGTCGCGTCGTGAACGGGGCGGTGACCCGCGCATGCACATCCGCCGACATCGTTCCGCGATCGGTGCGGAGCCCCCGACCGGAGCCACGAGTGACGAAAATACCCCTAGGGGTATACACTGAGGTGGTTCCCGACCGAAGGAGACCCTCCCGATGTGCCATCAGATCACCTGTCGCAAGTGCGGCAAGAAGACCTGGACCGGCTGCGGCCAGCATGTGAGCCAGGTCATGCGCGGCGTGCCGCAGTCGCAGCGCTGCCAGGGCCACGAGGCCGAGCCGGGCTTCTTCGCGCGGCTCTTCGGCCGCTGAGGGCGCGGGGTGCACTCAGCGGGGCCTGAGTGCGCATCCTGATCGGTTTGGTATCGTACCCCGGTCCCGTCGCAGGCCGACGATCGAGCCGGATGCCGCGGGGCCCGCTTCCGTATATGGCCAGACACTCCGAGTCCCCCGGCGCGGCAGAGCGACGCTCTGCCGCCCGCCACGCGACCCCGCGAACCCGGCCGCGCTACGCACGGCACCGGCTCTCGGTCACGCGCGGGGTATTCGCTGCGGGCGTCGTCGCGCTCGCGCTCGGTGCGGCGGTCGGGGCGCGGCCTCCGCTGACCGCTGAGGCGACCGGCGCGGGCGCGCCGCGCTGGAGCGAGGCGCGCATCGAGGCCTTCGCCCAGGCCAATTCGCAGAGCTTCCGTGCACCGGCGACCGCCCCCGGCCCGGTGGCGCTGCGCGACGACTTCACGGCGACCGACATGATCGAGTCGCTCGTGTCGAGCGGCACCAACCACGACTGGGCGAAGCTCGTCCTGCTGCTCGGTGAATTCCCGATGACCGAGCAGAACGTGACGGTCATCACCCGCTGGATGCGGCAGGAGAACTACGTCGACAGCTGGTTCCTGCGCAACAACCCGCTCAACAACGGCTGGGGATCGGGCGGCGGGTCGGGCCTCGGCAGCTACGACTCGCTGCTGATCGCGGCCGAGAACGCTGCCGAGTCGCTGCGCGAGAACGAGCTGTACGCCGAGATCGCCGCGGCCTTCGACGACGGCACCTCGAGCGCCGCGGTCGAGCAGGCGATCTGGGCGAGCCCGTGGGCCTCGAGCCACTACGAGTACGGCCGGGTCTGGGCGACGAACCCCGTCGACGTCGTCGCGGCGCCGCCGAGCGCGTGGGGTCGCTGAGAGCAGGTCGAACACCGCACGGGCCTTGCCTCAGTGCAGCGATCGGTTCTACGGTTGCGAGCAGTGCTCGAACCGCTTCGAGCTTCCGGCGGCGATCGTCGCCGGCACCGGCAGTCGCGCTGTCCACCGCGCTCGACGCCGTGGATTCCGGGTGCACGGAGGAGATTTCGCATGTCGTTCCAGGCCTACCTCGACACCATCGAGAAGCGGACGGGGCTCACGCCGCGCCAACTGCTGGCGGTCGCCCAGGAGCGCGGGTATGACGACCCCGCGGTGAAGGCCGGAGTCATCATCGCCTGGCTCAAGGACGACTACGACCTCGGGCGCGGTCACGCGCTGGCCATGGTGCATGTCATCAAGAACGGGCCCTCGATCGACGCCAAGCACGTCGGCACCGATGGCGTGCACCGCGACGCGAGCGACACCCTCTGGCTCGACGGGGCGGCGTCGAAGCCCGCGCCCTGATGACGGGCATCCGCGAGAGGATGAGGTCGTGTCGTTCGGCCGAGGCGGTGGGCGTGCCCGCCGCGCACGACGCCCCGTGCGCCAGACTGAATGCATGACCGCCCCGCTCATCGGCTACGCCGCCGCGCTCGAGCAGTTCGCGCCGCTCGAGGCGATCGAGCTGGCGACCCTCGCCCTGAAGCACGGCTTCGCGGGCACCGTCGCGACGGAGGGCTTCCAGCCCTGGACGCCGCAGCAGGGGCAGTCGAGCTTCGTCTGGAACGTGGTCTCCGCGCTCGGGGCCTCGACGACCGGGGTGCTGGGGGTGGGGCCCGTGGCGCCGACCTTCCGGTGGCATCCCGCGATGGTGGCCCAGGCATCCGCGACGCTCGCCACGATGTATCCGGGGCGGCACTGGCTCGCCCTCGGCAGCGGCGAGGCGATGAGCGACCACATCGTCGGTCAGCGCTGGCCCGAGCCGGCCGAGCGCATCGCGCGCATGTTCGAGGCGCTGTCGATCATCAAGAAGCTCTTCGCGGCATCCCTCGCAGGCAAGGATGCGCGGCACGACGGCGAGCACTTCCAGCTCGAGACCTCGCGGCTGTGGACGATGCCGGCGACGGCCCCGGACATCCTCATCCAGACGGCCGGCCCCGTGACGGCCAAGCGCGCCGGGCGCAGCGCGGACGGCCTGCTGATCGAGGCGGCGCCGATCGACCGCATCGGGATGCTGTTCCAGCGCTTCGCCGACGGCGCGCGCGAGGCGGGCCGCGACCTCGCATCGACGACGCGCGTTCTGCGGATGCACCTGTCGTGGGCCGCGACCGAGGAGCAGGCGATGGCGAACGCGCTCGGCGAGTGGCCCAACGGGGGCATGCGGTTCGCCAAGAGCGACATCCGCTCGCCGTTCGACCTCGAGCAGATCGCGAAGCTCGTGCGGCCCGAGGACTTCGCCGGGCGCATGGTCGTCTCGAGCGACCCCGACGTGCACCGCGCGAACATCCAGGCGCACCTCGACCTCGGCTTCGACGCGGTCTACCTGCACAACGTGGGCCGCAACCAGGCCGAGTTCATCGAGGTCTTCGGTCGCGAGGTGCTGCCGGCGCTGCGCCGCTAGGAGCCGGCCTTCTCGCGCCCGCGGCAACCGGCTGTCGCGCGGCAACCGGCTGTCGCGCGGACCCGGTGTATATCGGCGACACGCCGACGGTTGACCACGACTCGCCGACCCCGGCGCCCGCCACCGGGTCGGATGGACAGCCCGTCGGCGCGACCGATCGCACGGGGGACGTGAACCTCGCTCTGGCGCAACCTGCGTAACCCTCACTATGGTGGGCATGTGTACATCCTCCTGAGCGCGATCCCGGTGCTCGTGATGGTCGCGTCGCTCGCCGACATCATCACGCGCGGCGAGCACCAGGTGAAGAACCTCACCAAGACCTTCTGGATCATCATCGTCATCCTGCTGCCGCTCGTCGGCAGCATCCTCTGGTGGGCGGTCGGCCGGGAATACGACACGCGCACCGATCAGGCCGTCGGGTTCGGCGACCCTCGCCGCACCGAGGCCATCGAGCGCCGACTCGCCGAGAGGTCGATGTCGAGCACCGAGGCCGAGATCGCCCGGCTCGAGGCCGAGATCGCCCACGCAGAGACCGAGGCGCGCATCCGTCGGCTCGAAGCCGAGTTCTGGGCGCGCTCGACGGACCCGGGGCCTGCCGGCCCGGGTTGAGCGCCGGGCCGAGTCGAGGGGCGACAATGGGGCGGTGACCGAGCACGAAACCGCCTCCGCGCCCCCCGCGCTCACCGTCTGGGGAATCCCCGGCCTGCCCGGGGTCGCCCCGGGCGACGACCTGCCGCGCCTCATCGCCGACGCAGCACGGCGGGCGGGCGTCGAACCGGGCGATATCCTCGCCGTCACGAGCAAGATCGTGAGCAAGGCCGAGGGCCGCGTCGTCGCCGCCGCCGACCGCGAGCAGGCCATCGCCGACGAGACCGTGCGCGTGGTCGCCACGCGCGAGCACCCGGGCGGCGCCGCGACCACGCGCATCGTCGAGAACCGCCTCGGCCTCGTCATGGCCGCCGCCGGCGTCGACGCGAGCAACACCGCCGCCGGCACCGTGCTGCTGCTGCCGGTCGACCCCGACGAGAGCGCCCGCCGCATCCGCCGGGCCGTCGAGGCCTGCGTCGGCGCCCCCGTCGGCGTCATCATCACCGACACCGCGGGTCGCGCCTGGCGCGAGGGCCAGACCGACATCGCGATCGGCGCGAGCGGCGTGCACCTGCTCGACGACCTCCGCGGCGGGCACGACGCCAACGGCATGCTGCTCGCCGTCACGGCGCCCGCGGTCGGCGACGAGATCGCCGCGGCCGCCGATCTCGTCAAGGGCAAGGCGAGAGGGATGCCCGTCGCCGTCGTCCGCGGACTCGCCGCACATCTCGACCCGGCCGCGCCGGGCGGCCGCAGCCTGATCCGCCCGGCGGCCGAGGACCTGTTCCGGCTCGGGCACCGCGAGGCGCGCGCCGAGGGCCGCGCCGAGGGCCGAGCCGAGGGCCGAGCCGAGGGCCGAGCCGAGGGCCGAGCCGAGGGCCGTGCCGAGGGCGTCGAGGAGGGCTATGCGGCGGGCTACGCCGACGGCTTCGCCGAGGGGCTCGCGGAGGCGGGCGACGCGGGCGGAGCATCCTGACGAGAATCAGGCGCATCGACCCCACGTTGATCGGGGTACAAATGCGTCGGCATGGAGGGGGACAGGCGTGTCCCCCGCACTGGGGCAGCCGGGCCCCTATCGCTTTCGACGCCCGCAGCGCTACCGTTTCCGGCGGGGGGAACAACCCGTGCCTCCTCGTGAGAATACGAGAGTCGGAGCAACACCGTTCGAGACCCGCCGGGGGGCGGAACTCGATCCGAAACGGTGCCGGTTCATCGCGTTCTCAGTCGTGTTTTCCTGACCCGAAAAGGAAATCCCATGGCACTCAAGAAGAAGAAGCTCATCGCGGTCGTCGCCGGCATCGCCGCGTTCGCCGCGGTCAGCGCCTCGGCTGCAACCCTCGGCGGTGTGCGCACCGACAACCTCGGCGCCAACAGCAACAGCGTCACGGGCCCGATCCAGAACGGCGTCGCCGTCACCTGGGATGTCGCCTACGACGCCCTGGCCGGCGAGTACGTCGTCAACGGCGCGACGCTCGAGACCCTCGACCCGCTCGAGACCATCGGCGCCGGCGCGGAGATCCTCCTCGCCATCACGGCGGCCGATGGCACGCTGCTCACCGAGGTCACCGGCACCGGCACGAGCGTCGTCGTTCCGGGCGTCCCCGCGATCGACGTCTACGGCGTCTCGGTCGTCATTAACGGCGGCTCGACCACCGCTGCCGTCGCCACGCAGTAGTCCGCTCCCGACGAGAAGCGCTCAGCGCATGAGCATCATCATGCGCGCGGTGCCCGAGCCCTCGATGGTCCCCGTCGACGGCTCGGGCTCCGCGCCGTCGACGACTCGGCGCCCTTCCGCGGTGCGCCGCTTCTTCTCCGTCCTCGCCGCCGCCGCGATCATCGGCGTCCTGTGGCCCGCCCAGTTCGGCGGAATCACGGGCCTCACGATCGTGAGCGGCCAGTCGATGGAGCCCCTGTACCGCACCGGTGACCTCGTCGTCACGGTGCGCCAGGCCGACTACTCGGTCGGCGACGTCGTCTCCTACACGGTTCCCGCCGGCCAGCCCGGTGGGGGAGGCCGCGTGATCCACCGCATCATCGGCAAGGATGCCGTCGCCGCCGCGAGCGGCACCGACGGGGCCGCGCTGCCCTTCGCCTCGCAGGGCGACAACAACCCCGACATCGACCCGTGGCGCTTCGCCGCGAGCGACGTGATGGGCGTCGCCGTGGTCGCGGTGCCCGGCGTCGGAGCGTTCATCGGCTCTCTCGGCGACCCGCTCGTCGTCGGTCTGGGGGTCGGCCTGCTGGTGACGGTCGTGCTGTGGCCCCGACCGGCACTCGCCCGGGCACGCACCACCGAGGAGGCTGCGTCACCGTGACCGCCCTCGCCCCGATCCCGTCCGCGACTCGCGCGATCCTTCCCCGGCGCGCCCTGCTGGCGTTCTCAGGACTCCTTGTCGCGACTGCCGTCGGGGCCTCGGCCGCGAGCCTCGGGGGCGTCGCCGCATCGTCGGTGGGCACGGGCGCGGTCGCCGGCTTCGGGCACCCCGCTGGAGTCGCCGTTCGCTGGACTCCGGCCCTCGTCGGGGGGCAGTGGGTGGTCTCGGCTCTCGAGGTCACCACGCGAGGCGGTGAGACGTTCGCTGCCGACGAAGACGTGAATCTCGCGCTGCTGCGCGCCGACGGCGTGTCGCTGTGCCAGATCTCACGGACGATCCCCGCCGCCGGCACGACCCGATTCGCCGTCTCCTCGGCTGAACTGCTCGCCACGTGCGGCTCGCTCCCGTTCTCGATGGTCGACCGCATCGTCGTCGCGATCGGAGCCTGAGATGCTGAGCCCGGCCATCCCGCCATCCGCCGCGACGACGGCGTCGCGCCGCCCGCTCGCATCGGGGGTCGGCTCCGCGCCCTTCGCGCTGCTGGTCGGGACTCTCGTCGCCGCCACCGTCTTCGCGTCGGCCGCCTCGATCGGGCCGGTTCAGTCGGCCATGACATCGGATGTCGCGGTCGTGACGTACGACGAGTCGGTGCGCCGCGCATCCGGGGTGACGGCCCAGGCCGGTGTCAAATCGCTGGTCACGGCCGCGACGGTCACGATCACGGGTCCGCAGCTGGCGAACCTGACCGGCCAGATCGCGACGCTCGTGCTGCTCGACTCCTCGGGTGCGCAGGTGGCGTCATCGACGGCCGTGCTCGATTCGAACGTGAGCCTCGTCATCGGCCCGAGCGTCGCGACGTTCCGACTGGTCTTCGCTTCGCCGCCGTCGCGAGCTCGGGTGGACCGGTGGACGGTGATCGTCGTGGGCGATTCGGTGCTCGGACCCTCCTTCGACACGCCGGAGCGAACGGTGACGACCGGCCAGGGAAGGATCACGTTCGCTCGACGGTAGTGCCCGCCTCCGCCCGCGTCGGCGCACCGCCCCACGCACCGTGCGCGCCGCGTCGGGTCGCGCGCCGCTATCGCGCGATGTCCGCAATCACGCCACCGGTCGCCCGTAGCAGATCGGCCGGCGCGAGCTCGATGTCGAACCCCCGCCGGCCGCCCGAGACGAGCACGGTCGCGAACAGCGTCGCCGTCTCGTCGAGCACGGTCGGCAGCGCCGTCTTCTGCCCGATCGGCGAGATGCCGCCCACGACGTACCCGGTCTTGCGCTCGGCCAGGGCGGGGTCAGCCATGACCGCCCGCTTCGCGCCGACGACCGCCGCGAGCGCCTTGAGGTCGAGTTGCGTGCTCACCGGAACGACGCCGACGACGAGTCGCCCCTCGACGTCGGCGAGCAGCGTCTTGAACACGCGCTCGCGCTCCACGCCGAGCGCGGCGGCGGCCTCGAGGCCGTAGTTCGTCGTCGACGGATCGTGTTCGTACACGCGCGGCGCGAACGGGATGCCCGCGGCCGTGAGCGCGACCGTCGCCGGCGTCGCCGGGGCGGCCTGCGGTCGCGGCCTAGACATCCCCGTCGGCGCGGGTGGGGGCGCCCCCGTCGGCCTCGGAAGCCGCCTCTGCGCCGCGGGCGACGACCGCGGCAGCGGCACCGCCATCGGTGGCAGGGTCGGAGTTCTCGCCCCGGTTCTCGCCGGGCTCGCCGGGCTCGCCGGGACCGAGGGGCTCGCCATGCGCGCGGAACAGCAGCATCGAGGCCGGCCCGACGCACAGCCGACCGCCGGGGGCGTGCTCGGGCTCGAGCTGCGAGATGTCGTCGTGCGAGCTGTCCCAGAGCAGGGTGTAGCCCGTCACGCCGACGTGCTCGGGCAGCGTCACCGTCACCTCGTCCTCGAGGCCGTGAACGATGAGCAGGATCCGGTTGAACTCCTCGAACTCGGGCGTCGAGGCGGCGAGGTACTGCAGCGTGCGCTCGGCGGGGGAGTCCCAGTCGAGCATCGTCATCGACCGGCCCTCCTTGTTGAACCAGTCCATCTGCGTCGCGCTCGGCACCGTCTCGCCCCACTTGCCGTAGCGCACCGGGCGCAGCGCCGGGTTCTCGCGACGCAACGCGAGCAGGCGCTTCGACACGCGCAGCAGGTCCTCCTGCCAGCCGCGGTGATCCCACGACAGCCAGGTGAGCTCGCTGTCGTGGCAGTACGCGTTGTTGTTGCCGCGCTGGCTGCGGCCGAACTCGTCGCCCGCCGTGATCATCGGCACGCCAGCGCTCAGCAGCAGGGTGCCGAGCAGGTTGCGCATGGCCTTGCGCCGGTCGGCGACGATGCGCGCGTCGTCGGTCGGACCCTCGACGCCGAAGTTGAACGAGCGGTTGTGGCTCGTGCCGTCGCGGTTGCCCTCGCCGTTGCCGAGGTTGTGCTTCTCGTCGTAGGCGGTGAGGTCGGCGAGCGTGAACCCGTCGTGGGCGGTGATGAAGTTGACGCTCGCGAGCGGCCCGCGCTCGGCCGCGAACACGTGCGCCGAGCCGGTCATGCGCCGCGCGAGCGAGCCGATGCCCTCGGGAGCCGTGCCGTGCCGGCGAGCAGAGGCGGCATCCGTCAGCCAGAAATTACGGGCCCGGTCGCGGAACCCGTCGTTCCACTCCGAGTACCCGGCGGGGAAGTTGCCGACCTGCCAGCCGCCGAGCCCGACGTCCCACGGCTCGGCGATCATCTTCACGCCCTGCAGGGCCGGGTCGTCGAGGATCGCCCGCAGCAGCGGGTGACCGGGGTCGAACTGGGCGTGCCTGTCGCGGCCGAGCGTTGCCATGAGGTCGAAGCGGAACCCGTCGATCTGCACCTCGTTCGCCCAGTACCGCAGCGAGTCGAGCACGAGCCGCTGCGCCGCGGGCACCGAGAAGTCGATCGTGTTGCCGCACCCGGTCGTGTCGATGTACTCGCCGCCAGGGGTCTGCCGGTAGTAGCTCGCGGCGTCGATGCCGCGCAGGCTCGAGGTCGGGCCGGTCGGCCCCTCCTCCGCGGTGTGGTTGTAGACGACGTCGAGCACGACCTCGAGCCCGGCCTCGTGCAGCAGGCGCACCATGCCCTTGAACTCGCGCAGCACGGCTCCCGTGCCGCCGGTCTGCGCGTGGCGGGTCGCGAGCCCCGTGGCGGGGGTGAAGAAGTTGAGCGTGTTGTAGCCCCAGTAGTTGGTGAGGCCCTGCTTGAGCAGCCGCTGCTCGCTGACGCTCTGGTGCACGGGCAGCAGCTGCACGGTCGTGACGCCGAGCTCCTTCAGATAGGCGATCGTCGTCGGGTGCGCGAGGCCCGCATAGGTGCCGCGCAGCTCGTCGGGCATGTCGGGGTTGAGCTTGGTGAGGCCCTTGACGTGCGCCTCGTAGACGACCGTGTGATCGAGCGGGATGGCGGGCTTCGGCACCCCGCCCCAGTCGAAGTGCTCCTCCTGCACGTAGGCGCGCCACTCGCCGCTCGTCGTTCGGGCGAGGCCCCGGGCGTGCGGGTCGATGAGGTGCCGGGCGGGGTCGAAGGAGTGCGTCGGCCCGGCGGGGCCGTCGACCCGGATCGAGTACCGCGCTCCGGGCCGCAGCTCGGGGTGCACGGCCGTCCACACGTGACTGCGGTTGGGCGTCATCGCGACGGTCGCCGCGACCCAGTTCGGGTCGTCGGGGTCGAACAGGCACAGTTCGATGCTCGAGGCATGGCGGCTGTAGACCCGGAGTCTGCCGCCCCGCGGCGTCATCGTGACGCCCAGATGGCCCAGCGGGTCGGCTTTCGGCATGGAATTACGATAAGTGATGCCGGAAGTCGTGCTCGCCAGAGGCGTCGCACGATGCTCGTCGAGCGAATGCGCGACGCTCACCCGGTCCGCCGTCGAGAGGGGATGCCGTGGTCGTCTACCTGGATCACGCCGCCGGATCCCCTATGCCCGCGTCCGTTCGCGCGGCCTACCTCGCGGCGCTCGGCACGGTCGGCAACCCCTCGTCGATCCACTCGGCCGGGCAGGCGGCGCGCGGCCTGCTCGAGGATTCCCGCGCCCGGATCGCCGCGACGCTCGGCGTCGACGGCGTGGAGGTCGTGCTGACCGGCGGCGGCACGGAGGCCGTGAACCTCGGGGTCAAGGGGCTGTGGTG
>SCPB01000057.1 GCA_005502445.1 Microbacteriaceae bacterium X2B
ATCCCCCGAGGGGCGGGCCGCCGATGTCGGGGCAGGGGGATTGCGCTTCTCGGTGAGCCCCGGTACAAGCGCCTGGTCGACCCGTTCTCAGTCGTCCTTCTCGGGCTTGCCGTAGCCATTCCCCCTGTCCTTGCCCGAATCCTCGTTGCGCTCTGCGGCCTCTTCGGCCGCTTGCCGCGCTGCTTCCTCCGCCTGCCGCGCTGCTTCCTCCGCTGCGGCCTGTTCGGCGACCGCCGCCTCGATGTCGGCGCGCACGAGGGAGAGGGCCGCCATGATCGCGTCGAAGCGCTCCTGCGTGATCTCACCGCGAGCGAGCGCCGTGGCGGCACTGGCCTCCAGCTCGAGAAGCGCGGTCGATGCGCGGGCCCAGTCGCCGTCGGCCGAGGCCGTGCTCACCACGAGCACCTGCTGCTGAAGTCGCTCGGCCGTCTCGCTGTCGTAGGAGGACCCGCCGGCGCACCCGGCGAGCAGTCCGGCGGTCAGCGCGATGGCGATGACCGCGCTAAGTCGGTGTGTGCTCACGGTTCGACGCTCCTCTGCAGCTGGTCCAGGTGGTCCCCGAGAACCCCGTCGACGGCCGGATACTCGGGAGCGGCCGGCGTGGCCTCGCCGCTCACGAGCCCGCCGAGGGCGAGGGATGCGCTCAGACCGATCACGAACAGCGCGATCGCGGCGGCGATCGTCCCGAGAACCGCGAGGGGCCTCCGGCGCAGCACGCCGAACGGCCCGGGCTCGTCCCGATCATCGCGCGCGGCCCGGGATGACTCGGGGCCGTCCGACGCCGTCGCGGAGGTCGGCACCTCGTCCGGCGCCCGCGCCGCGCCTTCGCCGCGCGGCGAAGGCGCGGCGATTGGCTGGTGGCCGATGACCTCGGTCACCGCGGTCGCCATCATCGGGAGGACGCGCGTGGCGTCGAGCACCTCGACCGCGGGACGGAATGCGGGAATGGCGGCGATCGACCGGAGTCGCTCCGCGCACTCGCGCGCGGTCGGCCGGTCATCGGGCTCGCGCGCCGTCATCGCCTTCAGCAACCCGGACCATTCCGGGCTCATCTCGGGCGGCAGGAACGGGTCGCGGGCGAGGCGCGCGGCCGCCGACTCGACGCCGGTGCCCGGGAAGACGCGCTCGCCCGTGAGGCCCTCGATCAGCACGAGCCCGAGCGAGTAGACATCGCTCGCCGGGCCCACCGTTCCGCCCACGGCCTGCTCGGGGCTGAGGTAGTGCGCCGTGCCGAGCACCGCTCCCGTCGCCGTGACGCGGGTCTCGTCGACGAGTCGTGCGATGCCGAAGTCGGCGAGCTTCGCGCGCGGTGCGGTGTCGGTTCCGTCGTGCTCGGGTACGAGGATGTTGCCGGGCTTGACGTCGCGATGCACGATGCCGCGGTCGTGGCTGTACGACAGAGCGTCGGCGACGGCGGCGCCGATGACGGCGACCTCCTCGCCGGGAAGCGCGCCCTTGTCCATGGTCTGGCGCAGATCGTCGCCCTCGACGAGTTCGAGGATCAGCACTGCGCCGCCGTCCTCCGTCGTCACGGCGTCGTAGAGGGTGACGAGACCGGGATGGTTGAGCGAGGCGAGCACGGCGACCTCGGACTCATGGCGGCGCATGTCATCGCCGTCGGCGAGCTCGGGCTTGAACAGCTTGAGCGCGACGCGCCGGGGAAGCTGCTGGTCGGCGGCCTCGTAGACGGTCGCCATGCCGCCGCGGCCGATCAGGCGCTCGACCAGGTACCGGTCGGCCACGAGACTGCCGATTCGCTCGTCGGTCGGCTGATCCGTCTGCTCGACCTGCTCTACCCCCGTCACGGTCGCTCATCGTACTCTGCGCGCGGGGCATCCGTGAGGGTCCCGCTCAGCGCGTGCTCAGTCGGTCGCCCCCGAGCCGGCATTACAGTGTGGCCGTGGAGTCCGCGCTGCTGTATGTCATCGGCGTGCTCGTCGTCGTCGTCGGCCTCATCGTGTCGATCGCCCTGCACGAGCTCGGGCACTTCGTTCCGGCGAAGGCGTTCGGGGTCCGCGTCGGGCAGTTCATGATCGGCTTCGGGCGCACGATCGTCTCGATCCGGCGGGGCGAGACCGAGTACGGCGTCAAGTGGATCCCGCTCGGCGGCTACATCTCGATGGCGGGCATGTATCCGCCGGTGGAGGCGGGCGGGACGGCGCGGACGGCATCCACCGGCTTCTTTCAGACGCTCGTCCAGGATGCCCGCAGCGCGTCCGCCGACACGATCGCCGCCGGCGAGGAGCACCGCACCTTCTACCGGCTCCCGGTATGGCAGCGCGTCGTCATCATGCTCGGCGGGCCCGTCATGAACCTCGTCATCGCGATCGCGCTCTACGCGGTCCTGCTCGTCGGCTTCGGGATCCCGCAGCCGTCCACGACCCTCGGAAGCGTGTCGGAGTGCGTGCTGCCGGCCACGAGCGAGCGGCAGGAGTGCGAGAGCGGCGACCCGGCCGCCCCGGGCGCCGAGGCCGGCCTGCTGCCGGGCGACCGCATCCTCTCGATCGACGGCGCCCCGATCGAGGAGTGGGCCGACGTGACGCACGCGGTGCGCCCGGCCGCGGGCGAGGCGCTCTCGGTCGTCATCGCGCGCGACGGCGACGAGCAGCGGCTGACGATCACGCCGCTGCTGACCGAGCGCTATGCGGTCGACGACGAGGGTGAACTCGTCGAGGGGCCCGACGGCGAACCCGTGACCGATGAGGTGGGGTTCGTCGGCATCGCTCCCGCCTACGAGACCGTGCAGCAGCCCGTCGGCGACGTGCTGCCGGCCGTCGGCGACAACGTTCAGGCGGTCGTCGGCATCATCCTCAACCTCCCGCAGCGCATGGTCGATGTCGCCGAGGCCGCGTTCGGGCCCGAGGAGCGCGACCCGAACGGGCCGATCAGCGTCGTCGGCGTCGGGCGCATCGCCGGCGAGATCGCGAGCCTCGACACCGCCCCCGTGGCCGACCGCGTCGCGAGCCTCGTGGGGCTGCTCGCTTCCCTCAACGTCGCGCTGTTCGTCTTCAACCTCATCCCGCTCATGCCGCTCGACGGCGGCCACATCGCGGGAGCCCTGTGGGAGGGACTGCGTCGTGTCGGCGCGAGGGCGGTTCGCAAGCCCGATCCCGGACCGATCGACACGGCGAGGCTCGTGCCCTTCACGCTCGCCGTCGTGGTCGTGCTCGGGGCGATGAGCGCGCTCCTCATCTACGCCGACATCGTCAAGCCGGTCTCGCTCTTCTGACGTTCGCCCGCCCGATCAGACCCGCTCGAGCAGGATCGCCTCGCCCTGCCCGCCGCCGCCGCACAGGGCGATCGCGGCGCGTCGAGCCCTGCCCGCCGCGAGCGCGTGCGCGGCGTGCACCGTGAGCCGAGCCCCGGAGGCGCCGATCGGATGCCCGAGCGCGATCGCCCCGCCATCGGGGTTGACGACCGAGAGGTCGAGGTCGAGGTCGCGCGCCGACTGCAGCGAGACGGCCGCGAAGGCCTCGTTGATCTCGACGTGGTCGAGCTCGTCGGCGCGCCATCCGGCGCGCTCGAGGGCGCGGGCGATGGCCCGCGCGGGCTGGCCGTGGAGCGAGTTGTCCGGGCCGGCGACCTGGCCGTAGTCCACGACGCGCGCGAGCACGGTCGCGCCCGCGTCGCGCGCCCATGACTCCCGGGCGAGGACGAGCGCTGCGGCGCCGTCGCTGAGCGGCGAGGCGTTGCCCGCCGTGATCGTCCCGTCGGCGGCGAAGGCGGGCCGGATGCGTGCGAGCGAATCAACTGTGCTGTCGGGGCGCACTCCCTCATCCTCGGTCACGGTGCTCTCTCCGCCCCGCCCCGGCACTCCGATGGGCACGAACTCGGCATCGAAGCGTCCCGCAGTGCGGGCCGCGGCGGCCCGCTGGTGCGATGCCGCGGCGACCTCGTCCTGCTCGGCGCGCGTTATGCCGAGCGATCCGACGCGGCGCTCGGTGCTCTCGCCCATCGAGACGCCGTCGGTCGTGTCGGTGAGCCCGTCGTGCGCGACCGAGTCGAGCGCGCTGACCGTGCCGTAGGCCCAGCCCAGCCGGCTGCCGGGCAGCAGGTGCGGAGCGTTCGTCATCGACTCCTGTCCGCCGGCCACGACGACGTCCGCGTCACCGAGGCGCAGCATCCTGACCGCGTCGACGACGGCGACGGCGCCCGAGAGGCAGACCTTGTTGAGCGTCATCGCGGGAACGGACCACGGGATGCCCGCCGCGAGCGCCGCCTGCCGCGCGGGATTCTGGCCGGCCCCGGCCTGCAGCACCTGACCCATGAGCACGTGGCTCACCGCGTCGCCCGGCACGCCCGCGGAGCGGAGCGCGCCGGAGATCGCATGCCGGCCGAGCTGCACGGCCGTGAGGGGGGCGAGGGCGCCGCGCGCGCGACCCTGGGGGGTGCGGGCTGCGCCGATGATGACGACGTCGTCGGACATGAGAGGGCTCCTTCGCGCTCGTCCGCGCGCCTCGTGAGCGCTCGTGCGGATACGAACGACAGTATCGCCGCGGGATCGGTAAGGTGCCAGTGCCGGGTCGACCTGTGCACGGCAACGGGGCCGCACCGAAAGTCGACTCGGGAAGGGGCAGGTCGTGTCCATCGACAAGACCGTCGGTTCGGCTCACGAGGCCGTCGCCGACATTCCGAGCGGGGCGAGCGTCGCCGTGGGCGGGTTCGGGCTCTGCGGCATCCCGATGGTGCTCATCCAGGCGCTGCTCGAGCAGGGCGCCGATGAGCTCAGCGTCGTGAGCAACAACTGCGGCGTCGACGACTGGGGGCTCGGGGTGCTGCTCGCGGCGCGCCGGATCCGCAAGATGACGTCGTCGTACGTCGGCGAGAACAAGGAGTTCGAACGGCAGTTCCTCTCGGGCGAGCTCGAGGTCGAGCTCACCCCGCAGGGCACGCTCGCCGAGAAGCTTCGCGCGGGCGGCTCGGGGGTCGCCGGGTTCTTCACCCAGACGGGCGTCGGCACGCCGGTCGCCGAAGGCGGGTTGCCGCGCCGCTACGCCGCCGACGGCTCGGTCGCGATCGCGTCGCGCCGGAAGGAGGTGCGCCGGATGCCCTATCGCGGGCAGGAGCGCGATTTCGTGCTCGAGGAGGCAATCACGACCGACTTCTCGCTCGTGCACGCGGCCGTCGCCGACACGCATGGCAACCTGGTCTTCGAGAGGTCGGCGCGCAACTTCTCGCCGCTCGCCGCGATGGCCGGCGCCATCTGCATCGCGCAGGTCGAGCGGCTCGTCGCGCCCGGCGACCTCGACCCCGACGCCGTGCACCTGCCCGGCGTCTTCGTCGATCGGGTCGTGCTCGTGGGCGAGCTGATCGAGAAGCGCATCGAGCGGCGCACCGTGCGTGCGCCGAAGGGGGAGTGACATGCCGCTCACGAGGGAGCAGATGGCCGCGCGCGCCGCGCGCGAGCTCACCGACGGCTCGTACGTCAACCTCGGCATCGGCCTGCCGACGCTCATCCCCAACGTCATGCCGCCGGGAGTGAGCGTCGTGCTGCAGTCGGAGAACGGCATCCTCGGCGTCGGCCCGTATCCGAGCGAGGATGCCGTCGATCCCGATCTCATCAACGCCGGCAAGGAGACGGTCACCATCGAGCCCGGGGCATCGTTCTTCGACTCGGCGCTGAGCTTCGGCATGATCCGCAGCGGCAAGATCGATGCGGCGGTGCTCGGGGCGATGCAGGTCTCCGAAGCCGGCGACCTCGCCAACTGGATGATCCCCGGGAAGATGGTGAAGGGCCCGGGCGGGGCGATGGATCTCGTGCACGGCGCTCGCCGCGTGATCGTGCTCATGGAGCACGTGGCGAAAGACGGCTCGCCGAAGATCGTGCGCGAGTGCTCGTTGCCGCTCACCGGCCGCGGCGTCGTCGACCGCATCATCACCGACCTCGCCGTCATCGATGTCACGGTCGACGGACTGGTGATCGTGGAGCTCGCCCCGGGGGTCGGTGTCGAGGCGGTGCGCGCCGCGACGGAGCCCGACCTCTTGCTCAGCGCGGCGCTCAGTGCGGTGCTCTAGTCTGAACGCGACCGTGACGGGTGCGCGAGCGCCCGTGTATCGCCCGAAAGTCGAGTCGCCGTGCCTGCAGTCAATCTCGGAATGCCCAAGGTTCCCGAGGTGCTCGCCCCTCGCCGGAAGAGCCGTCAGATCAAGGTCGGCAAGGTCCTCGTGGGCGGCGACGCCCCCGTGAGCGTGCAGTCGATGACGACGACGCCGACGACCGAGATCAACGGCACCCTCCAGCAGATCGCCGAGCTCACTGCCACCGGCTGCGACATCGTGCGCGTCGCGGTTCCGAGCCAGGACGACGCCGATGTGCTGCACATCATCGCGAAGAAGAGCCAGATCCCGGTCATCGCCGACATCCACTTCCAGCCCAAGTACGTGTACCAGGCGATCGACGCCGGGTGTGCCGCGGTGCGCGTGAATCCCGGAAACATCCGCAAGTTCGACGACCAGGTCGGCGAGATCGCGCGTCGCGCGAAGGAGGCGGGGGTGAGCATCCGCATCGGCGTCAACGCCGGTTCGCTCGACCCGCGCCTTCTGCAGAAGTACGGCAAGCCGACCGCCGAGGCGCTCGTCGAGAGCGCCGTGTGGGAGGCGAGCCTGTTCGAGGAGCACGACTTCCACGACTTCAAGATCTCGGTCAAGCACAACGACCCGATCGTCATGGTCAAGGCCTACCGCCAGCTCGCCGAGCGCGGCGACTGGCCGCTCCACCTCGGGGTCACCGAGGCCGGCCCCGCCTTCCAGGGCACCATCAAGAGCGCCACGGCCTTCGGCATCCTGCTCGGTGAGGGCATCGGCGACACGATCCGCGTCTCGCTCTCGGCCCCGCCGGCCGAGGAGGTCAAAGTGGGGCTCAAGATCCTCGAGAGCCTCAACCTGCGCGAGCGCAAGCTCGAGATCGTCTCGTGCCCCTCGTGCGGCCGCGCCCAGGTCGACGTCTACACGCTCGCCGAGGACGTCACCAAGGGCCTCGAGGGGATGACCGTGCCGCTGCGCGTCGCCGTCATGGGATGCGTCGTGAACGGCCCCGGCGAGGCGCGCGAGGCCGACCTCGGCGTCGCGAGCGGCAACGGCAAGGGCCAGATCTTCGTCAAGGGCGAGGTCATCAAGACCGTGCCCGAGAGCGAGATCGTGCAGACCCTGATCGACGAGGCGAACCGCCTCGCCGCCTCGATGCCCGCGGGTGCCGTCGGCGCGCCGGACGTCGTCACCGTCTGAACGGGTCGAACACGGGAGCTGCTGGACGCCGGTCGTCGTCCCCCCGTTGGGGGACTGCGCGGGGCTCTCGACGGCCGACTACAGTGGCCGTATCGGCTGGGGGAATGCGAACCGAGAACATCGCCGGGGGGCGGCGTTCGACCCGAGAGGGTCGCAGGGGGGCTCTTCCGTCGTGCAGGTTTCCCGCGGCATGCATTTCGTGTGCAGGCGGGAAGGGCCTGCGAGCGACCCAAGCCCCCCTTGCCGTCGCTCGCAGGCCTGTTTCCCATTCTGCCGCCCGAGACGCCGATCCCCTCGAACGGGGGGTGCCGTGTCGGATGCCCCGGCGGGTCATCGCGCACGAACTAGGCTGATCCGGTGACGACCCGCCTCTCCCAGCTCTTCCTCCGCACACTCCGCGACGACCCGACGGAGGCCGAGGTGGCCAGCCACCGGCTGCTCCTGCGTGCCGGGTACATCCGTCGGCAGGCACCGGGCGTGTTCGCCTGGCTGCCGCTGGGGCTGAAGGTCCGCCGGCGCATCGAGGCGATCGTGCGCGAAGAGATGGCGGCGATCGGAGCGCAGGAGGTGCTCTTCCCCGCGCTGCTGCCGCGCGAGCCCTACGAGCGCACGGGCCGGTGGGAGGCCTATGGCAATGGAATCTTCCGGTTGAAGGACCGCAAGGACGCCGACTATCTGCTCGCACCGACGCACGAGGAGGCTTTCACCCTGCTCGTGAAGGACCTCTACTCGAGCTACAAAGACCTCCCGCTGTCGATCTATCAGATCCAGGACAAGTACCGCGACGAGGCGCGGCCGCGCGCCGGTCTGCTCCGCGGCCGCGAGTTCTCGATGAAGGACGCCTACTCGTTCGACGTCGACGATGCCGGCCTCGACGCCTCGTACCAGGCGCAGCGCGACGCCTACGAGCGCATCTTCCAGCGCCTCGGAATGGATTACGTCATCGTGGCGGCCGACAACGGCCTCATGGGCGGGGCGCGCAGCGAGGAGTTCCTGCACCCCGCGCCCATCGGCGAAGACACCTTCGTACGCTCGGCGGGGGGTTACGCCGCCAACGTCGAGGCGTTCCGCACGCTCGCCCCCGAGCCGCTGCCGATCGACGGGCACAGTGAGCCGCTCGTGTTCGATTCACCCGAGACGCCGACGATCGCGACGCTCGTCGCGCTCGTCGAGGAGCGCCACCCCCGCGCCGACCGGCCGTGGTCGGCGGCTGACACTCTCAAGAACGTCGTGCTGAGGCTCACGCACGCGAGCGGCGAGAGCGAGCTCGTCGTCGTCGGCATCCCGGGCGATCGCGAGGTCGACATGAAGCGCGCCGGGGTCGCCTTCGCGCCCGCGGAGGTCGAGGCGGCGACCGAGGCGGACTTCGCGGAGCACCCCGGCCTCGTGAAGGGCTACATCGGCCCGTGGTCCGAGAGCGGCCCGGTGCTCGGCGCGGGGTCGAGCACGGGCATCCGGTTCCTCCTCGACCCTCGCGTCGTCGACGGCACCGCCTGGGTGACGGGTGCCAATGTCGCCGAGAAGCACGTTCTCTCCCTCGTCGCCGGCCGCGACTTCGCCGCAGACGGGACGGCCGATATCGCGGAGGTGCGCGCGGGCGACCCGGCACCCGACGGCTCGGGGCCGGTCGAG
The DNA here is from genome assembly GCA_005502445.1 of Microbacteriaceae bacterium X2B. GTDB lineage: Bacteria > Actinomycetota > Actinomycetes > Actinomycetales > Microbacteriaceae > Microcella. The sequence continues at coordinate 8,857 of SCPB01000057.1, forward strand.
CTCGCGCGCGGCATGGAGATCGGGCACGTATTCCAGCTGGGCCGCTACTTCGCCGACATCCTCGATCTGAAGGTGCTCGACGAGAACGGCAAGCTCGTCACGGTGACGATGGGCTCGTACGGCATCGGGGTCACGCGCATCCTCGCCGCGATCGCGGAGGCGAACCACGACGATCGGGGCCTCATCTGGCCGCGCGCGGTGGCCCCCTTCGACGTTCAGGTCGTTGCGACGGGCAAGGACACCATGGTGTACGAGATCGCCGCATCGCTCGCCGGCGAGCTCGACGAGGCCGGGTTCGACGTGCTGCACGACGACCGCCCGAAGGTCTCGCCGGGTGTGAAGTTCGGCGACGCCGAGCTCATCGGCGTGCCTCTCATCGTCATCGTCGGCCGCGGGGCGGCCGAAGGCGTCGTGGAACTGTGGGATCGTCGCACCGGCGATCGTCGCGAGCTGCCGCTGCATCAGGTGGTCACGGCGATCCGCGCTGTCGACTGAGGCGAGCAGGGCCCGGCTCCCCCAGAACGACGGGGATGCCGCGGGCTCCGGTCGTCGGTTCGGCGTGCGTTCACCTGCGAGCCGGGGCGTCGGACGCCGGGGCGTCACCGACCCGCTCTCGCTCTCGAGGACCGTGGCAGCATTCCCGTCACGAGACCGAGGGGGGACTCCATCGTGACCATGAGAGCCGAACGCGGATACTGAGGACCGCGGTGGCCGCGCCGAGCTCGAGCGGCCTGCCAATCGAGCCCATCGCCCTCGTCGACGCGAGCGAGGACTCCTTCGTGGTTCCGGCCGGCTACACCTCGTCTGCGTTCATCCGCTGGGGCGACCCTGTACTCGCCGGGGCGTCGGTGTTCGACCTCGCCGCGCAGGGCATGAGCGTCGTCGAGGTCGAGCGCGACGCCGTCGGCGCGCCCTGGCACACGGTGCTCTCGGGAGAGGAGAACTTCAACTTCTCCTTGTCCGCTCCTGCCGACTCGCCAGCGCGTGCACGCTACGGCTTCGCTCAGCGAGCGACGAGCACCGGCTGGGAGACGTGAGACACACGCTTCGACGGAACCGCCGACGGCTTCGAGAACGAGTCGAACCGCTTCGGCTACATCGTCGAACTCGACCCTTCCGACCCGACCTCGACGCCCGTCAAGCACACGGCGATGGCCGATTCACGCACGAGGGCGCCAACGTGCACGTCGCCGAGGACGGCCACGTCGTCGCCTCCATGCTGAGTGAGGGAGACCTGTTCGTCGCCCGGTTCGTGGGCGATTCTCCCGCCGCGGAGGTCGACGGCTCCGGCCGCCTCCCCTTCGACGGCGCCCCGAGGTCGATGCGCAAGAACGACGGGCTGTTCACGGTGCCCCTCGAGGGCCTCGAGCGTGGCCGGGTCCAGCAGTTCCTCTCGGTCCCGGGCGATGCTGAGGCGTGCGGGCCGATGATCCGCGTCGAGGACGGCATGGAGCTCGTCGCCGTTCAGCACCCGAGAGAGAGGACAGCACGTTCGCGGCGCCGAACTCGTACTTCCCCGACTACGGCTCGACCGAACGGGGCGCGGCCGCGGCGCTACGACCCTCGGTCGTGCAGGTCTGGCGCAGCTGAGCCGCATCGTGGGCGCGGAGTCGGGTACCGTGGAGTCTCGACCCCGCGCCCGTCGCCACAGCGTGGGGAGTCGTCCAATCGAATAGCGGAGGTACCCCACGTGGACATCGACCTGGCAGTCCTGAGGATGATGGAGCGCGAGCGGGAGATCCCGTTCGATGAGCTCGTGCAGATCATCGAGCAGGCGATCCTCACCGCGTACCTCAAGCACACCGATCAGCCCGACCACCGAGGCTCCGACCGGCCCCAGCCCCGCGTCGAGCTCGACCGCAAGACCGGGCACGTGACCGTCTACGCCCCCGAGTTCGACGAGGAGGGCGCTCTGATCGGGGAGGCGCCCGACAGCCCCGACGACTTCGGGCGCATCGCAGCCTTCGCCGCGAAGCAGGTCATCAACCAGCGGCTGCGCGACATCGGCGACGACAAGGTGCTCGGCGAGTTCAAGGGACGCGAGGGCGACATCATCGCCGGCGTCATCCAGCAGGGCCCGAATCCGCGCATGGTGCACATCGACCTCGGAGCGGTCGAGGCGATCCTGCCGCCCGAGGAGCAGGTGCCGGGCGAGGAGTATCCGCACGGTCAGCGCATCCGCGTCTATGTCACGAGCGTCTCGCGCGGGCTCAAGGGTCCCTCGATCACGGTGAGCCGCACGCATCCCTCGCTCGTGCGCCGCCTGTTCGCTCTCGAGGTGCCCGAGATCGCGAGCGGCGTCGTCGAGATCACCGCGCTCGCGCGCGAGGCCGGGCACCGCACCAAGATCGCGGTGCGCGCGACCGAGCCGGGTGTCAACGCCAAGGGGGCGTGCATCGGCGAGCTCGGCCAGCGCGTGCGAGCCGTGACGGCCGAGCTCGGTGCCGAGAAGATCGACATCGTCGACCATTCCGACGACCTCGCGACCTTCGTGAAGAACGCCCTCTCGCCCGCGAAGGTCACCGACGCCTTCGTCATCGACCCCGCGACGAAGGCCGTGCGCGCCCTCGTGCCCGACTACCAGCTCTCGCTCGCGATCGGCAAGGAGGGCCAGAACGCGCGCCTCGCCGCGAAGCTCACGGGCGCTCGCATCGACATCCAGCCCGACTCCGTGATGGAGGAGTAGGGGGCGCTCCCGGTGCGCGAAGGAGTTGGGGGTAGTATGGAAGCCGTCAGAACGTGCATCGGCTGCCGCTGGCGCGCCCCCCGCTCCTCGCTCCTGAGGGTGGTGGCGCGCGGCGAGACGGTCGAGCCGGATGCCGCGTGCCGCTTGACGGGGCGCGGCGCGTGGGTGCACCGCAGCCACGACTGCGTCGAAGCCGCGACCGTGCGGCGGGCCTGGGCTCGCGCGCTGCGAGTCGCCGGTCCGCTCGACGCGGGGCCGGTTCTGACGCACATCGGATCCGAGGGATCCACGAGAGAACAGGCTGATCGGCTCTTGGACAACTAATGAGCGGCTCGAAATGAGACCCGTCAACCCCTAACGGTCCGCCCCTGCCTGGGTGCGGACCCCAGACAGGAGAATTGTGGCTGGAAAACCACGCGTGCACGAGATCGCGAGCGAGCTCGGCATCGAAAGCAAGGTCGCCCTCGAGAAGCTCAAAGAGCTCGGCGAATTCGTCAAAGGCCCATCGTCCACGATCGAGCCGCCCGTCGCGCGCAAGCTGCGCCAGGCCCTCCAGGCCGACGGCGTGACCGCACCGACGTCGGCGGCGAAGCCCGCTGCTGCGCCCGCGGCGAAGGCTCCTGCCCCGGCAG
>SCPB01000104.1 GCA_005502445.1 Microbacteriaceae bacterium X2B
TAGGATACGCGAGGAAATAAATACGTCTGGTAGAGGTTGGCGTGAGATGATGGTGTATGGCCATCGCACCGGAGATCGTGGAGACGTTGCGGGCGAAGTTCGAGGCGTTGCTGCCACATCTGGATGAGCGTGCGCAGCGTTTGACCCTTGCGGCCGAGGCGCGTTCGCTGGGTCATGGTGGGATCGCGGCGGTCGCGCGGGCGTCGGGGGCGTCGAGGTCCCGGGTGCAGCAGGGCGTGGCGGAACTCGAGCGAGGCGAGGAGCCCACGGACCGGGTGCGCCGGCCCGGTGCGGGACGCAAGCGGGTGACTGAGGCCGACCCGGGGATCGTGGACGCGCTGCTGTCGCTGGTGGAGCCGACCCGGCGCGGGGACCCGGAGTCGGCGTTGTCGTGGACGACGCTGTCGCTCAAGCATCTGGCCGCGGAGCTGGCTCGGCTGGGTCATAGCGCATCGACGTGGACGGTGGCGAGGCTCCTCCGTGAGCAAGGATTCAGCCTGCAGGCTAACGCGAAGACGATCGAGGGCCGCCAGCACCCCGACCGGGACGGCCAGTTCTCCTACCTCAACACCCAGGCCATGGACCATACCGCTGCCGGGGACCCGGTGATCAGCGTGGACACGAAGAAGAAGGAACTCGTCGGTGAGTTCAAGAACAACGGACGCGAGTGGCACCCGAAAGGCGCGCCGGCGGCGGTGAGCGTGCACGACTTCAAAGACCCGACGCTCGGGAAGGTCAACCCGTACGGGGTCTACGACGTGACCGCCGACACCGGGTGGGTGTCCGTCGGCGTCGATCACGACACGTCCGCGTTCGCGGTGAACACGATCCGCTCCTGGTGGGAGAACACCGGCCGTTACAGCTACCCCGGGGCGAAGCGGCTGTTGATCACCGCGGACGGGGGCGGCTCGAACGGCTATCGCACGAGGCTGTGGAAGGTTGAACTCGCCCGGCTCGCTGCCGAGACGGGCCTGGCCATCACTGTCTGTCATCTCCCGCCGGGCACCAGCAAGTGGAACAAGATCGAGCACCGGCTCTTCTCCCGGATCTCGATCAACTGGCGAGCCCGCCCCCTGACCAGCCGCGAGGTCATCGTGAACACCATCGGCGCCACCACGACCGCCTCCGGCACCCCCGTCGAAGCCGTCCTCGACACCAACGAGTACCCAGCCGGGATCAAGATCCCCGACAAGCAGATGCGCGAACTCGAATCCACCGGCAGCCTCGCACGCCACGACTGGCACGGCGAATGGAACTACACCCTCAACCCGACACGCAGTGAGTAATTGACTCGTGGCCCC
>SCPB01000058.1 GCA_005502445.1 Microbacteriaceae bacterium X2B
CGCCTCCGCCGCGCCCGACGCTCCTGGCAGCCTCCCCCGCTACCCCTGATCTGGGCGCGCCCTCCTCGCCACGCCCGCCAGTCTCGCGCGAACCTCTCGAATCCTCCTCGTCGCCCCTTCAACAGTCTCGGATCTTGGTGATCGAGATTCACGAAGTTCCGAGACTGTTGAAGGGGCGACGGGCGGACTTCGTTGCACTACCGGCGTTGGGAATGGGACGAGAGGCGGAGCGAGGCAAGGCGGAGCGAGGCAAGGCAGAGCGAGGCGAGGCAGAGCGAGGCGAGGCAGAGCGAGGCGAGGCGGAGCAGCGCAGAGCAGGGCGGAGCAGGTGCTCGCATGCGCGGAGAGCGTTGACGACTCCGAAACGCTCCGGGTCTAGGCTGGCCGCACTCACGCAGCGCGCTCGACTTCGAACGCGAGACCGGGGCGGCACTCGTCCGCTCCTCCCCCGCGGGCTCGCGTGCCCGCTCCCGATCCGCTCGCGCATACGCCGCACCGCCGCTGCGACCCGCGAACCGACCACGGAGGTCTCGTGACCGACTTCTCGTTCGTGCCCACCGCATCCGCCCTCTCGCGCGCACTCAAGCGCGCCGAATCGGGGGTGGCGCTCGATAAGACCGAGGCCGAGACGCTGCTGCACTGCCGGCACGGCGACCTCGACAGGCTGCTCGCCGTCGCGGGCCGCGTGCGCGACGCCGGGCTCGAGCGCGCGGGCCGCCCCGGCGTCATCACGTACTCCCGCAAGGTGTTCATCCCGCTGACGCACCTGTGCCGCGACCGGTGCCACTACTGCGTGTTCGTGCAGACTCCGAACCAGCTCGCCGCGCAGGGCAAGGCGCCCTACCTCTCCCCCGACGAGGTGCTCGACATCGCCCGCCAGGGCGCCGCGCTCGGCTGCAAGGAGGCGCTCTTCACGCTCGGCGACCGGCCCGAGGACCGCTGGCCCGCCGCCCGTGAGTGGCTCGACGCGCACGGCTACGACTCGACGATCGACTACCTGCGGGCGATGGCGATCCGCGTGCTGGAGGAGACCGGGCTGCTGCCGCACCTCAACCCCGGCGTCATGACGTGGGAGGAGATGCAGCGTCTCAAGCCCGTCGCCCCGAGCATGGGCATGATGCTCGAGACGACCTCGCGGCGCCTCTACGAGACGCGCGGCCTCGCGCACTTCGGCAGTCCGGACAAGGACCCGGATGTCCGGCTGCGCGTCCTCGAAGACGCCGGCCGCAGCGCCGTGCCCTTCACCTCCGGCCTCCTGCTCGGAATCGGCGAGACCTACGCCGAGCGCGTCGACGGCTTCTTCGCGCTGCGGGCGACCTCGCGCCGCTACGGGGCGATCCAGGAGGTGATTCTCCAGAACTTCCGCGCGAAGCCCCGCACCGCCATGCGCGAAGCCTTCGACCTCGAGCTGCAGGAGTACATCGCGGCCGTCGCCGTCTCGCGGCTCGTGCTCGGGCCCGGCGCGCGTCTGCAGGCGCCGCCGAACCTCACCGACGCCGAGGAGCTCGGCCTGCTGATCCGCGCCGGCATCGACGACTGGGGCGGCGTGAGCCCGCTCACGCCCGACCACGTCAACCCCGAGCGTCCGTGGCCGCAGATCGAGGAGCTCGCGCGGCTGACCGCGGACGGCGGCTTCACCCTGCGCGAACGACTCACCGCGCACCCGCACTACGTCCGCGCCGAGGAGCCCTGGCTCGACCCGCGCGTGCTGCCGCACGTGCGCGCGCTCGCCGGCCCGGACGGGCTCGCCGACGAGAGGGTCTCGCCCGTCGGTCTGCCGTGGCAGGAGCCCGACCCCGACTGGGCCGGCAGCGGCCGGGTCGACCTGCACACGGCGATCGACACGGAGGGGCGCCGCACAGCGGCTCGCGGCGACGTCGACGCCGTGTACGGCGACTGGGACGAGCTGCGCGAGGCCGTCGGCGACACGACCAGGGCGCGCACGGCATCCCCCGCACTGTCGGCGGGCGTGCGCGCAGCGCTGCGGCGTGCCGAGGCCGACCCGGCGGGCCTCACCGACGCCGAGTACCTGACCCTGCTCGAGGCCGAGGGCGACGACCTCGACGCGCTCGCCTCGCTCGCCGACGACGTGCGGCGCGACACCGTCGGCGACCCCATCGGCTACGTCGTCAACCGCAACATCAACTTCACGAACGTCTGCTACACCGGCTGCCGCTTCTGCGCCTTCGCGCAGCGGCGCACCGATGCGGATGCCTACACGCTGTCGATGACGCAGGTCGGCGACCGCGTCGACGAGGCCTGGGCGCTCGGCGCGACCGAGATCTGCATGCAGGGCGGGATCCACCCCGACCTGCCCGGCACGGCGTACGTCGACCTTGCGCGCGAGGTGAAGCGCCGGCAGCCGGGGATCCACCTGCACGCCTTCAGCCCCATGGAGATCGTCAACGGCGCGACCCGCACGGGGCTGTCGTTCGCCGAGTTCCTGACGGCCGCGAAGGAGGCCGGGCTCGACACGATCCCCGGTACGGCCGCCGAGATCCTCGACGACGAGGTGCGCTGGGTGCTCACGAAGGGCAAGCTGCCCGCTTCCGCCTGGGTCGAGATCGTGTCGACCGCGCACCGGCTGGGCATCCGCTCGTCGAGCACGATGATGTACGGGCACGTCGACAATCCCACCCACTGGGTCGGCCACCTGCGCACGCTGGCGGCGCTGCAGGACGACACCGGAGGGTTCACCGAGTTCGTGCTGCTGCCCTTCGTGCACGCGAGCTCGCCCGTCTACCTCGCGGGCGTCGCGCGCCCCGGCCCGACCGCGCAGGAGAACCGCGCCGTCCACGCCGTAGCGCGCCTCATGCTGCACGGGCGCATCGACCGCATCCAGACCTCGTGGGTCAAGCTCGGCACCGCCGGCACGCAGCTCATGCTGCAGGGCGGCGCGGACGACGTCGGGGGCACCCTCATGGAGGAGACGATCAGCCGCATGGCCGGCGCCGACAACGGCTCGGAGAAGACCGTCGCCGAGCTCGAGGAGCTCGCGGCGGGGATCGGTCGACCCGCGCGGCAGCGCACGACGACCTACGGCACCCCGAGCGAGGAGCGCCTCGCCACGGCGCAGGCCCACCGCGAGACCGGGTACGCCGCGACGGGTCGGCGGCTGTCGCTGTCGATCGCCGAGGTGCGCGCGGGGGCGTAGTCGAGCGCGAGGGCGCTCAGTCGGCGAGGAGGGCGCGCGTGCGCGGGCCCAGAACGAGGGATGCCGCGGCCCGCAGCTGCTCGATCGTGTCGACGTCGCGCCGCAGACCCGACCCCGCCGGCAGCGAGAGCTCGACGTACCCGGCCGCGCGGTGTCGCTCGGCCGAATCGGGGCCGAAGGCGGGAGCGTGCGGAACTCCGGCCCGAGCGACGATGAGCGACGTGCCCGAGCCCTCGGCGTCGGGCACGAAGGCCCGATCGTGCGCGGCGGCCGCGGCGAGAGCCGCGTCGAGCTCGACCGGGCGCAGCGCCGGCAGGTCGCCGAGCAGCACCGCCGTCGGCTCGTTGCCGGGCCTCTCGCCCGAGCCGAGCGCGGCGAGCCCTGCCGCGATGGCCGCGATCAGCCCCGCGCCGGGATCGTCGACAACGCGAACCCCCACGACCGGCTCGACGAGCGAGCCGACCACGACGAGCTCGCCGACCCGGGCGGCGGCGCGCGCTGCCGCCACCGTGTCGAGAGCGAAGGCCGCCGCGAGCGCGGAGCGGCGCGCCTGCTCGACATCGAGGCGGCTCTTGCCGCGATCGGCGCCGCGCACGGGGATGACGAGGGCGACGCGGGGGGCGGCGGCAGCCGCATCCCGCATCGTCGTCATGCCCGCATCCGCGCGACTAGTGCGCGACCGCGACGAGCCCGAGCTCGGCGGGCGAGGCGAGCAGCTCGTGCCGCGGCGTCACGCGCACGGTGTAGCCGAACGAGCCCGACCGCGCGAGGCGCACGCGGCCGGAGAAGGTCGCCGGCTGGCCGAGGTCGTGCGAGACCAGATCGAGGCGCTGGCGCACGACGTCCATGAGATCGTCGCCGTTGCGGGCGCGACCGAACACGACCTCCACGAGCACGTCGTCGGGGCTGAGGCCGGCGAGCTGCACGTAGGCGCGGACCTCGAGCTCGTCGCCGAGCTGAGGCGACTCGACGCCGCCCGACTCCACGTGCGCGACGGCGACGTTCGGCCACTCCTTCTGCACCTGCTTCTTCCACGCCGCGAGGTGCTTGGCGGGGTACGCCTCCTGCTGCGTGATGACGCGCTCGGCGTGGGCGGCTGGCACGTAGAGGCGCTCGACGTACTCGCGCACCATGCGATCGGCCGAGAGCTCGGGAGACAGGGTCGACAGGGTGTGGCGGATGCTCTGCACCCATCGACGCGGGATTCCCTGCTCGTCGCGGTCGTAGAAGCGCGGCGCGATCTGGTGCTCGATGAGGTCGTACATGGCGTTCGCCTCGAGCTTGTCGCGCTCGGCCTCGTCGCCCGCGGCATCGGCGGTCGGGATCGCCCAGCCGTTCTCGCCGTCGTAGTACTCGTTCCACCAGCCATCGAGGATCGACAGATTGAGGGAGCCGTTGAGCGCCGCCTTCATGCCCGAGGTTCCGCAGGCCTCGAGCGGGCGCAGCGGGTTGTTGAGCCAGATGTCGGTGCCCGGGTACAGCAGGCGCGCCATGGCGATGTCGTAGTTCGGCAGGAACACGATGCGCTGCCGCAGCTCGGGCGCGCTCGCGAACTGCACGAGCCGCTGGATCAGCGCTTTGCCCGCGTCGTCGGCGGGGTGCGACTTGCCGGCGATCACGAGCTGCACCGGGCGATCGGGGTCGGTCAGGAGGGCACGCAGTCTCGCCTCGTCGTGCAGCATGAGCGTCAGGCGCTTGTAGGTCGGCACGCGGCGCGCGAAGCCGATCGTCAGCACGTCGGGATCGAGCAGGCCGTCCATCCACTCGGGCACGAGCACGCCCGGGTTCTCCTCGGCCCACGCCGCCTTCACACGGGCGCGAGCGTCGCGCACGAGTTGATCGCGCATGGCGCGCCGCGTCGACCACAGGTCTCCATCGGTGATCGCGGGGGCGTTCCAGTCGGCGGCCGAGGTCTCGTAGTGACCCAGACGCTCCTTGACGAGCCCGACCATGAGCGGGTCGGTCCAGGTCGGAGCGTGCACGCCGTTCGTGACCGAGGTGATCGGCACGTCGGCCGTGTCGAAGCCCGACCAGAGGGCCCCGAACATGCCCCGCGAGACCTCGCCGTGCAGCTGCGAGACGCCGTTGGCCCGCTGCGCGAGGCGCAGGCCCATGACGGCCATGTTGAACACGGCCGGGTCGCCGCCGTCGTAGTCCTCGGCGCCGAGGGAGGCGACGTCGTCGACCTCGACCCCGGGCAGCAGATCGGTCGAGAAGTATCGCTCGATCATGCCGAGCTCGAAGCGGTCGATGCCCGCGGGAACGGGCGTGTGCGTCGTGAAGAGCGTGCCGGCGCGCACGACCTGGAGCGCCTCGTCGAAGTTCAGGCCCTGCCCGATGAGGTCGCCGATCCGCTCGAGGCCGAGGAATCCGGCGTGGCCCTCATTGGTGTGGAACACCTCGGGAGCGGGGGTGCCGCTCACCTCGACGTACCGCTTGATCGCCCGCACCCCGCCGATTCCGAGCAGCAGTTCCTGCAGCAGCCGGTGCTCTCCTCCGCCGCCGTAGAGCCGGTCGGTCACGCCACGGAGGGCCTCGCCGTTCTCATGGATGTCGGTGTCGAGGAGGAGCAGCACGACGCGGCCGACCCTCATCTGCCAGACGCGCGCGTGCATCGCCTCGCCGCCCGGGAGGGCGAGCGTGACGAGCACCGCGGCTCCGTCTGCGTCGCGCAGCAGCTGCATCGGCAGGCCGTCCGGGTCGAGAACCGGGTAGCTCTCCTTCTGCCAGCCGTCGCGGTCGATCGCCTGCCGGAAGTATCCGGCTCGGTAGAACAGGCCCACCCCGATGAGCGGCAGTCCGAGGTCGGAGGCGCTCTTCAGGTGGTCGCCGGCGAGGATCCCGAGACCGCCCGAGTACTGCGGGATCGCCGAGGCGATGCCGAACTCGGGCGAGAAGTAGGCGATGCGCGCCGGCGCGCCGGGAAGCGACTGGTACCAGCGCGGCTCGTCGAGGTAGCGGCGCAGGTCGTCGCGCAGCGCCGCGGCATCGGCGACGAAGGCGTCGTCGCGGGAGAGCTCGTCGAGGCGGGCCGGGTCGACGCCGCCGAGAAGGGCGATCGGATCATGCCCGAGAGCGTCCCAGCGCTCCGGGTCGATGCGCTGGAACAGGCGGCGCGTGGGCTCGTGCCACGACCAGCGGAGGTTCGCGGCGAGGTCGCCGACGGCGGCGATCGACTCGGGCAGAACGGTACGAACGGTGAATCGGCGGATCGCCTTCACGACATCACTCCTCGACTGCGGGCGGCGAGGACAACGCCCACGGAGGGACAGCCTAAGCGAGAGGATGCGCGAGCCCGCAACTGGGGGAAGCCTCGCCTTGCAACCGGTTCCATAACGATCGCGGCAGCCCAGTGCCGCGCGATCCCAGTCCCGAAACGACGAACAGGACCGGGCCCCGCATCGCGATGCGGTTCTCGGTCCTGCATGTCGTCCGTCGCGTTCGGGTCGCGTCGGTTTCGGTCGCAACCGCCGGAGGGTTCGGGTCTCCCGCCGGTGGCTGCTCCTGTATGTCGAGGATACGGGTCGACGTCCGCGTGGCAATGGAGGTGAAGCGGATTCGCGTACCCCTGCCGGGGTACAATTTGTCCCCCCTTTAGCCGACACGGCCGAGCATCGGCTCGCCTCCGCGTCGATGGCGCTCCCGACGCGCTGAACGACTCCTGGACATCCATCGGCGGTCGAGGGCGGCGCGGGGGTAGCGTCAGGGTGTGGCAGCGAACGATCACTCCCCGTACACCCCCCGCATCGGCCGGATCCCGATCCGCCATCTGTCCCCGCAGCAGCCGGAGGACCGCTGGCCGAGCAAAGCCTTCGTCGGCGAGGTCGTGCCCTTCGCGGCGACGATCTTCCGCGAGGGCCACGACGTGCTGGGCGCCGACCTCGTTCTGCAGGCGCCCGACGGCGCGCGCCACGAGCACCCCCTGACGATGAGGGTGAAAGGCACCGACCGATGGGAGGTCGAGGCGCTCGTCGACCAGGACGGCTTCTGGAGCTGGCACGTGCGGGCCTACACCGACGACTGGGCGAGCTGGCACCGCAACGCGACCGTCAAGATCGGCGCGGGCGTCGACGTCGACGTCATGCTCCTCGCGGGCGCCCAGTTGCTCGAGCGGGCGACGAGGCTCGCCGCGGGTTCGCCGGAGTCGGCGGTCTTCGCGGATGCCCGCACCGCGATCCAGAACGACGCCCTGTCGCCGGCGCAGCGGCTCGCGGTCGCGAGCGACGCCCGGCTCGTCGCTGCGCTCGGCGCCCACCGGCTCATGAGCCTGGAGACCACGAGCGAGGCGCAGTCGCTCCGGGTCGAGCGCTCGCGCGCCGCCGTCGGCAGCTGGTACGAGTTCTTCCCCCGCAGCGAGGGCGCCAAGCAGAAGAAGGACGGCTCGTGGACGAGCGGCACGTTCCGGACCGCCACGCGCCGTCTGCCCGCCGTGGCCCAGATGGGCTTCGACGTGCTCTACCTGCCGCCCATCCACCCCATCGGGCGGGTCAACCGCAAGGGGCCGAACAACACGCTCACCCCCGGGCCGAATGACCCGGGCAGCCCCTGGGCGATCGGGGCCGCCGAAGGCGGGCACGACGCCATCCACCCCGATCTCGGAACCGTCGACGATTTCACCGCCTTCCTGGCGGCCGCGAAGAAGAACGGCCTCGAGGTCGCCCTCGACCTCGCCCTGCAGTGCGCCCCCGACCACCCCTGGGTCGCCGAGCACCCGGAATGGTTCACGACGCTGCCCGACGGCACGATCGCCTACGCCGAGAACCCGCCGAAGAAGTACCAGGACATCTACCCGCTGAACTTCGACAACGATCCCGTCGGGCTACGGGAGGAGATCCTGCGGATCGTGCGGTACTGGATCGACCTCGGCGTCACGATCTTCCGCGTCGACAACCCGCACACCAAGCCGCTGCAGTTCTGGGAGTGGCTGCTGCACGAGGTCAACACCGAGCGACCCGACATCGTCTTCCTCGCCGAGGCCTTCACGCGCCCGCCGATGATGCAGTCGCTCGCGGCGGTCGGCTTCCAGCAGTCGTACACGTACTTCACCTGGCGCAACACCAAGAAGGAGCTCGAGAGCTACCTCACCGAGCTGAGCCGGGAGACCAGCGCGTTCCTGCGCCCCAACCTCTTCGTCAACACCCCCGACATCCTCACCGAGTACCTGCAGTTCGGCGGGGTGCCCGCCTACCGCATCCGCGCCGCGATCGCGGCGACGGCGAGCCCGACCTGGGGCGTCTACGCCGGCTACGAGCTCATCGAGAACGTCGCGCGGCCCGGCAGCGAAGAGAACATCGACAACGAGAAGTACGAGTACAAGGCGCGCGACTGGGCGGGCGCGGCGAAGTCGGGCAAGACCATCGCGCCCTACCTGACGCGGCTCAACACGATCCGCGCCCAGCACCCCGCCCTGCGGCAGCTGCGCAACCTTCACGTGCACTACAGCGACGACGACGCCGTGCTCGTCTACTCGAAGGTGCTGCCGGGTCGTTTCGTGCGCTCGGGCCGCGCCGACGGCATCATCGTCGTCGCCAACGTCGACCCGCACTCGGTGCGCGAGACGACCGTGCACCTCGACCTCGCCGCGCTCGGCCTCGAGCCCGGGTCGATGTTCGAGGTGAAAGACCTCATCACCGGCGCCCGCTACCGCTGGGGCGCCGACAACTACGTGCGCCTCGACGCCTTCACCGAGCCCGTGCACATCCTCCGCATCGAATACCCGAAGGGCAGCTGATGGCGACCGAGAAGAAGCCGGCGAAGAAGCCGACGGGCACGTCGACGATGGCGGGGGATGCCGTGGCCGCCGCCCCGGCGCCCGGCGCGTCCTCGAGACCGCCGGCCCTGCATCCCGACCACCGCCGCGCGCTCGTCGAAGGCCGGCACCCCCGCCCCCACGACGCTCTCGGCCAGCACGCCCACGAGGGCGGCTGGGTCGTCCGCGTCGTCCGGCCGCTCGCCTCGAGCGTCGCGGTCGTGCGCGCCGACGGCTCGCGCGTGCCGCTCGAGCACGACGCCGATGGCCTGTGGCACGGCCTGCTGCCGGGCGGGGGGCAGGCCTACACGGTGCACACGAGCTATGAGGGCGGCCCCGACTGGCATGCCGACGACCCGTACCGCTTCGTGCCGAGCGTGGGTGAGGTCGACCTCTACCTCTGGGCCGAGGGGCGGCACGAACAGCTGTGGGAGGTCCTCGGCGCCCACCACCGCCCGCACGAGAGCGTCGACGGAACGGCGTTCTCGGTCTGGGCGCCGCACGCGCAGGCCGTGCGCGTCGTCGGCGACTTCAACGACTGGAACGGCGTCCTGCACTCCATGCGCCGACTCGACGACAACGGCGTGTGGGAGCTCTTCATCCCCGGCCTCGGTGCCGGCTCGACCTACAAGTTCGAGCTGCTGACCTCCGGCGGCGCCTGGGTCACCCGCGCCGATCCGATGGCCCGCTACACCGAGCACCCGCCTGCGACGGCGTCGGTCGTCGGCGACTCGCACTACGCGTGGAACGACGGCGACTGGATGTCCCGCCGCGCCGTGACGAACCCGCACGACGGCGCCATGAGCGTCTACGAGATGCACCTCGGCTCGTGGCGCCCGGGGCTCGGTTACCGCGACCTCGCCGACCCCCTCATCGAGTACGTGACCGGGCTCGGCTTCACTCACATCGAGTTCATGCCGCTCGCCGAGCACCCATACGGCCCGTCATGGGGCTACCAGGTCACCGGCTACTTCGCCCCGACCTCCCGATTCGGGCACCCGGATGACCTCCGCTACCTCATCGACCGCCTGCACCAGGCCGGCATCGGCGTCATCATGGACTGGGTGCCCGCGCACTTCCCGAAAGACGAATGGGCGCTCGGCCGCTTCGACGGGCAGGCGCTCTACGAGCACCCCGACCCGCGGCGCGGCGAGCACCCCGACTGGGGCACCTACATCTTCGACCTCGGCCGCAGTCAGGTGCGCAACTTCCTCGTGGCCAACGCGCTGTACTGGCTCGAGGAGTTCCACATCGACGGCCTCCGCGTCGACGCCGTCGCGAGCATGCTCTACCTCGACTACTCGCGATCCGAAGGCCAGTGGCTGCCGAACCAGCACGACGGGCGCGAGAACCTCGAGGCGATCAGCTTCCTGCAGGAGGCGACGGCGACGACCTACAAGCGCGTTCCCGGGATCGTCATGATCGCAGAGGAGTCGACCTCGTTCCCCGGCGTCACCCGCCCCACGAGCGAGGGCGGCCTCGGCTTCGGCATGAAGTGGAACATGGGCTGGATGCACGACACGCTCTCGTACTTCCAGCGCAACCCGATGTGGCGCTCGCACCACCACAACGAGATCACCTTCAGCTTCCTGTACGCCTTCAGCGAGAACTTCATGCTGCCGATCAGCCACGACGAGGTCGTGCACGGCAAGGGGTCGCTGCTGCACAAGATGCCGGGCGACCAGTGGCAGAAGCTCGCCAACGTGCGCGCCTACCTGTCGTTCATGTGGGCGCACCCCGGCAAGCAGCTGCTGTTCATGGGCCAGGAGTTCGGGCAGCCGAGCGAGTGGAGCGAGGAGCGCGGGCTCGACTGGTGGATCCTCGACCAGCCCGTGCACCGCGGCCTGCACACGCTCGTCGCGCGCCTCAACGCCGTGTACCGCGAGACACCGGCGCTGTGGGAGCTCGACAACTCGCCCGAGGGCTTCTCGTGGCTCGAGGGCGGCGACGCGGGCAACAACGTCATCGCCTTCGAACGGCGCGACCGCTCGGGCCGACCGCTCCTCGGCGTGTTCAACTTCAGCGGCAACCCCGTCGGCCCGTATCGGCTGCCGCTTCCCCACGCCGGGGTGTGGCGCGAAGTGCTCAACACCGACGCGCACGACTACGGCGGCTCGGGCGTCGGCAACTTCGGCGTCGTGCACGGCGACGACACGCCGTGGGGCGGCCGGCCGGCTTCCGCCGAGCTCACGCTGCCGCCGCTCGCAGGCCTCTGGCTCGTCCCCGAGTAGACGGCGCCGGCGCGCGATCGTTCAGTAGAGGAGCGCGGTGAGGCGACGACGAGCCGCGATCGTGCGCGGGTCGTCGGTGCCGACGATCTCGAAGTAGTCGAGCAAGCGGGTGCGCACGGCCGTCCGGCCCTCGGCGTCGAGCCGCGGGAAGAGGTCGAGCAGGCGACCGAACGCGTCGTCGGTGTGCCCCCCGCTGAGGTCGAGGTCGGCGACCGCGAGCTGAGCATCCGCGTCATCGGGTCTCGCGGCTGCCCTCGCGCGCACCTCGGCGGCCACCGCGCCCTCGAGGCGCTGCAGCAGGCTCACCTGCGCGAGGCCCGCGATGGCGTCCTGGTCGCGCGGGCTCTGCGCGATCGCGGCCCGATAGGCGGATGCCGCGCTCGCGTAGTCGCCGCGGGCGATCGCATCGTAGGCCTCCTGATGCAGAGGCGGCAGAGGTTCGTCGGCCGGTTCCGGCGCGCCGTCGCCCACCTCGAGCGCTCCGGTGATCCCCTGCTGCGCCGCGAGCTCGAGCACCTGGTCGAGCACCTGCCGCACCTCGGTCTCGGCGGGCATGCCGACGAAGAGCTGCAGGGGCCGGCCGCCGATGACCGCGGCGACGGCGGGAACCTGCTGCACCTGGAAGGCCTGGGCGAGCTGCGGGGAGCGGTTCCCGTCGACCGTCACGAGTGCGAAGCGACCGCCGTACGCGGCGATGACCGGCTCGAGAACCGGCTCGATGCCCGCTGCGTAGAACTCGACGACGACGGGCACGCGCTGCGAG